>CAVUWP010000016.1:0-21418 GCA_963745085.1 uncultured Alphaproteobacteria bacterium | reverse complement strand
TCGCGCGCCAGGATCGCCTCGGCGAAGATCGACCGGGCCGAGTTGCCGGTGCAGATGAACAGCACGTTGAAGACACGATCCGACATGGCGGTGTTCCCTTCGTCGAGGCGCCTGAGGGCATGCGCGGCCATCGGCTCGCAGAGTTCCGGCCGGCCGCGGCAGCAGTCGTTGACGAGGAAGTCCAGCAGTGCGCCCGTTCGGGCGAGATCGATGCTGTAGAGGATCGAGCGCCCCTGCCGCCGCTGCCGCAGCAGCCCCGCGCGCGTCAGGATCGCGACATAGACCGACAGCGTATTCTGCTTCACCCCCAGCGCTCTTGCAATCTCGCCGGCCGGCACCCAGTCGGGCGCACTGCCGGGCGAGCAGGCGGAAGACGGCCAGCCGCCCCTCGTGGCCGAGAGCAGTCAGCGCAGCGGCATCGAGGTCGAATCACATGAATCATGGATACTTGAACTTTTGGCAGGCACAAGCAGGGCGCCGTTGGCGGGCGGTCCAGCTGGAAAGTTTCTCCGCGGCTGCCGACTCGCCGAGCGGCATGAGCGGACCTACGGGAAGGGCTCCCAGGTCAGGCGATCGCCGTGACGGATGCTCGACGCCTCCGCGCGCAAGACGGCGATGCCTTCCGCCGCCGCGACCGGAGCCAGCCGTGCCGAGGCGCCGGGTCCCAGGCGCGTCAGCACTGGCCGGCCGAACTCATCCTCGCCATCCACCGTGACGGGGATGAACTCCGCGCTGCCGGGCCGCCTGTCCAGATCGAAGCCGGCTACCGCCGCGAGCCGTGTGGGCAGCACGCGGTCGAGACCCGCGATCCGACGAATGGCCGGGAGCGCGATCTGCATCGCGGTCACGAGAGAGGCGTAGGGGTTGCCCGGGAGACCTATGAAGAGGCAGGAGCCGATCCGGCCGATCGTCACTGGCTTCCCCGGCCGGATCGCCACCTTGAGCACGTCGAGCTGCGCCTCCTCGCGGCGAAGCACGTCGAGCATGTGATCCTCGTCACCTGCCGAGACGCCGCCGGTGGTCACGACCACGTCGCCCGAACCGGCGGCGTCGCGAACGGCCGAGCGGATCGCCTCCGGATCGTCCGGCGCCATGCCGAAGTCGCGGAGTTCGATGAAGGGCAGCGCCAGGAGCGCCGAGAGCATCGGCCGGTTCGAGTTGTATATCCGTCCCGGCTGGAGAGCCCGTCCAGGCTCCGTGGAGTTCGTTCCCCGTCGACAGCAGCGCGACCGGCACCGCGCCGCACGGGGACCGGAAACGCGCGAAAAGCCGGCGGCGGCGAGCAGCGCAATGCGGGGCGGCGTCAGGGCAACCCGTGCGGGCAGCAGGTCGCGCCCTTCGGCGACGTCCTCGCCGGCGAGGCGGATGTTCGCTCCGCTCTCCGGGCGCTTGTCAAGCGTGATCGCCCCGCCGGAGCAGTGCACGCGCTCCTGCATCACGACGCAGTCCGCCCCCTCCGGCACCGGCGCGCCCGTGAGGATGCGGGCGGCGTTCCAGGCAGGAGAGGCGGCGGCTCATCCCCCGCGCGAATCCTCGCACCAAGGACCACGGCCCCGGGCCGGTGAGACCGGACGAGCCGGAGCGCGTAGCCATCCATCGCCGAATTGTCAAAAGGCGGGAGCGGGATGGGCGCCCGGATTGGATCCGCCGTCACCCGCCCCAGGCCATCGTGCAAGGGAAGGACCTCTCTACCCGCGAGTGGCGCGGCCGCCGCCAGCGCCCGCAGGCACGCGGCATCCAGCGGAATCGCCGAACCGGGCTTGCCCGCCTCGCATGCGGGACATGTCGGTGTTGGTCGAGGGTTCATCGTCCTGCTCCTGCTGAGGCCTCGCCCGCGCAAGAGCGGGCGAGATCCGCCGCGGGCCGTTCTCAGCCGAGGTCGAATTCCTTCGACTTGAACGAGAGGTGCGAGACCGCCGCAGGGGCGTTCGAGATCTTCCGGATGTTGGCCCAGGTGTGCTTGTAGTCCGGCAGCACCAGCTCGTTCACGCCGGCGTTGATGACGTTGCCCTGCGCGCCGGGGGCGCGCCGAACAGCATGAAGGTCTCGCCTCCGCCGGGCCGTCGGCGTCGGATAGGCCATGGCCTGCGTCGCGCCGACATCGTTGTAGATCTCGACGAGATCGCCCGGCGTTCAGCCCGAGCTCCGCCATGTCCTCGGGATGCATCTCGATGAACGGATAGGGATAGCGGTCGGAGACGAAGTCGTTCTCCTTGTCCAGGAACCAGTTCTGCCAGTTGATGTTCGACCGGCCGTTGTTGATGAGGAACGCATAGTTCGCCTTCTGCTGCGCCTTGCCGGGCGCCTGCAGGCCGCGCCAGGCGCCGGCGCAGAACAGCGCCTTCTTGTCGTCGCGGCCATGCCGGTCGAACTTGCCGTCGGCATAGAGACGCTTGGTGCCGACGAGCTGGCCGTTCTCGAAGGCCGGTCACCGGCTCCTGCACGCCGTTGTTGCCCATGGCGCGAAGCCGGTCATAGGTGACGATCTTGCCGGTCTGGGCATGGTAGCCGTCCATGAAGGCGTCTTCCTCGGTCTTCCAGTCATAGCCCTTGAACTGGTCGGCATAGTTCGCCATCGCCCATCCTCGCGCAGCACGCGCTCCATGTTCTGCGCGAGACCCGCCGCGATCATGCAGTCGGGCTTGGCCGAGCCGGGGCCGTCCATGTACTTCTCGACCAGCCGCATCCGCCGCTCGCCGTTCATCGAGGTCAGGTTCATCTCGCCGGATTCGACCGCCGGCAGGACGACATGCGCGCATTGGCCGATCTGGGTCGGCATGATGTCGATATCGACCGAGAAGAGGCCGCCCCGCCTCGATTGCCGCGACGATGGCGTCGACCATCTCCTCGCGGGTCGCGCCCGGGCGCGGCGTCCATCGCCTCCTTCACCATGTTGGTGCGGCGGTTGTAGACGCGCTTGAACTCGGAGGCGTTCAGCGTGGTCTTGTAGTGGTCGTTCGCCCAGATGTGGTGGACCTTGCCGTGGCCGCGGATCAGGAGGTCGTCGATGTAGGCCGCCGGGCGACCGACATGCGCGTCGGAGGGGCGCATGTAGCCTTCCTGGTGCCCGCCGAGGCGCACGACGCCGCCGCCCGGGCGGCCGATGTTGCCGGTGGCGAGCCCGATGTTCACCAGCGCGCCGATCGTGCGGTAGTTGTCGTTCCCCCAGATGATGCCCTTCTCGTAGGGGAAGACGGTCCTGCGGCGCGCACCGCCCTCCTTCGGCTTGGCGATCCACTCGGCGGCCTTGACGATGTCCGCCTCCGGCACGCCGCAGATTGCGGCGCCCTCGGCCAGCGACATGCGGCACGCTTCGCGCGCCAGCTCGAAGCTGCCGAGCGCCGCCGGAGTGGGCCGGGATCTTCGGCCTGCGCCTCGCCGTCCTGGAAGGTCGAGTTCGCGATGAAATCGCTGTCGACCCAGCCCTGGTCGGCGATGTAGGTGAAGAGCGTGTTGAACAGCGCCAGGTCCGTGCCCGGACTGGATCTGCAGGTGCAGCACGTTCTCCTTGCCGGCCACCTCCTCGCAGGCGTTCAGCGTCACGGTGCGCCGCGGATCGACGATGATCGACCTTGGCGGGGGCGTGCGGCTCACCCGGCAGCTCGGCCTCCTTCTTCGAGATGGTGTCGCCCCGCATGCCGGGGACCATGTGGTTCAGAAAGAGGTTCGTCTGCGTCTCGAGCGAGTTCGCCCCGACCATGAAGATCGTGTCGGTCAGGCCGTAATCCTCGTAGCAGTAGTTCAGCTCGCCGACGCCCATGTCGCGGGTGGAATGGACCTCGGAGTTGTAGGCCGGGCGATTGTGGATGCGGCAGTTCTTGACCTTCATCGACTCGAAGTAGAGCTTGCCCGTGCCCCAGGTGTTCTCGTAGCCGCCGGCCGAGCCGCCATGGTCGAACATCGAGACGAAGAGGTCGTCCTCGTCGTCCTCGTCGATCACACGGGCGGTCACACGCGCGACGAGGTCAAGCGCATCCTCCCAGCTGGTCGGCTGCAAGGTGCCGTAGCGCCAGACCATCGGCTCGGTCAGGCGCTGCTGCTGCGTGCCCGTGACGTCCGATCGGCGGTTCTCGGCCATGCGCGCGCCGCGCACCGATCCGAGGCCGGAGTTCACGACGCAGTCCTTGTCGGGCTTGATGACGAGGTGCACGTCGCGCCCGTCCTGCCTCACGATGTTGTACATCGACGGCGCGTACCAGGCGTCGGTCTCCATCTCCTGCTGCTTGGCGAGGTCGACGCCGAACTTGTTCTGCGACGGGTCGGTCCCGCCCTGCCGGTTCACCGGCCAGGTGTAGGCCGTGTAGCCGCAGCCGACGATGCAGTAATGGCAGGTGACGTTGTGTTCCTTCGCGTCTGCGGGAATGATCGGCAGACGGTCGATCTGGCGCTTGTAAGCCATGGTTCCCTCCCTCAGAGCACGTTCGACAGGCGGCCGTAGATGAGCTCGTCCACGCCCTCGGCGTAGATGTCGCCCTTCTCGTCCACCCGCAGCGCGAACTGCGGCAGGTTCTGGGTCGCATGCCCCCAGACCTGCAGGCCGCCCGCCTCGGGGTCGAACCGCGAATAATGCCCGGGGCAGTTCAGTGTCCGGTCAGCGGCGTTGTAGGAGAGCAGCCAGCCCTTGTGCGGGCAGAGCACCGAATAGGCGACGATGTCGCCATCCGGCCCGGCGCCGCCCTCGACCTTCTGGCCCAGCTTCAGCAGGATGCCGGGGCTGTCCGGCGTCGGGGTAGGCGATGTCGACCGGCTCGTTGACCGTCAGGTCGGCGATATTGCCAAGGCGGTTCGACGGGTAGTCGACGCGCGCGAGCGCGGACTGGGCCTGCGCCTGGCCTCCTCCCGTCAGCACGGTCGCCGCGGCGCCGGCGCCGGCAATGCGCGCTGCCCCTCAGGAACTGACGTCGTCCGACGTCGACCAGTCGATCGCATTTCATGGCTGGGCCTCCTCCCTGGCTCTTCTCGCGTCAGGGTAGTCCCGCCGAGGACGGGGCGCGACGTCGCCGAGGGCCATGATGCGGTGCGGGAAGCACTTGTGAGGGAACGGGCTTTTCGCAGATGTTCGGAAATCCGAACGCCGCGGGCGATTCAGATGCCGAGCTTCTGCATCTTTTCCCACAGCGTCGTGCGCGACACTTTCAGAAGGCGCGCCGCCTCGGTGACCTGGCCGCCGGTTCGCTCCAGAGCAGCGACGATGTGGCGGCGCTCGGCGGTGTCGCGGACCTCCGACAAGGGTCTGGAAGATGCCGGCTATCTGACGCTCCGGAAACAGATCGGCCGGAAACAGCCACTCGCCATCGGCCAGCGCCACCGCGCGCGTCAGCCGGCTCCGCACCTCGCGCCCGTTTCCGGGCCAGTCGTGCGCGCGCAGCGCCTCCTCGCCGAGAGAGGAGATCCCCCGCATCGGGCGCTCGCGCCCGGCATTGAGGGACGCGAAGATCTCGTTCGCCAGCCAGACTGCATCCTCGGTTCGCTCGCCGAGCGGCGGGATCGGGATCTCGCTGGCGGCGAGCCTGGCGTGCAGGTCGGCTCGGAACCGGCCGTCCGCCACGGCGTGCTCGATCTCCGCCGTGCAGGTCGCGATCAGCCGTCCCTCGAAGCCTCGGTCCAGCTCGAGAAAGAGCGTCGTCTGGTCGGAGGCTGACAGCCGCTCGAGCGCATGCAGGAGCAGCACGCCTTCGCCGGTCCGCACCACCGCGCCGTCGCGCCCGAAGAGCCGTCGCGCCCGGATCAGGCTCGCGCGCGAGGTTCACCTCGACGAGCGGCGCCGCGCGCCTCTCCGAGGAGCGATGAATCCGCCGCGCGACGAGTGCCTTGCCCGTTCCCGACGCGCCGAGGATCAGGACCGCGTCGTCCGCGGCGGCCGCGGCGGCCGCAAGCGCATCGACCCGGCGCGCGGCCGGCGAGATCCCGAGGATCGGCGGCATGCGCACCATTTCCCGAGGCCGCATCAGGAGCTCGAGCCTTTCCAGGAAGACCCCAATGTCGAAGGGTTTCGTCACGTAGTCGGCGGCGCCCGCGTGCATCAGCCGGACCGCCTGCTCGATCCCGCCCTGGCCCGTGATGAAGAGGAACGGCGGCGGCCTCATCGTCCGGCTGAGCTCGGTGAAGATCTCCTCGCCCGTGCCGTCCGGGCAGCCTGATGTCGCAGATCACGGCATCCACGGGCGCCCGGGGCGTCCGCACGGCCGGGATGGCGCGCACCACCTGCTTCACCCACTGCACCTCGGCGCCCTCCAGGTCCAGCCGCTGCGCGATCGAGGCGCCCATGATCTCGTCGTCCTCGACGAGAAGGATGCGCCGGCCCTTCAGCATCAGGCGACCTCCGCCGCCTGGCGGGCCGTAAGCCCGACCACGACCTCTGTGCGGCCATCGATCCGGCGGTGGTCGATGCGGCCGCCAAGCTCGGACACGAGCTCGCGAACGATCCTGAGGCCGACGCCGCCGCCGGGCGGCGAATGCTCAGAGGAAAGGAGGCGCTGCAGCGCGGCCGGCGGCAATCCGGGCCCGCTGTCGCGCAAGCGATATGCGCAAGCCGGTCGGATCGCCCGTGACGGCGAGCGCAACCGAACCGCCCCGGCCGGCGGCCGTCGAGGCGTTCAGCAGCAGGTTCAGAACGATCTGCCGCACCTTCGCGGCGGGAAAGCCGGCGAGGTCCGCCGCGCCGGCATCGATCTTCCAATCCAGCCGCTGTCCCTGCCGATCGATCTCCGGCGAAACCAGCAGCCGAAGGTCGTCGAGATCGTCAGGCTTCAGCGAGACGCCGTCGGATGCGAGCCGGTTGTGGTCCAGCGTCACGCGCGCGACATCCCTCAGGTGCTTCAGGCCCCGCTCCAGAAGCGCCGCCGAGGTGCGGACCACGTCGGGCCTGTCCGCGAACCGCCTGATCGTGTCCGCCGCGTTGAGGAGACCGCCGAGCGGATTGTTGATCTCGTGGGCCAGCGAGGAGGCGAGCCGGCCGAGGCTGACAAACCGCTCGCGCTCGGCAAGGCGGCGCTCCGCATCCACCTTGGCCTCGACCGCATCGACCATCCCGTTGAATGTCCGGAACAGCCGCGCGATTTCCGGGTCGCCTTTCGGCACCTCCGCTTCCGGGATCGCGGTCGGCTTGCCGGAGACCTCGCCCATATGGCTCGCGAGGGTGGCGATCGGGCGCAGCATATGCCGCATGGCGAGATACCCGCCCAGCGCGATCAATACGGTCGCGAGCGCGTTCCCAAGAAGAAGGTAAAGGGCCGCCCGCCGCCGTTCCGCCGCCAGGTCCGAGACGTCGAGCTCGGTCAGGATCTGGCCGATCGACCGTCCCTGGTAGACAAGCGGCGCGAGCACGCGGACGCGGGCGTCGCCGGCATCGACCGTCAGCCCGTCGAGCGGCTGCGCGTCGCCGGCAAGCTCTGCAAGCAGCCCATCGACCCGCGCCTGCCTCGGGTCCGTTGCCGCCAGGACGCGGCCTCGGTCGTCGGCCACGGCGGTCATCACCATGCGCAGGCCCTCGCCGGCCGCGCTGGCGCGGTCGAGCGTGTCGAAGACCTCCCAGACGTCCTGGCGCAGCACCGAGGGCCGAGCGCGACAGAGAGGCCATCGACGTGGAGCCGCGCCAGCTCGCGCAGCCGCGCCTCCTGCGCTCGCGTCAGCGCGAGCAGGACCTGTTGCGAGGCGACCACGCCCAGGACCACCATCAGCACGGCGGCCATCAACGGGACACGGGCCGCGATCGGAAGGCGGCCGAGGCGACCGATGCTCATGGCTGCGCCCCGAGATCGCGCATCCGAGCGGCAATCCCGTCGAACAGCGCCGGATCGCCTTCGGCGACGCCATCGAGATGCAGGAGAGCGAGCGCCTTTCGTCCGGCTTCGCTCCGCGGCATGTCGAGGAGCGCCGTCCGGCAGGCGGCGACGCGCGGATCCGACGATGCGGTCAGCCCGGGCGACGAAGGGCGGGAAGCCGAGCAACTCGGAGCGCGCGATGACCTTGGTCGCGAGCGTGAGCGACGGCTCGACCAGGGCAAGAGTTTCCCAGACATACCCGTCGACGCTGCCCGATCGTGTCAGCCCGCTGGCGACTGCGCGGACGACATTGCGATGGCCGTAGGTGAAGATGGTGCGGGCGAAGAAATCGTCCGGGCGACGACCAGAGCGGGCAAGATCGGAGGCCGTCACGAGCCACCCGGAATTGCTGTCCGGGTCCGAGAAGGCGTGCGTTCCACCCTCGAGATCCGAGAGTCCTGTCGCTGGGTCGTCCGGCGCGGTGATCAGGTACGACTGGTAGAGCGGCTTTCCGTGCCAGACCGGAACCCCGACCAGGCTGAGCGCCTTCTCATGCTGAAGGTACGGGTAGCCGCAGAGCCACGCGGCATCGAGGGCACCCTCGAGCAACAGGCCGGTGACCTCTTGATAAGTCCGTCGCTGCACGAGCTCCACAGGCATCCCCATGCTCTCCGAGAGAGCGGTGCGGAGCTGCCGGATGACATCTGCATCGTTGTCGAGGAAGACGGGAGTCAGGCCGAACCGGAGCGGGACTGAGTGCGCCGACGCCCAAGGGCAGCCCGATTGCCGACGCGGCAAAGAGCCCCAGCACTCGGCGGCGCATGAGACGGTGGGCCAAGCACTCCTCCCTGCCGGAATGCTACGCCGCTCCCGGGTTGTTCCGCAACAATGCGCTGCGCCCCAGTTCCGGCATCAGAGTTTTTGCGGACGCCTGAACTTCATCCTTGGGAGCACGCCCGCGCCTGCTCCCGAATGACGGCGTGGTCGGCCAGCATCTCCGCAATCACGGACGCGTCCGGCAGCAGCGCCAGATCGTCTGCGGCCTGTGCCTGGAACTCCTGGCTTTAGTCCACGACCGGCGGACAGAGCGCAATCAGACCAGAACGGCGGTGGCAACGAGTGCGCGGATCATGTGCTGAGCCAGCCTTCGAGTTTCGCCGCGTTCGGCAGGCCGCCCGCATGGACGAGCTTGCCGTCGACCGAGATGCCCGGCGTGGACATGACGCCCGCCATTGCGATGGATTTCGCATCGGTGACCTTTTCGACCTCGACCGCGACGCCCAGCTTGGCGGCAGCCTCCTTGACCATGGCTTCGGTCGTCTCGCAGCGCTTGCAGCCGGGGCCGTAGACCTTGACGGTTTTCATGTGCGTGTCCTTTCAGAGAATGGCGTTGAAGAGAAAGCCGGTGGCGAGGATCCCCGCCGAGACGACCGCGATGAAGATCGCGATCAGGCGAAGGGTCAGCACCTGTTTCAGGATGATCAGTTCGGGCAGGCTCAGCGCGATCACCGACATCATGAAGGCGAGCGTCGTGCCGAGGGCCGCGCCCTTGCCGAGGAGCGCCTCGACAATCGGGATGACGCCGGCCGCATTGGTGTACATCGGCACGCCCACGACGACGGCGGCGGGAACCGACCACCAGGCCTCGCCGCCCATGATCCGCAGCATCAGTTCCTCGGGGACGTAGCCGTGGATCGTGGCGCCGATGCCGATACCGACCAGCACCCAGAGCCAGACCTTCCCGACGATCTCGCGCACTTGTTCGACACCGATCTTCAGCCGGTCCACCAGCGTCAGCCGCTCCTCGGGCAGATCGCCCACGAGCCCGGCGTTAAGCTCACGCACCCAGTCCTGCAGATACCGCTCCAGCCTCATCCGGCCCGACACGAACCCCGCCACGGTGGCGATCGTGAATCCGAAGACGAGATAGATCGTGGCGATCTGCCAGCCGACGAGGCCGTAGAGCAGCCCGAGGCCCACCGGCCCCACCATCGGCCCCGCGATCAGAAATGAAAACGTGACCCCCAGCGGAATGCCCGCCGAGACGAAGCCGATGAAGAGCGGCACCGAGGAGCAGGAGCAGAACGGTGTCAGCACACCCAGAAGCGAGGCGAGCGGATAGCCCCAGATCTCGCGTTTGCCCGCAAGGATCGCGCGGGTCCGTTCCGGGCTGAACCAGCTGCGCAGCACGCCGGTGACGAAGACGATGCCGGTCAGAAGCAGCAGCACCTTGGGCACGTCATAGACGAAAAAGGCGATGGCCTCGCCGGTGTGGCTGTCGCGGGCCACCGGAAACAGTGCAGTCACCCATTCCGAGATCGGGATCAGCTGACCGTAGAGCAGGTACAGGACCAAGCCCACGGTGGGCACGCCCAGATACCAGAGCCAGTCGGACGCGCCGCGATGCGGTGCGGGGTCATGTGTCTCGACGGTCATGCGACCTTCCTTTCAAGATTGAATTCTGCGGTCAGCACAGCGTCGATCACGGCCGCGAATTCCGGCGCGAGGTCGGGGTTCCGGCGGTAGCGCACCCATTGCGCGTCGCGCCTGTCCAGCACGAGTCCGGCCTCGCGCAGCACCTTCATGTGCCGCGACACCCGGCTCTGGCTCGCGTCGAGCCTCGCCATCAATTCGCAGACGCAATGCTCACCTCCATCCCAGAGAAGGGCGAGCGCGGCGCGGCGAGTCGGGTCGAAAATGGCGGTTAGTACATCCTGCATTGGCCGAATGATTATGCGTCGCAGCGCATATGCGCCGTGATCCATGTCAACTGCCGCCAATCTCCGGCGCTCGCCACGCATGCTTCGGCTGAGCAGAAACCCGAGACATTTGCGCAACGCGAGATCCCCCCGATCACTCGTCTCGGAACGATTTCACGACGATGAACCGCATGCCCGCGCCTGCTCCCGCATGACGGCGGAATCGCCAAGCATCTCCGCGACCGCGTAATCCTGCGGCAGGAGCGCCAGCTCGTCCGCCGCCCGCGCCTGGAACTTCGGGCTGTACTCGACGACCGGCGGGCAGATGGCGACGGGCTGTTCAGAACCGTCCGTCCCGCAGGCGGCGAGCCAGTTCGTCGCGAGAACGAGGCCGGCGAGTCGCAGCCTCCAGCATCCGGCGATGAACCGCATCGGTCTTCTCCATCGTGTCGAGACGCTCCGCCATCCGCCCGGCACGCTCGCCGGCGCGCCGGAGGCAGAGCAGGAAGAGGAGGATTGCGAGCGCGACGGCGCCCCAGCGGAGCGCCGTCCGTGCCCATGGCCGGGCGAGAAGCCCGGCCGCGAGGGCGGCGATCACCGCGCGCCTCGCTGCCAGTCGTCCCAGCGCGCGTAGATCGCGACCGCGATGCCGGCGAGCGCCGCGGCGATGAACACCCACCGGAGTGTATCGAGGTACGGCACGAGCGGCAGGACCGCATCCTGCGCCTCGGCGAGCGCCTCCTGCGCGACCTCGACACCGGCAGCGCCGACCGTCGCGACACCGGCGACGCCGCCGCCCTTGATCGTGCGGCTCTCGGCCAGCCGCTCGCGCGCGGGCGGCGTCTCCGTCGCGAAGGCCGGCCGAGGGGCAAACCGCTCGCCCCATTCGCGCTTCGGCCCGAGGTCGATGTGGATGAAGTCCGAGCGCGGGTAGAAGCCGAAGCCCAGAAAACCGGCCTCGCGCGCCGCCGCCTCGAACGCAGCGGGGTCGTGATTCGACATCGCGATGTCGAAGGCGGTGCCCTCCATGTGCTTCGAGTGCTTTGCGCCGCCCACGGCCCTGTTGTGCTCGGGGCTGCGATAAGCCGAGCGGACGATGAAGGGCCTGCCGAGCCTGTCTCGGAGCGCCTGCAGCCGGTCGAGAGCCGCCTCGTGCACGAGGAGCTTGCCCGTGCCGCGGCAGGCGATCTCGGCCGGCGAGAAGTTCGCCCAGCGCCAGGCGCCGTCGGGCACGTCGCGCCAGTGGTTGTAGAAGGTGGTGGTCATGGTGGCTCTCCAATGAGAAAGGCCCGCCTGGGGCGGGCCGGAAAGTCAGGGATGGAGCGGGATCCGGAGGGCGCGGGTCAGTCCCAGCGGCGAGCGATCCAGGCGCGGAGGAGCCCGCGAGCGTCCTCGCGAAGCGTGCGCCCGATCTGCATAAGCGCCTCCAGGAGCGGCCGCGCGACGATGCCGAGAATGGCGCCACACATCGACGCGCCCTCCTGGCCGAGGCCGAGCAGTTCGGAGAGCCCGGGCGCCACGAAGGCGATGACGAAGAGCGCTGCGCCGAAGGAGAGCGCGAGCTCGCGGGCGCTGCCGTCGAAGCCGAGCAGCCAGCGCAGCACGGTCGTGCTGGTCGCGAGGAAGACGCCGAGCAGTCCGCGCGTGCCGAGCCAGTGCAGCGCGAGCTGCAGGAGATCCGAACGCTGGTCCATGATGATGCCTTTCGATCGGCTGGGCAGGACCAGCGGATTTTGACGATCAGAGAAGCTGGAAGGTTGGCGTGTGGTCCTCGCCGACCACGGGGATGCTGATCCGCATCCGCTGCTCGCTGGCAGGGGTGGTGATCGGCTCCTCGGCCTCGCCGATCAATCCGACGACGCCGTCCCGGCGGTACCGGAAGGCCGCCTTGACCGTTTCGGTGGTGGTGCCTAGCGCGTTGTAGATCCCGCTGCTGTCCAGGTGCGTGATGATCTCGGCCAGCGGCGGGCCGCGATAGATCTCGCAGCGCATCAGGCCGGATCGGCCCGGATCCTGCTGATCGTGGTAGACGTAGGCGAGTGCGATATGGGTCCGCTCCTCGTTCGGGTGGTCGGCGAGCGTCCGGCCAAGGTTCACCAGGTTGAGAGTGGCGACTGGGGAGACGAGGCTGTTGCCGGAGAAGACGTGGAAGCCGTATGCTCGCTCCTTGGCCTCGCCGTCGGGCAGCCGCCAATTCTGACTGAGCCCGAAGAGCCCGATGTCGGGGTCGTCGAACTCGATCCAGTTGGTGCAGGTGAGCCTGTCCGCTCCCTGGTCGTAGATCATGCTGATCAGAGCGACGTACCCACCGGCGAGGAAGTCGACCAGAATTCGGAATGGGCTCAGATCGATTGGCGGCGACGTGCTCATGCGTCGGCGTCCTCATCTCCAGGCGTGGGTGGCGGGTGCGGCTCGCCGCGCGTGCCGCTGAAGGCGAGGTGGGGCAAGTTGAACTTGACGTAGTCGTGGATGAGGCTGGTGAAGATGACGCCGCGTACGTTGCGCCGCTCCTTCCTGCTGCCGCAGTAGAAGGTGACGCTCCTGATGCCCTCGGGCTCGGCCTCGCCGGCCGTGACGCGGCTGTACTCGCGGTGCGTCTCCACGCCCTTGAAGACGCGATAGGTGTCGACCCAGTCGACGGTGAAGCCGACCGGCTCGTCGGACGGCCGCGGGCGCGATGCCTGGTCGAAGACGGTCGGCTGGCCCCAGCGGGCGCCGGCTTGCACGTCCGGGTCGACCAGCGGCTCCACAGGCGTGCGCTCGACGGTCTGCGAACTCGACCGCCACGACGAAGCGGCGGCGGATGGCGCTCGCGAGCCTCATAGCTCTGCTTCCTCGTCCGGCAATGGATGGAGCGCGAAGGACAGGTCGAAGTACGTGGTCCGGGTCGGCGTCAGACCGCTCGGACTCGATTTCGGGGGGTGCTCGGTGTAGTGGAAGACCATCCGGCGCAGGCGGTCGATCTCGACCCAGACGTTCTCGTCGCTCGACGACTGCACGCGGACCCTCTGCGATGCCACGAGCATGTCAGCGGCGATGATCCGCATGTACTCGGCCGGGCTGCCGGACGGCGTCTGGTTCGTGATGCTCTGCTCGTCCGCGCTCTGCTTCGCCGCTTCGTTCGAGTACGAGAACGCCGAGGGGCGGCCCCAGCGCGCGCCGCTGCCCGGATCGGTCTCGGTGAGCGGGACGATGCGGGCGCGCAGCTGCGGCGTCGCGGTGACCGGCGTATAGAGCCGCGCGAGATCGGACCACCTCATCGTGTCCAGGGGCCCGGCAGCGGCGCGGTCGGCGAGTATGTGCCGGGCGAGAACGCCTCGGTCGGATAGCTCGGCCACTGGCCCTCGACGCCGCTGGCGACCACCTCGGCGGCCGGCAGCGGCGACAGGATGTTCAGCAGGACGAAGGTGTGGATGGTCCGCTCCTCGTAGCCGTAGTCGTGGTCCGAGATCGCGAGCGTTCCGTCCTCGCCCGAGATGATGTCCGAGACCGTCACGGCATGCGTGACGCGGTCGATGTGCCAAAGCTGCGTGCGCGCCTCGAGGACGGTGTCGGGATCCTCCATGCGCTCGTCGAGGATCCAGACCGGATCCCAATATGGCCAGACGCGCAGCGTGTCGGCGAGCGCCCGCTTCGTCGTGTCGAAGCCGGTCGGGCGCGCGACGAAGTTCAGCCGGACGATCTCGGCGTGCAGATCCTCGGGCACGGCGACCAGCCGGCCGAAGAACAGCGCGGTCCCGTCCTCGGAGAGCCACATCCAGAGATCGGCGCCTTCCGCGAGGAACTGCCGGCGCGGGTTGCGTATGTCGATCGCGAGCGTCGCGAAATCGCCCTCGGTGTGCTCGAGCGCGAAGGCGAAGACCTCCTCGTCCTCGACCTGGTGCTCGACCCCGAAGGTGGTCTCGGCGGGCCCAGCCCAGGCAAAGTGGAAGGTCATGCTTCCTCCAGAGTCAGCGTCCACGCCACAGCTGCGCCCCACTCGTCCTGGTCGATCTCGTAGGAGAGCACGCGCATGGTGAGCCGCGGGCGGTAGAAGACGAAACCACTATCCGTCCGGCTGGCGACGACGGACCGCGCGGGCGTGCCGCCAACGGCGTGCACGAGCTCGGCCACGCAATCGACGGTGACCTGCTGGCCGGGCCAGATCCCGTCGAGCGCTGGCGGCGCCTGGTCGGCGCAGCGGATTGTGCTCGCGTACTTGCGGAAGGCCGAGGTCGAGACGTCGACGAGCTGGCCGTTGACGGTCCGCATAAGCTGTGCGGAGGCGGCAATCGGCTCGCCGGCATCATGGGAGTCGTCGCCAGCTTCACCGGCGTCATCGGCGCGCTCGCTAGCGTTTGGAGCATCGTCGCGATCGGGATGCAGGGAATCCTGGCGCTGGTCGGCGCCTTCCTGACTTGGCCCGTCGCGCTCGGCGTCGCCTTTGGCGTGCTTGTCGCGGTGGTGGTGCAGCATTGGGACGTCATCGTCTCGACCATTTCCGGCGCGCTCGTGGCGATGCAGGACGCCGGGCAGTCAGCGACTGACGCGATCCGGGGCTGGTTCGGCTCCGCCTTCGACTGGATCGCCGACAAGATCGAGAGCGTGCTCGAGTGGGCTCTCGATAAGCTCGAGCAGATCAAGGAGATCATGGACGGCATCTTCTCGGGAGGCGGCGGCGGCTCGGGCTCAGGAGCGCCTGGCTTCGCCTCTGGCGGCCGAGTCCGCGGACCGGGCGGTGCTACCAGCGACAGCATCCTCGCACGCCTCAGCAACGGCGAGTTCGTCGTGAAGGCGCGTGCGGTGCAGCATTACGGCGCCAGCGTCTTCGAGCGCCTGAACGCGATGACCATGCCGCGCGCGCTGGTCCCGGCGTTTGCCGGCGGCGGGCTCGCTCTGCCGATGCCGGCGCAGAGCGGCGGTGGCTCGGGAGGGAGCTACGCGACTGTGAACCTGTCGATTGGCCCGGAGGTCTTCCGCGGGCTCATGGCGCCGCGCGAGACGGCCGAACGGCTGATCCGCTTCGCGACCACCGAAGAGACGAAGAAAGCTGGCCGCCGGCCGGCGTGGTTTGAGGGCGGCTGATGCTCTACCGGACGGAAGACCTCGCGCGCTGGGGCGCGGGCAAGGGGTCGAACCTCGCGCCACTCGAGGTCGATGAAAACTGGTGGGAGGTCGAAGGACGGCTGCAGACCGTCGAGGCGGCCGCGCTGGAGGCGGCGAACGGCATCGCCAATGTCACCGTGACCGGCTCGCAGATGACGGTCTACCTTGAGGACGGGACGCCGCTCGGCCCCTTCACGCTGCCGACGGCGATGATCCGCTACCGCGGCGACTGGACGGTCAGCACCGCCTACAGCGAGCTGGACCTCGTGGCGGTCGAGGAGGTCGGACTCTACCTCGTGCTCGAGGATCACACCTCGGACGCCAGCAGCTTCGACGCGCTGGCCGAGGACAGTGAGGGCAACCCGCTTTACCGGTACCTGCTGCCGATCGGCGAGCCGAGCGTTTCGGCCGCGGGCACCGTGGTCCACGCGAGCCCGACCGACCTGAACTTCGCCGGTGCCGGCGTCGCTGTGGCCGACGACGGCAACGCGACCGTCACCATCACGATCGCAGGCGCGAGCGCGATCTCGGAGGAAGGTGTCCAGGTCCTCGCGACCCCGGCGAACGTCAACTTCGCCGGGGCGGGCGTCTCGGTCGCGGACGACGGCGACGGCACGGTGACCGTGACAATCCCGGGCATCGGCTCGGCCGCGCTTGGCGACCTCTCTGACGTCACGATCGCGACGCCAGCGAGCGGCCAGTTCCTTCGCTACGACGGCAGCGCCTTCGTCAACGCCGCGGTCGGCTGGTCGGATCTGGCGAACGTGCCGGCGAGCTTCACGCCGTCCGTGCACGGGCACGACTGGTCTGAGATCTCGGGCAAGCCGACGACCTTCACGCCGTCGACCCACACGCACACCGCCGACGAGGTCGACGGCGCCGCGATCGAAGAGATCGCCGGGACGACCTACACGCAGGTCGCGGCCGACCATAAGAAATGGAAGCGCACCACGAACGGGAGCGCGGTCACCATCACCATCGACGCGAGCATCAACGCCGCGGGAGACGAAATCACCTTCGAGCAGGCCGGCGCTGGCACGATCACCTTCGCAGCCGGCGCCGGCATGACGCTGAACTCGCGCGGCGCCGCGCTCGAAAGCGCCGGCCAGTACGCGGTCTGCGGGGTCAAGTTCGTATCGCCAACCGAGGCAACGTTCTTCGGGGACATCACGACGTGAGCTTCCACCCGGGCCTGGTCGGTGCGGCGCGCCGCCGTGCGGCCGGCGGCGGCGCCGGGCCGCTCACTCCCGTCTCGGCGACCTATTGGCGCCTGCGGATGCCGAACAACCCGAACAACCTCTCGCTGCAGATCAGAGAGATCGAGATGCGCGGCTCCGTCGGTGGGGCGGATCAGTGCTCAGGCGGCACCGCGACATCGAGTTCGGGCACCGCCGCGAGCGCCTTTGACGACAGTTCGGTCTCTCTGAATGGGTCAGGCTCGTACGCGGAATGGGTGCAGTACCAGTTTCCCTCCGCGGTTGAAGTGGTCGAGTTGTCCTTTCAGGTGGCTGAGGGGGATTACGGTCCGCGCGTCATCCAGCTTCAATACTCGAACGACGGGACGACCTGGACCGCGTGGGCTCACTGGATCGGGCTGAGCTGGACCGACGACGAGACGAAGGTTCTGAACGCGGCGAACCGCAACGTGATCCCGGAAGGGCACTCGCCGTTCTGGCGCTGCCGGATCACCGCGAACAACGGCAACCTCAACCTCGAAATCACGGCGGTCGAGTTCAGGCTGTCGGCCGGAGGTGCGAGCGAGTGCCCGACGACTGGCGGTAAGGAAGCGGGCCGGACCTCTACGGATGCGAATTGGAACGTCGGCAATGCCTTTGACGGCGTGCCCGACGCCACGGCCGCCGTTGTCGGCATGTCCGCCGCGGGCATGTGGCTCGGCTACATGTTCCCCTCGAACATCGCGCCCGTCGAGGCCGGCGTCCGCGCCGACACCAACCGGACCTCGGCGCCCAAGGACTTCACCTTCGACTGCTCGAACGATTGGGGCCTGACCTGGACGACCGTCCATGCGGGCACGGACAACATCGACTGGACGTCGGAGGAGATGCGCTCGTTCGATCTGACGCAAGCGGCCAGCAGCGGCGTCGCGGGCGACTGGTACATCGATATGAGCCGGATCGCAGCTGGATGGCAGATCACGAACCGCGCCACGACAGGCGAGAACATCAGCGGCGGCAATGCCGATCCGGGCTTCTTCCTGAGCAACAAGCCGCTCGGCACCAGCCTGAAGAGGTATTGGGAGATCGAGGTCGTCGCTCGCGCCTCCGGCGGCGGCAACCCGAACCAGATCGGCATAGTCGAGGCGAGCCAGCGCGCCTTCTACCAGTCGATCAACATGGGCGCGCGGACGAACTGCGTCGCCTATCGTTCGGACGGGAACATCTACAGGTCGAACGCGCTGCAAGGCGCAGGCTCGTCGTGGACGACGGGCGACATCCTCATGGTGAATACGATCCGGCCGCTGACACGGTGGAGTTCGGCAAGAACGGCGTGTTCAGCGGCCTGGCTATCGCGACGCTCGATGCCGGCGCCTTCTATCCCGGCATGGGCCTCTACGACCAGGGCGACAAGCTCAGGCTGATCGGCAACGCGGCGGACTTCACCTACGCGAAGCCGCCGGCTTCCACGATCTCGCAGCCTGAAAGCACTGAGCATGGCTGATCTCGTCATCGCCGGCATCGGCCTGCCGGCCGCCTCGATCCGCGGCGTCACGCAGACGCCCGAAGCCCGTCGCCAGCGCGCCGAGCCCCTGCACCATCAGCCCGATGCCGGTCAGGACCGGGCCGATCACGGCGACCATGCCGGCGAGCACGACGATCGTCGTCCTCGTGCTTTCCGGCAGGGCCTGGAAGGCGAGCGCCACGTCCTTGATGACCGCGGCCAGCTGCGTGAGGTAGGGCAAGATGATCGCGCCCACCTGCTCCATGGCGTCGCCGAGCGCATTCATCGCCACGGTCCACTGGCCGGTCGGCGTCTTCGCCATGGCCTCGGCGATCCCGCCGAACTGGGTCTCCAGCTCCTTCAGGATGATGCCTTGGGCGCCAGCGACGTCGCCCATCTCGACCATCTGCTTGATGTTCGCTTTCTGGACGTCGCTGAACTGGATACCGGCGCGGCTGAGCGCAGTGATCCCCTGGCGCGGATCGTTCAGCGCCTTCCCCACTTGAAGCGCGGCGCTCTTCAGGTCCATGCCGAGCGCGGTCGCGACGTTCAGGATCGCCGTCGTCGCCTGCTCGAACCTCTGCCCACGAATGTTCGTGAAGGTCAGCAGCACCGCCTGCATGGACAGCACGGCCTCGTCGCCGAAGGTCGTGATGCCCTGCAGCTCGCTCGCCATCTTCTGCAGGTTCTCGGAGGTCTGCCCCGAGACGCCGCCGGTGGAGGCGAGCGCGGCCTCGACCTTCTGGATGGCGTCGACCTGCTCGTTCCAGGCGGTGACCGATTGCTTCGCCGCGAGCACGAGTGGGGCGGTCAGACCGAGCGAGACGCCGGCGCCGAAGTTGCGGATCTTCGTGCCGACCTTGTCGAAATCGTCCCCGAGTTCGCGCACACGCTTCCGTGCCCGATCCATGTTGCGGGCGAACTCGGCGCCCGGGCCGCGCAGCTTCTCGGCGGCTGCCTGGATGTCCCGAAACGCCTTCTCGCCCCACTCGCCGAGGGCGGCCAGCTGCTTGCGGATCTCCTCCGAGCCGGTGAGCGCGATGCGCTGCGAGATGGTCCTGGTTGCCATCAGCCGTCCGTCCTCAGGTGTTTGGCGTAGAGCTCGGCCAGCCGCGCCGCCTCGCGCCGCACGATGGCGAGAATGCCGAACCGTTTGCGCAGCCGGACGGTGGAGATGCCGACGAACATGGGCACCGAGCGCACCACGCGGTTCTTGCCGCCGCCGGCCACGCCCTTCCGCGCGGCGGCGAGCGTCACCTTGCCGACCCCCTTCTTCGCCCGAGCCGCTCGACGGCCGACACGGTGGCCGCGGTCGAGAGCTTGGCCCGGAGCTTGGGCATCCCCGCCTGCGACGCTGCCTGGCGGCAGACGCGCCGAGCGAGGTCGAAGGCCTGCAGCGTGTCCTCGCGCCGCCAGAGGCGGCCGGTCCAGGTCAGCCATTGGCCCCAGGGCGCGACGTAGCGCCAGCTGTCCTGGTGCCGGTCGGCGAAGGTCTCGGCCAGCGCGTCCTCGGTGAAGCGGACGGGCGTCGGCTCGTCATCGCCGCCATCGGAGTCGCCGCCGCCGGGGTGATCCTCGCCCGGCAGGTCGCCATAGCGATCCGCGTCGCGTTTCCAAAGCCGCTCGGCCTCCTGCGAGAGTTGCGCTTCCGGCCAGGGAGGGTCAATGCGCGCCGCGTTGTAGGCGACGATCTCGTCCCAGGCCTGCGCCGGCGTGACATGGCCCTCGCGGCAGCGCCGTATCCAGTAGCCTATGACGCGGGAGAGCGCGTCGAAGCGTGTCGCGCCGTCGACGCCGCCTTCCCGTACCCGGTGCGCGAAGAGCTCGGTCACGGCGGCTCGGGTGCCGCCGGCGTCATTGAAGTCGAGCTCCGAGGCGGTCTGGCCCTCCATCGGCGGCATGGCGACGACCGCTTCGACCAGCTCACCGAGATCGTGGTCCACGTCGCTATGCGCGAGGATCTCGACCAGCCGGCGCGTGCCGTTCTTCGCATGTACCGAGCCGGCGACGCGGATCGGCTGGTGGGCCGAGCGGAAGGCGGGATCGCCGCCGACCTTGCTCGCGATCATGTGCCGCGCGCGGCAGACCTTGGCGATGTCGTCGCCCTCGGCTGGCTCAGTCAGGCGCCAGTAAAGGTGGAGCTTGCGCTGGCCGTTCGCGGCGACGCCGCCAGAGGCGACCTCGAGGGTGGGCACGCCGATGTGGCGCACCAGGTGATCGCGCTTGGCGGCGATGTCGCCGTGGTCGAGATCGACTAGCACGACCTGCGTCTGGACGATGCTCTCGGCGCGGGCGTCCTCAGGGCTCTCGACCGTACCGGGCGCGACGAACAGAGCCATGCCGGCGTCGGCCGCCCACCGCGCCTGCAGCGTCAGCTTCGACGCGAGGCTATCGTCGGCCTCGATGAACGGCGTGTGCGGCGGCCGGTCCTCGGCGCCCTTCTCGGGCAGCGCCCGGACTGGGACGAGGTGATCGCAGTAGCCGAAGACGATTTCGGAAGGTCGCGATTATCGCCGGGTCAGGGATGACCGGCATGGCGCTGTCGTCCGGTGCCGCGCTCATGCCCAGCACCTTCGCCGCCAGGCGCAGAACCGGCACTCGAAGTGCTCGGGGTCGGCGGTGTGCCGCGGCAGCCATTCGCCGCGTCGCAGGCGCGGAGAATGGTGACGGCCTTGTCGCTCGTCGCCTGTGCCAGCGCTGCGTCGAAGGGGACGGGCTCGTGCCAGAGCTCGCACGTGTCCTTGTTGACCACCGTGAAGACGGCAGGCGCCTCGGTCAGCCCGAGATAGGCCTGGTAGAGCGCGATCTGCGCGGCATAGATCGGCTTTGACGTTTTCACGCCGCGCTTGGCGATGTCGCGCCAGTTTTTCGCGTTGGCCGATTTGCACTCCCAGAGCGCCGGCACGGCCATGCCGTCCGGGGCGCCGACGATGACCCCGTCAATGTGCCCCTGCACGCGGCCGCCGAGCACGCTGAAGCCGAACTGATCGCCATGCCGGTCGCGCGTGCGCAGGTCGTAGCCGGCCTTGCGCAGCCAGCTGACGGCGAGGTCCTCCAGCGCGTGGCCGACAGGCGAAGATCCGGAGCGACTGGCCGGAGAAACCGGCGCCCTCGTCCTTTGGCCACCTTCAGGTACTCGTACTGTAGAGCAATACATTTTTTTTGTCGCGCCTCAACTTTCATTACGTATTG
>CAVUWP010000015.1:0-143633 GCA_963745085.1 uncultured Alphaproteobacteria bacterium | reverse complement strand
GGGGACTGGGGGCGCCCTGACCGTCGGTGCGGAGGGCGCGGTGGCGATCCTGGAGGACGGCACCGAGGTTCCGCTGCGCGCCGGCGTCAAGATCAGCTGAGATGAACGAGGCTGAGGCACTCGATCTGGTCCAGGCGGCGATCTGGACGGTGATCATCGCCTCGGGACCGGCCGTCGGCGCTGCAATGGTGGTGGGCCTTGCCATATCGCTGTTGCAGGCGCTGACCCAGGTACAGGAAGTGACGCTGACCTTCATCCCGAAGATCGTCGTCGTCTTCATCGCGCTGACCTTCATGGGCTATTTCATCGGCGGCCAGATCTACGCGTTCACCGAGAACGTCTACGGGCGGATCGAGACCGGCTTCTGACGACGGCAGGGCTGCCGGGCAGGGCGGATCCGGCTGCCGGTCAGGCCTTCTGGGTCGCCGAGGCGCTCCGCTGACCGTTCTGCAGCAACTCTGAGAGCTCGCGGAACGGGTCCTCGCTGGGCGGCGCGGCCAGATCCTGCTCCAGCGCCTGGTAGATCTTCGGCACCAGCACCACGGCACGATCGAGGTCCGGGTCGCCGCCCGGCCTGGTAGCCGCCCATCAGGCGCAGATCGCGCGTGTCCTCGAAGCGGGCGATCAGGCCCGCAGCTTCATGTCAGCAGCGTCGCGCTGCTCGGGCGTCCAGACGTTCGCTTGCCAGCCGCGACACGGAGGACAGCACATTGACCGCCGGATAGCGCCCCTGGTCGGCGATCGCCCGGTCGAGCACGACGTGACCGTCGAGCGTGCCGCGGATGGAGTCGGCGACCGGGTCGTTGTGGTCGTCGCCGTCGACCAGAACGGCGAAGATGCCGGTGATGGAGCCGGTGCCTTCGTCGCCCGGACCGGCGCGCTCCAGAAGCTTTGGCAGGTCGCTGAAGACGCTCGGCGTATAGCCGCGCGCCACCGGCGGCTCGCCGGCGGCGAGCGCCACCTCGCGCGCCGCATGCGCGAAGCGGGTGACCGAATCGACGATCAGCAGCACCGCTGTCGCCCCGGTCGCGGAAATACTCGGCGATCGGTCATCGCCGTCTTCGGCGCCAGGCGGCGCATCATCGGCGCTCTCGTCGCCGGTGGAGACGACGGCGACCGCCGAGGCGAGGCTGGCCCGAGCGCTGTCCTCGATGAACTCGCGCACCTCGCGGCCGCGCTCGCCGACCAGCGCGATCACGACCGTGTCGAAGCCGCGCGAGCGGGCACAGCATCGCCAGCAGCGTGGACTTGCCGACGCCGGAGCCGGCGAAGATGCCGATGCGCTGGCCGAGGCAGATCGGCGTGAAGAGGTCGACGACCCTCACGCCGGTGCGGACCGGCGCCTGGACGCGGCCGCCGCGCATCGGCGAGGGCGGCCCCTGCTCGGTCGACAGCACGCGCTCGCCGGCGAGCAGCGGCCCGGCGCCGTCGATCGGGCGCCCGAGCGCGTCGATCGACGCGGCCGCGCCAGCTCGTGTCGGGCCGCAGCGCCAGCGGGCCGTCGAGGTGGACGCGCGTGCCGAGGCCGCGCCGACGCTGGACGTCGAAGGGCTTCACGGTGACCCTGGTCTCGTCGATGCGCACGACCTCGCCAGCTGCTCGCGGCCCCCGACGGCGAGGCGGACGCATTCGCCGAGGTTCACGAACCTGGACAGGCCGGTGACGGCGTATGCGCCGGCCGTGGCCTCGGTCACGACGCCGCTGATGCGCAGCCGCTGCGCGCCGGCGGACCGGACGGCCTGCGTCGAGGCGCGGCAAGCTGCGTGCATCTATCGGGTGCTCTCGGAGATTTGCCGTGCGGCGAGCGCGGCGGCCGGCGCCCCGGCGTCACGCGCCGCCCAGCGTTCTGATCGCCTCGCCCAGCAACTCGTCGGCCTGCTCGACGGCCCGCGAGCGGCGCTCTCAAAGGCTGCGCGAGACCATGATGAGCCTGGTCAGCTCCAGGACCGGGTTCGACGTTGGAGCCCTCGACGAAGCCCTGGACCATGCCGTCGCGGCGAAGTCCAGCACCGGCTGGGCCGCGCGGTCCGGGACGACGCCGGAATTCTCGTAGCGCTTAAGCTGGCCTGCTCGTCGATGGCGAAGAGTCCGATCGCGCCGACCTGGACGCCGTCCTGCGTGATCATGCCGTCGCGCGCGACCTGGGGCAGCCCGCCGATCGGATCGAGCAGGATCGGCGCGCCGCCGACGTCGAGGACGGGGTGGCCGTTCAGCGTGACCAGCTCGCCGGTCTCGAGGATCTTGCATGCGCCCGTCGCGGGTGTAGACGGTGCCCGCCGGCGTCTGCATCGCCGAGCCACGCATCGCCTTCGACCGCCACGTCGAGCGGATTGTCGGTCTGGATCGATCTCGCCGGCCTCGCCGCGAGATGTAGGTGTCACCCGCCGGAGGCGTATGCGACTGGATCCTGGCCAAGCGCCTTGGACATCACCGTGTCGAACGTGACCTCTTCGGCGCGATAGCCGGCGGTGCCCAGATTGGCGACGTTCTGCGCGATGGTGTCCAGCCGGCGCTCCAGCGCGACCTGCGCCGACAGGCCGACATAGGAAACAAGCGATCCACCGGTCAAATGCCCCCAAGCTTCAGGTTCTGCAAGCGAGGCGAGCAGGTCGGCGCTGAACCCGATCGTCAGCGGCTGTCCGGCGACGATCGCCGGCGACGGCAGACGCCGAGGGTGCGGTTGTTCAGCGTCCCACAGGCTGGTGAAACGCGTGAGGAAGCGCGCGCAGCTTCTCCGGGTCCTGCAGGTCCTTCGACGTCCAGGCGGGCCGAGATCATCGCCGCCTGCCTGTCGATGTCGGCGGCCGGCCGTCAGCGGCGACAGCCCCGTCGCGGTCTGCACCACCTTCAGCAGCGCCGCGTCGGCCAGGATGTCGAACGGCTGATCGATGTCGGCCGCCTTGCGCTGGAAATACAGCGCCAGCCGCACGCCCTCGTTCTGCTGGCCGGCGTCCTCTTCCAGCGTCTGCCGGACATAGCGGTCGACCGTGCCCTGCTGCGTGCGCGTCGAAAGACGTCGTGGCCGTCGCCGTAGCGGGCGAAATTGAACGCCTCGGCGAATTCGCGATAGCGCGGGTCGGACAGCCTGTTGGCGAGCGCCGCGGAGTCGTCGACGCCCTCCTCCAGCACCTTGCGCATGAAGGCCTTGGCGTAGGTCATGTCGCTCAGGCCGAACGCCTTCATGGCGTAGGAGAACAGGCGCTCGTCAGCGATGAAATCGTCGATCGAGCTTGACGTTCCCGATGTTCTCGAGGTAGTAGGCCGATTCCGCTCGCACGTTCGGCTTGGCCGCGCGTGCTGGTCAGCGAGCGCGATCCATGTCGGTCGAGATAAGCCGATACGCCAAGCTCGTGGTCAGCATCGAGATCCCTGCCGCAAAGTGGCCTCGTCACGCGTATGCGTCAAACGTTGCCGCGATCTGAACGTCTTGCCGCGGTGCGTTCCGCGGGACCTGCAGTCGCCGATCGGCCGTCGCTGCGCTCGCGCCATCAACACGATCCGTTAACCGCCACCGGTTAGCTCGAGCTCCTGCGGGCAAGCGGAGTTTGAACCTTGGGCTTTATCTTCGGCCTCATCGTCGCTCTGGGTTCGCTTCTCGGCGGGTTCGCCGCAATGGGCGGCCACCTCGAGGTGCTCTGGCAGCCCTGGGAGTACGTCGTCATCTGTGGCACCTCGCTCGGCACGTTCATCCTCGCCAACCCGATGGCGACGGTCAAGGACACCGGCACGGCCGTGATGGAAGCGATCCTGAACAAGGCGCCGAAGCAGAAGAACTATCTCGACGTGCTCGGGCGTTCTCTACGCGTCTGATGCGCGAGCTCCGCACCAAATCACGCAGCGAGGTCGAGGCGCATGTCGACAACCCGCAGGACTCCGAGATCTTCAAGGCGTTCCCGAAGCTCCTGAAGGACAAGGAGCTGACCGCGTTCATCTGCGACTATTTCCGGCTGATCATCATCGGCAACGCGCGGCCGCACGAGATCGAGTTCGCTGATGGACGAGGAGATCAACACCATCGTCCGCGACAAGCTGAAGCCCTACGACGGCACTGACCACCGTCGCGGACGGCCTGCCGGCGATCGGCATCATCGCGGCCGTGCTGGGCGTCATCAAGGCGATGGGCGCGCTCGACCAGTCGCCCGAGATTCTCGGCCACTTGATCGGCGCCGCGCTGGTCGGCACCTTCGCCGGCATCTTCTTCTCCTACGGCGTCGTTGGCCCGCTCGCGACCAAGATGAAAATGATCCGCGAAAAGCGCTGCCGCGTGCACATCATCGTCAAGCAGACGCTGCTCGCCTTCATGAACGGCGCCATGCCGCAGATCGCGCTCGAGCATGGTCGCAAGACCATCTCGGCCAGCTATCGCCCGACGATCGACGAGGTTGAGAACCAGACGCTCGCCGGCGGCGCGGTCCCGGCAGAGGCGAAGGCGGCGGCATAGCCCGATGCGCGCTGACGGTTCATCGCGAGCTCGGCAGACGGCTGACCTGCTGGTCAGGAACGCCCCGGCCGCTGACGGCCTGGCCGAGCTGAGGAGCAAATTCGAGGATCTCGCTGCCCGTTGCACGGAAGCGTTCGCCGAGCTCGCGCCGGTGCCGATGGAGGTTGCGCTCCGCGATCTCGTCTCGGGCGGCTCGGCCGACGTCTTTGCCGCCCACGGCGAGTTTGCCGTCATCGCGGCCTTCCAGGCGCCCGACCGACGCTCGCTGGTCCTGATCGGGGGCGACGACGCCTTCTTCGGGTTGTTTCTGGAGGCGGTCTTCGGATCGGACGGGTCGGAGCCTCGCGACGGCAGCCGCGTGCCGACGCGGATCGAGATGCGACTTGCCGGCTCGATCTTCGAGCAGGCCGCCGAGGCGCTGCGGCTCTCGGTCTTCGGCGCCGATGCCGCGCCGCTCGAGCGCGAGGCGGTCGAGACCGCGGAAAAGCTGCCGGCGGCAGTGCGCAGGGACGAGCCCGCCTTTCTGGCCAGGTTCGGGCTTTCGGCGCTCGAGCGCGAGGGCGAGATGTTCGTCGTCGTGCCGCAAGCGGCGCTGCGCGGGGTCCGGCAGACCGCCGCGGGCGCGGACTTTGCGGTGCCGCAGGTGCAGGATGCCCGCTGGAGCCAGCGAATCGAGCACGAGGTCCGGCGCACGCAGGTCACGCTGCAGGCCGTGCTGGACGAGCGGGAACTGACGCTCGGCGAGATTTCCGAGCTTCGCGTCGGCCAGGTCCTCCCCCTGAAGGCGACCCCGCGCAGCAACGTCAAGCTCGTCTGCAACGACCAGACGCTGTTCTGGTGCGAGCTCGGCCAGACGGAGGGTGCTTACACTCTTCGCATAAAGGACTTCCCGGATGAGCAGCAGGAGCTGATCGATGCCATTACCTCTCAGTGAGAGGCGCGCCCGGCGGCAAACGCCGGGTACCGTCCGACTGCCGACAAGCGGCGCGGCCACCTGTCGCGGGCGGCTCTGATCATGGTCGAGAATTCTCTGGCGCCGGACCGGATGGATGCCGCGCACGCGGACAGCGCCGAGGTCGCGGGCGCAGGCGCGCGCAATCTCGATACGATCCTGCGCATTCCCGTGACCGTGCAGGTGGTGCTCGGCTCGGCGGTGATGCCGGTCTCGAACCTCATGAAGCTCGGGCGAGGCACCGTCATCCCGCTCGACCAGCACGTCGGCGAGCCGGTGGACATCGTCGTCAACGGCCGCGTGGTTGCACGCGGGGAAGTCGTCGTGGCCGACGAGGACACCTCGCGCTTCGGCGTGTCTCTGACCGAGCTGCTGGGACCGCCGGCCGCCGGCGCCAAGGAATAGGGGAGCCAAGATGCCAGCCAACCCGAATGCCGATGTGCGCAAGGCCGGGCGGCTGCACGGCCCGGAACGGGTGGCAGCCCTGCTGCTCGCCATGGGCAAGCCCCTGGCGGAGCGCCTGCTGCCGCATTTCGAGCCCTCCGAGCTGAGGGAGATCTCGCGCTGCGCGGTCGCCCTCGGACGCGTCCCGGCGTCCGAGCTGGAGGCGCTGATCGAGGACTTCGCCAACCAGTTCGCCGCGGGCCTCAACCTTCTCGTCTCGGCGCGCGAGTTCGAGGACCTGCTGACGGGCGTCATACCGCCGGAGCAGGCCGCGGCGATCCCGACCGAGCCGGCGAGCAGCGAGGACCCGGCGATCTGGGAGAAGATCTCGGCGCTCTCCGAGACCGTCCTCGCCGAATACCTGCTGGAAGAGCATCCGCAGACGGTCGCCGTGGTGATCTCCAAGCTCGAGCCGGCGAAGGCCGCCAAGGTGATGACGGAATTCCCGCCCGAGCTGCGCGACCAGGCGATGCGGCGCATCCTGACCGCCAAGCCGGCGACCGATGCGGCGCTTCGGGTGCTGGCGAAGGCGCTGCGCGACGACCTGCTCGAGAACGCTGCCCGCGAAAAGGGCGCGGACCCGCACGAACAGCTCGCCAAGATCATCAACAACATGGACCGCGAGGATGCCGAGCATTTCCTGCAGGGGCTTGGCGACGCGCGGCCGGACTCCGCCGAGATCCTGAAGGGGTTCCTCTTCTCGTTCGATGACCTCGTCGAGATGACGCCGGAGGCGCGGGCGACGGTGCTCGACAACGTGCAGAGCGACCGCCTGACCCTCGCGCTCAAGGGAACCGATGCGGCGTTCCGCGAGGCCGTCCTCGCGGCGCTGCCGGCGCGGTCCCGACGCGTCGTCGAGAGCGAACTCGGCCGGAACGAGGCGGCGCCGGCGCGCGACGTCGCCGAGGCGCGGCGCGAGATCGTCAAGCTGGCGCTCGACCTGGCCGGGCGGGGCGAGGTCCAGCTGAAACCGGCATCGGAGCAACAGAGCGAGCGCATGGTCGCGTAACAGATGTCAGACGCGGCCGACAGGGACAGCAAGACAGAACCGGCTTCCGAAAAGAAAAAGCGGGACCTCGATCGAGAAGGGTCAGGTCCCGTCGTCGAAGGAGGCCCTGCTGTTCGCGTCGCTGCTCGGCATCCTGGCGGGTGCGGCGCTGACGATCGGTCGCGGCGCCGAGCGCCTCACGACGACGCTTCGCGGCATGTTCGAGCACACCGGAGAGATCTCTTTCGAAAACTCGGCGGACGCGACGCTCCTGGTCGGCTCGATCGGCACCGAGATCGGCCGTTTCCTCCTGCCGCTGATCCTGGTGTGCATGGTCGCGACGGTCGCCGCATCGGCCCTGCAGAACCCGCCGCGAATCGTGCTGGACCGCATCATGCCAAAGCTCTCCAGAGTGTCGCTCACGGAAGGCGCGCAGCGGATCTTCGGCCGCCAGGCGCGGACCGAGTTCGCCAAGGCCCTGCTCAAGTTCGGATTGATGGCGCTGGTCGTGGGGGTCCTGCTGGGCTCGGACTACCATGCGATGACCAACGCCATGTTCGGCGATCCGAGCGCGCTGCCCGAGATGATCCGCGTCATCTCGATCCGACTGCTCGCCGGGGTCAGCGTTGCCACGGTCGTGCTGGTGGGCGCCGATCTCGTCTGGTCGCGGATGCACTGGGAGCACGAGCTCCGCATGACGAAGCAGGAGGTCAAGGACGAGCACAAGCAGGCCGAAGGCGACCCGATCCTGAAGGCTCGGCGGCTGTCGCTGGCGCGCTCGCGGTCGCGCAAGCGGATGATGGCGGCGGTTCCGACGGCGACGATCGTGGTGGCGAACCCGACGCACTTCGCGGTCGCGATGCGCTACAGGCGCAACGAGGACGCCGCGCCGCTGGTCGTCGCCAAGGGCATGGATCTCGTCGCCCTGAAGATCCGCGAGATCGCCGAGGAGAACGATGTCCCGGTGGTCGAGGACAGGGCGCTGGCCCGGGCGCTGCACGACGCCGTCGAGGTCGACCGGATGATCCCGCCCGAGTTCTATCGCGCGGTCGCCGAGCTGCTGCACTTCCTGCAGACCAAGACATCGATGCGATAGCCCGGCGTCAGTCCTCGGCGATGTCCTCGGACCAGAGCTCGGGCCGCTCGGCGATGAAGCGGGTCATCAGCGCGATGCAGTCCGGGTCGTCGGCGACGATCACCTCGACGCCGCGGCCGCGCAGAAAGTCCTCGTTGCCGCCGAAAGTCGTGTTCTCGGCGATGACGACGCGCGGGATGCCGAACTGCACGATGGTGCCCGAGCACATCATGCACGGGCTGAGCGAGGTATAGAGCGTGGTGTCGCGATAGGTCCTCTGCCGGCCCGCCTTGCGCAGCGCGTCCATCTCGCCATGCGCGATCGGATCGCCCTGCTGGACGCGCTGGTTGCGTCCCTGCGCGACCACCCTGCCGCCGCGCGCCAGCACCGAGCCGATCGGGCAGCCGCCCTCGTCGAATCCCGGCCCTCGCCTCGTCATAGGCGATGCGCAGCATCCGGCGGTCGGTGTCGGTCAGCGTTCCCGTCATCGCTGCGGCTCCTGTCGCGGTGCCGGTCGGCGATCCGTGTCGGTCAGCGGCTCGCGCCGGACGCGCAGGCCAGCCGCCTCGCGGTCCCACGTGTCGTCCGTGATGCCTTCGGACCGCAATTCGGTCTTCAGCACCTTGGCCGAGGGCGTCTTGGGCAGTTCGTCCAGTCACCCGGATATAGCGCGGCACCATGAAATGCGGCCATCCGCGGGCGACAGGAACTCGATCAGCTCGGCGCGGGTCGATGCTCCTCGCCCGGGACCGGAGCGACGACGACCATCACCTCGTCCTCGCGACCATTCGCTGGGCACCGCGATCGCGGCGGCCTCGCGCACGCCGGGATGGGCGAGCAACTCGGCCTCGACCTCGAAGGAGGAGATGTTCTCGCCGCGCCGGCGGATCGCGTCCTTCATGCGGTCGACGAAGATAGTAGTTGCCCTCCTCGTCGCGGCGGAAGCGCGTCGCCGGTGTGGAACCAGCCGTTGCGCCAGGCGCTTCGCCGTCGCCTCCGGGTTGCGCGTAGTAGCCGTGGTTCATGGCCCAGGGGCGGTCGGTGCGCACGATCATCTCGCCGACCTCGCCCACGCGGCGACCTCGCAGTCGTTCTCGTCCACCAGCCGCACCTCGACGCCGGCGCGCAGCCGGCCGCAGCGTGCCGATCTTGGCCGGGTTCGGCTCCGACGACGGTCGGCGTGGAGATCTCGGTCATGTTGAAGATCGTGTAGATGTCTCGACGCCGAAGCGCTCGGCGAAATCGGCTGCGTCGCTTGTCGAGCGGCACCATGAAGGCCTGTTCGCAGCGGGTGGTCGCGGTCGTCGGGCCGCGGCGGGCGCTTCAGCAGGAAGCTCGCCATGACGCCGAGCAGGAAGACGATGGTCGAGCCGGTCTTCGGCGCACCGCGTCCCAGAATTCGCTCGGTCGAGAAATTGCTCGACCATCGCGACCGAGCCGCCGCGGGCCAGCATCGCGTAAGCGAGGACCATGCCGCCGATGTGGAACATCGGCAGGTTGCATCATGTAGCGGTCGTCCGCCGTCACGCATGGCCAGGATCTCCGGCCCGGCGTTGGAGACATGTGCAGGTAGGAGGACAGCACGCCCTTCGACGGCCCGGTGGTGCCCGATGTGTAGATGATCGACTGCATGTCCCAGGGCATCGATCGGTCGGTCGAGCGGCGGCAGCGTCGCCCGCGGCGGCCAGGACGGCGTCGGAAAGGCGCGACCGCCGGCAGCGCGGAAGCGGGCCGCGCCGCCGAGCACGACCAGCGTCTCGAGCTGCGCGCGTGTCGATCTCGGAAAGCCGCGGGCGCGAGCCCGGCGTGGACGATCATCAGCCGCGCGCCGGAATTGCCGATCGACATGCTCCAGCAGCTCGCCCCGATAGGCGGTGTTGATCGGCACGCAGACCGCGCCGATGTAGTTGATCGCGAAGAACGCGGATCAGCGCCTCGCGGCCCGTTGGGCAGCCAGACCAGCACGTGGTCGCCCTGCCGCGCGCCGATCTGCTGCAGGCCGATGGCGGCCCGAACGACGCGGGCGTGGAAATCGCGGAAGGTCCAGCGCACGCCGCCGGCAAAGGCGGCGAAGACCGTGTCCGGCTGGCGCTCGGCCCATTTCTCGAGCGCCGCGCGGGCGACGCAGGTCCCGGCGCCGAAGGTGCCGCCCGGCGGAGCGTCGTCGCTTGATCCGTCGTCCTTCATTGTGCCGCTCGTGATGACGGGCTTGAATCCGCCGCGCATGCCTGTTGCCGCAGTCATATCGCGGCAGCGGCTCCGAGCGAAGGGCCGCGCGTTCCGGCCGCCGGTCCCGTCGCCGTCACGGCCGCGCGTAATCGTCTTCGTAGCGGACGATGTCGTCCTCGCCGAGATACCCGCCGGACTGGACTTCGATCAGGTGCAGCTCTGCTCGCCCGGATTCTCGAGCCGGTGCACGGCGCCCAGCGGAACGTAGACGGACTCGTTCTCGGCCAGCAGGCGCACCTCCTGATCGACGGTAACCCGGGCGGAACCGCTGACGACCACCCAGTGCTCTGACCGTTGCGCATGGCTTTGCAGCGAGAGGCGGCCGCCGGGCTTGACCATGATCTGCTTGACCTGGAAGCGGGGGCCCCTCGCCAGGGTCTCGTACCAGCCCCACGGGCGGTAGCTGCGCGGGAAGTCGGTCGCCTGCGGCACGTGCTGCTGCGCGAGCGCGGCGACCGCGCCGCGCACGTCCTGCGCCCGATCCATGTCCGCGACAAGCACCGCGTCCCGCGTCGCCACGGCAATGACATCCTTCAGCCCGAGCCCGACGAGCTGCACGTCCGGATGGTCCGAGCGCAGCAGCGAATCGCGGCAGTCGATGGCCAGCACGTTGCTGCCGGCCGCGACGCCGGCCGCGTCGCGCGGGCTCTCGTGCCAGGCGGTCTGCCACGAGCCGAGATCGTTCCAGCCGACGTCGATCGGCACGACCATGCCCCGGACCCGCTCCATGATGGCATAGTCGATCGAGATGTCGGGGCTGGCGGCATAGGCCTCGGCGCCGAGCCGGAAGAAGGAGAGGTCGTCTCGCCCGGTCTCGACGGCCGCCCGGCACGCGGCGGCGATCTCCGGCGCATGCTCGTCGAACGCCCGCAGGATCGTTCCCGCCTTGAACATGAACATGCCGGAGTTCCAGAGATGAGCGGCCGGCCCGGACCATGTCGGCGGCGGCCGCCCGGTCCGGCTTTTCCAGGAACCGCAGGAAGGGCTGCGCGCCCGAGCCCGGCCCTTCTGCCAGCTCGATATAGCCGTATCCGGTCTCGGGCCGGTCGGGGCGGATGCCGAAGGTGACGAAATGGCCGGCCCGCGCCGCCTCGGCGCCGGCGACCGCTGCCGCGCGAAAGGCATGGTCGTCGGAGATCAGGTGATCCGAGGGGAGAACGAGCATGAGGCGCTCGGCATCCGTCACGGCGATCAGCTGCGCCGCCGCGCAGATCGCCGGCGCCGTGTTGCGCGGCTCCGGCTCGATGATGATCCGCCGGTCGGGGCAGCCGGCAGCTTGCGCCTGCTCGGACACGACGAAGCGGAAGTCATGGTTCGTCAGCAGTATCGGCTCGGCGAACTCCTCGCTCATCACGCGCGCAAGCGTGCGTTCAAAGAGCGATCCGCCGGGAAACAGGTCCGCGAACTGCTTCGGGTACGACCGCCGCGAGGCCGGCCAGAGCCGCGTTCCCGCACCACCGCACATGATCACCGGCTGACACGCCATGGTGGCGCGATGGGCGGACGTGCTCCTGGATTGTTCCATTGCGGAAAGACCCTCATCAGCGGCCGGATAGGTCGGGAACGGCCAAGTGGCCGGCTCCCGATCGAAAGCCTATGCTCTGCAGTCTCGAAAAGGGTTGACGTCGGCCGCCGACAAGTCTGCTCGCCCCGATCGGGCAAATTCGGCGAACGGCACGATCGGTCCACTGCGATGTTTGCGGTGTCAATCGGAAGCCGGGATGCCGGCATCGGCGTTGATGGCGGCCGCCTGGGTGACGTCGTGCGGCGGCCGAGGTCGAGCAGGTCGTGGTCGTCACGGAGAGTTACGGCGAAGGCCACGGCGTGCTCGTCAGCGAAGCAGGACGCCCGCGCTGCGGTCGAGACTCTGTTCAACGGCGCGAACTCTTGCGCACGCCGGCTCTGGTCGAGCAGGTCGCGCCCAGCGCCTTTCGCATGTCGATCTGCCGGCCGAGATGGCGCATCGGCGCGAGCGACGGCCTCGGCTCGCCCTTCCTGAACTCACCGCTCGGTCTCGGGATTGTCTCGGGCGCCCGATTGACCTGTGAGGATTTTCGATGAAGGCTGCAAGAGCAACGGCTTTGGAGCACGCGATGAACATCGAGCAGGCAAAGGGCAGGATGCACGGCTTCACCGAGGAGCAGTGGCAGGCCCGCACGGACCTTGCGGCCGCGCATCGCTGCGCCGTGATGCACGGGCTGCACGAGGGCATCTTCAATCACCTGACCATGCGGGTGCCGGGCGAAGCCGACCGTTATTACCAGATCCCGTTCGGGACCCACTGGTCCGAGGTCACGGCCAGCTGCTTCATGGAGGTCGGCTATGACGGCGAGGTCAAGCGCGGCGAGGGAATCGTCGAGCGCTCGGCCTATTGCATCCATGCGCCGATGCATCGCGACATGCCGAAGGCCGTCGCCGTCTTCCACACGCACATGCCCTTCGCCAGCGCGCTGACGCGCCTGCAGGACCAGCACATCAAGCCGATCGGGCAGACCGAGCTCGGGACGATGATGAAGACGGGCTACGACGACTCCTACGATGGTCCGGGCCTCGACCCCGCCGAGGGCGAACGGCTGGCCAGGGCGTGCGGCGACAGCACGATCATGCTGATGGCCAATCACGGCGCGCTGACCGTCGGCCGCAACGTCGCCGAAGCCTATGACCGGCTCTATTACCTGGAGCGGGTGGCGCAGGTGCAGCTCTATGCGATGTGGACCGGCCAGCCCCTGCGGGAGCTGCCGGAGCCGATCATCGAGAAGACCTATGCGTCGTTCCGCAGCTCGACCGCGCGCTATGGCGGCCGCTCGAACGCCGAATGGCACTTCGATGCGCTGAAGCGGATCCTCGACCGCAAGGAACCCGACTACGCCGAATAGGCGCGGCCGACCGCCGCCCGGCGCCGCCGCGGAGGCGGCCTTGCCGGGCTCGGGAGCGGTCCTCGGCCTCCGTTGGTGCCGGCATCGCCAATCTGCCCGGTTGGCCTTCGGTCCGCGGGAGGATTAAGCTCGGAGTCGATCAGGGGCCGCGACTCTCGGACGGCCCTGTTGAGCGCGCCCAAGCAAGAGGAGCAAGACCATGCTCGATACACAGACCGACCTCTCGAAACTGTTGAAGGATCCCGACCTGCTCGCCACCAGGGCCTATCTGGCCGGCGAATGGCGCGACGCCGAGAGCGGGGCGACGTTCCCCGTCAGGAACCCGGCGCGTGGCGACGTGATCGCCGAGGTCGCCGACCTCACCAGGGCCGAGGCGGCCGGCGCGATCGACGCCGCCTATGCGGCGCAGAAGGAGTGGGCGGCCTGGACCGGCAAGGAGCGCGCCGCCGTGCTGCGGAAATGGTTCGAGCTGATGGTCGCCAGCGCCGACGATCTCGGCACGATCCTGACCGCCGAGCAGGGCAAGCCGCATGCCGAGGCCAAGGGCGAGATCATGTACGGCGCCAGCTTCATCGAGTGGTTCTCCGAGGAGGCCAAGCGCGTCTATGGCGAGACGATCCCGGGGCACCAGCGCGACAAGCGGATCACGGTCATCAACCAGCCGATCGGCGTCGCCGCCTCGATCACGCCCTGGAACTTTCCCAACGCCATGATCACCCGCAAGGCCGGCCCGGCACTGGCGGCCGGCTGCGCCTTCGTCGCGCGCCCGGCCGCCGAGACGCCGCTCTCGGCGCTCGCGCTGGGCGTGCTGGCCGACCGGGCGGGCATTCCGAAGGGCGTGCTGTCGATCATCCCCTCGTCGAAGTCCTCCGACATCGGCAAGGAGTTCTGCGAGAACCCGAAGGTGCGCAAGCTGACCTTCACGGGCTCGACCGAGGTCGGCCGCATCCTGCTGCGCCAGGCCGCCGACCAGGTGATGAAGTGCTCGATGGAGCTTGGCGGCAACGCCCCCTTCATCGTTTTTGACGACGCCGATCTGGATGCCGCGGTCGAGGGCGCGATCGTCTCGAAGTACCGCAACAACGGCCAGACCTGCGTCTGCGCCAACCGCATCTATGTGCAGGCGGGTGTCTACGACGCCTTCGCGGAAAAGCTCACCGCCGCCGTCGCCAAGATGAAGGTGGGCGACGGGCTGGGCGATGCCGTGCAGCTTGGCCCGCTGATCAACGGCGACGCGGTCGACAAGGTCGAGGAGCACATCAAGGACGCCCTCGCCAAGGGCGGCAGCGTCGTCACCGGCGGCAAGCGGCACTCGCTGGGCGGGTTCTTCTTCGAGCCGACGATCATCACGGGCGCGACGCGCGAGATGGCGTTCGCCAGCGAGGAAACCTTCGGTCCGCTCGCGCCGCTCTTCCGCTTCGAGACGGTCGAGGACGTCATCGAAATGGCCAACGACACGATCTTCGGCCTCGCCGCCTATTTCTATGCTCGCGACCTCTCGCGCGTCACCAAGGTGGCGGAAGCCCTGGAATACGGCATGGTCGGCATCAATACCGGCCTGATCTCGACCGAGGTGGCGCCGTTCGGCGGGGTCAAGCAGTCGGGCCTCGGGCGCGAGGGCAGCCGGCACGGCATGGCCGAGTTCATGGAGATGAAGTACCTCTGCATCTCCGTCTAGAGCAGATTGCCAGGAGGCAATATCGGCACCGGCGCGGCCGTCCACGCGTGGACGGTCCGTAGGTTGCTGAAAATGCTCATGGTTCTTGAGGTCTGCGCGCAGGCGCTCGGCATGGTTTTCGGCGCGGTTCCGATCGGTCGGAACCCGCCCTACTGCGCTCTGGTCTGCGCCGCGACCCAGGCGGCCAGTTCGGCCAGCGCTTTCTGCGTGGCGGTGCTGATCGCCTGGGCGAGCGTGTCCGGGGCGTCGTTCGGCGCCGGGGCCTCTCCGCGGAACGTCGCGGTGGCGACGATGTCGCGCGCCGGAAGCCTGACGAGCCGGGCGGCGATCTCGGTGACGGCCTGCCCGCTGAAATTACTGCCGAGCTGGACCTGCAACTTCTCGATGGCGGTGACCAGGCCGTAATCCGCCCGGCCGGCCCGTTGCGCCGCGTCGACGACGTCGATGCCCCTGCTGTCCTGCAGCACGCGGGCGATGTCGGCACTCAGCAGCGTCGGCAGGTCGTCCTCCCAGCGCGCACCGGAGACGAATTGCAACTGGTCGCCGACCGCGACGACGAGCCGGTCGCCGGCGACCGCTCCCGAAGCGATCGGACGCTCGACCGCCACCACGACGTGCTTGCCCGCACGCCCCGACGACGAGAGGTCGGGCGTCGAGCCGGCGGCGCCGCGCAGCGGGTAGGTCGAGACGGGTTCGTTCTCGAGCAGCGAGACGCAGCCGGCAAGCAGCAACGCCAACATGACGGCGCAATGGACGACCAACTTACGCAGAGGAGTGAGCATGAGGTTCCCTTCCAACAATCGTTACCGGCTCCGCGGTTGGTACTCTGGAATCGGCGCGCCCTGCAGGAGGAAGCTGCCCCCCTCCGTCTCGAGACGGTCAAGCAGCCGCCCGAGCCGCCGCACCGTCGCACCGGCCTCTGTGGCCAGCGCCGTGATCTGAGGCAAGCCCTCCGAGGTGAATTCGGCGAGCGGCTTGCGATTTTCGCCGAGGACTGTGTCGAGTTCGCCCCATCACTGCGGTAAAGCTCTCGACCGCCTGTCGCAGTTTCGCGAGGGTCGCGTTGATCTCCTTCGTCTCCGAGTCGATGGCACCGTCAAGGTTCGCCACCAGTCCGTCGAGCCGGTCGGCGAGGCCGCCGAGTTCCCCGACGGCAGTCGAAGCCTGGCCGATCAGCTTGTCGACCTGCGGTCCGGCAGCGCCGAGGCTGTCGCCGAAGGCGGCGAAACCCGCCAGCGCCTTGGAGAAGTTGGCTTGGTTGCTCTCGTCGAACGTCGCCGAGATTCTCTCGGCGATCTGGCTCAGCTGATCGATGGCCTGCGGCAGTTGCTCGCCCAGGCTGTTCGCCAGGCGGCCGAGCCGCGCCCTGTCCGAAGGCACGGCCGGCAGGGTTTTGAACCCGAGGAATTCTTCCGGCGCCTTGTATTCCTTGGCATCGGGATTGAAGACGAGGCTGACATAGAGCGTGCCGGTCACGAAGCTCTGGGTCGCGAGCTGGGCGCGGAGCCCGGCTGCGACCAACCGCTCGAGGATCTCGCCGATGCCGGCATCCGTTTGGTCCATGATGAGCGCATCGCCGCGGAGCGACAGCACGACGGCCGTCCTGATGTTGTTGTCATCGACCGCGAGCGCGCCGGTGATCCGCTCGACCTCTCCGACGGGTATGCCGTTATAGCTCACGGGCGCGCCGACCTGGAGGCCCTGCAGGCTCTCGTTGAACATCACGGCGCGCTCGATCGATTTTCCGAACCATGTGCCGGAGCCGACTGCCAGCAGCACGCCGATCGCGATCACCACGCCTCCGACGACGAATGCGCCGATCTTGGCAGCGGAAGTCTTCTTTGCCATGGCGATCCCTATCCCGGCCCTATCCCGGCCCTATCCCGGCCCTTCGGCGGTCTTTGCAGCGGAGTGCGCCTCGCCCTCGCGCTTGAGGAACCGGCGCACCTTCTCGCTGGCGGCGCCGTCTCTCAGCGCGGCCGGCGACCCGCGGCCGATGGGCTGGCGGCTCTCCGAGTCGAGGAAGATGCAGTCGGTGCCGATGGCGAAGATGCTCGCGAGCTCGTGGCTGACGATCACCACCGTCACCCCGAGCGTATCGCGCAGCTGGAGGATCAACTCGTCGAGGCGGCGCGAGCTCAGCGGATCGAGGCCCGCCGACGGTTCGTCGAGGTACAGGAGCTCCGGGTCCATGGCGATGGCGCGGGCGAGGCCGGCGCGCTTGCGCATCCCCCCCGAAATCTGCGACGGAAAATACCCCTCGAAGCCGGCGAGACCGACAAGGGCCAGCTTCAGCGCCGCGATGTCCTTGCGTTCGCGCGCCGGCAGCGTCGTCCGTTGCTCGAGCACGAGCTCGACGTTCTCGGACAGCGACATCGAGCTGAAGAGCGCGCCCGCCTGGTAGAGCACGCCGATCCGGTCGAGATACCGCCGCATCGATGCATCATCGTCCGGGTCGATGCGTGTCCCGCCCGCCCGGATCTCGCCCGCCGCAGGGCGGATCAGCCCGAGGATGTGCCGCAGCAGCGTGCTCTTGCCGCTGCCGCTGTCGCCGATGATGAAGAAGATCTCGCCCCGCCGCACCTCGAAGTCGATGTCGCGCTGCAGGACGAAGTCGCCGAACGCCATGGTCACCCCGTCCACCTCGAGGACCGGCCCGGAGGGCGAGGGTTCAGATCCCGAGGACATGGAACACCATTGTCAGGAGTGCGGCGGCGGCGATCACGTAGACGATGCCGGTGACGACGGCCGACGTCGTGGCGCTGCCGACGGCGGCGGCGCTCCGGCCGCACTGGATGCCGCGCATGCAGCCGGCGATGGCGACCAGCGCCGCATAGATCGTGCCCTTGAAGATGCCGCCCAGGAACCCGCCGAGGGTCAGTGCCTCGGCGCTGCGGTTCATGTACTGCGTGAACGTCACGCCGGGCAGGTTGGCGCCGACGGCGGCGCCGCCCATGATCCCCATCAGATCGGCGTACATTACCAGGAAGGGCGCCATCAGGATCAGCGCCAGCACGCGCGGCAGCACGAGGAAGTCCATCGGCTCGAGCCCCATGGTTCGCAGCGCATCGACCTCCTCGTTGCCCTGCATGGTGCCGATCTGGGCGGCGAACGAGGCGCCGGTGCGCCCGGCGATGATGATGGCGGCCATGATCGCTCCCATGTCGCGCACCATCGAGATCCCGACGAGGTCCGCGACGAAGATCTGCGCTCCGAAGCTCTGCAGCTGCACGGCGCCGACGAAGGCGAGGATGGAGCCGACGAGAAAGCTGATCAGCGAGACGACCGGCATCGCGTCGAACCCGGCATCGCGGAGCAGATCGAGCAGATCCGTCCGCCGGAAGCGCGCCCGCCCGATGAACAGCCGCCCGAACGACAGGGTCAGGTCGCCCAGGAAGGACAGGGTCGCGACCGTCTCGGCCCGCAGCTCCGCGAGAATGTCGGGAAATCCGTCTGTCCGGCCGGCTTCGTTATCGCCTCCGCGCGGCGAGCTGGTGGCGATCGCCAGCAGGTCGCGCGCGCCTTCCGGCAACCCTGCGGCATCGACCTCGACGGTATGCCCGCGCGCCGAGCGAGCGACCGAGAACGCGAACGCGACCAGCGACGCATCCCATCGCCCGATGCCGTCATCCTGCAACAGGACGCGCCGCACCGACTGTCCGGAAAGCTGCGCTTCGACGTCATCGGAGGAGGGGACGGGGGCATCGAGCGTCCAGTCGCCGGCCATGCCGACGCGGACGTCGCCGGCGGAGTGTTCGACCCGCAGCCGGGCGGCGCTGTCGGACGCGGCTTGCCGGCGCCGCATCATGCGCGCGCCGTGCCGCGGGTGCGGGCGCTGCCCGGCGACGCCGCCGCCGCGGCGCCGCTGATCCCGATGGCAGGGCCACCGGCGACCGACGCCTGCATCTCGCCTTCCACGGCAGCCGGACGCGCATCCGGCGGGCGAAACCTTTTCGACATCGGCAGCGGCGTCCCATTCTTCTCCGGAGGGTTGGCGGCGCAAGATAGAGCAAAATCTCCGATTGTCTCCTGCATCCGCAGGATGATGGCGCGACCTGCCCCTTCGCGCAATGAAGAAGGCGTGGCAACGGCTTGGGGCTGCCGAGGAAGCGCCGCGCCGGTCTGGGCCGGCATGCATGCGCTGAACGGCAATGGCGAGATGACTGGCACGCACCGGATCCGCGACGGCGGCAATTTCGTCGGGCCGGTCTGCATCACCAACACGCACAGCGTCGGCATCGTCCGCCGTGCTGCGGTGCGTTGGATGATCCGGACGCTCTCCGGGCCATGTCCGTCGTCGCCTTAGGCGTTCGACCCGGTCGACATGGCAGTCGTCGCGGCGGTGGCGGAGGCCGTCGTCAACGCGCTGCTAAGCCGCCGAGGACCTGCCGACCCTGCCGCCGGCCGGGCTGGTCTGCCGGGCCCTCCACGGCGAGCGCCTGCGCGCGCTGGTCGCCGACCGCTAATCACCGACCGCTGATCACCGACCGCTGAGGCGGGCAGATCTCATCCCGCCAGCGTCCCATGCGCATGCCGGGCGGCGATGAAGCCGAAGGTCATCGCCGGCCCGAGCGTGATGCCCGGGCCGGGATAGCGCCCCGCCATGATCAACTCCATGTCGTTGCCGCAGGCATAGAGCCCGGCGATCGGCGCGCCCTCGCCATCCAGCACGCGTGCCTCGGCGTCGCAGGCCAGCCCGGCGCTCGCGCCGATGTCGCCGGGGTGGATCGCCAGGGCGTGGAACGGCGGGTCGGAGATCGGCCCGATGCAGGGGTTCGGCCCGTGCGTCGCGTCGCCGAGGTTGCGCTGGTAGGCGTCCTCGCCCTTGCCGAACGCCTCGTCCTTGCCGGTTCGCGCGAAGCGGTTGTGCCGCTCGACCGTTTGCGCCAGCGCGTCGGCCGGGACGCCGATCCTGGTCGCCAGCCCCGCCAGCGTCGGCGCGGCCACGACGTACCCGTCGGCGAGCGCCGCCCGCAGGCCGATGCGCCGCGGCCGCACCATGCCGAGCCCATAGCGCTCGACGAAGGCGGCGTCGCAGATCAGGTGGCATGTGCCGTCCGGATGCCGGCGCAGCGCCGCGAGCAGCGCCTCGCCGAACAGGTGATAGGTCGTCGCCTCGTTGACGAAGCGCTGCCCCGAGGCATCGACCGCCAGCACACCGGGCTTGCCGCGGTCGAGCACGAAGTGCGGGAAGACTGCCGTCGAGCCGTCCGGCCGCCGCCGCCGCGAGACCGGCGCCCAGAAGCTGTTGCTGTCGTGCCGCGCCAGCCGCCCGCCGGCAGCCCCGGCCAGTCGCAGCCCGTCGCCCGTCGCGCTCTCGACCACCGGCGAGGCGGCGTCCAGCTCGGCCGGCAGCAGGCTGGCCCGCAAGTCGGGGTCGCGCGAGAAGCCGCCCGTCGCCAGCACCACGCCGGCGCGCGCACGGATGCGCGTCTCCTGCCCCCGGCGATCCAGCCCCCGGCGATCCAGCACTGCCCCGGCGACGCGCCCGCCCTCGACCGCCAGCCCGGCGACGCCCGTCGAGAGCAGCACGGGGACGCGCCGCGCCAGCAGCGCGTGGTACAGCCGCCCGGCCAGCGCGTTGCCCATGACCAGCCGGGTGCCCCGGTCGTGGCGGAGCCGGTCGCGGCCATGGCGGGCCAGCAGCCTGATGGTGTGCCGGAACGACGGCAGGCTCGCCGTCGCGCCCAGCAGGTGGCTGATGTCGGTCCGGTCGACCATCATGCCGCCGAGCACCGTGAACTCGGGCAGCGGCGGCCGCAGATCGCGGAAGCGCCGCCCCAGGACCGCCGCGTCGAACGGCAGCGGTTCCAGCACCCGCCCCCGCACCGTCGCGCCCGGCAGCGTTGCGAGATAGTCTGGGTGATGCGGATAGGCGCGGAACCGCACCGGGGTGTGATCTTCCAGCAGATCGACCATCTCGGGGGCGGCGCGCAGGAAGGCCGTCGCCCGGTCGTCGCTCAGCCGGTTTCCGACCGCGGCACGGAGGTAGGTCAGCGCCTTCTCGAGACTGTCCTCCCCCGGCCGCCCGTGCCGCGTGTTCGGCACCCAGACGGACCCGGCCGAGCGCGCCGTCGTGCCGCCCACCCGGTCCGTCTTTTCGACAAGCAGCACGTCCAGCCCCAGCACCGCGCCCGTCAGCGCCGCCGTCATGCCGCCGGCGCCGGCGCCGAGCACCAGCAGGTCCACCTCTGCCGGCAGCGGGTCCATGCCGGCTGCCGGCCCCTAGACCGGTCCCGTCCTGATCGGCGCGGGCAGGCTTTCCGGGATCGTGCCGGCCATGCGCACGGCCGACTGGAGGGCGACTACATAGCCATAGGGGCCGAGGCCCGCGATCACCGCCGTCGCCACGGCCGACATGATCGAGTCCCGGTGCAGGGCGTCCCGGCCATGGATGTTCGAAATGTGCAGCTCGATGACCGGCGGGGCGAACGCCTTCAGCGCGTCCAGCACGGGGATCGAGTGGAACGAGAACCCCGCCGGGTTGATCACCAGCGCGTCCGCCACGTGGCGCGCCTCGTGAATCCAGTCGACCATCACGCCCTCGTGGTTGGTCTGGCGGAACTCGAGCGCGACGCCGAGCAGCGCGGCATAGTCGCGGCAGCTCGACTCGATCGCCGCCAGCGTCGTCGTGCCGTAGATGTCCGGCTCGCGCTCGCCCAGCAGGTTCAGGTTCGGTCCGTTCAGCATCCAGAACTGCGCCGCCATTCAGGCCCCCATTGTTCGCGATACCCTATGCCGCGCGGTCGGGGCGCCGCAACGGACGATGCCGGAACCTTCGACCACGGGGGATGGTCGCGGCGCGCGTGCAATGGCATCAACGGGTCGCCGCCCGCATGGCGGCCCGCGACGGAGGAACGGTGCATTGATCAAGGGAAACGCCGTGCTGGCGATCTGGCACGACATCGACCCGGCGGCGCAGACCGAGTACATGGAGTGGCACACGCGCGAGCACATGCCCGAGCGGCTGTCGATCCCCGGCTTCGCCATCGGCAAGCGGCTGATCAACCACGAGCTCGATCGGCATCGCTATGGCACGATCTATGCCGGCGACGAGCTGGAGGTCTTTCGCTCGCAGGCCTATCTCGACCGCCTGAACAACCCGACCGAGTGGAGCCTGCGCGTCCAGCCGGCCTTCCGGAACTTCCTGCGGGTCGCCTGCATCCGCCTCGCCTCGCGCGGTGTCGGAGACGGCGGCGCGCTGGCGACCATGCGTCTGCGCTTTGCGCCGGGCGCCGGCGAGCGGGAGCTGCGCGGCGGAGCGGGCAGGCTGGCGGATGCGCTCCACCGGATCACCGGCGTCTGCTGCGCCCATGTCGGGCTCGCCCGCGCCGAGGTCTCGGACGTCAGGACACGCGAGACCGAGTTGCGCCCCGAGATGAGCGAAACGCCGTTCGACGCGCTGGTTCTCGCCGAGGGCAGCGGCCGCCCGGAGCTGGAGGCCGTGATGGCCGAGATGGAGGGCACGGTGACCGGAAGCGGGTGCGGCCTCGCGTCGCCCGAGACGCTCGTCTACCATCTCGCCTATCAGCTCGGCGCCAGCGACATGGGGAAGGGCATGATTCCGATCCCGTGGGCCGCACGCCCCGCACCGCCGTCTATCGCGTCACCAGCTCGGCGTAGCCGCCTTCCGCGACCTGCATGCACCTCGCCCGGTATTCCGGCGCGGTGCCGCTGTAGCGCACGAGCCGGCGCTGCTTGCCCTCGACGTTCATGTTGACGCCGGTCATCCAGGAATTGATCTCGTTCGACAGCAGTCCCTCGCCCTTGCTTTCGCGCGAACTCGTCCATCCACGCCTCGGCCGCCTCGGCCCGGGCGTCGGCGTACGGTCAGGCCGCGCCTCGTCATGTGGGCGATCAGGTCGCGGACCCATTCGACGTTGTACTCGATCGGCGCGGGATGTTGCCGAGCGCCGTGTGCGGGCCCATGATCATGAACATGTTGGGGAAGCCGTCGACCATGACGCCGACGAATGTCGTCGGGCCGCCGCCCATTTGTCCTTCAGGCGGCGGCCCGCCGGCGCCGCGAATGTCGATGCGGTCGAAGCTGCCGGTCACCGCGTCGAAGCCGGTCGCATAGACGATGATGTCGAACTCGATACGCCTCGGCGGTGGTGCTGAGGCCGGTCGGCGTGATCCGCTCGATCGGCGTCTCGAGCATGCGTGACGAGCTCGACGTTGGGCTGGTTGTAGACCTCGTAGTAGTGCGTCTCCTGCGGCACCCGGCGCGTGCCGAAGCCGTGGTCCTTGGGGATCAGCTTCTCGGCGACTTCGGGATCCTTGACCCGCTCGCGGATCTTGTCGGCGACGAAGTCGGAGATGCAGCCGGTTGGCCTCGCGGTCGGTCAGCATGTCGCGGAAGTTGCCCTGCCAGATGCCGAAGCCTGGCGTCGCGTAGCGCTCCTCCCAGAAGGCGTTGCGCTCCTCCTCCGAGACCTCGAAGGTGCCGCGCGGGTCGATCGTGTGGATGAAGCAGGCATGCGGTCTCCCGGCAGCGCCTGAAGATCTCCGGATAGCGCGCGCGGATGCCCGTCCATCTCCTGCGGCGTCGATCGGGCCGTTGTGCAGCGGCGTGCACCAGTTCGGCCGGCGCTGGAAGACGGTCAGGTGCCCGGCGGTCTTGGCGACCTCCTGGATCGCCTGCACGCCGGTCGCGCCGGTGCCGATGACGGCGACGCGCTTGCCCTCGAAGCTGACGGCCGTGCTTCGGCCAGAGGCCGGTGTGATACGACTCGCCCTCGAAGTCGGCGATCGCCCTCGAAGCGCGGCATGGTCGGCGCCGACAGCGGCCCGACGGCGGTGACGAGAAAGCGCGCGCGGTGGACGCGCTGCCATCCTCGAGTCGTGACGTCCCAGGCGCGGGCATCGCTCGGCGATAGTGGGCCGCCGTGACGCGGCTCGAGAACTGGATGTCGCGGCGCAGGTCGAACTTGTCGGCGACGTAGTTGAGATAGCGCTCGGTTTCCGGCTGCGGCGCGAAATGCTCGGTCCAGTCCCATTCCTCGAGCATCTCCTGGCGAGAAGGAATAGCCGTAGGACTAGCTCTCGGAATCGAAGCGCGCGCCGGGATAGCGGTTCCAGTACCAGGTGCCGCCGACGCCGGTTCCGGCCTCGAACACCCGCACGCGCAGTCCCAGCTCCCGCAGGCGGTAGAGCTGGTACATTCCCGACATGCCGGCGCCGATGATGATGGCGTCGAAGTCCAGATCGGCGGTCGTCTCGTGTTCCGCCATCGTCGTCGTCTCGCTCATCGGCCCGCCTCGACCGCTGCAATCATGGTTCTCGACGCCTCCAGCGCCCGGCGCGCGAGGGCCACGGCGCCCGTCCGTGCCGCCTCGGCGTGGTTCGGCACCTCGACGCTGACCGGCAGGCCGGGCGGCAGGCGGCGCAGGATCGCCGGCAGGTCGATGCCGCCCTCGCCCGGAACCAGCCGGGCGGTGCGGGCGACCCGGATCAGCTCTGCGTCCGAAGGGTCCCACGGCTCCGGCCCGTCGCAGAGCTGGATGTAGTTGATCGAGCCCTCCGGCAGCGCGTCGAGCTCGTCCAGCGCGGCGCCGCAGCGGTCGAAGTGCAGGCAGTCGAAAGAATCGCGCCCGCCGGATGGCCCGCCGCCGCGACGATCGCCCGTGCGTCGGCCAGCGTCTTCACCCCGGTCCAGGGCATGAACTCCAGGTCCGCCGTCAGGGCGCGTTCCGCCGCCAGCTCGCATATCCGCCCGAAGCTGTCGATGGTGCGGAGGCGGTCGTCGTCATCGAAGACCACGTTGATGTGCCGCGCCTCCATTGCAGCGATGCGGTCGAGAAAGGGCAGCCAGCGGGCCGCGTCCGCGCCGCCGCGCGGGATGCGGATCATTTCCGCGTCCAGGAAGCCGAGCCCGGCGTCCCGCATCGCCGCCATGACATCGGCGACCAGCCGGTCGTCGTCCATCAACGGCGGCGGCCGGTGCAGCCGAGCCGGCCGGCAGCAGACGGAAGCTGATGGCATCATAGCCGGCCTCGGCGGCCATCTGCACGGCCTCGAGCGGGCCGGCGCCCTGGGCGCCGAGATGGGCGAGCGAATAGATGCGCGTCATCCGGCCTGTCTACTCCGCGGGCTGCGCCGCGGCCAAGCCGATCCGACGGCGGATGCGGAAATCCATGCACGCCTCGCCCGACCCGCCGGCGTCCGGCATCCCGCCCGCGGCCGACCACGCAAATCGCACCGCGAGTGAACCAATCGCCACGCGGTCAGTTCAGCGTCAGCGCCAAGGAGGAAATGCATTGCCCGACGACAGCCCAGCGCTGACCGCGTTCGCCCTCAACTGCTCGCTTCGGGATTTGCGCTCGGACGACCCGAGCTCGACCGACCGCATCGTCAACGACCTGCTCGACGCCATGCGGCCGCATGGCGTCGAGGGGCAGATCGAGCGCGTCGCTGACCATGACGTCCGGCCGGGCGTGCTGTCGGACATGGGCGCCGGCGACGACTGGCCGGCGCTGAGGGAGCGCATCCTCGCCGCGGACATCTTCATCCTCGGCACGCCGATCTGGCTCGGTCATCCGTCGAGCGTCGCGCGGCGTGTCCTCGAGCGCCTGGACGCCTTCCTGTCCGAAACGGACGACCGGAACCGGATGCCGGCTGCCGGCAAGGTCGCCCTCGTGGCGGTGGTGGGCAACGAGGACGGGGCGCACGCCTGCCACGCCGCGTGCTTTCAGGCGCTCAGCGACGTCGGCTTCACGATCCCGGCCAACGCCGGCGTCTATTGGGTCGGCGAGGCGATGCAGGCGACGAACTACGTCGATCTCGAGACTGTGCCGGACGCTCTGGCATCGACGCTGAGGACCGCCGCCTCGAACGCCGTCCACATGGCCCGATTGCTCGGGGCGCAGACCTATCCGGGCGTCTCGGGCTGAGCGGCAGGCCGGGCGACCCCATCATGCCTCGACGATACGGGCCCGCGGCGCGCAGCGCTCTTGCAGGAACTCGCCGATGTTCGACCTGACGATAGCCATCCCGGCGAAGAACGAGGCCGAGATGATCGAGGCGGCGCTGTCGGCCATCTCGGTCGCCGCGACGAGGACCGGTGCCAGGCCCTGCGTCGTCGTCCTGGCGAACGACTGCGACGACGACACGGCCGGTCGCGTGCGCCGGTTTGCCGGCGGCGGATCGCTGGCGGTGCGCGCGATCGAGGCCGCGTTGCCGCCCGGCAGGGCGGATGCCGGCCGGGCCCGGCGCATCGCGATGTGGGCCGCGCACGCCCTGACCTGCGCCCATGGCTTCATCGTGACCACCGACGCGGGACTGCGACGCTGGCGCCGGACACGCTCGAAGCGTTCGCGGCGCGCTTCAGGGCGGGGGCGGATCTCGTCTGCGGGACGATCTCGACCACCTTGCCGCCCCACCTCCTCGCCTCTCCGTCGCTGCAGCGGATCGATTGCATCTCGCAGAGCTATGCGGCGCTGACGCACGAGGTTCGCCACGCCATCGACGTGCTCTACGGCGTCCGCGAGGACGGGCCACGGCCGCACTATGTCGAGGCCGGCGCCTGCATGGCCGTCTCGGCCCGGTTCTTCGAACGCATCGGCGGGCTGCCCGACATTCCGACGGCCGAGGATCGCGCTTTGGTGCGTCTGGCCGAGCATGCCGGGGGACGCGTCGTCTATTGCGAGCGGGCGCATGCCAGCGTCTCGGCCCGCCTTCAGGGCCGCGCGGCCGGCGGAATGGCCGAGACCCTGCGGCGGAGGCTGGCCGTGCCCGACCCGGTCGCGGACGAGGCGTTGCGCCCCTGCGCCGCCATCAGGGCCGACTGGCACGAGGCGCTGCTTTGCCTGGAGGGCGGCGTCTGTCCGCCGGTCCGCCGGGCCGACCCCCCCTTGCGGGCGAGCGATCTGGAGCGGGACCTTCCGTCGCTGCGCGCCTTCGTGAACGACGTGGTGAGGCCGGACCTCGCGGCGATGCAGAGTACCCGGGCGCTGGCATGCAGCGCCTGATCGAGCAGACCGCGGCGCGTCTCGCCGGGCTGTCGCCGCCCGGACCGGACGAGCCGCCGATGTCGCCCATGATGGAGTGCCTGCGCCGGTCGGGGCTCCTGTCGGCATGCGCGCCGGCGGAATTCGGCGGTCGCGGGCTGGCGCATCAGCCGGCCGATCCCGGCCTGCTTCTCGACGCGCTCTCCGCCATCGGGGAAGCGAACCTTTCCGCGGGACGGCTCTTCGAGGGACATGTGAATGCCGCAAAGCTCGTGGCGCTCTTTGCCGCCGGCGAACGGCGCGAACGCATGGATGGGCGAGATCGGGCGGGGCGCGCTGTTCGGCGTCTGGGGCGCCGACGGGCCGGACCCGGTCATGCTGCGCGGCGACCGGTTGACCGGACAGAAGCTCTACGCCTCGGGCGCCGACGTTCTCGACCACGCCATCCTCACGGCGCACGACGAGGACGACCGGATCGTCCTGATCGTGCTGCCCGTCGAGCGCCTGGCGGGGCGGCTCTACCCCGACGAGTGGTCGATGTCCGGGATGCAGGCCACCGCGTCGGGGCGGTGCGACCTCGACGATCTCGCCATCGGGCAGGGCGAGCGGCTCGGCCAGCCCGGCGACTATCTGCGCGAGCCGCACTTCCAGGGTGGCGTCTGGCGCTATGCGGCGGTGCAGTTCGGCGCCATGCGCGCCATTGCGCGCGCCGCTCTGGCTCAGCTCCGGGCGCGCGGGCACCAGGGCGCGCCGCTGCAGGTGGCACGTCTGCGCAGCATGGCGACCGCCTGCGAGACGGCGCGTCTCTGGCTCCGTCGCGCCGCCGAGGACGTCGAGCGCCCGGGGGCCCCGCTATCGGCATGCGTCGCCTCGATCCTGGCGCGTCTGGTCGTCGCCGACCAGGCCGGGGTGCTGCTGGCCGCCGCGGACGCGGCGCTCGGGGCCGCGTCCTTCGCGACGTCGCATCCGGTCGAGCGTCGCAGGCGTGACCTTCAGGTCTATCTGCGGCAGGCCAACCCCGACGGGTTGGAGCAGGCGGCCATGGAGAGGCTCGTCGAGGACCCCGATCTCTGCCGCGCCTGGCACCTCGCGTGACGCCGCTCCTCAAGGCGGCGGCGTCGGCCCCGCAAGTGCCGGCGCGCGAGCTTCTGTGCGGGCGGCCGGCGCTGGTGGTCGTCGCCCCGCACCCGGACGACGAGACGCTCGGCTGCGGTGCCCTGCTGCACGACGCGGCCGGCCATGGCATCGCCTGCGGCATCGTCTGCGTGACGGACGGCTCGAAGTCGCACCGCGATTCGCCGAGCTGGAGCCCGGCTCGCCTCGCCGGCGTGCGACGGGCGGAGATGCGCGCGGCGGTCGCGTGCCTCGCGCCCGGCGCCTGCGTCGACGAGCTCGGCTATCCCGACTGCGAGACGCCTTGCGGCGGACGGGCCGCGACGGAGTGCGTCGACCGTCTCGACGCGCTCGTCCCGCCGGGGGCGCTCGTGCTCTCGACCTGGGGCGGCGACCCGCATGTCGATCATCGGCGCACGGCGGATCTGGTGCGCCGGCTGGCGCGCCGGCGACCCGATCTGGCCGTGCTCTTCTACCCGATCTGGGGGCGCCTGTCCCCGGCGATGCCGGGAGGGCGCATCCTGAGGCTCTCCGCCAGCGCCGCGGCCGGACGGGCCAAGCGGGCGGCGCTCGCCTGCCATCGCAGCCAGATGACCCGGCTGATCGAGGACGACCCCGAGGGGTTCGTGATGAGCCAGGCGGATCAGTCGCACTTCCTCGAACATCCGGAGATCTTCATTGCCGGATAGGGCGACGCTCGATCACCTGGCCGCGCTCTATGCGGCGGACCCGGACCCCTGGGGCCATGCGAGGCGCGGCTACGAGCGCGCGAAGCACGCGCGGACCATGCAGGCGGTCGGGCCGGGTCCGTTCCGGTCCGCCGTCGAGGTCGGCTGCGGGATCGGGCCGCTGACCGGCAGGCTGGCCCTGCTCTGCGAACGCCTCGTCGCGATCGACTGCGTCGCGGCGGCGCTCTGGACTGCGCGGGCGCGCGTCCCGTGCCGGAACGTGACCTTCGTCGAGGCTGTCGCCCCGGCGGGCCTGCCGGAGGTGGCGGTCGATCTCGTCGTGCTCTCCGAGGTGCTGTACTTCCTCGAGGCGAGCGACATCGACGGGGTGGCCGGCTGGCTCGATCGCCGTGCCGTGCCTGGCTGTCGCGTCGTCTCGGTCAACTGGACCGGGCCGACGGGTCATGCGCTGACGGGCAGGGACGCGGCCGACCGGCTGATCGGCTGTCTCGCCGACTGGCGTGCCGTCCGCGAGGACCGTGAGGGATACATGCTCGACACGATCGACAGATCCCGCAGCTGAGAGGCGGGGCGTGCTGGCCCGCCGCCGGCGCCGGGCGATGCCCGGCATCTTGAACCCGGCTGTAGGCCATCCATATACCATCCAGTCGGATGGAGAGATGAATGACGAGCGTGCAGCCGAGGTCGGCGGACAGCGAGAAGATCACGATCAACCTGGGTCACGTCGATCTGGGGCGCATAGACCTGCTCGTGCAGGAGGGCTTCTATTCGAACCGGAGCGACTTCATCCGCACCGCGATCCGCAATCAGCTCACCGTCGAACGCGACGCCGTCGCGCAGTCGGTCGAGCGGCACTCGCTCGAGCTGGGCCTGCGCGAGTTCACGCGCGCCGAGCTGGAGGCCGCCCGCGACGCCGGCGAGACGCTGCACGTCAGGGTGGTCGGCCTCGCGAGAATCGCGTCCGACGTCTCGCCCGATCTCGCTTCGGCGACGATCGGCTCGATCACCGTCCTCGGCTCGCTGCAGGCGCCGGCCGGGGTCAAGGCAGCCCTCAAGAACCGTATCCAGTAGGGGCACACGTCGCCCCCTCACGCCTTCACAAGGAAACCGAAGATGAGCAGCGATTTCACGACGGCCATGAGCCGTGCGCTCGAGCAGACGCGTGCCGGCGATCCGGGGGAAGCGACCCGGACGATCCGGGCGCTCCTCGCCGGCACGACCGCCGGCCGGGAACAGCCTTCCGATGCTGCCGGAACGTCCGCGCGCCGACAGGACGACGTCGATGTCGAGGACGCGGAGGTCGTCGACGACCACCCGCGCGAGACGACGCCGCAGGGCGGGCGGCCCGGCGACGAGACCGGCTCGCGCCGCGCCGGCGGCAAGCGGCGTCGGCTTCGCGACGTCATCGAGAGTCTCGTCCGGGCGCGGGCCGGCGGAATGGCGAAGGCGCCCGGTCGCGGCGCCGGTCCCGTGATCCCCGACGGCGCGCGCTGGGAGGCGCGCAGCTTTTCCGACCCGCAGGGCACGCGCGACTACCGGCTCTATGTGCCGGCGTCGCTGCCGGACGGACCGCAGGGTCTGGTCCTGATGCTGCACGGCTGTACGCAGGACCCCGAAGACTTCGCCCGCGGCACCGGCATGAACGCCGAGGCAGAGCGGCATGGGCTGATCGTCGCCTATCCGCACCAGACACGGGCGCACAACGCCCAGGGCTGCTGGAACTGGTTCCAGCCGGGCAACCAACAGGCGGATGGCGGAGAGCCTGCGATCCTCGCCGGCATGGCGCGGGCGCTGGCGGTAGAGTTCGGCGTCGACCCGGCGCGCATCTACGCGGCGGGCCTGTCGGCCGGCGGCGCGATGGCGGCGATCCTCGGCGCCACGCATCCGGATGTCTTTGCCGCGATCGGCGTCCACTCCGGCCTCGCCCGCGGCGCGGCGCAGGACGTCGCCTCGGCCTTCGCCGCCATGCGCGGCCAGGGGCGGGCGCAGACATCGCCGGCCGCGCGGGCGGTGCGCACCATCGTCTTCCACGGCGTCGACGACCCGACCGTCCATCTGTCCAACGCCGAGGCGGTGGTCAGAACGGCACAGGCCGGATCGGGCGGGCGCACGACGCGCGAAAGCGGCCGGTCGGAAGGCGGGAGAGCCTTCACGCGGGAAAAGGTGTGTGCTCGGGACGGCACGTCGCTGACCGAGCTCTGGCAGGTCGAGGGGGCCGGCCACGCCTGGTCGGGCGGGTCGCCCGATGGCTCCTATACTGATCCGAGCGGTCCGGACGCGTCGGCCGAGATGGCCCGCTTCTTCCTCGACGGGCGCTGAGCGCGGGCAGCATCGGCGGCGCTCGGTTGTCCGATGCGCCGCCGATGATCTGGCCGACCGTTGCGGCCGGCCGGTCCTGACCCGGCCCGGTTCTCCGCCACCGGCAAAGGTTGGAAGCGAAACGATGACGGATGTCTTGTTCGAGAACGCCGCCGTTCTCGACGTGGTCACCGGTGACATGCCGTCCGGTCGATACCCAACTGTTTCGAGCTAAATATCAATTAAAAGAGACGATTAGAGCAAACTCTTCATGCCCTGCGGGATGCAAAGGGACAGTGGTTGTCAACGCTCGGCATCCGCCATACGGTTCACCTCCGCCGCCGCGAAGGGAGCCGTACTTCACCGGCGGTCGAGCGCTCCGGCACCCTACGCCGTGGCAGCGACCAGACAGATGCCCGGAAAGGGCCATGCAGTGGGAGGTTACTTCATGAGGATCATCGCAGCCTCAGCCAAAGCCACAGCCAAAGCCAAAGCCAAAGCCACAGGCACAGTCGCCGTCACAGCCGCCGCCGCGGCAGTGGCCGTCGCGGTTTCCGCCGGGGGCGCGACCGCCCAGACCGAGGTCAGGATCGCCAGCCACGTCTCCGACAGCTCGCCGCTCTACGCGAATGCCGAGCTGTTCGCGCAGCGGATCGCCGAGGCGACGGGCGACGATTTCACGTTCACGTTCTACCCGAACGGACAGCTCGGCAAGGAGCAGGCGCTCATCGACAACGTGAAGCTCGGCGCGATCGAGATGGCGATGGTCGCCTCCGGCGTGCTGAAGCTCGACGACAAGCTCGGCCTCTTCGACCTGCCCTGGCTGTTCGCCGACCGCGACGAGGTGATGGAGGCTCTCCGCGGTCCGCTGGGCAAGGCAGTGATGGAACGCCTCGAGGCGGAGCAGGGCTTCAAGGTTCTCGGTATCTACGAGAACGGTTTCCGTCACGTCATCAACACCAAGCACGCGATCGAGGTGCCGGCTGATTTCAACGGGATGAAGATCCGGGTCACCGGATCGAAGTACAAGCGCGACGGCTTCTCGGCCATGGGGGCGGATCCCGTGCCGATCGCCTGGCAGGAGACGTTCACGGCGATCCAGCAGGGGGTGGTCGACGGCGCCGAGGCCGCGCTCTACGGCTTCTACGAGGCCAAGCTCTTCGAGATCGCGGACCATATCAGCCTGACCTCGCACACCTGGTCGCCTTCTTTCCTGATCGTCTCGAACGCCTTCTGGTCGCAGCTCAGCGACGAGCAGAAGGCCACCTTCCGCCAGGTCGCGGACGAGATGTTCGACGATGCGTTCGAGCAGGCGGCCGAGCTCGACGCCGAATATCTCGAGCAGATGTCCGAGGCGGTCAGCGTCAACGAGGTGGATGTGGCGCCCTTCCAGGAGAAGGCGCAGAGCGTCTACGACAACTACGTCGCGGAGAACGGCAGCGAGTGGCTGGACCTGGTGCGCCCGTCGAACTGACGCGCGCGCCATGCGCCTCGTCCTGCGCATTCTCGACACGGCGATGGCGGCGCTTGCGGCCGCCCTCGTCGCGGCGACCGCATGCGCCACCGTCGCCGCGGTGTTCTTCCGCTCGATCGTCGGCGCCTCGCTGCCCTGGCCCGAGGAGCTGTCGGGCAACCTGCTCGTCTGGACGAGCTTCGCCGGCGCCTATCTCGCGGCGCGCGACCGGGGGCACATCGCCTTCGACCTGCTCGTCGTCAAGCTGCCGTTCCGGTTCCGCCGGGCTGTGCTGACCTTCAACGACGCACTTCTCACCGTCTTCTTCCTGCTGCTCGTCTGGCTTTCCTGGCAGATGATCTCGGTCGTCGGAGGAACGCCGCTCGAAACGCTGCCGCTGCCGAAGGGCGTCTTCATGGCGGCCCTGCCGGTCGGCGGGGCGACGCTCATCGTCGCCATCCTCATCCGCGCCTATGCGCGGTGGCGCGGTCCGGAGGCGGAGGAGCACCAGGGCGGCAGCGAGCCGAGATGAGCGGCGCCATCATCGGCCTCTTGCTCGTCCTGCTGGCGATCGGGGTCCCGGTCGGCTTCGGCCTGATGGTCACGGCCGCGGCCTCGATGTGGGCGACGGGCATCCCGCTCCTCACCATGCCGGTGCAGATGTTCTCCGGCATGAACAGCTTCCCCCTGCTGGCGATCCCGCTGTTCATCCTGATGGGCGAGCTGATGTCGGCGACCTCGATCGCGCAGCGGCTGATCGAGCTGGCGGCGGCGCTCGTCGGCTGGCTGCGCGGGGGGCTCGCGCAGGTCAACGTCCTGACCTCGATGTTCATGGCCGAGATGAGCGGCTCGGGCGTCGCGGATGCCGCCGCCGTCTCGAAGATCTTCGTCCCCGGCATGGAGGCGCAGGGCTATCCCCGCGCCTTCGCCGCCGCCGTCACCGCGTCCTCCGCGACGCTCGGGATCATCATCCCGCCCTCGATCCCTGCCGTGCTCTACGGGGTGACGACCAACACCTCGATCCGCGACCTGTTCATCGCCGGGATCGTGCCGGGGCTGATCCTCGGCGGGGGGTTCATGATCGCCAACTACGTGTTCGCGCGCAGCCACGACTATCCGATCGACAGCCATTTCGAGATGCGCCGGATCGGCGAGGCGGCGTGGCGCGCGGCCATTCCGCTGTTGATCCCGGTCCTGGTGATCGGTGGGCTGATCGGCGGTCTCTTCACACCGACCGAGGCGTCCGGCATCGGCGTCTTCATCGCCTTTGTCTTCGGCCTGCTGATCTCGCGCGACCTGACCGCGGCGCGGCTGTACGCGGTGCTGGTGCAGACCGCCCGCCAGGCCGCCGTCGTGATGATGCTGGTCGGCGGCTCGGCCGTGCTGGGGCAGGTCTTCGCCAACGAGCGCATCCCGCAGCAGATGGCCGAGGGCCTCGGCGGGCTGACCGACCGGCCATGGCTGATGCTGCTGCTGATCAACCTGCTGCTGATCCTGCTCGGCATGATCCTGCACGCCACCGCCGCCATCATCATCGTCGTGCCGATCCTGCTGCCGCTTGCGGTGCAGTACGGGGTCGACCCGGTGCATTTCGGCGTGATCGTCTGCCTCAACCTCGGCATCGGGCAGCAGACGCCGCCGGTCGCCTCGATCGTCCTGACCGTCTGCTCGGTCACCGGCGTGCGGCTCGACGAGATCATGCGCTACAACAAGTGGTACATACTGGTCATGTTCATCTCGCTGATGATCGTCAGCTATGTGCCGGCGACGGCGCTCTGGTTCCGATGACGGAGGTCTCCCGATGACCGACCGGGCCGAGATCGCCGCCGAGCTGCCCTTCGTCGCCCGGATCGGCGCGCCGGGCCTGGCGGCGCTGGTCGAGCGGGTCTGGCTGAGGCTCTGGGCCGAGAGCGGCCTCGCCCGCCTCGCCGACGCGCCGTGGTTCACCGTCACGCGCGCCGTTACTCGCGCCGGCGAGGGCGGGGGCGAGGGTGGGGTCGCGCTGGTCCAGCACGTCCGGCGCGTGGCCGATGTCGCCGAGCAACTGGCCGACGCGGCCGAGCGCGAGGGCGGCGCGCCCGATCGCGACCTTCTGCGTGCCGGCGCGGCGCTGATCGACGTGGACAAGCTGGTGATGAGCCGGACCGACGAGGCCGGAGGCCCGCACGGAGCCGCGGCTTTTGCACAGCACACCTTCTATGGCGCGCATGTCGCGCTGGCGGAGGGTGCGCCCTGGCCGCTCGTCCACCTGATCCTGTCGCACAGCAAGAACACCGGCGTCAGGCCGCGGACGGTCGAGGCGGTCATCCTGCACTATGCCGACTATGCCGTCTTCGACATCAGGAACGTCGTGCAGGGCCGAGACCAGCTTGCCGCCCAGCATGCCCCGCACTGGTCAGGATGAACGGCCCGGCGGCAGAGCTCTTTCCGCCGGCGGGCGCGACGGACACGCATGTCCACGTCATCGGACCGCGGGCGCGCTTTGCGCTCGGCAGCCCGCGCGCCTACACGCCGCCCGATGCGCCGCTGCCGGCGCTCGTCGCGATGCTGGGCCGGCTCGGGCTCGACCGCGTGGTGCTGGTGCAGCCCAGCGTCTACGGAAGCGACAACGCCTGCATGCTGGCGGCGCTGGCGGACCTTGGCGTCAGGGCGCGCGCGGTGGCCGTGCTCGACCGGGCGACCCCCGGCGAGCTCGACCGGCTGCACGGCCTCGGCGTGCGCGGGCTGAGAGTGAACCTCGCGACGCTGGGCGTCCGCGACCCGGATCGCGCCCGGGCGGCGATCGGCGACGCGGTCCGCCTCTGCCAGCGGCATGGCTGGCATCTCCAGATCTTCGCCGCGGCAGAGACGATCGTGGCGCTCGAGCGCGACCTCGCGCGTCTGCCGGTGCCGGTGGTGCTCGACCATTTCGGCCAGATCCCGACCCGGATCCCGACCCAGATCCCGACCGCGTCGCCGGATGGAGAGGCCGAGACGGTTGTCCTGCGCCTGCTCGCCACCGGCCGGGCCTGGGTGAAGCTGTCGGCTCCCTACCGCCTGCCGCAGCCGGGGCTGGGCGAGGTGCAGGGGAACCTGGCGCAACGGCTCCACGGCGCCAACCCGGAGCGGACCGTCTGGGGTTCGGACTGGCCGCACGCGCCGAAGCATGCGGGAGTCGGCGCCGCCCGCGCCGAAGAGGTCGAGACGCCCTATCAGGACATCGACACCGCAGCGCACCTGGCCGTGCTGCGTGACTGGTTCGATGCGGATGCGTGCCGCCGCATCCTCGGCCGCAACCCGGCAGAGCTCTACGGTTTCTAGCCGTGCGCCGGCCTGCGCGCGGCGTGCCCGCAGCGTGGCGAAATCCAGGACGATCGTTTGGTGAGCCGGGAGGGACTCGAACCCTCGACCCCATGATTAAAAGTCACGTGCTCTACCAACTGAGCTACCGGCTCCCGCCCGCCACGCGCGGCGGCTAAGGGGGTCGTCCCCGGCGGCGATGCGGGACCCCTGTCGTCCCTGTGCCCGCCCGGGTCTCGCTGCCGCACCGGTCGGACCGGTGATGGCCACGAGCTCGCGAGCCGCAGCCTTTACGCGCGGGCTGCCGACGGGTCAAGAACGCTGTCGCCGGTCATTTCGCACATGCGGCATTTGACAGGCACTCCGGCGGTCGTCACGGTGCCGGGCAGGGGTTCGGTCAGGGAGCTGCGTCGGGGAGGGAGCGTGGTCGGGGACAGCGACGTGCCGCTGCTCGAGGCGGTGGACATCTCCAAGCATTTCGGTGACTTCGCCGCCAACCGTCGCGTCTCGCTGGCGATCCGTTCCGGCGAAAAGCACGCCCTGCTCGGCGAGAACGGCGCCGGCAAGTCGACGCTGGTCAAGATGATCTACGGCGTCATGCAGCCGACCGAGGGCAGCTTTCGCTGGCAGGGGCGCCCGGTGGCGATCACCCGCCCCGCCATGGCGCGCGAGCTGGGCATCGGCATGGTCTTCCAGCACTTTTCGGTTTTCGAGGCGCTGACGGTCGCCGAGAACGTCGCGCTGGCGCTGCCGCCCGAGCCGCTCGGTCGGCTCTCGACGCGGATCGCCGAGGTCTCGCGGACCTACGGGCTGGCCATCGACCCGGGCGCGCCGTCCACACGCTGTCGGTCGGCGAGAAGCAGCGCGTCGAGATCATCCGCTGCCTGCTGCAGAACCCGAAGCTGCTGATCATGGACGAGCCGACGTCCGTGCTGACGCCGCAGGAGGCCGAGGCGCTGTTCGCGACGCTGGACCGGCTGGCCGGCGAGGGGCGCGCCATCCTCTATATCAGCCACCGGCTGGAGGAGGTGCGGGCGCTCTGCGACCGGGCGACGATCCTGCGCCACGGCGAGGTGGTGGCCGCCTGCGATCCGCGGCGCCGAGACGGCGCGCTCGCTGGCCGAGATGATGGTCGGCAGCGAGATCGCCTCTGTCGAACGGCAGGGCGCGTCGTCGCCGGGCGGCGTCCGGCTGGCCGTCGACCGGCTGCGACCTGCCGGCGCCCTCCGAGTTCGCCGTCGCGCTGCGCGACGTCTCGCTGGAGGTGCGCGCCGGCGAGGTCGTCGGCATCGCCGGCGTCGCCGGCGAGGGCCAGGCCGAGCTGATGGAGGCGCTGTCGGGCGAGCGCCTGGCGGCCAGGCCGGACGCAGTCGCCATCGCTGGCCGGCCGATGGGCGGCACCGGGCCGACCGGGCGGCGGCTGGCCGGCGCCGCCTTCGTCCCCGAGGAGCGGCAACGGCCACGGCGCGGTCGCCGAGATGACGCTGGCCGAGAACGTCGTCCTGACGCATCACCGCGCCGAGGGATCGCGGCGCGGCTGGATCGGCGGCTGGATCGGCGGCTGGATCGACTGCGACAGGCCGGCCGGCTGGGCGGCCCGCATCCGGCGCGCCTTCGACGTGCGCGCCGGCGCCGCGGACCCGCCGGCCGGCTCGCTCTCGGGCGGCAACCTGCAGAAGTTCGTCGTCGGGCGCGAGATCCTGCGCCGGCCCGCGTGCTGGTGGTCAGCCAGCCGACATGGGGCGTCGACGCCGGCGCGGCGGCGGTGATCCGCCAGGCGCTGATCGAGCTGGCGCGCGGTGGCGCGGCCGTGCTGGTGATCAGCCAGGACCTGGAGGAGATCTTCTCGATCTGCGACCGGATCGCCGTCATCCATCACGGCCGGCTGTCGCGCCTGCACGACGCGGCCGAGATGACGCCGGAGCGGGTCGGCCTGCTGATGGGCGGCGCGCACCCCGAGGCAAGCGATACCCCCGCCGAGGAGATGCGCATGATCGCGCTCGAGCCGCGGCCGGCGCCGTCGCGCGCGCTGGCGCTGCTCTCGCCCGTCATCGCCATCGCGCTGATGCTCGCCGCAGGCGCGGTCCTGCTCGCGGCGCTGGGCCGGCGCCGGGCGAGGCGCTCTATGTCTACTTCGCCCAGCCCTTCGTCGAGGTCTGGTGGTTTCTCGCCCTGCCCGACGAGCGGGCGATGTGGATCTACACGCCCTCCGAGGTGCTGGTGAAGGCGATCCCGCTGACGCTGATCGGCGCCGGGCTGGCGGTCTGCTTCCGCGCCAATGTCTGGAACATCGGCGCCGCCGGGCAGTACACGCTCGGCGCCATCGTCGCCGGCGCGGTGGCGCTGTTCGTGCCCGGTGGGCCGCAATGGCTCTGCCTGCCGCTCTACCTGGCGGCGGGCATCCTCGGCGGCATGGCCTGGGCGGCGGTGCCGGCGCTGCTGAAGACGCGCTTCAACGCCAACGAGATCCTGGTCAGCCTGATGCTGACCTATGTCGCCGCGCTGCTGCTCGACTGGCTGGTACGCGGGCCGATGAAGGACCCGGCCGGCTTCGGCTTTCCGGAATCGCGCGAGTTCCCGGCGGCGTACCTCATGCCCGTGCTGGTCGGCGGCACGCGGCTGCATCTGGGGATCGTGCTCGCGCCGCTCGCCGCCATGGCGCTGGCGGTGATGATGCGCCACACCATGCGCGGCTTTTCGGTGCGCGTCATCGGCGTCGCGCCGCGCGCCGGCGCTTTTGCCGGGTTCAGCGCAGGACGGCACGGTCTGGTTCGTGCTGCTGCTCTCGGGCGGGCTCGCCGGGCTGGCCGGCGCCATCGAGGTGTCGGCGACCATCCGCCAGCTCCAGCCGGTGATCTCGGCGGAATACGGCTTTGCCGCGATCATCGTCGCCTTTCTCGGGCGGCTGAACCCGGCCGGCGCGATCTTCGGCGCCGTCGTGCTGGCCGTGACCTATATCGGCGGCGAGAACGCGCAGATCACGCTGCAGCTGCCGCGCAACGTCACCGGCATCTTCCAGGGCATGCTGCTGTTCTTCCTGCTCGCCTGCGACACGCTGATCCGCTACCGCCTCCGGCTGGGCCGGCGGGCGCCGGAGCCCGCCTGATGGAGCCCGCCTGATGGAGGCCTTCCTCGTCTCGGTGATCATCGCGGCCACACCGTTCCTGTTCGCCGGGATGGGCGAGCTGGTGGCCGAGCGCTCTGGCGTGCTGAACCTCGGCGTCGAGGGCATGATGCTGATGGGGGCGGTGGTCGCCTTCGCCACCTCCTACGCCACCGGGTCGACGCCGCTGGCGATCCTCGCAGGCGCCGCGGCGGGCGTCGGCATGGCGCTGATCTTCGCCTTCGTCGCGCTGACGCTGCTCGCCAACCAGCCGGCGACCGGGCTGGCGCTGACGATCTTCGGCATCGGCGCCTCGGGGCTGATCGGGCAGGCCTTCGTCGGCCAGGCGCTCGCGCCGCTGGCGAAGCTGTCGCTGCCGGTGCTGTCCGACACTGGCGTCGGACGGGTCCTGCTGCGACCATGACGCGATGGTCTACCTGGCGCTGGGCAATGCCGCGGCCGTCGCCTGGTTCCTGGCGCGGACGCGGGCGGGCCTCGGCCTGCGCGCCGTCGGCGACAACCACGAGTCGGGCCATGCGCTGGGGCTGCCGGTGATCGCCATCCGCTATGCGGCCGTTCTCTACGGCGGCGCCATGGCGGGGCTCGGCGGCGCCTATCTCAGCCTCGCCTACACGCCGATGTGGGGCGAGAACATGACCGCCGGGCGCGGCTGGATTGCCGTGGCGCTGGTCGTCTTCGCCACCTGGCGGCCGTGGCGGCTGGTCGCCGGCGCCTACCTCTTCGCCATGGTGACGCAGCTGCAGTTCTACGGCCAGGACTGGGGGCTGGCGGTGCCCTCGCAGTTCCTCGCCATGGCGCCCTATCTGGCGACCGTCATAGCCCTGGTCGTCATCTCGCGCGACGTGTCGATGACCAAGGCGAACGCGCCGGCCTGCATCGGGCGGCCCTTCCGCGCGGAGCGCTGAAGGCTGTGCGAAAGGGTTGCGCGCCGGGCATTTGCAAGCGGCGCAGTTGGTGCGAGGATGCGGCGGATGGATGACAAGGGCATGCGATGGGCCGGCTGACGACCCACGTTCTCGACACGGCCAACGGGCGGCCGGCCGCCGGGCTGCGGCTGACGCTGCACCGCGTCGACGGCGGCCAGCGCGTGCCGCTGATCGACGCGACGACGAACCTCGACGGGCGCTGCGACGCGCCGCTGCTGGAGGGCGATGCCTTTACGCAGGGCGTCTACGAGCTGGTCTTCCAGGTCGGCGCCTATTTCGGCCACGAGGCGTTCCTCGGCGAGGTGCCGGTGCGCTTCGGCATCGCCGATGCCGCCGAGCACTATCACGTGCCGCTGCTGGTCTCGCCCTTCGGCTACACGACCTATCGGGGCAGCTGATGGGGAGACCGATCCGCTTCCTGCTGAACGGCGCGCGCCGTCGGATCGCGGACCGGCCGCCGATGACGACCCTGCTGAACTGGCTGCGCTACGAGCGCCGGCTGACCGGCACCAAGGAGGGCTGCGCCGAGGGCGACTGCGGCGCCTGCACGGTGGCGCTGCGGGAGCTGACGCCGGAGGGGGTGACCACACGGCCGGTCTGCGCCTGCATCATGACGCTCGGCCAGCTGCACGGGCGCGAGGTGGTGACGGTCGAGGGTGTCGCGGCGCCCGACGGGCGGCTGCACCCGGTGCAGGCGGCGCTGGCCGAGGGCCATGGCTCGCAATGCGGCTTCTGCACGCCGGGTTTCGTGATGTCGCTCTGGTGCCTGCTACCGGACCGAGGGGCGGCCGGACGCGGTGCGGGCGAACGAACTTCTTGCCGGCAATCTCTGCCGCTGCACCGGATACGGCCCGATCGTGGCGGCGGCGCGGCAGGCCTATGACCGGCCGGCACCCGGCTGGGAGGCGACGGACGCCGACGCGGCGGCGCGCCTGCGGGCGCTCGGCGCGGACGGGCCGCTCGCCTACGAGGCGGCGGGGCGGCGCTTCTGGTCGCCGGTGACGCTCGACGGGCTTGCCGGGCTGGTCGAGGCGCACCCGGAAGCGACGATCCTGTCGGGCGCCACCGATGTCGGTCTCTGGATAACCAAGCGCGCGTTCGACCCGGCCGACGTGATCTACACCGGCCGCGTCCCGGCGCTGCATGCGTTGCGCGACGACGGCGGCGCGCTCTGGATCGGCGCCGCCGCGACCTATGCCGAGGCCGAGGCGCGGATCGCCCGGCACTGGCCCGGCATTGCGCTGATGCTGCGGCGGCTGGGCGGCGCGCAGGTCCGCGCAGCCGGGACAGTCGGCGGCAACATCGCAAACGGCTCGCCGATCGGTGACATGCCGCCGGCGCTGATCGCCGCCGGCGCGACGCTGGTGCTGCGGCGCGGACCGGAGCGGCGCGAGATGCCGCTGGAGGCGTTCTTCCTCGACTATGGCAGGCAGGACCGCCGCCCGGGCGAATTCGTCGAGGGCGTCCGCGTGCCGTTGCCGGCCGAGCGGGGGCGGCTTCGCTGCTACAAGGTCGCCAAGCGCTTCGACCAGGACATATCGGCCGTGCTCGGCTGCTTTGATGTGGCGGTCGAGGGCCGGGCGGTCGAGGGCGCGGTAGGGCGGGCGAGGGCAGGCGCGTCACGGCGGCGCGGCTGGCCTTTGGCGGCATGGCCGGCGTGCCGAAGCGGGCCGCCGCCGCCGAGGCTGCGCTGGCCGGCCAGCCATGGACCCGGCCGACCGTCGCGGCGGCCATGGCGGCGCTGGAGCGCGACTTCGCGCCCCTGACCGACTGGCGCGCCGGCGCCGCCTACCGCATGCGCGTCGCGCGGAACCTGCTGCTGCGCTATTTCGTCGAGACCGCCGAGCCGGGCACGGCGACGGACGTTCTGGAGCTCGCCTGATGGACGGGCCGGCGCAGGGCCAGATGGCCGAGCGGGTGCGCGACGGCGTGCACGCGCCGCGCCGGCACGACTCGGCCGACAAGCACGTCGCGGGCACGGCGACCTATGCCGACGACGCGCCCGAGCCGCGCGACCTGCTGCACTGCTTCATCGCCATGTCCGAGAAGGCGCGCGCGCGCATCGGCCCGGTCGACCTCTCCGCCGTTCGTGCCGCGCCGGGCGTCGTCTGGGTCGGCGCCGCCGATGACGTGCCGGGGCTGAACGACACCGGCCCGGTGGCAGAGGACGAGCCGATGCTGGCGGCCTCCGAGCGGGCGGCGGGCGAGGTTCACCATGCCGGCCAGGCGCTATTCGTCGTTGCGGCCGAGACCCTGGCGCAGGCACGCGCGGCGGCGGGGCTCGCCGTCGTCGACTATGCCGAGACGCCGCCGATCCTGACGATCGAGCAGGCCATGCAAGCCGGCGCGCTGCTGCAGCCGCCCTATCGCATGGGCCGGGGCGATGCGCGGGCGGCGATCGACGCGGCGCCGCATCGGGTGGCGGGCCGGATCGAGATCGGCGGGCAGGAGCAGTTCTATCTCGAGGGCCAGGTCGCCGTCGCCTGGCCGGGCGAGGACGACGAGGTGCGGGTCCTCTCGTCGAACCAGCACCCGTCCGAGTGCCAGGCGATCGTCGCCCAGGTGCTCGGCGTGCCGGCCAGCGCCGTCACCGTCGAGGTCCGGCGGATCGGCGGCGGCTTTGGCGGCAAGGAGACGCAGGGCAACCTGATGGCCGCCTGCGCCGCGCTGGTGGCGAAGGCGACCGGGCGCCCGGCCAAGCTGCGGCTCGACCGCGACCAGGACATGGTGCTGACCGGCAAACGGCACGAGTTCGTCATCGACTACGAGGTCGGGTTCGACGCGGCGGGCCGGATCGAGGGCATCCGTTTCATCCAGATGGCGCGCTGCGGCTGGTCGCTGGACCTTTCATCGGCGATCTGCGACCGGGCGATGTTCCACGCCGACAACGCCTATTTCCTGCCGGCGGTCGAGATCGTCAGCTATCGCTGCCGGACCAACACCGTCTCGAACACCGCCTTCCGCGGCTTCGGCGGTCCGCAGGGCATGGTCGGCATCGAGCGCGTGATCGACGAGATCGCCCATGCGCTGGGCGTGGACCCGCTGGACGTGCGACGGGCGAACTTCTACGAGGCGCCGGACGGGCCGGGCGAGCGCGTGCTGACGCCCTATCACATGACGGTCGAGGACTTCGTCATCGGCGGGATCGTCGACGAGCTGGCCGAGGCCGCCGACTACCGTGCCCGCCGGGCCGAGATCGCCCGGTGGAACGCGGCGAGCCCGATCCTGAAACGCGGCATCGCGCTGACGCCGGTGAAGTTCGGCATCAGCTTCACGACCACGCATCTGAACCAGGCAGGCGCGCTGGTCCACATCTACCAGGACGGCTCGGTCATGCTGAACCATGGCGGCGTCGAGATGGGACAGGGCCTCTTCGTCAAGGTCGCGCAGGTCGCGGCCACCGAGCTCTCGATCGACCTCGACCGGGTGCGGATCACGGCGACGCGGACCGACAAGGTGCCGAACACCTCGGCGACGGCGGCGTCCTCCGGCAGCGACATCAACGGCATGGCGGTGCGCGCCGCCTGCGCCGAGCTGCGCGGCCGGCTGGTGCGGTATCTCTGCGAGAACCATAACGTCACCGAGGGCCAGGTCGAATGGCTGCCCAACCGCGTTCGCTTCGGCGCGCAGGAGATGAGCTGGGACGAGCTGGCCAGGGCCGCCTACCTCGCCCGCGTGCCGCTGTCGGCCACCGGCTTCTACGCGACGCCGAAGATCCACTGGGACCGCGCGGCGGCGCGCGGGCGGCCCTTCTATTACTTCGCCTATGGCGCGGCGGTGACCGAGGCGGCGATCGATACGCTGACCGGCGAGAACCGGCTGCTGCGCGTCGACATCCTGCACGATGTCGGCCGGTCGCTGAACCCGGCCATCGACCTCGGGCAGATCGAGGGCGGCTTTGTCCAGGGGGCCGGATGGCTGATGACCGAGGAGCTGTGGTGGGACGGCGACGGACGGCTGCGCACGCACGCGCCCTCGACCTACAAGATCCCCTGCGCCAGCGATCGGCCGCCGGTGATGAACATCGGCCTCTGGGCGAGGGGCATGAACCGCGAGCTGACCATCCGGCGCTCGAAGGCGGTGGGCGAGCCGCCGCTGATGCTGGCCATCTCGGCGCTGCACGCCATTTCGGACGCGGTGGCCGCCTGCGGCGCGCGCTATCCGGCGCTGGACGCTCCGGCCACGCCCGAACGCGTGCTCGCGGCCGTCGAGCGGGTGCGATCGTGAGGCTCTCGGACATCCGCTCGTCCGTCTCGCGCAAGGGTCGCGCCGTTCTGGTGCTGGTGGCCGAGGCGCACGGGTCGGCCCCGCGCGAGGCCGGGGCGGCGATGCTCGTCACGTCCGACGGGACGATGGGCACGGTCGGTGGCGGCGCGGTCGAGCACCGCGCGGTCGAGATCGCCAACGCCATGCTGGCGGGCGCGGCAGGGCCGCAGGCAGAGATCGAGTTCCCGCTCGGCCCGGCGCTAGACCAGTGCTGCGGCGGGCGCATGCGCCTGGCCTTCGCGCTGCTGCGGGCCGACGCGCTGCAAGGCCGTCCTGGTTCGTGCCAAGGAGGGCGCAGCTCCGCTGTCGAGCTCTGGCCGGGCGGGCCGGTCTTCAGCGAAGCCGGGCCCGCCCGGCAGGTCCTGGTCTATGGCGCGGGCCATGTCGGCCGCGCGCTGGTCGGCGCGCTGGCTCCGCTGCCCTTCCGGGTCCTCTGGGCGGATGCGCGGGCAGGTGCCTGCGACGGCGCGCCGGAGGGCGTCGAGGTGCACGAGACGCCGCTGCCCGAGGCGGTCGCCGGTGCCGCCGCGCCGGACGCGATGCACGCGGTGCTGACGCACAGCCATGCGCTGGACCTCGAGATCGTTGCGGCGGTCATGGCGCGGGACTTCGGCTTCTGCGGCCTGATCGGCTCGGCGACCAAGCGGGCGCTGTTCCGCCGCAAGCTGGCCGAGCGGGGCATCGCGCGAATGCGCATCGACAGGCTGACCTGCCCGATCGGCCTGGCCGGCCTGCGCGACAAGCGGCCGGCCGTCATCGCCGCCTCGGTCGCGGCCCAGCTCTGCCAGGTCGACGCCGCGCTGGCGGCGCGCCGGCCGACGATGCGGGCGGGTTGATGCGCGCCGCCCTTCTCGCGGCCGCCATGGCCATCCCGCTGCTGGCGACGGCGCCCGCGCGCGCCGGCGACACTGCCGAGGCCGAGGTCCTGGGCTTTGCCGATGACGGGCGGCTCTTCGCCTTCGAGGAGTTCGGCGTGCAGGACGGGTCGGGCTTTCCCTACGCCACCATCTTCGTCATCGACGTCGAGACCGACCGCTGGGTCGCCGGCACGCCGGTCCGCGTCCTGCTGGAGGACGAGGACTCCACGCTCGCCGAGGCGCGGGCAGAGGCCGAGGCAAAGCTGCGCGAAGTGGTCGACGACGAGTTCGACCCGGCGCAGGCGATCACGCTGGCCCATTCGCCGCTCGGCGAGGTTGAGGCCGACCCGACCCGGCTGGCCTTCGCGCCGGTGATCCCGAGCAATCCGCTCGAGGACCCGGCGCATCGCTATGGCGCCCGGCTGGAGCTGTTCCAGGCTGAAGCGGAGGCCGAGAACTGCGTCGACTATATCGGCGACCGACCGATGGGGTTCCGGCTGAGCGTCGAGCGCGAGGGCGGCGGATCGACGGTGCTGCACGCCGACGAGACGATCCCGCGCTCGCGCGGCTGCCCGATCACCTACCGGCTGAGCCGGGTCGTCGTGCCCGGTTATCCGCCCGAGCGCGTCGTCATCCTGGTCAGCGTCTTCACGCCTGGCTTCGAGGGACCGGACCGGCGCTTCATCGCGGTGACGGGCCGACTGCCGGAATGAGCGCCATGCGCCGGGGCGGGACGGCCAGGCCCGGATGATCCTGCGCGGGCCGCTGCTGCGCTTTGCCGGCGATCCGTTCGAGCGCGGCGCCGCGGCGCTGGTCTACGAGGCCGATGGCGCGCTGGCCGTCGTCGACGGCATGATCGCGGCCGCCGGCCCGGCAGAGGCCGTGCTGCGCGACCGCCGCGGCGCCGAGGTGCAACGGACCGACCGGCTGATCGCGCCGGGCTTTGTCGACTGCCATATGCACTATCCGCAGATCGGCGTCATCGCCTCGCACGGGGCGCAGCTGATCGACTGGCTGAGCCGCTACACCTTCCCCGAAGAGGCGCGCTTTGCCGACCCCGAGCATGCGGCGCGCGCCGCCCGCGCCAGCATGGACGAGCAGCTGCGGCACGGCGTGACGACGGCCGCGAGCTTCTGCACCATCCACCCGGCCTCGGTGGACGCCTATTTCGCGGAAGCCGCGCGGCGGGGCCTGCGCGCCGTCGCCGGCCGGGTGATGATGGACCGCCACGCGCCCGACGATCTGCTGGACACGGCGCAGTCCGCCCATGACGAGTTTGCGTCGCTGATCGCCCGCTGGCACGGGGTCGGGCGCGCCGCCTATGCCATCAGCCCGCGCTTTGCGCCGACCTCGAGCCCGGCGCAGCTCGAGGCGGCGGGCGCGCTCCGGGCGGCGCATCCGGACTGCCTGATGCAGACGCATCTGAGCGAGAATCCGGCCGAGCTCGGCTGGGTGCGCCGGCTCTTTCCGGACGCGCCCGACTATCTCGGCGTCTACGAACGCTTCGGGCTGGTCGGCCCGCGCGCCGTCTTCGGCCATGCCATCCACCTGGCGGAGCGCGAGCGCGGAGCGTTGGCCGAGCGCGGCGCGTCGGTCGCTCATTGCCCGACCTCGAACCTGTTCCTGGGGTCCGGCGAGTGCGACGTGGCCGGGCTGGTCGCCGCCGGCGTGCGCGTCGGGCTGGCAACCGACACGGGCGGCGGCACGTCCTATTCGCCCTTTGCCACCATGCGGGCGGCATACGAGGTGGCGCACCGGCGCGGCGCCTCGCTCTCGCCCGTGCAGCTCTGGTGGCTGGCGACGGCGGGCGCCGCGCGGGCGCTGCACCTGGAGAGCAGGGTCGGCAATCTGGCCCGCGGGCTGGAGGCGGATTTCGTCCTGCTCGACCTCGCCTCGACGCCGCTCATCCGGCAGCGGGTCGAGCGCGCCGAGGCGATCGCCGAGGTGATGTTCGCGCAGGTCGTCCTGGCCGACGACCGGGCGGTGGTGGAAACCTGGTCGGGCGGCCGGCGCGTGCACGCGCGCGATCCGGGCTGAGATATTTTCCGACGGGCGTGCGAACCGATTGCCCCATAGCAGCCGGCACTGCGCGGGCGTCCACGCGTGGACGGCCCGTAAGCAACTGAAAGAAATCAAATTCCTGAGAGCGGCACACAGGCGCTTACAGGCGCTTGGCGAGGCGGTGCGTCCGATCGGTCGGAACCCACCCTAAGCGCCGCGGTCGAGCGTCACCTGAATCTCCACCGGCTCGCCGTCGCGCAGCACGGTCAGCGAGACCGTGTCGCCCGCCCGGTGCAGGTCGAGAACGGCGCGCAGGTCCTCGACGCTGTCCACCTTGCTGCCGCCCAGCCCGACGATGACGTCGCCCGGGTCGAGCCGTCCGTCGGCCGTGATCCGCGCCGGACGCAAGCCCGCCGACGCGGCCGGCGTGCCGGAGTTGATGCCGAGGATCAGCACGCCCTCGATCCCGGCGCGGCGCGCCAGCGTGTCGGCGCGCGGGTCGACGCTGACGCCGAGGCCAGGCGGCTCGTAGCGGCCGCTGGCGATCAGCTGGGGCGCGACGCGGTTGATGGCGTCGACCGGCACGGCGAAGCCGATCCCGGCATAGGCGCCGGACGGGCTGTAAATGGCCGTGTTCATGCCGATCAGCCGGCCGGCGCTGTCGAGCAGGGGCCCGCCGGAATTGCCGGGGTTGATGGCAGCGTCGGTCTGGATCAGGCCGCGGATCAGCTGGCCGCCCTCTTCCGGCAGCTCGCGTTCCAGCGCCGAGACGATGCCGGTCGTCAGCGTCCAGTCCAGCCCGAAGGGATTGCCGATGGCGAAGACCTTCTGGCCGACCTGAAGGTCGGCGCTGGTGCCGATCGGCAGGGGCTCGGGCCGGTCGGTCGGCACGCCGATGCGCAGCACGGCGATGTCGTGCGTCGGGTCGGCGCCGACCAGCTCGGCCTCGAAGGTCCGCCCGTCGGCCAGCCGCACATGGGCGCGCGACGCGCCCTTGATCACGTGGTTGTTGGTGATGACGTGGCCGAGATCGTCCCAGACGAAGCCCGAGCCGGTGCCGCGCGGCATCTCGTGGACGTTGCGCGTCCAGGGATCGACCACCCGCGCCTGCGGTCGAGATGTAGACGACGCTGTCGCGGCGCGCCTCGAACAGGTCGATCGTCGCCTGCTCGTCGCCGGCCAGCTCGCCGCGCGCCATCACGACGCGCGGCTCGGCGCCGAAGCCGAGCAGGCGCGACTGGATCAGGGGCACGGATTGCCAGACGACGCTGACGACGACTGCCGCGATGACGACGATCAGCAATTGTGCGGTGAAGCGGTTCATGCTCATGGCTGCCTGTGGAAGGGGCTGCCTCTAGATAGGACGGCGCGGGCGGCGGTTCGACTGTCGGCGGCGCAGACAATCACGCCGCGCCCGAGAAGAGGCTTGAACGGGCGGCGGGAACTGCAAATCTGATGCGGTGGCGGCAGCGGCCCGAGGCGCGGTCGCTGCTCGTGCCGCTGCGAGACATCTGAAGGAAGCGAGCCGGATGGCCGAGGATCTCTACAAGGCGCTGGGGGTCGCCAAGACGGCGACGGCGGACGAGATCCGCAAGGCGTACCGCAAGATCGCCAAGTCCAGCCATCCGGACCTGAACCCGGGCGACAAGGCGGCCGAGACGCGCTTCAAGGCGGCGCAGGCGGCGTGGGACATCCTGGGCGACGCGGAGAAGCGCGGGCGCTACGACCGGGGCGAGATCGACGACGCCGGGCAGGAACGGCCGCAGCAGCAGTTCTGGCGCCGCTATGCCGATGCCAAGGAGGGCGGGCGCTATCAGAGCGGGTCGGGATACGCCGACTTCTCCGACATCTTCTCGGACCTGTTCGGCCGAAACGGCGCCGCCGGCGCGGGCGCGGGACCCGGCGGCGGGCAGTCCGGCTGGACGCGTGGCGGGGCTGGCCGGCGGGGCAGGCGGCGGGGCGGGCTTCGGCGGGGGCTTCGGCGCGGGTGGCGGCGCTGGCGGCCAGCGCATGCGCATGCGCGGCCAGGACCGTCGCTATCACCTCGACGTCGACTTTCTGGACGCGGCGCGCGGCACGACGCGGCGGATCACGGTGCCGGGCGCCGGGTCGGGCACGGGATCGGGCACGGGGCCAGGTTCCGGGTCAGGCGGCGCGACGCTGGACGTGACCATTCCGCCGGGCGTGCAGGATGGCACGGTGCTGCGGCTGAAGGGCAAGGGCGGCGAGGGGGTCGGCGGCGGGCCGCACGGCGATGCGCTGGTCGAGCTGTCGGTCAGGCCGCACCGGCACTTCGCGCGCGAGGGCGACGACATCGTGCTCGAGCTGCCGGTCACGCTGGACGAGGCGGCGCTGGGCGCGAAGGTCGAGGTGCCGACGATCGGCGGGCGCGTGCAGATGACCATGCCCAAGGGATCGAGCTCGGGCGACGTGCTGCGCCTGAAGGGAAGGGGATCAGGCGGCAAGGCGCGGCACCGGCGACCAGCGGGTGGTGCTGAAGGTGGTGATGCCCGAGCGCGTCGACCCGGAGCTGGAGAACTTCCTCGAAGGCCTGGCGCGAGACGCACGGCTACGATCCGCGGGCCGATCTGCGGAGGGAGACATGAGCGCGCGCATGGGCCGCGGCCTGGGCGAGGCCCAGGTCGTCGAGACGCTGGAGAGGCTCAGCGTCGCCGAGCTGCGCATCTGGTGCGAGGCGGGCTGGGTCGCCCCGGCGCGGGGCGAGGCCGGGCCGGCCTTCGACGAGGTCGACCTCGCGCGCATCCGGCTGGTCTGCGCAGCTTCGCGACGATCTCGGCCTCGAGGAAGGGCGCATCCCGGTGTGCCTGTCGCTGGTCGACCAGCTCTATGGCGTGCGCCGCGAGCTGAGGGCGGTCTTGCGGCGGTCGAGCGCCAGCCGGCCGAGATGGTCGAGCGCGTCCGCGCCGAATACCGCGTCCGGAGCGACGACGGCTGAGTGCCGCCCCGAAGGCCGCCCCGGACAGGACGTGCTGCGTCATCCGGCGACACGAAGGTGCGCTCGGGCGCCGCAGCGGCTGTGCCGCGAATTCAGCTTGTGGTCGCGAAAGCAGACCTATAGGCTGTCTAACTTCGGGATGAACGCCACTGCCGGATGATGCCAGATACGCCAGATACCTCAGCGGACATGGCGGCGCAGCAGTTTACGCCCGTCTGCGCGATCGGCGCATCGGCGGGCGGCGTGCAAGCGCTGCGCGAGTTCTTCCGCCACGTGCCGGACGATCTCGGCGTCGCCTATGTCGTCATCATCCACCTGGCGCCCGACCACCCCAGCTCGCTGAGCGAGATCCTGCGCGGCGTGACGCAGATGGAGGTGCAGCAGGTCGACGACGGGCCGCGACTGAAGCCCAACTGCGTCTATGTCATCCCGCCCGACCGCGAGCTGGTGATCGCGGGCGACGACGTCCAGGCGCGCCCGTTCACCGAGCCGCGCGGCCAGCGCGCGCCGATCGACATGTTCTTTCGCTCGGTCGCGGCCGGGCGGGGCGACGGGCTGGCGGTCGTCCTGTCGGGCGCCGGCTCGGACGGGGCGATGGGCGTGCGCGCCGTCAAGGAGGCGGGCGGCGTCATCTTCGTCCAGGAGCCGGCCGACGCCGAGTACGCGATGATGCCGCGGAGCGCGCTCGCCACCGGCGTCGCCGACTTCGTCGCGCCGATCCCGCGGCTGGTCGAGCGCATGGTCGAGGTGTCGCGCAGCAAGGAGGCGCTGCGCCGGCTGGACGCCGGCGACGCCGAAGCCGATCTGCGCCGGATCGTCGCCTTTCTGCGCGCGCGCACCGGGCACGATTTCTCCAGCTACAAGCGCGCCACCGTGATGCGCCGGGTGGCGCGGCGGATGCAGGTGACGCGGCGCAGCGACATCGCCGAGCTATGCCGAGTACCTTGCCGAGAACCCGGAGGAGGCGCAGGAGCTGTTCGGCGACCTGCTGATCTCGGTCACCGCAGTTCTTCCGCGATCCCGAAGCCTTCGAGGCGCTGGCGCGAGCAGGCGATCGGGCCGCTGTTCGACGACGCGCGCGGGACGAGCGGCCTGCGCGTCTGGGTGGTCGGCTGCGCCACCGGCGAGGAGGCGTACAGCCTGGCCATCCTGATGCTGGAGGAGGCCGAGCGGCGCCGCGTGGCGACGCCGATCCAGATCTTCGCCACCGATCTCGACGAGGGCGCGCTGGCGACGGCGCGCGAGGGCCGCTATCCGGCCAGCATCGAGGCCGATGTCAGCGAGGAGCGGCTGAAGCGCTGGTTCGTGCGCGAGGGACCGCACTACCGGATCAGGAAGGAGGTGCGCGAGTGCGTCCTGTTCGCGACGCACAGCGTGCTGAAGGACCCGCCCTTCATGCATCTGGACCTGATCAGCTGCCGCAACCTGCTGATCTATCTGGAGCGCGAGCTGCAGCGGCAGGTCTGCACGCTGTTGCACTATGGCCTGAACCCGCACGGCTTCCTGTTCCTCGGCTCGGCCGAGACGATAGACATGACGCCTGAAGCCTTTTTCCCGGTCAACCGCGAGGCACGGCTCTACCGGGCGCGGCCGATCGCGCGACACAGCCTGCCGATCCTGACCAATCTGCCGCCCGGCCACCGGCCGGAAGTCCTGGAGGAGCGGCACGCGAGGCGCCAGCGCGAGGAACGCAGCGACCGCCGGAGCTCGAGCCCGGTCCGGGCCGAGCCATGCGGCGGCGCTGGAGCGAGACGGCGCCGCCGAGCGCCCTGGTCGACCATCAGCACCGGGTGATCCATCTGTCGCCCTCGGCGGGGCGCTTCATGCTGCCCGGCGCCGGACCGTTCAGCGCCGACGTCACGGCGCTGGTCCGGCCGGAGCTTCGGCTCGACCTGCGCGCGTCGCTGCGCCGGGCGCTGGAGCGCGCGGAGTCGACGCTGACGCTGCCGTTGATGGTCGCCTTCAACGGCAGCCGGCGGCGGGTGCTGCTGCAGGTCGTGCCGGTGCGGGAAGGCGACGACATGCCGCCGCACCGGGCGCTGATCTTCTTCCTGGACGGCGGACCGGTCAGCGACGCTGGCGGAGAGGCCGAGAGCGGCGACGACGAGACGCGCCGCCTGCGCGAGGAGCTGCGCGCGGTCGAGGAGCGGCTGATCGCCAGCCGCAACGAACACGAGAGCGCCATCCAGGACCTGCGCGTCGCCAACGAGGAGCTGCAGTCGATCAACGAGGAGTACCGCTCGACATCCGAGGAGCTCGAGACCTCGAAGGAGGAGCTCCAGTCGATGAACGAGGAGCTGCAGACGGTGAACGCCGAGCTGAAGTCGAAGCTGCGAGAGCATCTCGACGGCGCACAGCGACCTGCAGAACCTGGTCACCTCGACCGAGATCGGCACGCTGTTCCTGGACCCGGATCTGCGCATCAGGATGCTGACGCCCGGTGGTCAGCAGCCTGTTCAACATCACCGAGGCCGATATCGGCCGGCCGATCACCGACTTCACGCACCGGCTGGCCGAGGACGGGCTGGCGGACGCAGGCGCGCCGCGTGCTGCGCGACCTGGTGCCGGTCGAGCACGAGGTCGAGACCCTGGACGGCGGCTGGATGATGATGCGGCTGCGCCCGTACCGCACGGTCGAGGACCGGATCGACGGCGTCGTGGTCACCTTCGTCGACGTCACCGCGCGGCGCGAGGCCGAGGCGCGCGTGCGCGAGAGCGAGGCGCGCTATCGGGCGCTGTTCGAGACGATGGGCGAGGGGCTGATGTTTCTCGAGGTGGTCCGGGACGAGGACGGGCGGGCCGTCGACGTGCGCTACCTCGAGGCGAACCCGGCCGCCGAGCAGCTGGTCGGCCCGGATTTCGTCGGCAGTCTTCTCAGCGCGATGGGGCCCGGCTACGAGCAGCACTGGCGCGAGATTCCCGCCCGCGTCAGCGAGACCGGGCAGAGCGAGCGGCACGAGGCGCTGCCGGCGGCGCCGCTGGGACTGATTTTCGACGTCCTGTTCTGGAAGGCGGCCCCCGACGACGATCGCGTCGCGATCCTGTTCCGCGACGTGACCGAGCGGCAGCAGCACCACGAGGAGCGCGAGCTGCTGGCGCACGAGCTGTCGCACCGCGTCAAGAACACGCTGGCGGTCGTCGGCGCGCTGGCCCGGCGGACGGCGGGACGCACCGTCGAGGAGTTCCGCGAGGCCTTCGGCGGGCGTCTGGACGCGCTGGCGCAGGCGCACGGCCTGCTGCTGGCCGATGACTGGCGCAGCGCCGATCTCCGCCAGCTGGTCGGCCGGGCGATGGCGCCCTATGCCGCCCATGATGGCGGTCGCGTCCGGATCGACGGCGACAGCGTTCAGGTATCGGCGCAACAGGCGCTGAGCCTCAGCCTGGTGCTGCACGAGCTGGGAACGAACGCGCTGAAATACGGCGCGCTGTCGACGCCGGAGGGGCATGTCCGGATCGACTGGCGGAGGGCGGACGAGGACGGCGCGCACCTGCTGCGCTTCCGCTGGGCGGAGCGCGACGGCCCGCCGGTGACGCCGCCGGCCGAGGACGGTTTCGGCGCGCAGCTGATCCTGCGCGCCGCCAAGTACGATCTCGGGGGCGAGTCGGCTATGACTTGGGCGTCCAAGGGGCTGATCTGCGATTTGACCTTCCCGATAGAGTGAGGAGTCCCCCATGTCCGACGCGGAGCACCGACCGGGCCTCGCCGGCCTGCGCATCCTGATCGTCGAGGACGAGTTGCTGCTGGCGATGGACTATGAGGAGATGCTCGAGCGCGAAGGCTGCATCGTGCTCGGTCCGGTGGGGCGGCAGGCCAGGGCGCTGGCGCTGCTGGAGCTCGAGCGGCCGGACGCGGCGATCCTGGACCTGAACCTGGCGGGCGAGCGGTCGACGGCCGTGGCCGAGGCGCTGGAGGCGCTGGAGGTGCCGTTCGTCATCGTCACGGGCTATGGCGAGCGGACGCTGCAGGAGCCGGTGCTGCGCCGGGCGCCGCGCCTCGGCAAGCCGCTCAAGGCGCAGCAGCTCCTGCACCTGATCGGGGCGATCGTCCGGCCAGGGTGAGGACGGCCCATGCCGGGCGTGGCACCGATCACACGCTCGCCGGCGGAACGCTGCGCGGGTATTGTCGTGGCGGCGCATCCGGATAATTTGGGCTCGGGGGCACCGGAAGGGGATGCGGCGCGTGCGACCGGTGCAAGACGTGCCTGTCCAGGGGGCGATGGCAGAGGGCGATCCTCGGCAGCGCGGCATCCTGCCCGGCCGGAACGCGCGACCGGGCGGGGCGGCCGGTCGGCAGCCCGACGGCGATGCATCCCGCCGCGGCATCTCGATCCACATCGTGGTCATCACACTGGTGGTGGCGCTGGTCGCGCCGGCCATCGTCTTCCTGGCCTATATCGTCAATGCGCAGAAGCAGGATGCCGAGCGCACGCTCGCCGCGCGCGGCGGCCAGATCGCCGGCGAGATCGCGGACAGGCTGGACCAGGAGTTCACGACGCTGGGCACGATCCTGGCGGTCTTCGCCACCAGCGGCTGGCTGGAGGACAACGAGCTGGCGCGGCTGCACCGCCGGGCGGTCAGCGCGCTGGCGGGAACCGACCGGCACCTGATCGTGCTGGACCCCGAGTTCCGCCAGCTCTTGAACACGCGCGTCCCGTTCGGCACGCCTCTCGGCAAGACCTCGGACGTCGACACGGCGGCGCAGGTGCTGCAGCGCGGCCAGCAGGCGATCTCGAACGTTTTCCAGGGGCGCGTGGCCGGCACGGACGTCTTCAACGTGCTGCGTCCGGTGACGCTGCCTGACGGCAGCAGGCGCGTGCTGATCCTGACGCGCAACGCCGGCAGCCTGGTCGACCTCTTCGGCTCGGCGCTCCGCGACAGCGCCTGGAGCTTTGCCGTTCTCGACGGAGCCGACCACGCGGTGACCGCCGTGTTCACCGACGGCGACCGCGACGGCGGCCTTCCCGACAGCTGCTACGAAAAGGGAGCGGAGACCCAGGAGCTCGAGGGCGGCGACGCCGGACGGTATCTCGCGCGCACGCCTGTCGGCGACAGCGCCTGGAGCGTCTGCGCCTGGGCGGCGCCGGAGCGGCTGGAGGGCCGGCTCGAGCGGTCCTGGACCGGGCTCTTCACCGCCATCGTGGTCTGGCTCGGCGCCGCCTTGCTGTCCGCGGTGCTGCTGAGCGCATCGATCAGCCGCGCCATCGCCAACACGGCCCGCGTCGGCGAGGCGCTGGAGGCCGGCCGCGAGGTTCCGGTCCCGCCCTCCTTCGTCACCGAGATCCACGAGGTCCGCCGCTATCTCTTCGCCGCCGCCGCCGAGCGCATTCGCAAGGATCAGCGGATGCAGCTGTTGCTGAGCGAGACGGCGCACCGGGCGAAGAACCAGCTGGCGCTGGCGGTGTCGCTGATCGGCCTCTCGGCGCGCAACGCGACCAGCGTGCTCGATCTGAAGGAGAACCTGACGGGCCGGCTGATGGCGCTCGGCCGGTCGATCGACGCGGTGACCGGCAAGGAGCTCGACGCCGCGCCGCTGCGCGAGCTGATCAGGGCGCAGCTGGAGCCGTTCGTCGACGACAGCGGCGACCGGCTGGACATGCGTGGCGGCGCGGTGCCGATCCCGGAGAAGATGGCGCAGTCGCTGAGCCTGGTGCTGCACGAGCTGGCGACCAACGCCTCGAAATACGGCGCCTGGTCGCATCCGGCGGGCAAGGTCGTCATCGCCTGGCGGGCGGCTGCGGGCGCACTGACGCTCGACTGGTCCGAGACCGGCGCTGCCGCGGCCGCGCCGGACCGGCAGGGTTTCGGCACGGCACTGGTGGACACGCTGATCGGCGCGGGGCTGAACGGTACCATCGACCGCCACTTCGGCGAGACGGGCTTCAGCTGCCGAATCACCGTCCCGCTGGATCACGCCGGGCCGGCGGCCTGAGCACCCATGCCATCGAGACGCAGGAGCGGACAATGTCGCGCATACCGGCCCGGATGCCCACCCGGATGCCCACCGGCACGCCCACCGGCACGCCCACCCGGACGCCCACCCGGACACCGGCCCGGACATCGGCCGGGCGCCCACCCGGACGGCTGCGCATGAGAGGTCCCGGACGCTGGCCGGGGTGCTGGCCGGGGCGCTGGCCGGGGTGCTGGCCGGGGGGCTGGCCGGCGCGCCGGAGGAACGACCTCGGGACGACCGCATGAGCCGCCCGATCGAGGACTATGGCTTCATCGGGAACATGCTGTCCTGTGCGCTGGTCGCCCGCGACGGCTCGATCGACTGGCTGTGCCTGCCGCGCTTCGATTCAGGCGCCTGCTTCGCCGCGCTGCTCGGCTCGCCCGAGAACGGCCGCTGGCAGATCGCCCCCACCGGCGAGGTCCTGAACACGACCCGCCGCTACCGGCCGGGCACGCCGGTCCTGGAGACGACGTTCGAGACGGCCGAGGGCGCCGTCACGCTGATCGACTTCATGCCGCTGGCCGAGGACGAGGAGCATGTCGACCTGCTGCGCATCGTGCGCGGCGAGCGTGGTCGCGTCGAGCTGGCGCTCGACCTCGTTCTGCGCTTCGACTATGGCCGCACCGTTCCCTGGGTGATCCGCACGGACTATGGCATCCGCGCCGTCGCGGGGCCGGACGCGCTCGAGCTGCGCACGCCGGTCAACCTGGAGGGAAAGAACATGCACACGCACGCGGTCTTCAGCGTCGGCGCCGGCGCCGAGGTGCCGTTCGCGCTGACCTGGCACCCGTCGCACCGCCCGCCGACGCGGCGGTGGGCCCCGGCGGAGCGGCTGGCCGACACGACGGACTGGTGGCGCAAATGGTCGAGCTCCTGCGTCTTCGCCATGGATGAGGGGCATCCGTGGCATCAGGCGGTCGTGCGCTCGATGATCACGCTGAAGGCGCTGAGCTTCCAGCCGACCGGCGCCATCATCGCCGCGGCGACGACCTCGCTGCCCGAGGAGATCGGCGGCGAGCGCAACTGGGACTATCGCTATTGCTGGATCCGCGACGCGACGCTGACCCTGCTGGCGCTGCTCGCCTGCGGCTACCGCGACGAGGCGCTGGCCTGGCGCGCCTGGGTGCTGCGCGCCGCCGCCGGGCATCCCAGGCACCTGCAGATCATGTACGGTCTGGCCGGCGAGCGGCAGCTGACCGAGATCGAGCTGCCGTGGCTCGACGGCTATGAAGGCTCGCGCCCGGTCCGCATCGGCAACGCCGCATCGGCCCAGCTGCAGATCGACGTCTATGGCGAGATCATGGACGCGCTGCATGTCGGCCGCAAGTCGATGCTGGAGCCGTCGCACAGCGGCTGGGATTTCCAGAAGGTGCTGCTTTCGGATCTCGAGGAGCGGTGGCGCGAGCCCGACGAGGGCATCTGGGAGGTGCGGGGCGGTCGGCGCCACTTCACGCATTCGCGGGTCATGGCATGGGTGGCCTTCGACCGGGGCATCAAGGCCGTCGAGGATTTCGGCCTGTCCGGGCCGGTCGAGCGCTGGCGCGAGGCGCGGACGGCGATCCGCGAGGACGTGCTGGCGCATGGCTGGAACGAGGCGCGCGGCAGCTTTGTCCAGTACTATGGCGGCGACGCGCTCGACGCGGCGCTGCTGCTGATCCCGCTGGTCGGCTTCCTGCCGCCGGATGACGCGCGCGTGGTGGCGACGGTCGAGGCGATCCAGCGCGAGCTGATCGCCGACGGGCTGGTGCTGCGCTATCGACCCGAAACGGCTTCGGACGGGGTGTCGGGCGGCGAGGGGACGTTCCTGGTCTGCAGCTTCTGGCTGGCGGACGCGCTGCGCATGATGGGGCGGCTGGACGAGGCCGAGGCGCTGTTCGAGCGGTTGCTGGCGCTGCGCAACGATCTGGGGCTGCTGGCCGAGGAGTACGACCCGCAGGCCAACCGCCAGCTCGGCAACTTTCCGCAGGCCTTTAGCCATGTCGGGCTGGTCAACACCGCGCACAATCTGGTCTCGGCAAGGAGCCCGGCCCAGCTGCGCGCCGATCGCGGCGACGGCGGCAAGCGGGGGTAGCCTACCTCTGCTGCCGGCGCATCAATCGCATCCGGCGCGGCGTTGCCGGACACGGCGCTATGTCTCGTCGCGCCCCAGCCGCTCGCGGATCGTCAACCCGACGATCAGCGCGATCGCGCCGGCCAGGACGCTGAGGAAGCCGACCGCCGGCACCATCGGCGTGTAGCCGCCGATCATCTTGCCGTAGAGCCATTCCGGGATGGTGACGTCGGCGCCGCTGGTGAAGTAGGCGAGCGGAAAGTTGCCCCAGCTGAGCAGCACGGCGAACAGGAACCCCGAGAACACGCCCGGCCCCAGCAGCGGGAACGTGATGTCGCGGAACACCTGCCACTGCGACGCGCCGAGATCGCGCGCCGCCTCCTCGACCGAGGCGTCGTAGCCATAGGCCTGGATGGCGATGACCATGGTGACGATCGGCACGATCCAGACAAGCTGCGCGAAGACCGTCGCCTCCCACGCCATCTGCACGCCCAGCGAGTTGAACCAGAGCTGCAGGGCGAGACCCAGCACGGACTGCGGAAAGAAGACCGGGATCAGCAGAACCTGCTGGTAGAGCTTGCGCCCCTTCCAGGCATAGCGCGCATAGGCGAGCGCGCCGAAAACCGCCATGACGACCGACAGCATGGCGACGATGACGGCGATCGACAGCGACGTCCACATCGCGTCCTCGACCTGCAGCGAGTTGAACGTGTCCTCGTACCATTTCAGGTCGACGCGGCTGATCGGGAAGACGAAGAAGCGCGACCGCGAGATCGAGGCGAGCCCGACGACGATCATCGGCACGTAGAGGATGGTGACGACCAGCGTCACATAGACGGCCATCAACCGGCGGAGCAGCACGCTGTCGTTCATTCGGGGCGTTCATTCGGGGCGTTCATTCGCGGCGGCCCAGCATCATTTCCACGTCCATGCGCCGCATGGCGACGTAGACCGCGGCGCCGGCCAGCAGGATGACCAGCACCGACAGCGCCGATCCGCGCGGCCAGTTCTGCCCATAGGTGAAGGCCGACTCGATGTCCTGCGCGATGGTCACGATGACGCCGTTGCCGAGGAACTTGGCCTCGGCGAAGGCGCCGAGCGAGATCACGAAGCAGAGCAGCGCGCCGATCAGGATGCCGGGCGCCGCCAGCGGCAGCTCGATGTCGCGGAACATGCGCCAGCGCGACGCGCCGAGGTCGGACGCCGCCTCGCGCACGTCCGGCGGCACGTTCGACAGCCCGAGGATCATCGGGAACAGCATGAAGGGCAGGTAGATGTAGACCAGCCCGAAGACGATCACGGGGACGTTGTTGATCAGGCTGCCGGTCTCGAGCCCGGTCAGCGCCTTCAGCCCGCCATCCAGCACGCCGGCCTTGTCGAGGAACAGCGCCCAGCCCTGCAGGCGGATGTTCTCGGCGACGAAAAGCGGCGCGACGATCAGCACCGTCAGGATCAGCGCGCGCCTCGGCGCGGCCCGCTTGACGGCCACCGCCAGCGGGTAGGCGATCAGCAGCAGGATCGCGGTCGACAAAAGCGCCAGCCAGAGCGACCAGCCGAACGAGATGTAGAAGTTCTGCTCGACGATATCGACATAGTTCTCGAGCGTCGGCGTGCCGAAAGGGCTGAACGTGCCGCGCGGCATGAAGCTGTAGAGCACGACCATGACGAGCGGCGCGACGAAGCCGAGCGTCAGGAGCGCGAGGATCGGCATCGCGTACCAGAATCCGGCCGGCAGCGCGCCGGGCGACAGCGACAGCCTGCCGACGCCCGTGTGCCGCATCGCCCTTTCGGTCGCGTCGGTCATTCGGGGAAGAGCATGCTGTCCTCCGGGGCGAAGGTCAGCGAGGTGTCGCGGGCCGGCCGCTCGGCGTCACGCAGCCGCTCGACCAGCAGGGTGACGCCGTTCGAGCGCACCTGGTACTGGACGCGGCTGCCCAGCAGGTACTCGTTGAAGATCTCGCCGTTGATGACGTTGCCGTTCGGCGAGCTCGCATCGGAGAACTCCAGGAAGCGCATGTCCTCCGGCCTGACGATCAGGCTGCCGGCGCGGATCGCCTGACCCGGCGGCGGGTCGAAGGCGACGCCCAGCGGCTGGCAGTGCAGCCTGCCGTCGTCGCCGGGCACGACGGGCAGCACGTTGACCTCGCCCATGAACTCCGAGACGAAGCGGCTTTCCGGGCTCCTGTAGATCTCGCGCGGGCTGCCGACCTGGACGAGGCGCCCGTCGCGCATCACGCCGATGCGGTCGGACATGATCATCGCCTCCTCCAGGCTGTGCGTGATGTAGACGAAGGTCTTGCCCGTCTCGCGCTGGATGTCCTTGAGTTCTTTCTCCAGCGTCTTGCGCAGCCGGTAGTCGATGGCCGAGAGCGGCTCGTCGAAGAACAGGATCTCGGGGTCGAACGCCAGAGCGCGGGCCAGCGCCACCCGCTGGCGCTCGCCGCCGGAGCATTTCGTGACCGGCCGCTCGTAATAGCTGGTCGGCAGGTGGGCGAGGCCGAGGCACTCCTCGGCGCGGGCGCGCCGCTCGGCCTTCGGCGTGCTGCGGCACTTCAGCGGATACTCGACATTGCCGCCGACGGTCATGTGCGGGAACAGCGCCAGCGACTGGAAGACCATGCAGGTCGGGCGCAGGTTCGCCGGCACGTCGTTGATCCGCTCGCCGCGCAGCAGGATGTCGCCGCGCGTCGGCCTGTCCATGCCGACGAGCAGCCGGATCAGCGTCGTCTTGCCCGAGCCGGACGGGCCGACGATGGTGAAGAACTCGCCCTCGGCGATCGAGAGCGACACGCGCTCGACCGCGGCGAAGTCGCCGAAGACCTTGTCGATCGACCTGAGCTCGAGGATCGGTACGCCCGTCATGTCCATCCACCGGCAGGAAGGCGGACGGGGCGCGCGGTCGCCCCGGCCGGAAGCGGTCAGCCGCGCGAGCGCTTCGCCTCGGTGTAGAGGTCGTGCATCGCGTCGTAGTCGGGGTTGATGTCGAAGTCGATGCAGCGCGAGACACTCTCCGCCAGCCATGCGCCCCCGTCGCCCCACTGGATCGACTCCAGCTCGTCGTCGGAGAACTGCTCCAGCACCGCCTGATCGCCCATCTGAACCACCGGGTTCAGCGTGCCGGGCGCCTTGGTAGACACGCGATAGGCCGCCTCCGGCGTGTGGCAGTAGATCAGGAACGCCTCGGCCAGCGGCGTCGGGTCGGGGTTGGCGACCAGCGAGGTCACCTCGATCCAGATGATGCCCGCCTGGCCGTCGGGCTTGTCGGCGGTCCTGGTCTCCTCGATGCCTTCCTTCGGGACGACGCACATGATCTGCGTCTCGCCCTCGTTGCGCGGCGCCGAGACCGTGTAGACCGATCCTGGGAAGGTGCCGACGATCTCGCCGGTGATCATGTCCCGGGCCAGCGTCGCCTGGTCGTCGGACACCTTCTTGGCGTTGTTGAACACCTTGAAGATCAGGTCCCTGTAGGCCGCCATCTCGGCGTCGGTGTGCTTGCGGAAGGGCGTGAAGCCGGCCGCCATGCAGGTGTGCATGATGACCCAGTTCTCGTAGTCGAGGATGCCGTACTGACCCTTGGCGCCCTCGATCATCTCCATGTAGCCGCCGGTCTCGATCGTTTTCGGATCAACGGTGTCCGAGTTGATCGCCATGGCCGAGGGGCCATAGCGCTGGATCATCCCCAGCAGCTTCTCGCCGCTGGCGTCCATCGCCCAGTGGTACGGCCACTGGAAGCCCTCGGTGTTCATCTGGTAGAGCGGCTTGAACTTTTCGGCGTCCAGCGGGACGATCAGTCCCTCGGGGTACAGCTCCTTGCGCTGCCAGGCGTTGTTCAGGTTGATGATGTCCCAGGTCGAGACGCCGCCGCTGCGCAGGTTGTTCACGGCGGAAGGGTCCGAGATCAGCATCTGGGCGTTGATGTTCGCGCCGACCTCGCGGGCGAAGGGGTCGAGCACGGGCTCCTCGGTATAGCCCTCCCAGGCGTGCAGGTTCAGCTCCTTGCGATAGCTGCCGCCGGCCAGCGACTCTCTGGTCTTGGCCCAGAGGTCGTCGGCATAGCCGGCGCCGGCGCCGGCCCAGACCGGGCGCATGCCAGCCAGCGAAGCGGCGAACCCGGCGCCCACGCCCTGCATCAGGCGGCGGCGCGACATGGAATAGCCGCTATAGCCGCGGAACTGCGACAGCTTGGTCATCCTCACCCTCCTGGTATCGTCGGAAGCGGCGGAGCACCCCACTCCGCCGGTCGGCTATTCGGCGGCCATCGCCTTGCAGCTGGCCTTGTTGGTGGCCGGCGCGACGTCCAGGTTCGGGTTGCGGTCGAAGAACCCGGTCGGCATCAGCTTGAAGCCGGTGGTGACGCATGGCTGCACGGGATAGTCTTCCGTGCGCGGCAGATGGTGCAGGCCGAAGACCGGCCAGACGACGATGTCCTGGCCATCGATCGGGCGTCCCTTCTCGACGAAAGCCGGCAGGCCGTCCGAGCCGTCGGAGCCGTTGACGAACTCGCCCGCCGGGAACCGCTCGTCCGGATCGTGCGCCGTGACCCACAGTTGATTGTAGATGAAGGGCATCCGGCGGCCGGACGGGCCCTGCGGGTCGTGGAAGGCCGGCACGGCGTGCGACGGCTCGAGCTTGTAGGCCGTGGGCGCGCCCATGGCGTTCGTCCGCTCGCGGCTGACGAACTTCCAGAACCGGGCGGCGTCGGGGTTGCGCCGGCGGCCGCCTTCCGTCGTCAGCACCGTCTCCTTCAGGTAGAAGGCATTGCCGTACGGATTATCCGGTCCCGTCGGGTCGGCGACGGTGTCGCATTCGACGACGGCGTTCCGGTCGCCGTCGATGCTGATGTCGAGCCGCGCGCAGAACAGGTGCTGGTGCACCTGGCCGACGACGCCCTCTGCGACCTCGGTTCCGTACTTGCCGGGCTGGCCGGGCACGCAGCCGACCGTGTTGATGATGCCGGTCGCCTTCATCTCGAACTCGATCTCGCCGTTCAGGTAGAGATACCAGTAAGACCCGTACTCATAATTGCCGACCGTCGAGATCGACGAGATCACCAGGCGCCGGGCGCGCCGCACCTCGGTCTTGTCGGTGCGGAAGTCCCAGTGCTTCCAGAGGATGCCGAAATCCTCCTCGTGAATGCAGATGCCGTTGGCGATCTTCATCGCCTCGCCGTCGATGCTCGGCAGCCAGCAGTCGAGATAATGGATCGCGCCGAGGCAGTCGCAGCCGAGCGTCAGCGAATTTGCCAGCTTGCCGAGGCCGTACTCGCCGATGTCGAAGACGTTCTTGCGGGCGTGCTGCGTCTCCGGGCTGCCATAGGGCACGACCATCTCGGCGATCGAGGCGCGGTAGCAGACGGGCCGCCCGGAGAACGAGATGTCGTGCAGCGTCAGCCCCTCGCGCGAGTTGAAGCCGATCAGCAGCGACCAGTCGTGCCAGCTGATCTGCCGCCCCTCCATCGTGAACGAGACGCCCTGCGGCTGGACGACGTCGATCGGCTTCAGGTCGTCGCGCATCCGGTCCTGGAACTCGGCGCCATAGTTGCTGTCCGCCTTCGGCACCGGGACGACGCCGTGGTCGTCGATCCGGATGACCTCCATCTTCTTGATGTCGACGACGGCGTTCAGCCCCTCGATCGGATGGGCGTAGAGATTGTCCTCCGGGCTGCTGCGCACCCAGGCGAAGGTATGGCTGATATGCCTGCCATCCTCGTCGGGCTCGCCGAAGCTGCCCGCCGACCAGGGATCGACGCAGACGAGGCTGGTGTCCGTGATGCCGCGCTTGGCGCAGGCCGCGATGAAGGCGGGATCGCGCTTGACGGTGGCCTCGATCTCCAGGAACTCCTCGGCCTGGATCATCGGCCGGGCGGTCGGCAGGTGGTCCTTGGCGAGGATCCGGTTCTCGGTGATCGAGACGCGATAGCGCCAGACGCCGACCTCGCCGGTCCGGTAGACGCTGGCGCGCGCGGCGCGCCGGATCGCGTCACCGCGCTTGAAGGCGCGCACCTCTGCCTTCGGCGGTTCGAGCAGCTCGATCATCTCGAAGCGCAGCTCGCCTGCGGCGTCGGGCATTGTGGACTCCATCTCGGCGCGCACCAGCGCCGAGACGGCGGAGATCTCGTCGGCATGCAGCGGCTCGAGCGGGTGAAGGACGAGGGTCTCGATCGTCCCCGCGCCGCCGGACATGGTATGCTTGTTCATCGAAGCCCCTTCCTCCCGCCGCTGAAATATCGCAGGTGCGAAACGTTGCGTTACCGCATCGTGCGAGTCAAGACAGCTTGCCCGGGGAATCAACGCCGGCTAGTTCGCTGAAATAAAAGGAGTTTTTGGGCTCTCTCCACGGCCCTGGCGATTTTCTGGCAACGATTTGTTCATCTTTTTAGTTGTGCTCAAAATTCGGGCAGACAGGTAAGCCGACAGAGATTGCAGGCGCAGAAGCGCCCTGAGGGACGAACAGGGCGGTGTCTCGGATGAGAGGATCACGCGAACTGGCGCAGGAAGCCCGAGATGGTCGCCGCGCGCCGTCGCCAGTCGAAGTCGAGTGCGCGGTGCCGCGCCCCGGCCGACAGACGCGCCGCCAGCGCCGGATCGTCGAGGAGCCCGGCGATCGCCGCGGCCATGACTGCGGGCGCGTCCGGCGGGACGAGCCGGGCGTCGACGCCGTCCCGGCAGACGGCCCGCACCGAGGCGACATCCGTCGCGACGATCGGCAGCCCGGCCGCCATCATCTCCAGCAATTTGAGGGGGCTTGTGAACCGCTCGGCGACGCGGTCGAGGCCGGCCGGCAACGGGCAGAGACCGATGCGGCCCCTTGCCAGCTCGGCCGGCACCTGCGCGTGCGGCACGCGACCGGCGAAGTCGATGCGGTCCGCGATGCCCAGCTCGGCGGCCAGCCGGCGGGCTCCGTCGAGCCATGCCCCGTCGCCGATGCAGCGGAGCCGGCGCCCCTCCAGGCGGGCCATTGCCTCGATCGCCAGGTGGACGCCCTTGCGCCGTTCCATCTTGCCGAGAAAGACGACGTCGACGTCCTTTTCCGCCGCGGGGCGCGAGGGGGGTACCTCGACGCCGCTCGGCGCCACCACGGCGGGCCTGTCGGTGTCGAACGAGTTCGCGCGCGGCGGCGCGCACGGCATCGGTCAGGAAGATGAATCCGTCCGCCGCCGCCATCGTCCGCGCCTCCAGGCGCTGCAGCCGCAGCAGCCGTCGTGGCAGCGCCTCCTGCGGCCCCAGGATGCGGCCGAGCTGCACCTCTGCCATGCCGGCGGCGACCAGCCGGTGGACTTCGTACACGAAGGGCGGTCGGCGCGCGGGGCGCATCGCGGCCAGTGCCGAGGCGACCGCGAAGCCGGTCGGGCCGCGGCTGACGACCACGTCCGCGTCCGCCCAGGCGCCGGACGTCCGGAGCCACAGCCGATTGGCCGAGCGCCGGAGGCGCGGGTCTTCCGGCCGGCCGGGGAACGCGACCGCCAGATCGAGGCCGGGATGCGGCGCGATCCCGAGCGCGGCGAGAATGGATCCGGCCGGCGCGGCATGCGGCGCGGTCCAGACCGCCACCTCGTCGCCGGCGGCCACCATCGCCTGTGCCGTCCTGAGGATCTGGATGCTGGCCGAATGTCTGTTCGGCAAAGGGACATCGTAGAGATAGCTGATCTTCGCCATGAACCATCGCCCTGTCGGCTGCCGCTTAGCGCCGGCTGCGGGCCTTGTGCCTGGAGCGGCTGCCCTCTAGACGCTCGCAGACCAGCATCGGCCCGGCAAGGTCGACCCGTCGGTCAGCGAGGATCAGCGTGATCAATGCGGCAGAGTGCTCGATTGCCCGAGCGCGATAGAGCGGGATCGGCGCGCCGCCTCCGGGTGCTGCTGATCAACGACTACGGCACGCGGACCGGCGGCGCCGAGCTGCAGATGCTGGCGCTGCGCGAGGGTCTGCGGCAGCGGGGGCACGCCGTGCGTCTCGTGACCAGCGACGCGAGCCTCGTACCGGGCAGCGCCAGCGTGGCCGACCGGACCTGTGACGGCAGCACCGGCAGGCTGCAGGCGCTGAGCCAGACCCTGAACCCCAGCGCCTGGCTGACGATCAGGCGCGAGCTTGCCGAGCATCCGCCGGACGTGGCGCATCTCCGGATGTTCCTCTGGCAGCTTTCGCCCCTGGTCCTGCCGGCGCTCGCCGGCGTGCCGACCCTCTTTCAGGCTGCGGTCTACAAGGCCGTCTGCCCGAACGGAATGAAGCTCCTGCCGGATGGCAGCATCTGCCAGGTCTCGCCGGGGCGCGTCTGTCTCAGCTCGGGCTGTCTCGCGCCGCCGACATGGGCCTCGACCATGCTCCAGCAGCGCCTTCTGCAGCGCTGGCGGCGGCACATCGACCGGGTCGCGGTCCTCAGCTCGCAGATGGCGCGGATGTTCGAGGCAGCGGGTTGGGGCGAGGTCGCCGTGATGGGCAACGGCGTCGACGAGCGCCCGCCCCGCGAGCCGCTGGCCGAGCCTGCGGCGATCGCCTATGCAGGCCGGCTGTCGCGCGAGAAAGGGGTCGAGACGCTGCTCGAGGCGTTTCGCCGGCTTGCCGCGGACCGCCCGGGCCTGCGCCTGCTGCTGGCCGGCAGCGGGCCGCTCGAGCCGGCGCTGCGCGCCGCGGCGGCACCGCTCGGCGAGCGCGTCGTGTTCCTCGGCCATCTCTCGCGCGAGGCCATGGAGGCAGCTTTCGGCGCCGCGTGGGTGCAGGTGGTGCCGTCGCTCTGGCACGAGCCTTTCGGCAATGTCAGCACCGAGGCGATGATGCGCGGCACGGCCGTCGTGGCCTCCGATGTCGGCGGACAGTCGGACATCGTCCGGGACGGCGGGACAGGCTATCTGGTGCCGCCCGGCGACGCCGGCGCATTGGCGGACCGGCTGGCCCGGATCGTCGACGATCGCGCGCTGGCCGAGGCGCTGGGCGCCGAGGGGCGGCGGGTGGCGCTGGCCGAATATTCGCGCGAGGCCGTGCTCGACCGTCTCGAGGCGGCCTATCTCGAGACCATGGAGGCGTTCCGCCGGCGCCGCGGCGAGGCCGCGGCGACCTCGGAGCCGGCGCGCCACGTTGCCGGCAGGCAGGGCTAGGCCCGTGCCGCACGGCCCCGGCAGCGCCGTCGTCGTGCCGAGCTTCAACCGCCCGGACCGCCTTCGGGCGTGCCTCGAGGCGCTGACCCGGCTGGAGGGTCCGAGGCCGGAGATCGTCGTCGTCGACGACGGCAGCCCGGCGCCGCTGTCCGAGGTCTGCGCCGGCTTCGGCGACCGCGTCCGCTACCTGCGCCAGCCGAACCGCGGGCCCGCCGCCGCGCGCAATGCCGGCGTGGGTGCAACCTCCGCCGAATTCGTCGCCTTCACCGATGACGACTGCCGGCCGCGCCCCGACTGGCTGCTCGCCCTGCTGCGCGCCGCGAACGGGGGCACTGAAAGGAGCCCTGTCGGGGGCGCCCGGCGACTGGTCGGCGGCCGGGTCGAGAACGCTCTGCCTGCCAACGTCTACGCCGCCGCAAGCCAGTCGCTCTGCGACTATCTGTACGACTATTTCGGCGCCGGCACGGGCGAGATGCCGTTCTTCACGAGCAACAACATGGGCTGCGATCGCGCAACGTTCGAGCGTCTCGGCGGCTTCGACGAGAGCTTCCCCCTGGCCGCCGCCGAGGACCGCGACTTCGGGCTGCGCTGGCGGGCTGCGGGGGGCGAGCTCGTCTATGCGCCGGACGCGGTCGTCGGACATGGCCACGCGCTCGACCTGCGCCGGTTCTGGCGCCAGCACATGAACTATGGTCGCGGCGCGCGCCACCTGCATCGCATGATGGACCGGCGCGGCGAGACACGGCCGAAGGTCGAGCCGATGGGGTTCTATGCGGGCCTTGTCCTGCATCCGCTGCGCCGCCCCGGCCGGGCCCGGTTGACGCAGGCGGTGCTCCTCGCGATTTCGCAGCTTGCCATGCTGCGTGGCTATGCGGCAGAGAGCCGGCGCGGAGGCGACGCGGCGGCGTCCGGCTAGCCGGCGCGGGCCGGAAAGGGGCGGAGATGACGGGCATGCCATTGAGGGTCGGGCTGCTCGGCTGCGGGCGGATCGCCGCAATGTTCCATGCGCCGGTTCTGGCGCGTTTGCCGGGGGTCGAGGTCAGGGCGATCAGCGACACCGCGCCGGAGGCGCGCGACCGGGTCGGCGCGCACGTGCCGGGAGCGGTGCGGTTTGCCAGCTGGCAGAGCGCGCTCGACGTGGCCGAGCTCGACGCCGTCGTCATCTGCCTGCCGCCGGCGATGCACGCGCCGGCGGCGCTCGCGGCCTTCGCGGCTGGGCTGCACGTCTATGTCGAAAAGCCGCTGGCGCTCGACCTCGCCGAGGCGGACCGGATGGTCGCCGCCTGGCGGGGCTCGGGTCGTGTCGGCATGGTCGGCCTGAACTTCCGCCACAACCCGCTGGCCGCCGCCGCGCGGGCGCGGTGCCAGGCGGGCGAGCTCGGCCGGATCGTCGCCGTCCGCAGCATGCTGACCTCGGCGCGGCGCGCCCTGCCGGGCTGGAAGGCGGATCCGAGGGCTGGCGGCGGTGCGCTCGCCGACCTCGGCAGCCACCATCTCGACCTGATCCCGTTCCTTGCAGGCGAGGCGATCGATCCGGCCAGCGTGCAGGCGATCGAGCGGCGGACCGCGGAGGGCTCGATGGCCGTCGTGAATGCGGCGCTGGGGCAGGGCGGGCTCGTCCAGATGCTGGTGGCGCAGACATCCGGCGACGGCAGCCATGTCGTCGAGCTGCTCGGCGAGAAGGGGCACCTGACCGTCGACATCGCGGCCGATGCCGCGCCGCGGGCGATCGATGTGCCGGCCGGCCGGCTCGCCCGCGTGCGCAGGCTCGCGGACCGGCTTCGCCTGCTGACCCCGCGCGAGCTGTTGCACGCGCCGGGGCGCGAGCCTTCCTTCGAGCGTGCGCTCGCGGCCTTCGCCGACGCCGCGCGCGCCGAACGGCAGGCGACTCCGGACCTGGACGACGGCAGGCGGGCGCTGGCGCTGGTCCTGCGCGCCGAGGCGGCGGCGGGGACGGCGGCTCCGACGCTCCGCGCCGCAGGATGAAAGCGATGCCGGCCGGCGACACTCGCGGCACTGCCGAACCGCGCCTCTGCATCGTGCTGGTGACCCCCACCGGTCTGCCTCAGCTGCGCCGGACGCTGGACTCCGTCGCCGCGCAGACCGTTGCCGAGCAGATCGAGCTGATCGTCGTCGCGCCCGCCGCCGATCTGCTCGACGGCGTCGAGCATCTTTCCCGCCGGTTCCACTCGGCCCGCGTGATCGCGGTGGGTCCGATCGAGAATGTCGATCATGCCGCCGCAGGCGGGCTTCTGGAAGCTACGGCGCCGATCGTCGCCTCGATCGAAGACCATGCCTATCCCGAGCCGGATTGGGCCGAGCGGATTCTGCAGGCCTTCGACGACGACTGCGTCGCCGTCGGATCGGCCATGCTGAACGCCAACCCCGGCGCCCGGCTGAGCTGGAGCAACATGCTGATCGCCTATGGCCGGTGGAGCGAGGCGACCCCGCCCGGCGAGATCGACTGGGTGGCTATCCACAACGCCAGCTTTCGACGCTCCGCGCTGGAGCCTCTCGCGGCCGAGCTCTCGCGGCTCTTCAACCGCGAGGGCCGGGCGTTGCTTCGGATGCGCGAGGCGGGCGGGCGCTTTTGCTTTGCGCCGGCGGCGCGCATCAGGCACCTCAACCCGTCGAACCTGTCGTCGACGGCACGGCTGCGCTTTGACGCGGGGCGGCTCTACGCCGCGAACCGCGTCCGCGACGAGCGATGGAGTTGGGCGCGCCGCCTCGTCTTCGCGGCGCTCGGCGCTGCCGTGCCGCCGCTGGTCTACGCGCGGATGCGTCGCACGCTGTTCGCCGGGCGGCGCGACGTCAGCGAGGCTCGGCACGGACCTGCGCTGTTCGTCGGCTTGATCTTCGACGCGGCGGGCCAGGTCGCTGGCGTGCTGAGCGGAATGGGCGGCGCGCGCGATCGGCTCGCGACCTTCGAGATGAACCGCCTGGACCACCTGACCCGGGCGGAGCGCGCTGTCTTCGCCCCGCGCGAGGACCGTCGCGCGCCTTAGCGGCCGGGTCAGCAGCGGCCGGGTCAGCAGCGGCCGGGCCAGCAGCGGCCGGGCCGGCAGCGGCCGGGCCAGCATCGGCCCGATCAGCGTCTTGACCGGAGCTGCCGCAGGAAGCGGCGCGGCGCCTCGATCAGGGCGACCTCGGCATAGCCGAGCACCGCGGCCGCATAGTGGAGCGCATGATAGGGCATCGCAGTGAGGGCGAAGGCCACGCCCCGGCGCGCCGCGAGGTATCGGAAGAAGTCGCGGTTGGCGAGGGTGAAGCTCAAGACACCGACCCCGGACAGGAGGAGCGCCGCCGGCTCGATGAACGCCAAGGCGAGGCTCGGCGGCAGCACGGCCACGCTGGCCGCGCTGATCCGGTGCGATCCCGTCAGGTTCAGATCGTCCGCCGGCAGGCCGCGAAACATGATGAGGCGCGTCCACGGGATCGCCCGGCCCCTCCAGTCGGTGCGGAACATCGAGCCGACCGTCCAGTCCTTGAGGTGGGTGCAAAGCAGCTCGCGGTCGAGGACGATGCGCCCGCCCGATTGCTTCAGCCGCAATCCGAACTCGACATCCTCTATGTTCTGCCAGGCCGGGTCGAGGCCGCCCAGCCGGACGAAATCCGCGCGCCTGATGGCGCCGAAGCCGGTCCAGAAGGTCGATGCCTCGCGACGGCTGCGCTGATGCACGAAGTGATGGAGGAGATTGCGGTACTGGCTGACGGCGCGCGGCGCCCGCGGCCTGTCGTCATAGGATCCGAAGATCGCCGAGATCTGCGGGTCCGCCACGAAGCCTTTAATCAGCCGGTCGCGTGCGCCGGGGTGTGGCACGACATCGGCATCGCAGAACACGATGATGTCGGCCCGGCTCGTCGCCACGCCCGCATTGCGGGCTCTGGCCGGGCCGAGCGGCACTGCGTTGCGCAGGATCTCGACGCCCGCACCGCGCGCGACGTCGGCCGTCGAATTGGTCGAGCCATCGTCGACCACGACGATCTCGTCCGCGGCGAAATCCGACCCGAGCAGCCCTTCGAGGCATGCGGCCAGAAGTCGCGCCGCTTGATGCGCTGGCACAACGACCGTGACGCGGGGCGCGCTCGTCTGCGTCGGATCGCGCGAAATGGCCCGCGTCGATGATTGATCTCGCATTTGATCCGCTTGACGGCAACCGAAACGGGAAGATTATTCGCACCACCCGCAACCTCCTGCGACGGGGCGCGTTGACGCGCAAGCAGCATCGGGGGAACGACGGCAATGGCGAGCGATTTGGATGCGCGGACGAGCGGCGCGGACGTTGCCATCATCGGTGGCGGGCCGGCCGGGCTGACCGCTGCTTACGAGCTGCAAAAACTGGATGCCGCCCACCGACCCGTGGTGCTCGAGGCTGGCGACATCGTCGGCGGCATAGCCCGAACCGAGGTCTACAAGGGATTTCGCTTCGATATCGGCGGACATCGCTTCTTCACCAAGGAGCCGGAGGTCCAGCAGATGTGGGAAGAAGTGCTCGGCAGCGACTTTATCACGCGGCCGAGACGTAGCCGCATATTCTACCGCGGCCGGTTTTACGACTATCCGCTGAAGATCATGAATGCTCTGTACAACATTGGTCCCTATGAATTCGGCACGAATTGTGCTTTCCTATCTCAAGTGGCAGATAAGGCCAAATCAGGCGCGAAGACAGTTTCGAGCAATGGGTGATAAATCGATTTGGTGGCCGGCTGTATATGCATTTCTTCCGTAGCTATACAGAGAAAGTCTGGGGTATATCGCCGAGAAACATCCAGGCCGAATGGGCCGAGCAGCGGATCAAGAACCTGTCGCTGTACAAGGCTTTGCTGCAAGCCTTCACGGGCGCGAACGATACGGCCAGCTTGATCGAGGAGTTCAAGTATCCGCGGTTGGGACCTGGGATGATGTGGGAGAAGGTGACCGATCTCGTCCGTCGCGCCGGCGGCGAGGTGCGCACGCGGAATGCGGTCGAGCGGGTGTTCCGCGACGGTTCGCGCGTCACCGAGCTGGAAGTGGCCGAATGGGGCCGAAACGGTGAGGCGCGTCGCTACCGACTGCCTGCGCAGAACGTCATCAGCACGATGGCGCTGCGCGATCTGATCGAGTGCATCGAGCCTCCGCCGCCAAAGCCGGTTCGCGAGGCCGCCGCCAAGCTGAAGTATCGCGACTTCCTGATCGTGACGCTGGTGCTCGACCGGCCGGACCCGTTCCCCGACAACTGGATCTACGTTCATTCCTCCGAGGTGCGGGTGGGGCGCATCCAGAATTTCCGGGCATGGTCGCCCGAAATGACCCCCAACGATCGGCAGGCGTCGATCGGGATGGAATACTTCTGCCGGCTGGGCGACGAGCTCTGGGAGACGGATGACGCGACGTTGATCCGTCAGGCCGCGGCCGAGCTCGAGACGCTGGGCCTGGCCAGCGCCGAGTCGGTCGTCGATGGCACGGTGATCCGTCAGCCAAAGGCGTACCCCGTCTATGACAGCGACTACAAGGCGGCGCTCGGGGTCGTCGCGGACTGGATCAGGACGCTCGAGAACTTCCAGACCGTGGGGCGCAACGGGCTGCATCGCTATAACAATCAGGACCACTCGATGCTTTCCGCGATGTACGCCGCGCGCAACATTGCCGGCGAGCGCCACGAAGTGTGGAACGTCAACACCGAGCGCTCCTATCAGGAGGAGTTCGAGCGGCCGAAACCGAGCACCGGCAAAGCCGCTGCTTGACGCGCGGTTCGAGCTTTGCCTGGGGGCGAGCACTCGCGGCGCCGCCGTCTTTCTGCGCCAGCCCTCTTTCTGCTTGATATGCGACCGCGTGAGCCGCGCCAGCGCTGAGGGCTGCCGATCGCAGTTCCGCACCGCCCCGCAGTCGTGCGGTATCGGTCGATCGCGCCCTGCGCTGCGTCAGATCGCCAGGTACTCCTGCGCGCAGCTCCTCGTTGTCCAGCACCTCGCGGGCGGTGCCGTCGAAGACGACCTGCGCCCATGTCGAGGATGATCGCGCGGTCGGCCAGGTGCAGGGCGGCGATGGCGTTCTGCTCGACGATGATGGTGGTCATGCCGAGCGTCCTTGATCTCCTCCAGCGTGCGCTCGATCTCCTGCACGATCACCGGGGCGAGGCCCTCGTAGGGCTCGTCGAGCAGCAGCAGCTTGACCTCGCGGGCCAGCGCCCGGGCGACCGCCAGCATCTGCTGCTCGCCGCCCGACAGGGTCGACGCCCTCCTGGCGGCGGCGCTCGCCAGACGCGGGAACAGCTCGTAGAGCCGCTCGAGCGACCAGCCGTGCGGCGCGACGATCTGCGCGAGCTGCAGGTTCTCCTCGACCGTCAGGCCCGGGATGATGCGCCGGTCCTCGGGCACCAGGCCGATGCCGATGCCGCGCGGCCTGGAACGCCTTCATCTGGTGCAGCGGCTTGTGGTCGAGCCAGATCTCGCCGTGCTTCAGCGCCGGGCTGTCGAGCCGCGCGATGGCGCGCAGGGTCGAGGTCTTGCCGGCGCCGTTGCGGCCGAGCAGCGCGACGATCTCGCCTTCGCGGACATCGAAGCTGACGCCCTGCACGATGTAGCTCTCGCCGTAATAGGCGTGGATGTCCCAGCACGAGAAGAACGCCGGCCGCTGCGCCGCCCGGGCCGCGGCGCGGGACCGCGCTGCGCCCGGGCTGTCCGGCTCATCGCCGACTGGTCGCCGTGTCGTGGTCGGCGTCGTCGCTGGCGGATGTGTCGCTCATAGATGTGCTCCCCCGAGATAGGCTTCCTGAACCCGCGGGTCGCCCTTGATCTCGTCCGGCTTGCCCTCGACGATGACGGTGCCCTGCGCCAGCACGGTGATCCGGTCGGCCAGCGAGAAGACGACGTGCATGTCGTGCTCGATGACGACCTTGGTGATGCCGCGCTCGCCGATCTCGCTTCAGCAGGTCGATCGTGGTGTTGGTGTCGGCCCGCGCACATGCCGGCCGTCGGCTCGTCGAGCAGCAGCAGCTTCGGCTTCTGCACCAGGCACATGGCCAGCTCCAGCCGGCGCTTGTCGCCGCGCGACAGCGTGGCCGGCCACGTCGCGCGCCTTGTCCGCCAGGCCGACGTCCTCGAGCAGCGTCTCATCGCCTGCTCCATGACCGCGGCCTCGCCGTGCACGCGCGCCCAGGCGTTCATGCGTGAACGCGCCGTCGCGCCGGGCGAAGGCCGGGATCATCACGTTCTCGAGCAGGCGTCAGGTCGGCGAAGATCTCCGGCGTCTGGAACACGCGCGCGACGCCGACCTGGTTGATCTCGTGCGGGCGTGCGCGCCGAGCAGCGAGCGGCCGTCGAAGTCGACCGTGCCGGTGTCCGGCGCCAGCCGCCCGACGAAGCAGTTCAGCAGCGTCGACTTGCCCGCGCCGTTCGGGCCGATGATGGCGTGGACGGTGCCTTCCTCGACCTCAGGTTCACGTCGCTCAGCGCCTTCAGCCCGCCGAAGCTCTTGTTGACGTTCTGGACCTGCAGGATCGACATGCGCCTACTCCGCCGCGTTCCGGCGTCGCCTGGTAGCGGTCGGCCGATCGGCTGTCGCGCCGCCAGGCGCCGCCGGCCAGCCGGCCGAGCCGGGCTGCGCCCTCCATCAGCCCGCCGGGCAGGAAGATCACGATCAGCATGAACAGCAGCCCCAGCGTCAGGCTGCCAGCCCTCGCCGACGAACAAGGACGAGACGGCGACGACGGGCTCGCGCAGCGTGTCCGGCAGGAAGCTCGAGAAGCTGTTCAGGATGCCCGTGTTGAACGAGCGAGAAGATGTTCTCGAATGTACTTGATGATGCCGGCGCCCAGCACCGGGCCGAGCAGCGTGCCGGCGCCGCCGAGGATCGTCATCAGCACGACCTCGCCCGATGCCGTCCACTGCATGCGCTCGGCGCCGGCCAGCGGGTCGGTCACCGCCAGCAGCGCCGCCGGCCAGCCCGGCATACATGCCCGAGATCACGAAGGCGGCCAGCGCGTAGGGCCGCGTGTTGACGCCGGTGTAGTTCAGCCGGTTCTGGTTCGTCTTGATCGCCTTCAGCATCATGCCGAAGGGCGAGCGGGCGATGCGCATTGCCAGGTAGAACCCCAGGATCAGCATCACCGCGCAGAAATAGTAGCCGGCCGAGAACTGGAAATCATAGCCGAGGGCGTCCCACGTCCATACGTCGTTCATCTTCACGCCGAACAGCGACGGGAACGGCAGTCGGCGGACCTCGCCGACGGCGTCGAGGATGCGCGGGTCGTTCATGCTTGACCTGCAGGCCGGTCTCGCCGTTGGTGATCGGCGTCAGCACCGAATAGGCCAGGTTGTAGGACATCTGTGCGAAGGCCAGCGTCAGGATCGAGAAGTAGATGCCGGTTCGCCGCAGCCTGACGAAGCCGATCAGCAGCGCGAAGGCGCCGCCCATGACGACCGCGAGCAGCAGCGCCGGGATGACGTTCATGCTGAGCAGCTTGAACGTCCAGACCGCGGTGTACGAGCCGACGCCGAGAAAGGCGGCGTGACCGAAGGACAGGTAGCCGGTCAGCCCGAACAGGATGTTGAAGCCGATCGCGAAGATGCCCGTAGATCGCGAAGCTCTGCAGCAGGTCCGGATAGCCGGCGCCGAAGGGCGCCAGCAGGATCGGCCCGAGCAGCACGAAGAAGACGAAGAACGCCAGCAGCGTCCGGTCTCTGCGCGGGCGAGACGAGGGTCTGCTTCGTCATCGCTCAGCTCTCCATCACGCCCTTGCGGCCCATCAGCCCGCGCGGACGGACGAGCAGGATGACGACGGCGACCAGATAGATGATGATCTGGTCGATCCCGGGGATCAGCTGCTTGATCTCGTTCATCGACGCGAAGCTCTGCAGGATGCCCAGCAGGAAGCCGGCGGCGACCGCGCCGCCCAGGCGCCCATGCCGCCGACCACGACGACGACGAAGCTGAGCACGAGGAAGTCCATGCCCATGTGGTAGTTCGGCGGCAGGATCGGCGTGTACATCGCACCGGCCAGCCCGGCGACGACGGCGGCCAGCCCGAAGACGATGGTGAAGCGCCGATCGATGTCGATGCCGAGCAGGCCGACGGTCTCGCGGTCGGCCATGCCGGCGCGCACGACCATGCCGAAGGTGGTGAACTGCAGGAAGGCGAAGACGCGCGCCGATCACCAGCATCGAGAAACCGAAATAGAGGAAGCGCCACCAGGGATAGACGACGGTGCCCGGGTCAAAGCCCAGCAGCATGCCGATATCGCGCCGCGCCGGACAGTGCGGGCGGGATCGGCTGCGGGATCGGGTTGGCGCCGAAGCCCGCCTTGATGAGTTCCTGCAGCACGATGGCCAGGCCGAAGGTGACGAGGATCTGCTCGGCATGCGGCCGCTTGTAGAAGTGCCGGATCAGCCCGCGCTCCATCGCGACGCCGACCAGCAGCATGAACGGCATGCACGATCAGCATGAGAGCGACGACCGACCAATCGACGATCGTCGTGCCGGCGTCGCCCAGCCAATAGGCGATGTAGGGTGTCTTGACCTCGACGGGCGTGCCCCAGGGCGTCATGTGGTCGGGGTCGATCGTGACATGCTCGGTAGCCAGCAGCCTGTTCATCGTGACGGCGCAGAACGCGCCCATCATGAACAGCGCGCCGTGCGCGAAATTGACGACGCCGAGCGTCCCGAAGATCAGCGTCAGGCCGAGCGCGATCAGCGCATAGGCGCTGCCCTTGTCGAGCCCGTTCAGGAACTGCAGGAGGATGGCGTCCATGCGCGGCGTCCGATCGGCGGCGGGAAAGCGCCGGCGCCCGCAGGCGCCAGCGATCTGCACGGCTCCATTCGGAGCCGTTGCGGCGGTCAGCTGCCGTTGTTGCAGCTGCCGAGGTTGCCGCCGGCGAACATCGGGTTGTCCGGCTCGTACATCACCTGCTCGGTCGGCACGACCTTCGACGATCTCGAGCAGGTCGTACTGGTTCGTCGGGTTCTCGGCGCCGCGCACGACAAGGACTGGCTTGAAGCACTGGTGGTCGGCGGCACGGTAGAGCGTCTGGCCGTTGCCAAGCCCGTCGAACTCGTAGCCTTCGAGTGCCTTGCCCACCTCGCACGGCGCGAAGCTGCCGGCACGTGCCACGGCATCGGCGTAGAGCATCGTCTGCGCATAGCAGGTCTGCGCCGCCTGGCTGGGCGGGCAGCCATACTTCTTGCCGAAGGACTTCGTGAAAGCCTTGGTGCCGGCGTTGTCGAGCTTCCAGTCCCAGTTCGCCGAGCCGAGGATGCCCTTCACCGCCTCGCCGGCGCCCTGCGCCATCAGCTCGGAGTAGAGCGGCACGACGATCTCGAACTGCTTGCCGTTGACCTGCTTGTTCTTCATGCCGAACTGGACGGCCTGGGTCAGCGAGTTGACCATGTCCTGGCCGTAGTGGTTCAGGACCAGCACGTCGGCGTCGGAGTTCAGCACCGGCGTCAGGTACTGCGAGAAGTCGCCGGCGCCGAGCGGCGTGCGCACCTTGTTGACCGTCTACCAGCCGAGCTTCTCGGTGGCTGCGTCGATCGACTCTTCCTGCGTCCAGCCCCAGGTGTAGTCGGCGGTCAGGTGATAGGCCTTGCGGTCGGCGCCGTACTCTTCTTCCAGCACCGGCGCCAGCGCGGCGGCCGACATGTAGGCGTTGAAGAAGTGGCGGAAGCCGTTGGCCCTCTTGTCCTTGCCGGTGGTGTCGTTCGAATGGGTCAGGCCGGCCATGAAGATGATGCCGGCCTCCTGGCAGTACGACTGGACCGCGACCGCAACGCCCGACGATGAGCCGCCGGTGATCATCAGCACGCCGTCCTCCTCGATCATGCGCTTGGCGCTGGCGCGCGCGGCGTCCGACTTGGTCTGCGTGTCGCCGGTGACGTATTCGACCTTCTTGCCGAGAATGCCGTTGCCCTTCAGCGCCTTCGACGAGAACGTGGGCAGCATGCCGCCGTCGCCCTCGCCGTTGAGGTGCTTGACGGCGAGCTGGTAGGCGCGCAGCTCGTCCGCGCCCTCGTCGGCATAGGCGCCGGTCTGCGGCACGTTGAAGCCGAGCGTAACCGTGCGACCCGCTCGGCTCGTTGGTGAACTCGGCGCGCCCAGGCGTGGCGATGAAGAAGGTCGGCGCGGCGAGGCCCGCGCCGAGCGCGGCGCCGCCCTTCAGCAGGCCGCGGCGGCTCGATGGAGTGAGTTTCATGACGTTCCTCCCGGTTGTTCTTTTGTTCGGCGCGTGCGCGCGAAGCCGCCGCAGCCGAGGGCGATCATCTCCCCGAGCCATGTCAATCACCGCAATAAATCCTTGATTGAGTTGGAAAAATTTGCATATTTCTGACAGCGCATTGCGGCAATCTGTCAATCCTTGACATTGCACCGCGGCAAGCGTTTGCGGCGCAAGGGGAAACGGGAATGACCAGGGCCGTCGTCGGCATGCGGATTCGCGAGCGCCGCCGGGCGCTGGGGATGACGCAGGCGGGGCTCGCCGCACGGATAGGCATATCGCCCTCGTACATGAACCTGATCGAGCGCAACCGGCGCGCCATTGCCGGCTCGCTGCTGCGCCGCGCGGCCGAGGCGCTGGCGCTCGGCCTCGACGATCTCGATGGCGCCGCCGAGCGCCGGCTGCTCGACGCGCTCGTCGAGATCGCCCACGCGCCCGAACTGGCCAGGCTCGGCGTCGAGACGGAGGGCGCCGGCGAGCTGATCGCCCGGTTCCCCGGATGGGCGCGGGCGCTTGCCTCGCTCGCCAGGTCCGAGCGCGAGGCCAGCGCCACCGCCGGCGCGCTGGCCGACCGGCTGACCCACGATCCGTTTCTGGGCGAGACCGTTCATCGGATGTTGACGCGCATCGCCGCGATCCGGTCGGCGGCCGAGATCCTGCAGGACTTTCCCAACGTGCCGGACGGTCAGCGCGACCGCTTCCACCGGATCATGCACGAGGAGAGCCGCGCGCTGTCGCAGGTCGGTGAGGCGCTGGCCGGATATTTCGACAAGATCGTCCAGCCCGGCCGCAAGCTGACGCCGCTCGACGAGGTCGAGGCGCTGTTCGACGCGCGAGCGAACCGCCTCGACGAGATCGAGACGGCCGCGGCGGCGCTGGCCGACGATCTCACCGAGTACGCTCCGTCCCGCCGCCAGGCGCAGGCTTTGACCATGGCGCAGGATGCGCTCCGTCCGATCGTCGACGCTCTGTTCTCGGGGCAGAGCGAGGTCGAGACGGCGGCCGGCCTTGCCCGCGCGCGGGCAACGGTGACGGACTATGCCGCCGCGGCGATCCTCGTGCCGATGCCGCGGCTGGTGCTGCACGCCGCGGCCCTGAGATACGATGTCGAGGCGCTGGCCGAGGCCTTCGCGGTCGGCGTCGAGACGATCTGCCGGCGCCTCGCGGCGCTGCCGCGGGGCGAGGGCGTTCCGCGCTTCGGGCATTTCCGTGCAAACGCGGCCGGCACGATCGTGGAGCGGAGCAACCTGCCTGGCCTGGCCGCGCCGCGCTATGCCACGGCCTGTCCCCTCTGGCTGCTCTACCGTGCGCAGCAGTCGCCGGAGACGATGCTTCGCCAGCGCGTCGTCTTCCCCACTGGCGACCGCTTCGTCTTTCTCGCCCGGGCGCGCAACACCGGCACGGCCGGTTTCGGGCAGCCGCGCCACTATCGGACCGACATGCTGGCGCTGACCGAAGAGGATGCGCGGCTGACCGTCTATGCGGCGGGCCCCGCCGTTCCGGCCGAGGAGGTCGGCAACGCCTGCCGCCTGTGCCCGCGCCAAGGCTGCGGGCATCGCGTCGAGGACCCGATCGACGGCTGAGGTGCCGCGCGACGCCGGGAGACGCCCGGGCCTACCGCGTGCGAGACTTGCCGGCGGTCATACAGTAGTCTGATCGGTGCGCCTCGCGTCAGACGAGGCCCAAGGGGAGGAACGGGCCCGTGCCCAAGCGCGTGCTCCTGGCCGAGGACGAGCCGGTCATCGTCGAGCTGCTGACTTTCCTGCTGGGCAAGGCGGGCTTCGATGTCGCCATCGAGACGGATGGCCGCGCCGCCCTCGACGCCGCGCTCGCCAGGCCGCCGGATGTTCTGGTCCTCGACGTCATGCTGCCCGGTCTCGACGGGTTCGAGGTGCTGCGCCGGTTGCGCGCCGACCAACGCGGCGCCGGCCTGCGGATCGTCATGCTGACCGCCAAGGGCCAGCGGGTCGACCGCGAGACCGCGATCGACGGCGGCGCGGATCTGTTCATCACCAAGCCCTTCTCAAACGCCGAGCTGGTGGCCGCCGTCAGGCGGCTCGCCGGCGCCGATTGAGCGGGGCCGGATGCGGCCGGATGCCGACGAACCGCTCCGCCACCGCAAGATGCGCGACCGGGCGCTGATCCTGCCGCTGATCGGTGCGGTGCTTTTCCTGCTGCCCGTCGCCGGGATCCCTCCATCCGGCGCGCGGGTCGCCGGCATCCCGCTGCTGGTCGTCTATCTCTTCTGCGTCTGGGCGCTGCTGATCGCCGGTGCCTTCCTGCTGTCGCGCGGGCTGGGCCGGACGGCTGCCGCGGGCGGCGGCGACGCGGCGGAAGAGCCGGCCAGCGCCCCGGAGATCCCGGCTGATGCCATCGGCCGACCTCGTTCTCGCCGTCTGCCTCGGCTATGTCGCGCTGCTGTTCGCGCTCGCCTTCTCGGTCGACCGGCGCGCCCGGCGGGCGGCGTCGGCTGGCTGCGGTCGCCGCGTCGTCTACACGCTGTCGATCTCGATCTACTGCACCTCGTGGACCTTCTACGGCGCGGTCGGCTCGGCGGCGCGCAACGGGCTCGAGTTCGTCACCATCTATCTCGGGCCGACGCTGGTCTTCGTCGGCTGGTGGTGGCTCCTGCGCAAGCTGGTGCGCATCGGCCGCGCGCACCGCATCACCTCGATCGCCGACCTGATCTCGTCGCGCTACGGCAAGAGCCCGGGGCTCGCCGTGCTCGTCACCGTGATCGCCGTGATCGCCACCACGCCCTATATCGCGCTGCAGCTCCAGTCGGTGACCCGCAGCTTCCAGGCGCATCGCCGGCGAGCGCCGACGGCGCGTTCACCGCCTTCTGGGTCGCGGCCGGGCTGGCGGTCTTCTCCATCCTGTTCGGCACCCGCAACCTCGACGCCAACGAGCGCCATCACGGCGTCGTCGCCGCGATCGCCGTCGAGGCGATCGTCAAGCTGGTGGCGCTGGTCGCCGTCGGCCTCTTCGTCGTCTGGGGCCTGGCCGGCGGCCCCGGCGAGATCTTCGCGCGGCGTGCCGCCGAGGTGTTCAGCGGCGGCAGCGACGTGCTTCGGGCCGCGCTGGGTCGCGCTGACCTTCCTGTCGGCGACCGCCATCATCTGCCTGCCGCGCCAGTTCCAGGTCACCGTGGTCGAGAACGTCGACGAGCGCCATCTCGCCACCGCCTCGTGGCTGTTCCCGCTCTACCTGTTCCTGATCAGCCTCTTCGTCCTGCCGATCGCGATCGGCGGGGCTGAACTTCCTGCCGGCGGGCTCCAACCCCGACCTGTTCGTGCTGACCCTGCCGCTGTCGCAACCAGCGCGACGGCTGGCGCTGCTCGCCTTCCTCGGCGGCTTCTCCTCGGCGACCTCGATGGTGATCGTCGCGGCGATCGCGCTCTCGACCATGGTCTCGAACCACCTCGTCACGCCGGTCGCGCTGCGCTTCGCTGTCGGGCCGGATCGAGTCCGGGCGATGTCCGCGCAGCTGCTGCTGGCGACGCGGCGGATCTCGCATCGCCGCCATCCTGCTGCTCGGCTTCCTGTATTTCCGGCTGACCGGCGGCTCGGAGGCGCTGGCCTCGATCGGGCTGATCGCCTTCGCCGGCGTCGCCCAGCTCCTGCCGAGCCTGATCGGCGGCCTGTACTGGCGCGGCGCGACGCGCGCCGGCGCGCTCGCGGGGCTGCGGCTGGCTTCGTGCTGTGGGCCTACACGCTGTTCCTGCCGAGCTTCGCGGGCGGCCTGCTGCTCGGCGCCGCGACCATCGCCGACGGCCCATGGGGCATCGCCGCGCTGCGGCCGCAGGGGCTGCTCGGCCTCTGGTCGTCGGACCCGCTGGTCCATTCGCTGTTCTGGAGCCTGGCGCGCAACACGCTGCTGTTCCTCTGCGTCTCGGTGCTGCTCCGGGCCACGCCCGCTCGAGCGGCTGCAGGGCGCGCTGTTCGTCGACGTCTTCCGGACGGCGGGCGGCGAGCCGCCGCGCTTTCCACAGGCTCCGCGACCTCGGAGGACCTGTTCGTGCTGGCCCAGCGCATCCTTGGCGCCGAGCCGGCGCGCCGGCTGTTCGACCGGATGGCGCGCGAGCAGGGCCGTGCCGGCCGGCCTGCCGGTGCCGACCCCGCCGTCATCGCGCGGCTCGAGCGCGAGCTCGCCGGCTCGGTCGGCGCCGCGTCGGCGCACGCCATGGTCTGGCGCATCGCCGGCGGCGACAGCGTCGGCCTGACCGAGCTGATCGACATCGCCGACGAGACACAGCGCCTGATCGAGACACTCGCGCCAGCTCGCCGAGAAGTCGGCCGAACTCGAGCGCGCCGCCCGGCTAGCTCCGCGACGCCAACGCGCGGCTGCGCGCTGCTCGACGCGCAGAAGGACGAGTTCCTCAGCCAGGTCAGCCACGAGCTGCGCACGCCGATGACCTCGATCCGCTCGTTCTCGGAGATCCTGCTCGGCGCCGGAAGACGTGCCCGAGGACGACCGCGCGGCGCTTCCTCGCCATCATCCACGAGGAGAGCGAGCGGCTGACCCGGCTGCTCGACGAGATCCTCGACATCAACCGCCTCGAGGCCGGCGCGCTGGAGATCCCTGTCGGCCGGATCGATCCCGAGCCGACGATCTCGGCCGCCGTCGAGACGATCTCGGGCCTCGCCCGCAAGAACGGCATTGCCATTCGGCGCGAGGCCGCGCAGGCTGGCGTGCTGGTGGCCGCCGACGCCGACCGGCTTCGCCAGGTGCTGATCAACCTCCTGTCGAATGCGGTGAAATACAACGCCGCCGACAGGCCCGAGATCCTGCTCCGCTCCAGCCTCGGCAATGGCGCGTTCAGGGTGGACGTGATCGACAATGGCGGCGGCGTCGGGCGCGACCGAGCGGCCGCGATCTTCGAGAAGTTCTATCGGGGGGGCCATGACGGCCGCGGCCAAGGCGCCGGGCTGGGGCTGCCGATCAGCCGGGCGTTGATGCGCCGCATGGGTGGCGATCTGACGGTGCAGTTCAGCGATGCGCGCAACAGCTTCTTCCGCGTATCGCTGGCGCTGACGCCCGGCGGGCAGGACCGGAGGAACCCGTCGGACGCTGCCGAATAGCGTCGCGCCGGGACCGGCCGGAACGCGTGACTCAGAGCTCGAGCACGTAGAAGGGCGGCAGATCCCGCCACAGTTTGCCCGACCGGAAAAGATCGGCGCCGACGCCGTAGAGGTACTTCATGAAGACGCGGTCGAAGGTCTCCGTCGGGTCGGGCAAGGCACCTCGGCCGGAATCCCGACGAGGGCCTCGGGCAACGGGTTTCACGTCACCGTCTGGCCACAGGCCCCGACGATCTCGCCAGCGCGACGACGATCGCGCGGATCGCCCGGTCGCTTTGGAATGCCGCGTTCATCCGCGATCGCTCCAGTCACTGGGGATCGCGCTTCAACTCTGCGTTTGCCACGGACCCGAGGACGGGCTGCCGCCCGTCCTCGGGTCTCGGTCGGAAATCAGTTCACGTAAGGAGTTGAGCTCTTGACCAAGTCCCAGACCGCGGCGTCGGGCTGCTCGTTGCACTGCTCGGTGATCGAGACGATCGAAACCGGGGTATAGTCCTCGATCACGTCGAGTTGCTCCATTCCGTGGGCGCGGCCCTCGAGATAGGCGACGACGTGCTCCTGCACGGCCGGCTCCGCCGTGACGAAGTCGCTGCACTTCACTTCCATCGGGTGCTTGAAATTGTACGTCTCGATGGTATCCATCCACGCCCTCTGGTCCACTGCCTTTTCGGCGAGTGCGGCCGTGGCGAACATTGCAACTGCGGCCGAAGCGACGACAAGCATTTTCATAGCGTTTACATCCTCTCATATTGATTGCCGGACGTAATGCGAGATGCGTCCGGCGAAGCATAAGGTTGCGTCAGCGGTGGAGAATCACCAGTGTTAGCCAACCTGTCTTGCAATCGTGCGTCAAGTTCAGCGTCTGCGCCCTTGCAAACTATCGCAACTTCTTCGGCCGCGCATACCAACTTCGAGCGCGTCGGCTCGGCCTCGCGCCGGGGTCCGCGGATCTCTCACGATCGGCGGGCCTCTTCAGGTCAGCGCATACCCTCGGTCGTCATCACCGCCAGACCGCTCGGCGCTAGGCGCGGCGGCGGACACCGGCGAACGACAGCGGCGTCAGCGGCATGCCGATGATGTCGATGAAGATCGACACGTTCGTCGCCCTGCACCGGCATGTCTCCGTCGATGATCTTCACCGTGTAGTGCAGGTCGTTGCCCTGGAGCACCGGGTCGTGCAGCACGACGACGATCTGGCGCAGCTGGCCATCCTCCAGGATCGAGAGATCGGCATTCGGCGGGTCGGAGAGAAAGCTGTCCGTGCCCTCGCTCCAGAACGGGATGAAGTCGGCGGTCTTCATGTTGCCGGCCATTCGCTCGGGCCGGTCCGTGAAGAACAGCGTCACCTGGCTTACGTCGCGCAGCGTCAGCCGGTTTTGGTGGGCGTCGAACGCCATCGCGTCGGAGGTCTGCACGAACAGAAAGTCGGCCTCGCCGCTGGGGCTGGACGACCCGGGGCTGGACGAGTCGGGGCTGGACGACTGGGCGCCGGCCGATCCCGCCGGCAACAGCGCCGCCATCGCCAAGCCGGCGCCGCCGGCCAGGATCTGCCGGCGAGAGGCCGGCCCGGGCAGGTGCTCGGTCGGCTCCGTCTTGCTGGTTGGTCGCATTTCAACGTCTCCCTGAAAGCATGAAGCGGGCGCGTATCGTCGACCGCATGACAGCCCGTCGCGTCAGTCGCTCGCCTTCTTCGCTCATCGCCGCCTGCAGCTTGGCCTTGTCGGCCTCGCTCAGTTGCGGGCCGGTCCACCTTGACGCGTCAGCTTTTCGAGCGTCGCGGTCAGGGCGAACGGCGGCTTGTAGTCGTGCGTCGTTCACGCCGGTCAGCGTGTCCGAGCCGATGTCGAAGCTCTCGTCCCATTGCAGGATGATCGGGATGGTCTTGTCCATCTTCTTGGTGTCGACCACCGTCGCCGTCGACCTTGAGCGTGCCGGTGCCCGGACCGGCCGACGCCGCTCATGTTGTTGTAGGCGAGCGTGCCGGCGCCGAGTCCCGTCATAGACGAAGTCGAACTCGACCGTGTGCTTGCCGGGGCTCAGCGCGTCCTTGCCCTCCCACTTGATCCGCTCGAGATCGACCAGGTTCCACAGGAACACCGGCTTGCCCTCGAGCAGATAGAAGCCGTACCCGGCGAAGCGGCCGCCGGAGGTCAGGATCATGCCCTCGGCGCCGCCTTCGGGCACGTCGATCTCGGCGGTGATCGTGTAGGACGCTGTTGAGGATCCCCGGCGAGTCGCCCTGCGGCAGCCCGGTCATCGGCCGGGTGTAGACGAACTCGTCGCGGCCGGCGGTGATGTTCGGGCGCGGCGCCGCCATCGCGTGCGCCGACCGAGGCGTCGAGCGGGAAGACCTGGTACTTCGTGGCCTCCCGGATGAACGTCTCCTTCAGCTTCTCGCACCATGTCGGGGTGCTCGGCGGCGATGTCCGTGCTCTGGCGTCGGATCGTCCTTGAGGTTGTAGAGCTCGAAGGTCTGGTTGTTCAGCGGATCGGGGTTGGGCGGTCCGAATGCGTCCCACGGGGCGCGGTTCACCTTGGTGGCGAGGAACCAGTCGTCATGCCAGAGCCCCCATTGCCCCATCATCTCGAAGTACTGGGTGTCGCGCGGCGGGGCGGCGTCGGCGTTCGCCGCGTCGAAGAGATAGGCGAAGCTCTTGCCGTCCATCGGCGCCTGGGTGATCCCGTCGACCGCCTGCGGCGGCGTGATGCCGGCGACCTCGAGGATCGTCGGCACGACGTCGATGACGTGCAGGAACTGGTCGCGCTTGCCGCCCTTGTCGGTGATCTTCGCGGGCCAGGTGACGGTCATGTTCTGCCGGATGCCGCCGAGCTGCGAGGCGATCTGCTTCATCCACGGATAGGGCGTGTCGAAGGCCCAGGTCCAGCCGACGGCCATGTGGTTGTAGGTCTCCTCGGTGCCCCAGACGTCGTACCATTTCATCTGCTCTTCGACGGGAATCGCGTTGACGCCGTTGAAGTACGCCACCTCGTTCGGGGTGCCGAGCAGGCCGCCCTCGGCGCTCGTGCCGTTGTCGCCGTTGATGTAGATGATCAGCGTGTTGTCGTACTCGCCGATGTCCTTGAGATCCTGGACGACGCGGCCGATCTCGTGGTCCGATGTAGGCCGAGTAGGCGGCGAAGACGTCGACCTGGCGGATGAAGAGCTTCTTCTCGGCATCGGTCAGCTGGTCCCACTCCTTGATGTAGTCGGTGGGCCACGGCGTGATCTTCGCGTCCTCGGGGAAGTAGCCCATCTTCTTCTGGTTCTCGAAGATGGTCTCCTGCAGCTCGTTCCAGCCGTCGTCGAACAGGTTCATCGCGCTCGATCTTGTCGACCCATTCCTTGGTCGGGTGGTGCGGCGCGTGGGTCGCGCCGGGGGCGTACTTGACGAAGAACGGCTTCGACGGATTGATCTGGTGCATCCGGTGATCCAGTCGATGGCGTCGTCCGCCATCGCGGTCATCAGGTTCCACTCGCCCTCGGCTTGCCGTCGAACGGGTAGATCTGGGTGGTGTTGCGGAAGAGGTTCGGCTGCCACTGGTTCGCGTCGCCGCCGACGAAGCCGTAGAAGTATTCGAAGCCCATGCCGGTCGGCCACTGGTCGAACGGGCCGGCCTGGCTGGCCTCGAACGCCGGGGTGTTGTGATCCTTGCCGAACCACGAGGTGTTGTAGCCGTTGTCGAGCAGGATCCGGCCGACCGTCGCCTTGTCCTCGCCGATGATGCTGTTGTAGCCGGGATAGCCCGTCGACTGCTCCGAGATCACGCCGAAGCCCACGTTGTGGTGGTTTCGCCCGGTGATCAGCGCCGCGCGCGTCGGCGAGCAGAGCGACGTCGAATGGATGGCCGTGAACTTGAGCCCGTCCTCGGCGAGAGCGTCCATCGTCGGATGCGGGATGACGCCGCCGAAGGTGCTGGGGATGCCCCAGCCGGAATCGTCGGTGATGATGAGAAGGACGTTCGGCGCCTCCTCGGGCGGGACGACACGGGGCGCCCACCACGGCGTGGAGTCGATCTGCGTCGGTCTGCGATCTCGCCGCCGAACGGCGGCGGCGGCGGCGGCAATTGCAGGCCGTCAAGCACGGTCGTCGAGTTCGGCGAACCCGGTTGGCCGCTGGTCTGCGCCGTTGCACCGAGCGGCAGCGAGACCGCCGCGACGATGAGCGGCATTGTCCAGGCCATCTTTAACAGACGGAGTGCACGGTCATTCGAAAAGCGTCTCACTGTGAGGCCTCCCCCTCCTGGTTGCTCTCAGGCGTCACCGATCGCATCGGCTCGCGGGTCGTGCGGACGACGGTCGTCGTGCCGGCCGTATGGCGCGCAGGTGCCGCCGAGCCTCTGCGCCGACGATAGCGAGGCGTCCGGATCGTCTCTTGTGATTGCGCGCCAGTCCTGCCGTCGCGCTGGATGACGAAAGGGCGGTTCACCCGAACAGCTTGCGGCGGAAGTCGGACGGCGCCGTCCCGGTCCAGCGCCGGAAGGCGTGCGTGAAGTTCGCCTGGTCGGAATAGCCGAGTTCGAGGGCGATGGTCAGCATCCTGATGTCCGGGTCGGCCAGCAGCCTTCGCGCCTCGTCGAGCCGGACCCGGTCGACGAGGTCCGAATAGCTCGTCCCTTCGCGCTGAAGCATCCGTTGCAAGGTGCGCGTCGACAGTCCGCAGGCTGCCGCGATGCGTCGGAGCGGCGGGCCGCCGCTCGGCAACAACGAGAGGATGATCTGCCGCAGTGCCTCGCCCAGCCCTTCGGCAGGAGCGTTCCGCTTCAGCCTGGCGAGCAGGCGTTCCCCGCACGGCCGGATCGCGCCGGTCGCCTGCGGTATCGGGGTAGCCAGAAGGGCGGCGTCGAACAGGATGCCGTTGGCGCCCGCGCGAAACCGCAGGTTCGAGCCGAATGCCTCTTCCATGTTGGCCACCGAGCAAGGCCGCGCCTGCTCCAGCAGCATCGCCCTCGGTGTCCATCTGCTCCCGAGCGCGCCGCGCATCATGTCGATCATCGTCACCAGCGCAACCTGATGCGCCATGTCCCGGCCGCTCGTGATGCTGGGATGCAGCCGATAGCTCCAGAGCGCCTGCGCCCCGATCCTGGCACAGCCGATCTCGGTTCCCTGGGTGTGGTACCTGATCAGGCGGGCCGACGCCGCGATCACTGCCCCGAGGGTGGGCATGCGGTTGAGGATGTCGCCCATTTCCAGCAGCGTCCGGGCGCCAGAAAACCGGCCGAAGCGGACGCCGAAGCATTCATCCCCGGATTGCGCCGCGACGTGGGCCAGCAGCGCCGCCGCCGCCCGCAGCGGAACCAGCCTCGGACGACCGTCGAAAGCCTCGATTGGCCAAAGCTTGTCGGTGGCGGCGTACCAGTCGAGGCGGACGTTTCCCCCGTCCAGAAAGCTCGGAAGGGCGGCGAAGGCGTCGATCCTGAAGAGGCAAAGTCCCTCTGACGCGGCGGTCATCCCGATCTCTCCCCCGAGAGGGCGCTGGCTCCAGCGCCGGTGGCGGACAGCCTCCGCCGAACTGCACGCCTCAGAACCTCACTGTCGCGCCGATCACCGGGCCATAGGTGTCGAGGTTCAGGTCGGCCTCGTCGCCGTCATAGTCGATCGAGAGATAGCGGAAGCCGGCGACGGCGCTGATGTTGTCGGTGAACGCATAGTCCAGCCCGGCATAGATCTCCCAGCTGAACTGCGACCCGGCGCCGAAGCCGCCGATGTCGGCGAAAGCGCCGGCGCTGAGCCGCTCGGTGATGGGCGCCCGGCCGCGGACGCCGATCACCGGGTCCCACCAGTTCAGGTCGACGCTGGCCGCCCTGCTGAGCCCGACCGGGCCGCCGCCGGTGATCTTGACGTCCGTCTCCAGGCTGACATAGCGCGCCCCGGCATAGGGTTCGACGACCCAGCCGTCCTGCTCATAGGCCCGATAGCCGAAGGCGGTCGTCGACAGGAACATCTTCGTCCCGACATTGACCTTCAACTCGAGCGGCCCCGACAGGTTCCCGCTGTTCGAGAGGTCCGAATAGACGAAATCCTGCAGCAGGCCGAAACGCCCGTAATGGATGTCGCCGGCCGCCATGAAGGCGAAGTTGAGCGCATTCAGAACATCGCTTGCGCTGACCGACGTCGTCGCCGAGAGAGCGCCCGACTTCGACGTCACGCCCTCGTCGATCCAAGGCAGCCAGCCATAGAGCGTGGCGCTGCCGTGCACCTCCTGCGCGCCGGAACCGGCCGGCACCAGACAACCCGCGAGGATCAGTGCGGCGGCCGTCGTCCTTGCCAGGTTGCGCTCCCGGTTTTTCATCCGTACCTCCGGCTTCCTGAAAGCGCCTTCCGAGCCCCGACGTCGGGCAACACCGCCGGTCGCCCGTCCGCATCGGCAACGAGGCCACGCGTTGGCCCGCACATCGCATGGGCGAGGTGTGCATTCCTTTGCCGCGGCACCCCGGGCCGGCCGGTGCGATCCGTGGCAGGGCGATCCGCCGGACTCATCCAACCGGCTCGACTTCGCTCGGCTGCCAGGACTTGTCGAAGAAGGACGGCAGCGGGCTGTAGAGCCGCAGGATCGTGAACCAGCCCTTGTCCGGGTCCGTCTGGATCCAGTTGCCGCGCGACACGCCCTCGGGCTGATCGGGCGAGAACCAGACAGTGGTCGAGCCGTCTTCGGCTGCCTCCGCGGCGGGCGAGGGATAGCTCTGGCTGCCGGCGCGCGGATACTTCTGCGGCGTCTGCAGCATCGAGCGGGTCTGGTTGTCGTAGAGCGTAAGCGACCAGAAGGCCTTCGCCGGGACGTCCTTCGGCAGAGTCACCTTGTAGGTCTTCGCGCCATCGAACGGCTCGCCGCCGGCATCGAGGAAGGCGAGCAGGTACTGCGAGCCGACGCCCGGGATCCGCATGATCATGCCGGGGCTGTCGAGCGTGTAGGCGTAGTAGAAGGCCGTGCGCGAATCGAGCGTCCGGGCGCCGGTGGGCGGCAGCGGCTTGAACATGCCGTCCTCGAACTGCGGCGGCGGCGTCTCGAAATAGGCGCCGCCCTCCCACAGCATGAGGCCCCACTGCGAGCCGTCGTAGAGCGCCCAGCCTGGGTGCTCCATCGCGTAGCGCCACTGCAGCGCCCGCCCCACCCCCTGACCGGCTGCGGCGGCGTCGGCGAGGATCCCCTTCATCCGCTCGTCGGGCGCGAACTCCTTGCCGTGCACGATGCCGATCGCCGCGAGCTGACCGGCAAGTTCGATGTCGTAGCTCGTCGCCGGCTCTGCCTGAACGTTCTCGTTGATCATGTCGTAGAAGCTGGCGTCGCTCGGCGGTATGGTGTTGAAAGCGAGGCCGGTGGCTTCGACGAACTTCGTCTCCGGGATCTTCGGCTCGCCCTCCAGCTTCACCGCGCCCTCCAGCGCCTCCGCGATGCTGGTGCCGTAGCTGCCCGGCGCGTAGGGGTAGATCTTCAGGTTCGCCTTGATGTTCTCGACCGCGGGCTTCGGATCGTTGTCGACGAGGTAGGCGCGGGCGGCGTAGAGGACGTGGTCGGTCTTCGAATGCGCGACGAAGTAGCCGCCCTCGGGCAGCGTCCCGTCGTAGTCGGGCGGCACGATGAGGTACTTGCCGCCGAGGCCGCGATCGGGGCCGGGACCGCCGATGTCGATGATCCAGGAGAACCACATGTCGTTGATCGTGCCGACGGCGTTGGACGGCTGCTCGATCACCATCGGCCCGTCACTGAGGTCGATCGCCGACAGGTAGTAGACCGTGTCGGCGTTGCCGGTCAGAAACAGCGACGACGCGTCCAGGAGGTCGGAGAAGATAACCACATCGTTTGCGCCGGCGACCTCTCCCAACCCTTGCGCAGCGCGTAGGCGGAGGCGCCGCGGAAGCTGTTGTTGTAGACGTTGAGTGCGCGGGTGAAGTCGAGCGTGTCAAAGACCGTCTGCGCGGTTTGCGCGGTCGGCACGCCGTCCTTGAACTCGAGCGTGCCGATGCGCGTCTCGACCGATGGCGGCGCCGAAAGCGAGTCCAGCGTCTCCTGCGAGACCTCGGCCCAGGCCGGACCGATCGCGACGGCGAGCGCGAGGATGCTGATGCAGGTGCGTGCGATCATCGTCAAATTCTCCTGGGAGAGTCGGTATGGTCGGGAGCGCTTGGCCCGGAGGAATATCCGTCGCGCATCGTTCGCGTCCGGCTGACGGAACCCGCCTTCGGATGAGATCCCTTCAAAGTTGCTGTTCCGGACGGCTTAGGCGCCGGGTATGTAACGGCGACCGGTCAACTGAAATTGCCCGGAACGGAGCCCAGCTTACGCACAAGTGGAGGACTTTTGCCATACCCATTCGCACCATCGCGCGGCGCGCCGGACGCTCTCATCCAGCGCCCTGCCTGACCCTGGCCCTTGCGCGGGCGAGCCGGTTCTCGCGCCGCGCCGTGTAGAACGCGGCCGCGAAGATGATGCCGGCGCCGATCCAGGTCCAGAGGTCGATCAGCTCGCCGAAGGCCAGCCAGCCGAACAGTACGGTGAACGGCAGGCGGGCGAAATCGATCCCCATGACGATCGAGGCGTCCGCGGCGCGGAAGGCGCGGGCCAGCATGATGTGCCCCAGCATCCCGCAGACGCCCATGGCGAGGAAGACCGCCCAGAGCTCGGGCGTCAGCGGCTGCCAGACCAGCAGGCCCGGGACCAGCGCCACCGGGATCTGCAGCAGCGTCGTGATGAGCACGACCGAGTCAGGGTGGTCGCGATCGGCCAGCTGCTTGATCATCAGGCTCGACACCGCCATGCCGACCGCCGCGGCCACCGCCACCCAGGTGCCGAGCGAGCTCTCGGCGGCGCCCGGCCGCAGGACGACCATGGCGCCGGCAAAGCCGACGATGATCGCCGTCCAGCGCCGCCAGCCGATCGCCTCGTGCAGGATCAGCCCGGCCCCGATGGTGGCGAAGAGCGGCGTCAGGAAGCCGATCGCCTGCACCTCGCCGACCGTCGTCAGCGACAGCGCTGCGAACCATGTCGTCATCGCGACGAACCCTGTGCCGACGCGGACGAGATAAAGCCGGAGGTGCGGCGTCCGGATCATGCGCGGGCCGCGGACGGCGAGCATCGGCGTCATCGCGACCGCAGCGAAGACCAGCCGCAGCAGCACGATCTGGAACAGCGGCACGCCCGCCAGCGCCGCGTGGCGGCCGAGAACGGCGACGGCCGAGAGAAAGGCGCAGGACACCAGCATCCACAGGATGCCCGCCGTCACCGAACGGTGCGCGACCGGATCGTAGCCGGCCGGCGGCATCCCGTCGTCTGGTCTTACCGGACAATCGCCGGTCCGAGGCTTGGTCGCCAAAACGTGCCTGCCTTGAACGGCCCGGATGTTCGTGGAAGAGCTTGCCCCGTGCAGAGCAGCCGGCACAAGCGACCTCTGACCGCGCCAGATCAGCGGGCGGATGTCGCGAGGATGTCGCCGTGGGCGGTCGTCCGGTTCGGTGGCGCGTGCTGCCGCTCGCCGGCGGCGTCGGGTGGCCGCGCCGAAAAGCTGACCGAAGGAGCCCTCACCCCATGCCGAGCCGTGCGGACGCGGTCGCCCGCGCCACCAAGTATTTCGACGACGGCACGTTCGAGGACGAGATGGCGCGCCGCGTCGCCATTCCCTCCGAGAGCCAGACGCCCGAGGGGCCTGCCGCACTGCCGGCGCTATCTGGAAGCCGAGATGGCCCCGGCCTTCGCGGCGATGGGGTTCGAGACGCGCATCTTCGAGAACCCGGTCGAGGCGTGCGGGCCGATCCTGCTCGCCACCCGCATCGAGGATCCCGGCCTGCCGACCGTCCTCGGCTATGGCCATGGCGACGTGATCCGCGGCCTCGAGGATCAGTGGACGCAGGGGGGCGGGCCCCTGGCGGACGGCGCGCGACGGCGACCGCCTCTACGGCCGCGGCACGGCCGACAACAAGGGCCAGCACACGATCAACATGGCCGCGCTCGACGCCGTGCTTGCGCAGCCGCGGCAGCCTCGGCTTCAACGCCAAGTTCATGATCGAGACGGGCGAGGAGAACGGCTCGGCCGGCGTCGCCGACGTCGTCGGGCAAAAGCGACGCCTTCGCGCGCCGACGTCCTGATCGCGTCGGACGGCCCGCGCGTCCGCCCGGACCGGCCGACCATGGGCCTCGGCGCACGCGGCGCGCATGAACTTCGACCTGGTCGTGCGCGCTGCGCGATGGCGGGCATCACTCGGGCAACTGGGGCGGCGCGCTGGCCGACCCGGCCGTGATCCTCGCCCATGCCATCGCCAGCATCGTCACGCCGACCGGGGAGATCCAGGTCGAGGCGTGGCGGCCGCCGGCGATCCGGGACAGCTGGCGCGCGGCGCTCCGCGACGTCGATCTCGACGGCGGCCCGGATGGCCCGGCGGTGGATGCGGACTGGGGCGAGCCCGGTCTGACGCCGGCCGAACGGGTCTTCGGCTGGAACTCGTTCGCGGTGCTCGCGATGCTGTCCGGCAACCCGGACGGCCCGGTCAACGCCATCGCGCCATGGGCGCGGGCGCACTGCCAGCTGCGCTACATTGCCGGCACGGACGTCGGCGACATCGTGCCGGCGCTCCGCCGCCACCTCGAGGCGCAGGGGATCACCCGGGTCCGCGTCGAGCCGCCGCCCTGCGGCAACGCCGGCGGCTTCTCGGCCAGCCGGACCGAGCTCGACGACCCCTGGGCGGCCTGGACGCGCGAGGCGCTGGCGCGCCATGCCGGGCAGCCGCCTGCCGTCATCCCGCAGATGGGCGGCTCGATCTGCAACGAGGTCTTCACCGACATACTCGGCATCCCGGCGATCTGGATCCAGCACTCCTATCGCGGATGCTCGCAGCACGCGCCGGACGAGCACGTTCTGCTGCCGCTCTGCCGTGAGGCCCTGGGCATCATGGCAGCCTCTACTGGGATCTGGGCGACCCGGACGTGGCGCGTCCCTGACCGGGCGCTGCGGCCCGCCCCGACCGGCTGGCGTCGCGCGGTCGATGCCCGTCAGAGGCGTTCGACCAGCAGGGGCATGCCGCCGGCCGGGCGCAGGGTCAGCCACATGCGGGGGCGTGGCCGGAAGCCGGCGGGCAGCCCGAACGAGAACCGCGCCAGCAGCGTCGCGAGAATGATCTGCGCCTCCATCGTGGCAAAGCCGGCGCCGATGCAGGCGCGCGGCCCGGCGCCGAACGGCAGATAGCTGAACCTGTGCCTGGTGCGCGCCGCCTCCGGCGCGAAGCGGTCCGGATCAAACCGCTCGGGGCGCTCCCACAACAGCGCGTGGCGGTGCAGCGCGTAGGTCGGCAGGAAGACGAGCGTTCCCGGCCGGACATGCCGGTCGGCGATCCGGTCTTCCTCGGCGGCGCGGCGGCTGAGGAAAGCCGCCGGCGGATAGAGGCGCAGCGCCTCGTCGATGACCTGGCGGACGAAGCCGAGGCGCGCCAGGTCGTCGGCCGTGGCCGCCCGGTCGCCCAGCACGTCCTGCGCCAGCGATCTCGCCCGCGCCTGGACGCTGCTGTCCAGCGCCAGCAGGTAGAGCGACCATGTCAGCGCCAGCGCCGTCGTCTCGTGGCCGGCGGTGATCAGGGCGAGCAGGTTGTTCCTGAGACCGATGGCGTCCATTCCCCGGCCGGTCTCGGGATCGCGCGCCGCGATCAGCGTGTCCAGCATGTCGGGCGGATCGGAGGGACCGTTGCTCAGGCGCGCCTCGATGACGCGATCCACGAGGACGTCCATGGCGGGCCCGCGCGCCGCGCGGATCTGGCCGGGGCGCGGGATCCAGCGTGGCGCCCCGAGGACATCCAAGAGCGATACCCGGGCGATGTTCGTGACGAAGCTGGTGATCCCGGCGGTGATCTCGTCGCGGTCGATCGCCTCGCGACCGGACAGCGCGGCGTCGCAGATCACGTCGCAGGTGGCGGCGACCATCTCGGGGTAGACGTCGACCGCGCCGTCATTCGCGGCAGCGGCGATCCGCCCGGCCGCCGCCTCGGCCGCGCGGGTCATCGCGGGGGCGATGCCGGGCAGGGCGCGCCCCTGGAGTGGCGGGGTCATCGCCCGCCGCTGCCAGCGCCAGGTCTCGCGGTCGGCGGTCAGCAGGCTGTCGCCCTGGCGCGGCTTCAGGATGCGCAGGGTGGCGGCGGATTTCGGATAGATCGTCTCGCGCGTCCTGAGGACATGCTCGAGCCAGGGCGGGTCCATCACCATGATCCACCCCGCCCGGCGGCCGCCGGTGACGATGGGCTCGCGATAGGCGGGCTCCGGAATCACCTCGAGCACGTTGCGCCGCGCCGCGCGGTACGCCCCCCAGAAGCCGAGCGGCCGGGGCGGCGCCGGAACGCTCGCGGGCACGGTCTCCGACGGCGGGCGATCGAGTGCCATGCATGCTCCTGTCGCGCCTGGAGGGGACCAGTCTACATCAGCGCGGCGGGTCTCGCCAAATCACGTGCTGCCAAATCACTGAAGTCAGATCATGCGCTCGGCCGCGCCTGCCGCTGCGCCGCATGTCCCTCAGACGTGCGTCTCCTTGGTGCGGGAAAGCGTGATCTCGGGCCAGTCTCGCACCACCCGGTCGATGTCCCATTGCAGTCGGATCATGTAGACCGGGTCGCCGTCATGGTCCGTCGCCATCTGGCCGCGATTGGCGTGGGCGAAGGCGTCCACCCTGTCCCGTGGCCCGCCGATCCAGCGCGCGCCGACCCACTGGGTCTGCTCGAAGCGGACGGGCAGGCCATATTCCGTCTCGATGCGGCTGGCCAGCACGTCGAACTGCAGCTGCCCGACGACGCCGACGATCCAGCCGCTGCCGATGCTCGGCTTGAAGAGCTTTGCCGCGCCCTCTTCGGCGAACTGCGTCAGCGCCTTGTCGAGGTGCTTTGCCTTCATCGGGTCGCCGGCGCGCGCCGCCTGCAGCAGCTCTGGCGCAAAGCTCGGGATGCCGGTGAACTTGAGGTTCTCGCCCTCGGTCAGCGCGTCGCCGATCCGCAGCTGGCCGTGGTTCGGGATGCCGATGATGTCGCCGGCCCAGGCGTCCTCGGCGGTCTCGCGCTCGGCCGCGAGGAAGAGCACAGGGTTCGACACGGCCATCGGCTTCTTTGCCCGCACATGGTGCAGCTTCATGCCGCGCTCGAAATGCCCCGAGCAGAGGCGGACGAAGGCGACGCGGTCCCGGTGCTTCGGGTCCATGTTCGCCTGGACTTTGAAGACAAAGCCAGAAACCTTTGTCTCGTCGGCGGAAACCTGCCGGACATCCGTCATGCGCGGCTGCGGCGGCGGCGCGTACCCGGCGATGCCGCGCATCAGCTCGCGCACGCCGAACGAGTTGATGGCACTGCCGAACCAGATCGGCGTCATGTGGCCTTCGAGAAAGCTCTGCGGGTCGAAAGTCGGCATCAGCTCGCGCGCCATAGCCACCTCGTCGCGCAGCGGCCCGAGCAGGTGCTCGGGCACGTGCCGTTGGATGGCGGGGTCGTCCAGCCCCTCGACGCCGATCGACTGGCCCTTCACGTTCCGCTCGGCCCGGCTCATCAGGTCGAGCCGGTCGCGGATCAGGTCGTAGGCGCCGATGAAGTCGCGCCCGACGCCGATCGGCCAGCTCGCCGGCGCCACGTCCAGCGCCAGCGTCTCCTGGATCTCGTCGATGATCTCGAAGGTCTCGCGGCTTTCGCGGTCCATCTTGTTGCAGAAGGTCAGGATCGGCAGGTCGCGCAGGCGACAGACCTCGAACAGCTTGCGCGTCTGGCTCTCGACGCCCTTGGCGCCGTCGATGACCATGATCGCGGCGTCGACCGCCGTCAGCGTGCGGTAGGTGTCCTCGGAGAAGTCCTCGTGGCCGGGCGTGTCGATCAGGTTGAACCAGTGGCCGTCGAACTCGAACGACATCGCCGAGGCCGAGACCGATATGCCGCGCTCCTGCTCCATCTTCATATAGTCCGAGCGCGTGCGCCGCGCCTCGCCCTTGGCGCGCACCTGGCCGGCCATCTGGATCGCGCCGCCCTGCACCAGCAACTTCTCCGTCAGCGTCGTCTTGCCGGCGTCCGGGTGCGAGATGATGGCGAAGGTCCGCCGCCGCGCGATCTCGGGCGGCAGGGCGGGACGGTTGTGGCCTTTCGGTGTTTCCAGCATGCGCGGTCACATAGCGCGGCGAATGCCGCAGCGAAAGGCTGCATTGCCGATGGCCGCTTCCCTAGCTGCGAGGATTACGCTAGCGTTGCGCCGCTTGAGGGGGAGCTGCGCGCGCGCGGGGCGGATTGGGGGTTACTATGCCGGATGGACTGCATCCGCTCGCTCCGCATGTGCTGCCGCCGTTCATCAGCGCCCCGGGCGAGCCGGACGTTCTGTTCACGGTGATGATTGTCGTGATCGTCGCGGCGCTGCTGATCGTCGGGAGCCTATATCTGCAGTTGCACTCGCTGCCGGAGCGCATGGCGCACCGGGCGAACAGGGTGCAGCTCGAGATCGTCGCCGTGCTCTGCCTTCTGGCGCTCTTCACGCACCAGCATCTCTTCTGGGTCGCGGCGCTGCTGCTGGCGCTGATCCAGATTCCGGACTTTTCGACGCCGCTCGCCCGGATCGCGGACTCGCTCGAACGGCCGGGCGGCGGCACCGCGAGCACTGACGCGAGCACTGACGCGAGCACCGGCGCCGGCTCCGGGGCGCGACCGGCTGCGGGCGAGGGCGGCGAAGCGCGGGCGGCTGCGCCGGCAGGGCCGCAGATGACGCAAGCGGGATGACCGGATGCTCGAGCTTCTCCTCTGTTCCTTCGTCACGGTCCTGCCCGACTATCTCTATCGCCGCTACGCCCAGGGCAAGCGGGTCGGCCGCGAGATCACGCTCTATTCCGTCTGGTACGAGCTCCGCTGGGGCATAACGGCGTGCCTGATGCTGACGGTCGGTCTGATCACGATCATCTTCTACTACCATCCGCAGACGAAACTGGCGGTTTCCTACTTCCGGACGGTGCCGATCCTGAGCGAGGGGTCAACGGCCGCGTGGCGGAGGTCTATGTCGGCTTGCGCGACCGGGTGAAGGCGGGCCAGCCGCTCTTCAAGCTCGACAGCAGCACGCAGGAGGCGGCGCTCGAGACGGCACGGCGCAAGATCGACGCGGCCGAATGCCGTCGATCGAGGTCGCCAGGGCCGATCTCGCCGTCTCCGACGGCAAGATCAACGAGGCCGAGAGCGCCTACCAGCAGGCCGAGGACGAGTACGAGACGAAGGCCAGGCTTTTCGCTCGCAAGAGCCGGAGCGGTGTCGGACGCGCGAGGTCGAGAGGCTGCAGAACTGCTGGTCGAGCAGCGCCGGGCGCGCTCGCCGCCGCGATCGCGGACAAGAAGACGCTCGAGACCAAGATCGCCTCGTCGCTGCCGGCCGCGCAAGGCCGAGGCCGAGGCGGCGCTGCCGAGGCACGGGTCGGCGCTCGACAAGACCATCGTCTATGCGGGCGTCGACGGAACGCTCGAGCAGTTCGCGCTGCGGCCGGGGGACATCGTCAATCCGTTCATGCGGCCGGCCGGCGTCCTCGTTCCCTCGGATGCGGGCCGCAAGGCGATCGTCGCCGGCTTCGGCCAGATCGAGGCGCAGGTGATCCAGCCCGGCATGGTCGGCGAGGCCACCTGCATCTCCAAGCCGATGACCATCATCCCGATGGTCGTGAGCGAGGTGCAGGACATCATCGCGTCGGGGCAGGTCCGGCCCACGGATGTGCTGCTCGACCCGCAGCAGACGACCCAGCCCGGAACGCTGACCGTCTTCCTCGAGCCGCTGTACGGTGGCGTGCTTGGACGGCCTGCCGCCGGGCAGCCAGTGCATCGTCAACGTCTACACCAACAACCACGAGCTGTATTCGCAGGACGGCGTCGGCACGGCCGAATATCTGTGGCTGCACGCGGTCGACACCGTCGGCCTGCTGAAGGCCATGATCCTGCGGATGCAGTCCATCATGATGCCGGTGCAGACCCTGGTCCTCGGCGGGCACTGAAAAGGGTCGCCAAAGCCCCGAGGAGCCCCGAGGAGCCGCGGGAGACACCGGCCGCGCCTTCGACTTGTCGCAAGCACCATCAGGAGAACACCCATGCCGTCGCTGAAGGAAGTCGCCGAGCAGCTCGTCGCCCATTGCCGGAGCGGAACCGAGATGGAGGGGCTGGACACGCTCTACGCCCGGGACGCGGTCTCGGTCGAGGCCATGGCGATGCCGGGAACGCCGGGGCGGGAGGTGCAGGGCGTCGACGCCATCAAGGGAAAACACGAGTGGTGGGAGGCCAACCACGAGGTCCACAGCAGCACCACCGAGGGGCCGTTCCTGCACGGCGACGACCGTTTCGGCGTGATCTTCGCCATCGAGGTGTCGAACAGGAACACCGGCGAGCGCATGCCGCCGATGAAGGAGCTCGGCATATATCACGTCGCCGACGGCAAGATCGTCCGCGAGGAGTTCTTCTACGGGACGTGATGCCGGGCCATGATGCCGGGCCATGATGCCGGGCCATGATGGCGGGATGTGACGGCGCTGTCCCGCGCGGTGCGCGCGTCGTCAGAGGAAGGGCAGGTTGCGGATCTCGCCGGCGAATTCGCGGCCGTCCGCCGTCGCCACCCGGACGGCGTCGCCCGGGCCGACGCCGGTCCAGACGAGGCAGAGGCCGATGTTCAACTCCAGCCGCGGCGACCAGGCCTGCGCCGTCACATGGCCGGCCATGGTCGCGCCCTTGAAGACCTGCGCCCAGCGACCGTCGGGCACCAGCGGGTCGTCGTGGTCGAGCACGACGCCCATCTGGTGGCGCCGGGCGCCCCGCTCCTGCAGGCGGCGCAGCGCCGCGGTGCCGATCGTGTCGTCGGGCGCGGCCAGGTCGACATAGCGGCCCATCCGCACCTCGTAGGGGTTGGTCTCGTCATCCGTGTCGCCGCCCCAGGAGAGGAGCCCCGATTTCGACCCGCTCCGACGGGTTCGGCGCGCCCGGGCCGATGCCCCAGGGCTGGCCCGCGGCGCGCACCCTGTCCCACAGCTCGGTCCCGCGGGTGCCGTCGCGCAGGTAGAGCTCGAAGCCGCCCTGGTGCGACCAGCCCGACCGGGCGACGACCAGCGGAATGCCGTCGAGCGCCATCTCGCGGAAGCGAAAGTGCCCGAGTGACAGCACCGACCGGTCGAAGAGCGCGGCGACGACCTCCTCGGCCTTCGGTCCCTGGATGGCGAGAGGCGAGACGTCGGGCTCGGTGATCTCGACGTCCAGCCGGCGCTCGCCGGCGACGGCGCGGGCCCAGAGGCGGAGATCGGAGTCGGCGATCGAGAACCAGAAGCGGTCCTCGGCCAGCCGCAGCAGGATCGGGTCGTTGATCAGGACGCCGCGATGGTCGCAGATCGGCGCGTACCAGCCCATGCCGACGGACAGCTTCTCGATGCGGCGCGGCACCAGGGCCTGGACGAGCCGAATGGCGTCCGGCCCCGTGACCTCGACCTGCCGCTCGCAGGCGACGTCCCACATGGCGACGCCTGTCGTCAGCCGGAGATACTCGGCCGCCGGGTCGCCGAACGAGGTCGGCATCAGCATGCGGTTGTAGACGGTGAACGCAGTCACGCCATCGGCGATCGTCGCGTCGTAGTACGGGCTGCGGCGCACCCGCGGGCTCGGTGAGATGGACGGCATGGCAGGACCTCCCCGCACGCCGGTCTGCCGTCGATCCGGAGCCTGCGCAAGAGGCGCATCGGCCGGTCTGGCCGGTCTGGCCGGTCTGGCCGGCGCGTCGCCGCGCGAGGCTATGCAAGCCGGACGCGCCGTGGCACGCTCGGTGTCTGGAAAGGTGGCCGGAAGGTGAGGACGCATGGAAGAGTTCTTTCAGGCGCTCGGCGTGATCGGGCTTGTCATCCTGGTGGCCGTCGGGGTGCTCGCCGGGGTGCTCGCCTCGCGGGTCGAGGGCGGGCGCAACATTGTCCGGAACATCGTCATCGGCGTCGGCGGCGCGCTGCTCGTGCCCTTCCTGGTCGCCGTTCTCGCCGCCGGGGTGCTGGCCGCCGGCGGACTGCTGCTGATCCTGTTCCTCGCGGTGATGGGCGCCGTGATGGTGTTGGTGATCGCGCAGCTGATCTCGAGTTGATGGCATCGAAGAAGACCGGGCCGGCACGACCCGATGGCAGCCGTGCGACTGTCGAGCCCGCCCGGTCGAGCCGCCCTGTCGCGACCGTGGATGACTTGAAGGGCGCCTTGCGGTATGGTCGCCGTCTTGGGCGGAGGGGATATGCCGAATGAGAAGAATTCTGTTTGCGGTCGCACTCGCGGGTTTTCCTGCCCTGGCCGCTGCGGCCGACGTGGATGGCGTCTGGGCCACAGAGAAGAACGAGGACGGCGGCTATCTCGAGATCGCCATGGCGCCCTGCGCATCCGACGGCTCGCTGACCTGCGGCACCGTCAGCAAGGCCTTCAAGGCGTCCGGCGAGGATCCGGGCTATGCGGACCTCGGCAAGGCCATCATCAAGGACATGAAGCACGACGGCGGCGGGTCCTATTCCGGCGGGACGATCTGGGATCCCGAGAACGGAAAGACCTACGACTTGAAGATGACGTTGAAGGGCAGCGAACTGGACGTCGACGGCTGCGTCTCTTTTTTCTGCCAGGGCCAGCACTGGAAGCGCGTCTCGCAGTAGAGCAGGGTGCTCTGGCCGCATCGCTGCTACCCGGCGGCGGCACGACCGGCGCTACGCGGTATGCGCGATCGGCCCGGAACGGCATCGCGACGCGAGGATGAGGCAAGACGGGCCTGCCGCGTCGGCGTTCAGCCCTTGCGCACCTCCCAGGCAAGGGCGGCGAGCGCCGCTCCCTCGACGATCAGCGTGATGCCGAACAACAGGCCCAGCAGGACGATGCTGACGCCGGGATTGGTCAGCAAATAGGCGGAAAGCAGGACGCCGATCACGCCGCTGGCCAGCAGCCAGCCCCATCGCCGCAGCGGCCGGATCGTCAGAGCCAGTACGATCTTGGAAATGCCCTCGATCATCAGGAAGACGATCATCAGCACGGCCAGCGTCTCGATGCCCTGAGCCGGATTGCGGATGAACAGCCAGCCGATCACCAGCGCCAGCACGACCGAGACGAGCTGCAGCCAGAAGTGCGGCACCTTGGTCGCGCCGATCAGTCCCAGCGCCTGCGCGATGCCCATGATGATCAGGGTCCAGCCGATGAAGATCGCCAGCGCCACCGAGGTGAACAGCGGATAGAACACCGCGACGACACCGCCGACGACCATCAGGGCGCCCTGGATCAAGTATAGGATCGAGTGGCGCCGGATCGTCTCGCGCATGGCGAGACGCAGGGCCTCGGATGCGTCCGCAAGGCTGAGTGTCTGTGGCATCGCCCTCCCCTCCCGAAGCCTGTGCCGGACGTTACAGGAGACGGCGAACGCTTTCGAGTCATCAGTCCCATGCGGCAAGATCCGGCCGGACAGAGCACCGTCGCGCGCCGGAAACGGCCGGCCCTCGCGGCATCCGCATCTGGCGACGCCGCGATGAAAAAAAGCTCGACGATAAAGGAAGCATGTTGACGGAGCCGGCGCATGGAACTCGCGGCGATTCCCGGAGTTCACGTGCCAACAATATTGTGATGGAGGATGACGTGAACAGATTGATGCAGACGGCCAGCGCCCTCAGCTTTGCGGCGGCCCTTGCTGCCGCGCCGGCGGTGGCGTTCGCCCAGCAACAGACGACCGAGCCCAAGGTCGAGACCGAGGCCAAGCAGGCCGTCGACGCGACGGCGCAGGAGGCCGAGGAGGCTGCGAACGAGGCCAAGCAGGCCGCAGGCGAGGCCAAGCAGGCCGCTGGCGAGGCCGCAGAGGATACCGCTCAGGCGGCCGAGGAAGCGACCGACGAGGCCGCGCAGGCCGCCGACAAGGCCGGCGAGGCTGCGGACGAGGCGGCCCAGGATGCCGGCCAGGCCGTGGAGCAGGCTACCGAAGAGTTGGGCCAGGCCGTCGAGCAGACCGCCGACGAGGCGGAGCAGGCCGCCGAGCAGGGCACCGACGCGACGGTCGAGACGACCGAGGAGGCTGGCGCTGCGGCCGGACAGACCGTCGACGTGGAGGTGATCGAGGCCGATGAGACGCCGGTCGAGCCTGTCGAGGGTGCCATCACGTTGCAGGACGCCGACTCGATCCTCGCCAGCGAGCTGATCGGCGCGACGGTCTACAATGCCGAGAACGACGAGGTCGGCGAGATCGACGATGCGATCGTCTCGTTCGACGGCATGGTCAAGGGCGTGGTGATCGGCGTCGGCGGCTTCCTCGGTATCGGCGAGAAGAACGTCGCGATCGAGATGAGCAAGATCAGCGTCCGCACGGACGAGGACGGCGATCCGCAGCTGGTCATCGACACGACGCGTGAATTGCTCGAGGCCGCGCCGGAGTTCATGACCGCCGACGAGCAGCGGGCCGAGGCGGCGGCAACGACCGCCCCCGCGCCGGTCGCCGGTACGGGCACGACGAGCGGCATGGAGCCGGCCGGCACGGCGCCGGCCGAGGGCACGGCGCCGGCCGAAGGCACCGCGGCTCCGACGCAGTAAATCGGCGTTAGCATCCTGATGCGCGAAGGGGAGCGGCCTCGGCCGCTCCCCTTTCTCAACTCCTGAGCATCCAGCATGACCTGACGGCCGCCCGAACATCGGTCGGTCCGTTGCGGTTCCGACGGGAGTGGTGCGGCGGGTTGGTGCCCACCGCTACGCTTGACAGCGTCGTGCCTCAGGCATCTCGTCGAAGCGCCGGGGAGCTGAAAAGGCGCGACGGCGAACGATAGGGAGGGACCGCTATGGCCCATAAGTATGAAGGCGGCTGCGATCACGTCCACACGCATGCGGACAGCGATCCGATCGACAGCCACACCTGCCACTGCTCGGTCTGCAAGCGGGTGACCGGCCAGCCGACGACGCATGTGGTCTTCTTCAAGCACGGCGATCTGGCGGTCGACGAAGCGGCCAAGCTGAACCGGCAGCCCTTCAACGACCAGAACCCGGAAGGGCCGATGGAGCTCTGCACCTGCAAGGAGTGCGGCACGCCGGTCATGCTCGACGACAAGCAGAGCCGCATCCGCGCGATCGTGCCGAACCTGATGGGCCACGATGCGGCGAAGATGCCGGCGACCTATCACGCCTTCTACGACCCGGCCAAGGGCGAGCCGAAGCCAACGGACGGCCGCCCGGTCTATGAGGGCCTTCGCCCGGATTTCTCCATGCCGGCGCCGTCCTGACGCAGCCGGGCAGGGCGGGCGTCCCCGTCCTGCCTCCGGCGCCATTCGCCGCATGTCGACGAGCCAGTCCTCCACAATCACAGGGCGCATATACGCGACAGCGTTCGAGTTGCTGGAGCAGCATCCGGAGGGCCTGCGCTGGTCGGAGCTGCTGCGGCTGATCGAGGCGTCCGACCCCGGCCTGCATCCGAAAACGGTCAACGGCTGCGTCTGGAAGCTGGTCGAGCGGTTTCCCGACAAGGTCTACAAGCCGTCCAAAGGGCTGTTCCGGCTGGTGAAGTTCAAATCCGCCGAGACAGACGACCCGCGATTATAGGGGTTTCGGTATGCCGTTTGCGCGGACACCCTACGCTTGCTGCGAAATGTCGGCTTTGATCGTCGCGCCTTTGGCCGCTATATTGTGCGCATGACCCTCGAAGAGCCTTGCCGATCTGATCCGCGCGAACAGCGCCAACACGAACCGGCGTATCAACCGAGACGCGCAACGAAACTTACGGGCAGCCCCTTGAGCCTCCAGAGCGACCTGACGGACGTCAGGGGCGATCTCGGTGGGTTGGCGCCCACCCTACACTTGCTTGCCCTTGATTGCCTGATTGATACCATATACTTCGATCGCACCAGCTAGAAAGGTCCAGGGAGTGACCGATAACGGAGCATATGATAGAAGATATATAAATACACAGATATTTTTTCTTGCGGCTGTATGTCATGTAATTTTGCCATTAGTAATTTGGAGTGAATCAGGATAATGCGGCAGGCTACTTCTCGTGTGTGAGCGCTCCGCTTCTTTTGCTTTACATTCTCACTTGGCCTTGGAGAATTGAAAGGAGATGCCCGCTTCCCCCTGAGCATGCCAAGACTTGGAATAGAGCAATCGGGAGCGCCGCATTAATTTGGTTTGTTATACTGGTTGTTTTTTACGCCTACGTAGTAGATTTTGATTTGTTGAGTACAGAGGCTACCGATAGGATTATTTCTGAATTATCCATTTTATCAGGCATTACGCTAGCAATTTTTGCGACTTATATTGCACTGGTCACCTTGTGTACCATAATATACTTATCTGGCAGATCGAATTTCTTAATCGCCGATATAATATCCTGGCTTTTTACCATAGCAATGACTGTAAACTTGTTGATTAGTATAAGTGAATTTTATGGGAGCACACGACGCGTGGGTATTCAGTACGCTTTTTTTCTCAGGGGTGCTCGCGGCATTTTTCCCCCTGACGATTTTCATTTCGATCCCGGCGCGCTCCGTAAATAGGGAAGAAGGCTAAGAATACTTATTCTCCGTTAGATAAAAAAGGGCTGTTGACAACCGACAATTTCAATGACCCTTTCGCCCCTTCTTCCGATACTTGGAGCCGTGGGTACCGGGTATGCCGGTGGTCGAGCGGGCGCGGGGGGCGGCTTCCTCGATGGCGGACTGGCGGGCGAGGGGGTCGGCGTGGACGGCCAGGTCGACGGCCTCGAGGCGGCGGACTTCGTCGCGGAGGCGGGCGGCTTCCTCGAATTCGAGGTTTTCGGCGGCTTTCAGCATGTCCTTTCGCAGGCCCTCCAGCACGGTCTGGAAGTTGCCGAGCTTGCCCTTCGTGCCGCGGTCGAGGCGGGCGGTGACGCGGGACATGTCGGCGTCGCCCTGATACGTGCCCTGCATGATGTCCTCGACGTTCTTGAGGATCGTCGCGGGCGTGATGCCGTTCTCGACGTTGTAGGCCTTCTGCTTCTCGCGGCGGCGGTCGGTCTCGGCGATGGCGCGCTCCATCGAGCCGGTGATGCCGTCGGCGTACATGATGACGTGGCCGTCCAGGTTGCGCGCCGCTCGGCCGATGGTCTGGACCAGCGAGGTCTCCGACCGCAGAAAACCCTCCTTGTCGGCGTCGAGGATGGCGACGAGGGCGCATTCGGGGATATCCAGCCCCTCGCGCAGCAGGTTGATGCCGACGAGCACGTCGAAGGCGCCGAGGCGGAGGTCGCGCAGGATCTCGATGCGTTCCAGCGTGTCGATGTCCGAGTGCATGTAGCGGACGCGGATGCCCTGCTCGTGCATGTATTCCGTCAGGTCCTCGGCCATGCGCTTGGTCAGCGTGGTGACCAGCGATCGGAACCCGGCAGCGGAGACGCGGCGGCATTCGTCGATCAGGTCGTCGACCTGGCTGGCGACCGGGCGGATCTCGACGGGCGGGTCGATCAGGCCGGTCGGGCGGATCACCTGCTCGGTGAAGACGCCGCCTGTGCGTTCCAGCTCCCAGCCGCCCGGCGTGGCCGAGACGAAGACCGATTGCGGCCGCATGGCGTCCCACTCCTCGAACTTGAGCGGGCGGTTGTCCATGCAACTGGGCAGGCGGAAGCCGTGCTCGGCAAGGACGAACTTGCGCCGATAGTCGCCGCGGTACATGCCGCCGAGCTGCGGCACGGTGACGTGGCTTTCGTCGGCGAAGCAGATGGCGTTGTCCGGGATGTACTCGAACAGGGTCGGCGGCGGCTCGCCCGGCTTGCGGCCCGTCAGATAGCGGCTGTAGTTCTCGATGCCGTTGCACGAGCCGGTCGCCTGGATCATTTCGAGGTCGAAGTTCGTCCGCTGCTCGAGCCGCTGGGCCTCGAGCAGGCGACCCTCCTTGATCAGCCGGTCGAGGCTGGTGCGCAGCTCGGCCTGGATGCCCTTGACCGCCTGGTTCAGCGTCGGGCGCGGCGTCACGTAGTGCGAGTTCGCATAGATCCGGACGCGGTCGAGCCGGTCGGTCTTGTGGCCGGTGAGGGGGTCGAACTCGTCGATGCGCTCGAGCTCCTCGCCGAAGAACGAGAGCTTCCAGGCGCGGTCTTCCAGGTGCGCCGGCCAGATCTCGAGCGAATCGCCCCGCACGCGGAAGCAGCCGCGCGCGAAGCCGGCGTCGTTGCGGCGGTACTGCTGCGTCACCAGCTCGCGCAGGATCGCCTGCTGGTCATAGCTTTCGCCGGCGATCAGGTCCTGGGTCATCGCCGAATAGGTCTCGGCCGCGCCGATGCCGTAGATGCATGAAACCGAGGCGACGATGATGACGTCGTCGCGTTCCAGCAGCGCCCGGGTCGCCGAGTGGCGCATCCGGTCGATCTGCTCGTTGATCTGCGCCTCTTTCTCGATATAGGTGTCGCTGCGCGGGACGTAGGCTTCGGGCTGGTAATAGTCGTAGTAGCTGACGAAGTACTCGACCGCGTTTTCTGGAAAGAACCCCTTGAACTCGCCATAGAGCTGCGCGGCCAGCGTCTTGTTCGGCGCCAGGATAATGGCCGGACGTTGCGTCGCCTCGATCACCTTGGCCATCGTGAAGGTCTTGCCGGTGCCGGTGGCGCCGAGCAGCACCTGGTCCTGCTCGCCTGCCCGGACGCCGGACGCCAGCTCGTCGATCGCCGTCGGCTGGTCGCCGGCCGGCTGGAACTGCGTGCGCATGACGAGGCGGCGGCCGCCTTCGAGCTTGTCGCGCGACGCCTCGCGCGCCCGCGGCGAACTCAGTACGGGAGCGATCCGGTCGGTCATGCGTTTGCATATGGAGCAGATCGGGTGCGGCCTCAATCGGAGCTTTGCACGTTTGCGATTTGTTAACGAGTTACGCTCGATCGTCATGCAGCCGGGGCGAGGTTAACGCCCTCATCGCAGGAGCGACGTCATGCATGCCGCAGATCTCGTAACGCGTCCCCATGCCGTTACCCGCCCGCCGGCAGCGCGCCAGCGGACGGCGCGTTTTTCTGGGACGATGCCCGTGCCGCACGCCGGGCAGATGCACGCGAAACCGCTCGTCATCGGGGGCATCGTCAGCCTGATCATGTGGAGCATCCTGCTGTCGCCGTTCTTCATCTGACGGCGCGGCTTGCCTCGTGCCGGCTGCGCGCGATATATCCGTGCGCGAGAGCTTGCAGGAGTGCGTCGATGAGGGCCCGGATCTTCCAGCGTGCGCGCAGCGCCATGACCTCCGGTCAGGGAAACACGCGGGGTTGGACGCTGGAGTACGCGCCCGAGCTGCCGCGGACAGTCGAGCCGCTGATGGGCTGGACCAGTTCCGCCGACATGAACAGCCAGGTCAGGCTCCACTTCGCGACGAAGGAAGCCGCGATCGATTACGCGGAGCGGAACGGCATCCCGCATGTCGTCGAGGAGACTCACCGGCGCAAGCCGAATATCCGGCCGCGCGGCTATGGCGGCAACTTCGCGCACGACCGGCGAACGACCTGGACGCACTGACCGCCTCCGCCGACAGGGGACGGCAGGCGACGCAGGCGGAACCCGGCGCCATTTCCGGGAGCCAATGCCGACAGCCCGGCGCCGGTCTTCTTTGCATTCGGCCTGTCCGTCGCTATCTCGAAGTCGAGCCGTCCATTGCCGGAGCGCCGGATGTTCCTGCCCATAACCGCGATCTTCGCCGGCCTGCTGGCGCTCTGGCTGATGTTCCTGCAGTCGCGCGTCATCGCCTTTCGCGGCGCACGGCGGGTCTCGCTCGGCGATGGCGGGCTGGACGACGGCGTGCGGCTGATCCGGGCGCATGGCAATGCGGCCGAGACGATCCCGATCTTCCTGATCCTGCTGGCGCTGACCGAGGGCATGAGCGCGCCCGGCTGGGTGGTGGCGCTGCTCGGCATCGTGTTCACGGTCGGGCGGGTTCTGCACGGGCTGCAGTTCCTGCTGGATCGGCAGGGCTTCAGCTTCCGGATGTGGGGCATGATCCTGACCCTGGGCGCGACCGGCCTCGCGGCGCTCGGCGTCATCGGACACGCGCTGGTCGGCTCGTGAGCCGCCGCGGTCCCGACCCCGCCGACCTGGAGACAGCCGACCCGGACCCGGCCGACCTGGAGGCGGCCGACCTGGAGACCGCCGGGCGCCTGCTGGACGCCGCCCGCCGCGCCGGCGCGGACGCGGCGGATGCCATCGTGCTGGCCGAGAGCTCGGTCTCGATCGGCGTCGCCGGGGGCGAGCTGGAGGAGGCCGAGCGGTCCGAATCGCGCGAGGCCGGGCTGCGCGTCCTGATCGGCCGGCGGCAGGCCTGCGTCGCCTCGTCGGACCTTCGGCCCGAGACGATTGCCGAGCTGGCCGCCCGGGCCGTCGCCATCGCCCGCGAGGCGCCCGAGGACCCCTGGTGCGGGCTGGCCGATACCGACCGGCTGGCGCGCGACGTTGTCGGCGGCGGGGCGGTCGAGGCGCTGGAGCTGGCCGATCCCGAGGCGCCTGCCTCGCCCGAGCGGCTCGAGGCGATGGCGCAGGAGGCCGAGGCGGCGGCGCTGGCCGTCGAGGGCGTCGGCCAGGTCGAGCAGGCGGCGCGCGTCCTGGAGCGAGGTCCGCGTCACGCTGGCCGCGACCAACGGGTTCTCGGGCTCCTATCGCCGGACCGACACCGGGCTCGGGGTCTCTGCTATCGCGGGCACCGGGCTGGGGCGCGAGCGCGACTATGCCGGCGAGACGCGGCGGCGCGGCGCCGACCTGCCGGCGCCGGACCGGATCGGCGCGCGGGCCGGCAGGCGGGCGGCCGAGCGACTGGGCGCGCGCCGGCCGCCCGGCGGGGCCGTGCCGGTGCTGTTCGACGAGCGGGTCGCCGGGTCGCTGATCGGCCACCTGCTGGCTGCCGCCAACGGCGCATCAGTCGCGCGCGGCGCGAGCTGGCTTATCGGCCGCATGGACCAGCCCGTGCTGCCGGACGGCGTCGACCTGATCGAGGACCCCCTGATCCCACGCGGGCCTGCCTCGCGGCCCTTCGATGCCGAGGGGATTCCGGCGCGCGCGCAGCCCGTCGTGCAGGACGGCCGCCTGGTGCGCTGGATCCTCGACAGCGCCAGCGCGCGCCGGCTCGGCCTGCCCACCACCGGCAATGCGCGGCGCGGCACGACCGCCCCGCCCAGCCCCGGCGCGACCAACATCCGCATGACGCAGGGCACGCAGCGGCGCGACGCGCTGATCGCCGAGATGGGCACGGGGCTTCTCGTCACCTCGATGATCGGCGCCTCGATCAGCGCGACGACGGGCGCCTACAGCCGCGGCGCGGCCGGCTTCTGGGTCGAAGGCGGCGAGATCGCCTACCCGGTCAACGAGATCACCATCGCCGGCTCGCTGCCGGAGATGCTGCGCACGATCCGCGCCGCCGACGATGCCGACCCGCACCGCGCGCTGTCGGCGCCTTCCCTGCTGGTCCAGGGCCTGACCGTCGGTGCCTGAAGCTGGGCCTGAAGCTGGGCCTGAAGCTGGGCCTGACGCGGGCGCCGACCCGCAGGCCGACACGGCGCTGCTGCTCGCCGCGGCGGAGGCCGCCGGCGACATCGCGCGCCGGCGCTTCCAGACGCCGATCGAGGTGGTCGACAAGCCGGACGGCCTGGGGCCGGTGACCGAGGTCGACCTGGAGATCGACCGCATGCTGCGCGCGCGCCTCTGCGGGGCGCGGCCCGGCTATGGCTGGCTCTCGGAGGAGAGCGACGAGGGGCCGGCGCGGCTGGCCGCCGAGCGCGTCTTCGTCGTCGACCCGCTCGACGGCACCCGCTCGTTCATCGCCGGCGAGCCCGGTTTCGCCGTCGCGCTGGCGGTCGTCGAGCGAGGGCTGCCGGTCTCGGGCGTCGTGCACCTGCCGGCACGCGGCGAGACATACAGCGCCACGGTCGGGCAGGGCGCGGTCCGCGATGGCCGGCCGATCGCCGTCTCGAGCGGATCGGCGGTCGAGCGGGCGACGGTCCTGACCGCGCGCAAGCAGATGCTGCCCGAGCACTGGCCAGGCGGTCCGCCGCCGCTGGAGCGGCATTTCCGCTCGTCGCTCGCCTGGCGGATGTGCCTGGTCGCCGAGGGGCGCTTCGATGCGATGCTGACCTTCCGGCGCGCCTTCGAGTGGGACATTGCCGCCGGCGCGCTGATCGCCGCAGAGGCCGGCGGGCGCGTGACGGACGGGATGGGCGCCGAGCTCGTCTTCAACAGCCCCGAGGCGATGCAGGACGGCGTGATCGTCGCGCCCGACGCGCTGCACCGCTGGATCCTGGCGCACCGGCTGCCCAGGGCTGCCGGACCGCCTGGCTGATGAAGCCGCGCCTGATGAAGCCGCGCCAGGCGTACCCCCGCCCGGCGCACACCCGGCGCACGGCCGGCGCACACCCGGCGCCGCCGTTTGACGCGCCGGCCTGCGCGACTATGCTGCGGCGCAAAGCGGCAGATCGAGAGAGGTCCCGGATGACGACGCGGCTGCACCTGGTCTTCGGCGGCGAACTGGTCGATCCGCAGCGCACCGAGTTCCGCGATCCCGACAACCTCGACGTGGTCGGCATCTATCCGAGCTATGCCAAGGCCGTCGTCGCCTGGAAGGCGGCGGCGCAGCGGACCGTCGACAATGCGAACATGCGCTATTTCATCGCCCATCTGCACCGCCTAGTCGACGAGGAGCAGGGAAAGGCGGAGGCGTCGCCGCTCACCGCCGGTTGAGGCATGTCGCTCGATGCGTTCGCCCGATGGCTGCGCCGCTCCGGCACCGGGCGGGCGGTCGGGGCGCGTGTCGGCGCGCTCTACATCCGGCTGGTCGGCGCGACGACGCGCTGGGGCTTCGAAGGGCGCGAGGGCTACGATCGGCTTCTGGCGGACGGAACGGGCGTGATCGTGGTGATGTGGCACGGCCGGCTCTTCATGTCGCCCTATTGGGGCGACAGCCAGCGTCGCACCGTGGCGATGATCTCGAACAACCAGGATGGCGAGCTGATCACGTCCATCGTCCGCCGCTTCGGCATCCATTCGGTGCGCGGCTCGACATACGACCGCGCCAAGGCGCGCGACAAGGGGGGCCTGCGCGCCTATGTCGGCGCGCGGCGCGAGCTGGTGCGCAAGCGGGCGATCATCGGCATGTCGCCCGACGGGCCGCGCGGTCCGCGGATGCGGGCTCAAGCGGGCGCGGCGCAGCTATCGATCGAGACGCGCTGTCCGATCCAGCCGGTAGCGTTCTCGACCAGGCGCGGCCGCGTCCTCGGCAGCTGGGACGGCTTTCTGCTGCCCTATCCCTTCGGCCGCGGCGTGCAGATCTGGGCCGAGCCGCTGCACCCGCCGCCCGGGGGCGATCCCGCCGCCGCCGAGCGTTTCCTGCTGCGGATCGAGGAGGTGCTGACCGCGATCACGCGCCGGGCGGACGAGCTCTGCGCGCGCGCTCCGGTGACGGCCGACCCGCCGGCCACGCCGCGCGTGTCGCCGCCGACCGCGCACCTATGACCTCGCCGGCGCTCGCCGCTTACATGCTGGCGTCGCGCCTCGCCGACCCGCTGGCATTGCCGATCCTGCGCCGGCGCATGGGCCGCGGCAAGGAGGACGCGGCGCGGCTGACCGAGCGGCTCGGCCGGGCCGGGCTGCCGCGGCCCGCGGGACGGCTGGTCTGGCTGCACGGCGCCAGCGTCGGCGAGGCGACCTCGGCGCTGCCGCTGATCGCCGCGCTGCGCGGGCAGGTCGATGCGGCGATCCTGCTGACGACGGGGACGGTGACCTCGGCGCGCCGCATGGCCGGGGCGCTGCCGCCGGGCGCGCTGCACCAGTTCGTGCCGGTCGACACGCACCGGGCCGTCCGGCGCTTTCTCGACCACTGGCGGCCCGACCTGGCCGTCTGGATCGAGAGCGAGCTCTGGCCGCGTCTGGTGCTCGAGACGGCGCGCCGCGGCGTGCCGATGGCGCTGGTCAACGCCCGGCTTTCGGCCGTCAGCTTCCGTCGCTGGCGGCGGCTGCCGGCGATGGCGCGGCGCCTGCTGGGCAGCTTCCGGGCCATCCTGGCGCAGGATGGCGAGACGGTCGGGCGGCTCGCCGCGCTGGGCGCCGAGGCGCGGTTCGCCGGCAACCTCAAGGCGCTGGTGACGGTGCCCGACTGCGACGCCGACGACCTTTGCGCCATTCGCGGCGCGCTTGGCCGGCGGCCCGTCTGGCTCGCCGCCTCGACGCATGCCGGCGAGGAGGCGGGGGTGCTGGCCGCGCAGGCGGCGCTGGCGCGCGACGGTCGCCTGCGGCGCCCGCTGCTGATCCTGGCGCCGCGGCACCCCGAGCGCGGCGACGAGGTCGCGCGGCTGGTGTCCGGTGCCGGGCTGGCCGATCTGCGCCGCTCGGCCGGCGGGCTGCCCGGCGGCGAGACCGATGTCTGGCTGGCGGACACGCTGGGCGAGATGGGGCTCTGGTATCGGCTGGCGCCGGTGTCGTTCGTCGGCGGCTCGCTGGTGCCGGCGGGCGGGCACACGCCGTTCGAGCCGGTGCAGCTCGGCTCGGCCGTTCTGCACGGGCCGCACGTCGCGAATTTCGCGCCCGCCTATGCGGCGCTCGACGGAGGCGGCGGTGCCGTCGCCGTCGAGGACGCCGCCACGCTGTCGGCCGCCGTCGCGCGGCTGCTGGCCGATCCCGCATCGGCCGAGGACCTGCGCGGGCGCGCCCGTTCGGTGCATGACGGGCTGAAGCCCGACGTCGCGGCGATCGCCGCCGAGCTGGCCGCTCTGATGCGGCACGCCGCATGATGGCGCCACGGTTCTGGTGGGCCGCCGCGGACAGGCCGGGATGGGCGTCGCGCGCGCTGGCGCCGGCCGCGGCGCTCTGGCGCGCGGGCGCCTGGCTCCGCGGCGCCGGCGCGCGGCCGGCGCCGGGCGGCGTGCCGGTGATCTGCATCGGCAACCTGACGGCCGGCGGCGCCGGCAAGACGCCGATGGTCGCGGCCCTCATGCAGCGGCTGCGGGGGCAGGGGATCGAGGTGCACGTCGTCAGCCGCGGCTATGGCGGCGTGACGCGCGGGCCCTTCAAGGTCGCGCCCGAGCGCCACGAGGTCCGCGATGTCGGCGACGAGCCGCTGATGCTGGCGGCGCTCGGCACCGTCTGGGTCAGCCGCGACCGCGCCGCCGGCGTGCGCGCGGCGGCGGCAGAGGGGGCGAGGCTGGTGCTGCTCGACGACGGGTTCCAGAACCCGCGGGTCTTCAAGGACCGGTCGGTCCTGATGGTCGATGCCGTCCACGGCTTCGGCAACGGCCGGCTGATCCCGGCCGGCCCGCTGCGCGAGCCCGTCGGCCGCGGTCTCGCGCGCGCCGATCTGGTGGTGCTCGTCGGTGCTCCCGAGGCGCGCCGGGCGGCGTCGACGCGCTGGCCGGCGCTGGCCGCCGCGCAGGTGATCGGGGCCGAGCTCCGGCCGCTGGAGACGGGTCTGGCCGTTGCCGGCGAGCCGGTCCTCGCCTTTGCCGGCATCGCCCGGCCGGAGAAATTCTTCGAGACGCTGCGCGGCCTCGGCGCGCGGCTGGTGGCGACACGGGCCTTCCCGGACCACCACCGCTACCGCCCGGCGGTGCTGCGCCGGCTGGTGGCCGAGGCGCGGCGCGCCGGCGCCATGCTGGTCACGACCGAGAAGGACGCGGTCCGTCTGCCGCCCGAGTTCCGGGGCGAGGTCCTGACGGTGCAGGTCATGCTCGAGCCGGAGGACTGGGCGCCGATCGACGCGCTGGTCGCCAGCGCGCTGCCGGCGGGCCGATGAAGGTCTGCATCGTCGGCGCCTCGGGCAAGCTCGGCCGCTACATGCTGCGGCACGCGCTCGACCGTGGTCACCACGTCGTCGCCGTGTGCCGGGAGCGAAGCGTCGGCAAGCTGGAGGACTTCGCCGGGCGCATGACCATCGTTCCGGGCCAGACGGACGACCCGGAGGTGATCCGCCGGGCCGTCTCCGGCTGCGACGGCGTGCTGACCGTGCTGGTGCCCTGGGGGATGCAGCACTATGCCTCGGGCACCGCGCAGGCGGTGCTCGACCATGCAAGGCCCGGCGCGCGCCTGATCTTCTCCTGCGGCTGGCACATCACGCGGGACGGGCGGGATGTGTACGCGCTGAAGCTGCGGCTGTTCGTTGCCGTGTTCGGCTGGATCGCGCGCCGGCTCCGCCTCGTCGACCTCGACGACCAGGTCGAGGCCTGCCGGCGGATATTCGAGAGCGACACGGACTGGACGGTGGTGCGCGGCAGCGACCTCGAGGAGGGCGAGAGCCAGGGGCTGCCGGCCTGGAGCCGGCATGTCGGCGACCCGGTTCTGGCGAGCAACCTGACGCGCCGGATCGGATTTCGCGCTGTTCATGGTGGCGGCGCTGGAGGACGACACGCTGATCCGCGAGGCGCCGGCCATCGTCGGCTGCCGCACGCCCTCGGCGCTGGCCCAGGCGGCCGATTGACCGGCGCCGGCCAGAGCAGCTTCCGGGCGGGAAGTATCGGCACCCGCAGACCGTCCACGCGTGGACGGTCTGTAAGCGGCTGCGACCGCTCGAAAATCTTGAGGGCGGCACGGCACACAGTCGCATACAGGCGCTCGGCAAGGAGGCGAGTCCGATCGGGCGGAACCCACTTTTAGCCGCCTGCGCCTGCGGCGCCGGCGCCCTTCGCCCTGTTCGCCGGAGTCGATGGCGGGCGTGTCGGGCAGGGTGACGTGCCCCGCCAGATGCGGGTACTTCGCCGTCTTGTGCGGCACGGCGATGGCCTCGACGAAATGCTGCTGGAACTTGGGCTCGACGGCGGTCTCGACCTTTTCCACGGTGCGCACGATGTGCTCGATCTCGCGCCGCGCGGCCGAGTTCAGGAGCGCGATCCGCGCGCCCGTCCCGGCGGCGTTGCCGGCCGACGACACCTTGTCGAGCGGACAGTCCGGGATCATGCCCAGCACCATGGCGTGCAGCGGCGAGATGTGCGCGCCGAACGCGCCCGCCAGGACGACCCGGTCGACCGTCTCGACGCCCATCTTGTCCATCAGCAGCCGCGACCCGGCATAGAGCGCCGCCTTGGCGAGCTGGATGGCGCGGACGTCGGCCTGCGTCACGGTGATCAGCGGCCCGCCCTTGGCGCGCCCGTCATGGACGATGTAGGACCAGGTCCGGCCGTCCTCGATCACGCGCTCGGACCCGGTGGCGGCGCGCGGCAGGATGACGCCGTCCTCGGTGATCAGCCCGGCCAGCCGCATCTCGGCGATCACCTCGATGATGCCCGAGCCGCAGATGCCCGTGACGCCGCGCGCGCTGTCCGCCCCGAACTCGTCGTCGTCGGACCAGAGGTCCGAGCCGATGACGCGGAAGCGCGGCTCGCGCGTCGCCTGGTCGATGCGGACGCGCTCGATCGCGCCCGGCGCGGCGCGCTGGCCGGCCGAGATCTGCGCGCCCTCGAAGGCCGGCCCGGTCGGCGACGAGCAGGCCAGCACCCGCTCGCGGTTGCCGAGCAGGATCTCGGCATTGGTGCCGACGTCGACGACCAGCATCATCTCGTCCTGCCGGTGCGGCGCCTCGCAGAGCGCGACCGCGGCGGCGTCGGCGCCGACATGGCCGGCGATGCAGGGCAGCACGTAGATGCGCGCATCCGGGTGCATGCGCAGCTCGATCTCGGTCGCCCAGAGCGTCAGGCTGTCCGAGCTGGCGAGCGCGAAGGGCGCCCAGCCGAGCTCCTTCGGGTCGATGCCGAGGAACAAATGGTGCATGACCGGGTTGCCGACGAGCACGCCTTCGAGGATCTCGGTCCGGTCGATGCGCGCCTCGGCGGCGGCCTGGCCGATCAGCGCGTTGATCGCCTCGCGCACGGCGCGCGTCATCTCGGCGGCGCCGCCCGGGTTCATCATGGAATAGCTGACCCGGCTCATCAGGTCCTCGCCGAAGCGGATCTGCGGGTTCATCAGCCCGTTCGAGGCGACGACCTGGCCCGAGACGAGGTCGCAGAGATGGCAGGCGATGGTCGTCGAGCCGACATCGATGGCGACGCCGTAGATGTGCCCCTCGAAATATCCCGGCCAGACCTGGACGATCCGCCCCTCGGCGCGGCCGCGGCCGATATAGATGGCGACCGTGACCTTCCACTCGCCGTCGCGCAGCGCCGTCTGCAGCGTCTGCAGCGTGCGCAGGTCGCCGATGACGTTGGCGAGCTGCCACTGGTCCCACAGCGCGTCGAGCAGGCGCTCGAGATCGCCCTTCGGGTTCGCCATGTCGGGCTCGGCCACCTCGACGTAGTAGAGGCGGGTCGCCGGGTCCATGACGATCTCGCGCGCCTCGACGCGCTTGCGGACCAGCTGCTTGTGCACCTGGCTCTCGGGCGGCACGTCGATGACGACGTCGCGCTGGAGCGTCGCCTGGCAGCCGAGCCGGCGGCCCTCGATCAGCCCGCGCTTCTGCTTGTAGCGCTCCTCGACCTGGTTCCAGTCGCTCAGCGCGTCCGCCTCGACGTGCACGCCGTGCTTCGGGAACTCGCCATAGGCCGGCGTGATCTGGCAGCGCGAGCAGATGCCGCGCCCGCCGCAGACCGAATCGAGGTCGACGCCGAGCTGCCGGGCGGCCGTCAGGACCGGCGTGCCGGCCGGGAAGCGCCCGCGCTTGCCCGATGGCGTGAAGATGACGAGCGGGTCCTGGTCGGGCATGTTCGATCCGATGCGGCGGTCCGGATGCGGCGGTCGGCGCTCAGGTAACGCCTTTCAGCTTGTTCGCCAAGGCGCGGAAGCGACGCGCCTGCCGCTCGCGCCGACCGGATCGGTGCGCTATATCGAGGACGGTTGACGGTCGGGAGGCAGCTGGTGATCGCCGAGCTCGGACATTTCGCACTGATCCTCGCCTTTGCCGTGGCGCTGGTGCAGGTCGGCGTTCCGCTGGCGGGCGCCGCGCGCGGCTGGTCGGACTGGATGCGGGTCGCGGCGCCGGCGGCGCTGGTCCAGTTCGGTCTGGTCGGCCTTTCCTTCGCCGCGCTGGTGCATGCCTTCGTCAGCTCGGACTTCTCGGTCCGGCTGGTGGCCGAGCATTCGAACTCGATGATGCCGGCGCTCTACAAGGTGACGGCGACCTGGGGCAATCACGAGGGCTCGATGCTCCTCTGGGTGCTGATCCTGACGCTGTTCGGCGCAACCGTGGCCGGCTTCGGGCGCGACCTGCCGCTGGGGCTGAAGGCCCGCGCCCTGGCCGTGCAGGCGATGATCGGCGCCGCCTTCTTCGCCTTCATCCTGTTCACCTCGAACCCGTTCGAGCGGCTGGTGCCGGCGCCGGTCGACGGCAACGACCTGAACCCGCTGCTGCAGGACATCGGCCTGGCGATCCACCCGCCCTTCCTCTACCTCGGCTATGTCGGGCTGAGCATGGCGTTCTCGTTCGCCGTCGCGGCGCTTATCGAGGGGCGGGTCGACGCCGCCTGGGCGCGCTGGGTCAGGCCGTGGACGCTCGGCGCCTGGGTCGCCCTGACGATCGGCATCGCGCTGGGGTCCTACTGGGCCTATTACGAGCTCGGCTGGGGCGGCTGGTGGTTCTGGGACCCGGTCGAGAACGCCAGCTTCATGCCCTGGCTGGTCGCCGGCGCGCTGCTGCACTCGGCCATCGTCGTCGAGAAGCGCGCCGCCCTGAAGGCATGGACCATCCTGCTCGCCATCCTGGCGTTCTCGCTCTCGCTGATCGGCACGTTCATCGTCCGCTCGGGCGTCATCACCTCGGTGCACGCCTTCGCCAACGATCCGGCGCGCGGCGTCTTCATCCTGGCGATCCTGGCGGGCGCCATCGTCGGGCCGCTGGCGCTGTTCGCCTGGCGCGCCTCGGCCATGCGCTCGGAAGGCGTCTTCCAGCCGGTCAGCCGCGAGGGTGCGCTGATCCTGAACAACCTGCTGCTGGTCGTCGCCTGCGCCGTCGTCTTCACCGGCACGCTGGCGCCGCTGGTGCGCGAGTTCTTCGACGGGGCGAAGATCTCGGTGGGCGCGCCGTTCTTCGACCTGACCTTCACGCCCTTCATGGTGCTGCTGTTCCTGGCGCTGCCGGTCGGCGCGCTGATGCCCTGGAAGCGGGCGGACGCGGTCGCCGTGCTGACGCGGCTCTGGTGGGCGGCGGCCGGCGCGCTGGCGATCGGCGGCATCGTCTGGGGCGTGCAGACGGGCACGGCGCTATTGGCGCCGGTCGGCATCGCGCTCGCCGCCTGGCTGGTGCTCGGCGTCATCGTCGATCTGGCCGAGCGGGCGGGCTTCGGCCGCGTGCCGGCCGGGGCGGCGCTCGGCGCCTGGCGCGGCTGCCCCGCGCCGACTGGGGCAAGTCGCTGGCGCATGCCGGGCTGGGGCTCAGCGTCATGGGCATCGCCGCCGTCTCGGCCTGGCAGGTCGAGGACATCCGCCTGGCGCGGCCGGGCGACGTCATCCCGCTCGGCCCCTACGAGGTGCATTTCGACGCGGTCGAGCGGCTGCCGCTCGGCGCCGACTTTGCCGCCACCGGGTGCGGGCGCACCGCCGACACGGTCTTCAAGGGCGGCGAGGCGCGCAATTTCGAGACGGTGTTCGGCCGCTTCCGCCTGCTGCGGGACGGCGAACTGGTCGCGCATCTCTGCCCGGAGAAGCGCGTCTATCCGGTGCAGCGCATGCCGACCACCGAGGCGGCGATCGACGAGGGGCTGGGGCGCGACGTCTACCTGGTGCTGGGCGACCGGAACGGCGAGGGCGCCTGGGCGGTGCGCAGCTATCTGAAGCCGCTGGCCATCTGGATCTGGCTCGGCGCGCTGGTGATGGGGCTGGGCGGGCTGGTCAGCCTGACCGATCGGCGCTTCCGGATCGGCGCGGCGGCGCGCCGCGCGGCCGCGGTGCCGGCGGAGTGACCATGCGCCGGATCCTCGCGGTGCTGCTGCTGGTCTGGCCGGCGCTGGCGGGCGCGGTCCAGCCCGACGAGATGCTTGCCGATCCCGGCCTCGAATTGCGCGCCCGCGCCATCAGCCAGGAGCTGCGCTGCCTGGTCTGCCGCAACGAGTTGATCGACGACTCGAACGCCGACCTGGCGCGCGACCTGCGCCTGCTGGTGCGCGAGCGGCTGGTCGCCGGCGACAGCGATGCCGAGGTCGAGCAGTTTCTCGTCGACCGGTACGGCGAGTTCGTCCTGCTCAAGCCCCGGTTCTCGATGGCGAACGCGGCGCTGTGGCTGGCGGGGCCCGCGGCCTTCCTGATCGGGCTCGGCGTGGCCTTCGGCTATCTGCGGCAGCGCCGGCCGGCCGCGCCGCCGGCGCTGACGCCAGAGGAGGAGGCGGCGCTGGAGCGGGCGCTGCGCGAGCGGTGACGGGTCAGAACGGCCAGAAGAACAGGATCGCCGGCATGGCGACGGCCAGGACGATCAGCTCCAGCGGCAGCCCCATGCGCCAGTAGTCGCCGAAGGCGTAGCCGCCGGGTCCCAGGATCAGCGTGTTGTTCTTGTGCCCGATCGGCGTGAGGAAGGCGCAGGAGGCCGAGACCGCCACCGCCATCAGCAGCGGATCGGGGCTGACCTCCAGCCGCGCCGCCATCTCGACCGCGATGGGCGCCAGGATGATGGCGGTCGCCACGTTGTTCAGCACGTCCGACAGCGTCATGGTGATCGCCATCAGGATCACCAGCACGGCCCAGAGCGGCAGCGCCGCCGTCCAGCCGAGGATCGCGTTGGCGATCAGCAGGGTACCGCCCGTCTCCTCGAGCGCCGCGCCGAGCGGGATCAGCGAGCCGAGCAGCACGATCACCGGCCACTCGACGTTCTCGTAGACCTCGCGCAGCGGCACGATGCCGATCAGGACGTAGAGCACGACGACGGCGCCGAGGGCGACGGGCAGGCCGACGAAGCCGAAGCTGGCCGCCGCCACGGCGGCCGCGAAGAGCCCGCCCGCAAGTCGACGCCTTGTCGCGCTGCTCGACCGTCATGCTGCGCCCCTCGAGCGGCAGGCAGCCGAGCCACGAGGCGGCGTCGGGCAACCGTTCCGTCGGGCCCAGCAGCAGCAGGATGTCGCCGGCCTGGACCGTCTCGCGCCGCACCCGCTCGGTGATCCGCCGGCCGCGCCGGAAGATGCCGAGCAGCGTCACGCCGCGGCGGCGCACGAGCTGCAGCGACAGCGGCCGAGCGCCCGGCGACCAGCGCACCCGCCGGCACCACGACCTCCATCAGCGTCAGGCCCTCGGTCGCCGGATCGATCTCGCGCCGCTCCTTCGATTTCGTACTCGAGGCCGAGCTCGTTCTTGAACTCCTCGATCGCCTCGGGGGCCGCCTCGACGACCAGCGCGTCGCCCGCTCTGATGACCTCGTTGCGCGCCGCGCCGTAGAGCCGCCGACCCGACCGGACGAGGCCGATCACGGCGACGTCGGATTTCTCGGCGTCTCCGTCGAGCGCGCTGACGCGCTTGTCGACGGCGTCCGACTCCTCCGGCACCTCGAGCTCGGCCACGAATTCCTCCAGCTCGTAGAGCTGGGCGGCCGGATCGGTCGCGCCGCTGACCTGAGGGATCAGCCGCCAGCCGATGGTCGCGACGATAGGCCAGGCCCGCGACGGCGCAGACAATGCCGACCGGCGCGAAGTCGAACATGCCATAGCGCTCGCCCAGCGCCTCGCTGCGAAAGCTGGCGATGACGATGTTCGGCGGCGTGCCGATCAGCGTCGCGAGCCCGCCGAGGATCGTCGCGAAGGACAGCGGCATGAGGCTCAGTCCCGGCGGGCGCTTGGCCTTCTTCGCGGTCTGGATGTCGACCGGCATCAGCAGCGCCAGCGCCGCGACGTTGTTCATGAAGGCGGACATCACGGCGCCCATTCCACCCAGGACGGCGATGTGCGTGCCGAGCGGCCTGGCGCTGTCGATGACGCCACGGGTGACGATCTGGATCGCCCCCGAGTTCACCAGCCCGCGCGAGATCACCAGCACCAGCGCGATGATGACGGTGGCCTCGTGGCCGAAACCCGAGAACGTCGTCTCGGCCGGCACCAGGCCGGCGATCGCGGCGGCGATCAGCGCGCCGAATGCCACGAGGTCATAGCGCCACCGGCCCCAGACGAGCAGCACGAGGACGAGCGCGATCAGCCCGAACAGCAGCGCCTGCTCCGTCGTCACGCCAGTCCCTTCGCGCCGCCGCCCTTTTCGCGCCGCCCGCCCGAGACCCGATGCGGCGCCGCGGCGATTGGATGGTCCCGGTGCGGGCCGGGCACCGATATTGCAATCATCGACCGGAATGTCGAGGTGGACCGCAGCCGCTGCCCGTGTCGAGTTCCGGCATCGCCCGCTCGGAATGAGACATCTGCACAATCGGAGCCCGGTCGTCGTCTACAGCGTCCTTCCAGGCTCAAAGCGACTGACGACCTCCAGCCTTGAATGTCCCTAAGGTTGAGGTTCCTTCGCCGCAGCGGACCTTCGTTGACAAGCGGCGGCAGAGCGGCCTATCCGGTCATTGTTTGAGCTTGAGCAATTCAAAGTGAACGACCCCTTCCCGACATAGAGCTACCTCGACTGAGCAAGATAGCGTAAAAAATTGCGAATAGTGATCTCGCCAGTTTGGCCGGCGTGGCTTGAGTGACTGTGACCCCCTGAACATACGCCAATTGCCGATGAACCTCACCTGACGGAGAAAAAACCGAGATGACGCGAGCAATCGTGCGGAACGCCACCACCGGAATAGCGGTCGCGGTATTCATGACCACGGCGTCGGCTCAGACCGCGCCCACGACCGACGAGATCAAGTCCACCGCGGAGGAGGCCATCATCTACGGCCTGCCGATGTCGATGTACTACAAGATCATGTACCAGTACGCGATCGACGAGAAGTCTGGCCAGTACAAGGCGCCGTTCAACACGATCGCCAACGAGCCCAAGGTCTACACGCCTGCCGACACCGCCATCGTCACGCCGAACAGCGACACGCCCTATTCGTGGCTTTTCCTCGACCTGCGCGCCGAGCCTGTGGTGCTGTGCGTGCCCGAGATCGACAAGGACCGCTACTACTCGGTCATGCTGACGTCGCAGTACACGTTCAACTTCGGCTATATCGGCAGCCGCGCCACCGGCAACGACGCCGGATGCTATGCCGTCGCCGGCCCGGGCTGGACCGGCGACACGCCCGACGGTGTCGCCAAAGTCTTCACCTCGGAGACCGAGTTCGCGCTCGCCACCTACCGGACCCAGCTCTTCGACGCGGCCGACATCGACAACGTGAAGGCGATCCAGGCGAAGTACGAGGTCAAGCCGCTGTCCGCCTTCCTCGGCGAACCGGCCCCGGCGGCGGCGCCCGCCATCGACTGGCCGGCGATCGACGCGACGACCGAGAAGAAGGATGTCCTGAGCTATCTGCCCTTCCTGCTCCAGTTCGCCCCCCCGACCGGCCCGGCGGCCGTCGAGGACCCGCTCCGCGCGAAATTCGCCACGATCGGTATCGAACCCGGCAAGACTTTTCCGACGATCGCGCTGAGCGATGCCGACAAGGCGGCGATCGCCGAGGCTGGCACAGCGGCCGAGGAAGCGATCAAGGCCAAGATCGAGAAGATGGGCAAGCTGGTCAACGGCTGGACCGTCGTGACCTCGGGGATCGGCGACCGGGAAGTATATGCCGGCGACTGGACGCAGCGCGCCGCGGTCGCGGTCGCCGGAATTCTGGCCAACGACCCGGCCGAGGCCGCCTATCCGATCACCCGCAACGATGGCGACGGTCAGCCGCTCGACGGCAGCACGTCCAGATACACCCTCACCTTCCCCAAGGACGCGTTCCCGCCGGTCAACGCCTTCTGGTCGGTGACCATGTATGACGGCAAGACGCAGCTGCTCATCGAGAACCCGATCGATCGCTATCTGGTCAATTCGCCGATGCTACCAGACATGAAGATGAATGCGGACGGGTCGCTGACCCTCTATATCCAGAAGGACGAGCCCACCGACCCGGACCGGAAGGCGAACTGGCTGCCGGCGCCGGACGGACCGATCTACATGGTGATGCGCCTCTACTGGCCCAAGGACGCGGCGCTGAACGGGTCCTGGTCGCCGCCGGCGATCACGCGCGTCGAGTAGAAAGGACGTTGCGAGGCCGACCACGCGGGGAGCATAAGATGTGCGTTCCACGGGTTCGGAAATGGCGTGCTGCGGACGCCGGAAACCTTGCGTACGGAACCCGGTTGGTTCTGATCCGGCGCTCGGCGCGTGGGGCACGAATGGCCGATGCAGGACAAAACCTGCTAAGACAACCTACAAGCCTAAAACGGTCGGTTTTGACGCCGCCTCCGACTTCCCAGCACGTCAAGAGGATAGGAGACGCGGAACTTCGGGGCGAAACCTTGGGGGGGTCGGGCCCGTTTCTGGCGCGGAACGACGAGCAGCGACTTACGCTATCCGCACGGATGTCGTTGGGGCCCATCCCGGCCGTATCGTGCTGCCTTTCCGCGATCGCGGGGTCTCGTGCGGCGGGGCCGGTGATGCTGGTGGATGGACGGGCGGATCCGCGTTAGGCTCTGGGCCTCGGAGGGGATGGAGTTTTCAATGCGCGCCTGTCTGATCGTGCTGGGGATGTTGGTGCTGTCGGGCTGCGAGCCTGCGGCCGACAAGGAGAGCGAGGCGGACCTCGCGGTTTGCGGCGGGTTGCAGGGGCTGGCCTGCGGGGCCGGGCAATACTGCGCCTATCCGCAGACCGGGTTCTGCGGCGTGGCCGACCAGACGGGGGTGTGCATGCCCAGGCCGCAGGCCTGCACCATGGACTACAACCCGGTCTGCGGCTGCAACGACCTGACCTATCCGAACGACTGCGCCGCCGCCTCGGCCGGCACCAGCATCGCCTATCCGGGCGAGTGCCAGCCCTGACCCGAATGCCCCGGTGGGCGGACCGCGCACGCTGCGGGTGCGCGCCCTGCGGCAGGCGCCGGCCGGCGACCAGAGGGTGGTGCGGGTTGACGCTGTAGCGGCCGCGGGCGATGCGCTTCAGCATCCCCTGCCTGCACTTGCGCGCCAGCAGCAGGGCGGCGGTGGCGTCATAGCCGGCGAGGCCGTGGCGCCGCAGATGCGCCTGCGCGGCCCTGACTGTCACCGGCCCGTCGGCGCGGGTCAGGTAGTCGTGCAGCACCTCGACCTTGTCGGTGGCGTTGACATTGGCGCGCAACTCTCCGGCCAGCGCGACGGCGACGCGGTTCAGGCGCAGCCGCAGCGGGCGGCGCGCCTCGACCGGCAGGGTATCGAGCACGCAGTCGATCGCCTTCAGCAGGCTTTCGCGGTGCGCGCGCGTCGGGGCGAGATCCCGCAGCAGGTCGCTTTTATGCGGCGAGCGCCTCGATCTGGGTGGCGATGCCGGCCGCGGCCTCGGTCACGGTCATGCGGCGTCCCTGTGTCGTCCTTGCGGCGGCTTGCGGCGGCGTCACGGAAGGTGAAGGAGCCGCCCGCTTTTGCGTGTTTAGGAAAGTCACGGAAAAGATTTCCTAATGCGATGGCGGGTTCGCGAAAGTCGCGACCCGGCGGCAGGCGGGGGCGCTTGCCCGCAGGCGCGGCGGATGGCAGGAAGCGGCTGCCATCCGGGGAGGACCGAGCATGACCGAGCCGCTGTTCCGCGAAGACGCCTATGCGAGAGAATGCGCCGCCCGCGTGGTCCGGGCGGCGGATGGCGGCGTCGTGCTCGACCGGACGGTCTTCTACGCCACCGGCGGCGGCCAGCCGGGCGACAGCGGCACGCTTGTCTGGGAAGGCGGCGAGATGCCCGTGGCGACGGCGGTGAAGGGCGAGGGCGACGACATCGTGCACGTCGCGGCAAAGGACGCGGCAGAGGGCGCGGCAGAGGGCGCGGCGCTGCCGCCGGTCGGCGCCGAGGTCACGGCCCGGCTGGACTGGCAGAGGCGGCACCGGCACATGCGGGTGCATACCGGGCTGCACCTGCTGTCGGTGGTCATCCCGCTGCCGGTGACCGGCGGCCAGATCGCCGCCGAGAAGGGGCGGCTGGACTTTGACATGGCCGAGCCGCCGGAGGACCGCGACGCGCTTGAGGCGGCGCTGGCCGCGCTGGTCGCGGGGGACCATGCGGTGACGACCGAGTGGATCACCGACGAGGAGCTGATGGCGCGCCCGGAGATGGTCAAGACGATGGCCGTCAAGCCGCCGATGGGGCAGGGGCGCGTCCGGCTGGTGCGGATCGGGGCCGAGCCTGCGGTCGACCTCCAGCCCTGCGGCGGCACGCATGTGCGATCGACGGCCGAGATCGGCCGCCTGACGCTCGGCAAGATCGAGAAGAAGGGCAAGCAGAACCGGCGGGTGACGATCCTGATAGAGTGAGCCGGGCCTGATAGACTGAGCCGGGCCTGATAGACTGAGCCGGGCCTGATCGAGTGAGCCGGACACCGGGTGGGGTGCGCCCCACCCTGCGACTGGTACGGGCGGGCGGGGTCTGGTACGCGGCGCTCTCCATCCGCCGAGGTCGCATGCTTGTCGCCGCCAGATCCGCCCTCCACGCGCTCTACCAGCGGCCGGCGCTGCTGCTGGTGCTGACGACGCTGTTCTGGGCCGGCAACGCCATCGCCGGGCAGCTGGCCAGGGGCGAGATCACGCCGCTGCAGCTGGTGCTGGCGCGCTGGACGGCGGTGACGCTGCTGCTGTGGCCGCTGTTCGGCGGCCAGGTGGCGGCGCACTGGCCGGTCATCCGGCCGCGCCTGGCGCGCATCGCGCTGATGGCGGTGGCGGGGTTCACCGGGTTCAACATCCTCTTCTACTTCGCCTCGCTGAGTACCAGCGCCGTCAACATCGGCATCCTGCAGGGGGCGATGCCGGTCTTCGTGATGATCGGCGCCTTCCTGGCGCATGGCGCCCGCGTGACGGCGCTGCAGGCGGCTGGCGTCGCGGTGACGCTGGTCGGGGTGATCCTGGTGGCGACGGCGGGCACGCCCTGGGCGGTGCTGGAGACCGAGGTCAACCGGGGCGACCTGCTGATGCTGGTCGCCTGCGTCCTCTACGCCGGCTATGCGGTCATGCTGGTCGGGCGGCCGCCGGTGCCGGGCGTGGTCTTCTTCACGCTGATGGCGCCGATCGCGGCGCTGGCGGCGGTGCCGCCGGCGCTGGCGGAGGCCCTTGGCGAGGGGTACCGGTGGCCGACGGCCGAGGGCTGGCTGATCGTCGCCTATGTGGCGCTGTTCCCGTCCTGCCTGGCGCAGATCTTCTTCCTGCGCGGGGTCGACCTGATCGGGCCGGGGCGGGCCGGCGTCTACACGAACCTGGTGCCGGTCTTCGCCGCGGCGCTGGCGGTCGGGCTGCTGGGGCAGGCGTTCGCCGGCTATCACGCGCTGGCGATGGTGGCTGTGATCGGCGGCATCGCGCTGGCGCAGCGCGCGCCGCGCCTGCCGGGCCGGTAGGTGCCGGGTCGCCCCGGCACCGATGCTGGCTCAGTGCATGTGGCCGGCGACGTCCTTCGACACGGGCACGTCCAGCGTGACCTCGCCGGCCTTCTCGAAGGTCAGCGTCAGCGGCACGGTCGCGCCCTCGTCGAGCGGTGCGGCGAGGCCGATCAGCATGATGTGGTAGCCGCCGGGCTCCAGATGCGCCGGGGCGTCGGCGGCGACCGGGACGGCCTCGAGGCGCTGCATCTTGCTGACGCCGCCTTCCTGCAGCGAGGCGTGCAGCTCGACCGCCTGCGCCGCCGGGCTTGTCGCCGCGACCAGCCGGTCGGGGTCGCCCGAGGTGGTGATCGTCATGTAGACGGCCGAGGTCGGTGCATTGCCGATCGAGGCGCGGGCGACGGCGCCCTCTATGCTGAGGTCGCCGAGCGTCGTTGTCGCCGCCTGCCCGGCATGAGCCGGGCGCGGCACCGGCGTCGTCTGCGCCATGGCGAAGGCGGGCAGGAGCAGGGCGGCGGCGAGCGCCGGCAAACGGATCGATTTCATCGGAACCTCGCAGGCTGTGGACGCGCGTCGGGCGCGGAGATGGGTTTCATCGGTGTGTCCGGGGCACCCTGCGCCAGCCCAGCCTGGTCGGCAAGAGCCGCCCGGAACATCTTCGGGCTTCCGGCGAGCGTTGATTCCGGCCTTTCTTCGCCGTAGTCAATGGCAAAGCGAACGAGGGTGAGCATGCCGGCCAGCGATCCGACTCTCCTGGTCTCGACCGAGTGGCTGGCCGAGCGGCTGGACGCGCCAGACCTGCGCGTGCTGGACGGCTCGATGTACCTGCCGACCGACGGGCGCGACGGCCATGCGCTGTATCTCGAGCGGCACATCCCGGGCGCGCGCTTCTTCGACATCGACGAGATCGCCGACGAGCGCTCGCCGCTGCCGCACATGCTGCCGCCGGTCGAGAAGTTCGTCGCCCGCGTCCGGCGCATGGGCATCGGCGACGGGCACAGGGTCGTCGTCTACGACCAGCAGGGCATCTATTCGGCGGCGCGGGTCTGGTGGATGTTCCGCGTCTTCGGCCACACGGACGTTGCGGTGCTGGACGGCGGCCTGCCGAAGTGGCTGGCCGAGGGGCGTCCCGTCGACGGCGAGGTGCCAGATCCGCGCGAGCGCCACTTCACCGGCCGGCGCAACGCAGCCCTGGTGCGCGACGTGACGCAGGTGGCCCGCGCCATCAAGCTCGGCGACGAGCAGATCGTCGACGCGCGCGCGCCCGGCCGGTTCCGCGGCGAGGAGGCCGAGCCCCGCAAGGGGCTGCGCGCCGGCCACATGCCGGGGGCGATCAACGTGCACTACCGCTCGCTGCTGAACGAGGACGGCACGATGAAGGGGCCGGACGAGCTCGGCGCCGTCTTCGACGCTGCGGGCGTCGACCTCTTGAAGCCCATCGTCACGACCTGCGGCTCGGGCGTTACGGCGGCGATCGTCAGCCTGGCGCTGGCGCGGCTCGGGCACGCGCGGAACGCCGTCTACGACGGCAGCTGGGTCGAGTGGGGCGCCTGCCAGGACCTGGCGGTCGAAACCGGCTGACGCGGGGGCTCTGACCGCCGCCGGCGGCCCGTCGCCGGGTTCCGGGCCTGGTCGGACGCGCCCACCTGCACGGCGAGAAGGTGGGGGCGGCACGATCTGGGCGTCAGGCAGCTTCGGATGAATGGTCCATGACGAGAACGCTGCGCCCCGGCGACGAGGTCGACTACGTCGTCACCTGGCTGGAGATGACCGAGCCGCCGCGGGGGCCGCTGCCGCCCCGGCCGTCCGGGCGGCAGGTGGCGCTGCTGGCGGCGCGCCGGCCGCCTGCGGACTATTTCCTCTATCTCTATCGTGCGGTCGGCGCCGAGTACGAGTGGACCGACTGGCTGGCCCGCCCGCTGGCCGAAGCCGAGGCATTTGTCGGCGACCCGTCGGTCGAGCTCTGGACGATGATGCTGGACGGCTGGCCGGGCGGGTTCTTTATGCTCGACGCGCGGCGCGCCAGCGTCGTCGACCTCGCCTATTTCGGGCTGGTGCCGCAGGCGATCGGGCGCGGGCTCGGCCACTGGCTGCTGGCGACGGCCGTCCAGGTTGGCTGGGAACGGCCCGGGACGGAGAGCATGACGGTCAACACCAACACCCTGGACCATCCGCGCGCGCTCGGCCTGTACCAGAAGATGGGTTTCCGCCCGGTGCGGCGCGAGCGCCTGGTCCGCGTGCTGACGCGCGGGCGCCCCGTGTCGGATTGATGTGGCGGAATGATGGGCGGTGTGGCCGGGCGCGTCCACGAGGTCAAGGTGGTACGCCCCGGACTCGGAGGACATCGCCGAGGCCGAGCCCGGGATGCCGCGGCGCTGCTCCATCTGCATGAAATCTGACCGGGTGCGCCGCGCCCGACCTGATCATCCGCTCTCCAGGGGCTGCGATGAGGATATCGGCCAGAGCGGCGGCGCCCTTTCCGAACGGCGGGGCAGGGCACGCGGCACCCGCCTGCCCGCCGAGCCGGTGCGGACAGCCCTCGAACATCCGCGATCATCGGAGGAGGAGGAGATTACATTGAAGGAAATCGCCCGGGACGGGTCGCCGCTGCCGCCGGGGCCGCGCAACGGAGGCAGGGCAAGGCTCTCCAACCATTACCAGATTGCTAATGTTCGTGACCTGTTCTTCTATTGATGGTGGCTTTGCCGGCGTCGGCCCCGAAATCTGGGGTTTGTCGCAAATAATGGTTGACCAACTCGGGCTCCGCCCCGCAGGTTGATTTGGCGGAAACGGAAACCACAACATCTGGTGACCCGGTCTGCATATTGAGCGTAGGCCCGCTTGCCTGGGGCCGCCGAACCAGCGAATGCGAGCGTTCCGGCCGGAAAGATGGTCGGGAACGGCGGGAAAGGCCCGCCGGAGGGGAACGAGTCGCCGGCAGCGGCGCGGCTCTTGCGGGACAGGGGACGAGGGACAGATGAAGATCGACCGCACCTTCACCGAGGCAGGCCAGTCGCCCTATGCGGCGATCCCGTTCCGCCAGGCGACGTCGGAGATCCGCAACCCGGACGGCAGCGTGGTGTTCCGGCTGGAAGGTTTCGACGTGCCGGCGGGGTGGAGCCAGGTGGCGGCGGACGTCCTCGCCCAGAAGTACTTCCGCAAGGCCGGCGTTCCGGCGCGCGTCCGCCGCGTTCGTGAGAAGGGCGTGCCGTCATTCCTGTGGCGCTCGGCGCCGGACGAGAAGGCCCTGGCCGAGCTGCCGGAAGCCAAGCGCTTCGGCGGCGAGACGTCGGCCGCCCAGGTCTTCGACCGGCTGGCCGGCACCTGGACCTACTGGGGCTGGAAGGGCGGCTATTTCTCGTCGGAAGCCGACGCGGCCGCCTATCACGACGAGATGCGCTATATGCTGGCGGCGCAGATGGCGGCGCCGAACTCGCCGCAGTGGTTCAACACCGGTCTGCACTGGGCCTATGGCATCGACGGCCCGAGCCAGGGCCACTACTATGTCGACTTCCAGACGGGCGAGCTGGTCAGGTCGACCAGCGCCTACGAGCATCCGCAGCCGCATGCCTGCTTCATCCAGTCGGTCCGCGACGACCTCGTCAACGAGGGCGGCATCATGGACCTGTGGAACCGCGAGGCGCGGCTCTTCAAATACGGTTCGGGAACCGGCACGAACTTCTCCTCCCTGCGTGCCGCGAACGAACCGTTAGGCGGCGGCGGCCGGTCCTCGGGACTGATGTCCTTCCTCAAGATCGGGGACCGCGCCGCCGGCGCCATCAAGTCTGGCGGCACCACGCGCCGCGCCGCCAAGATGGTGATCTGCGACCTCGACCACCCGGACATCGAGGAATTCGTCAACTGGAAGGTGCGCGAGGAGCAGAAGGTGGCGGCGCTGGTCGCCGGCAGCCGCCTGCACCAGGAGCGGCTGAACGCGGTGCTGGCGGCGGTCGGTGCCTGGGACGGTGCCCTGGCGGATGCCGTCGATCCGGCGAAGAATCCCGGGCTGAAGGCCGCAATCCGCACCGCGCGCAAAGCGGCGATTCCCGAGACGATGGTCAAGCGCGTGCTGCAATACGCAGGCCAGGGCGTGCGCCAGATCGAGTTCCCGGTCTTCGACACGGACTGGGATTCGGAGGCGTACCTCACCGTCTCGGGCCAGAACTCGAACAACACGGTGCGGATAACGGATGGTTTTCTCCGCGCCGTCGAGGCTGACGGCGACTGGGATCTGCTCCGGCGCACCGACGGCAATGTCGCGAAGACGCTGAAGGCCCGCGCGCTGTGGGACCAGATCGGGCATGCCGCCTGGGCCTGCGCAGATCCGGGCGTGCAGTTCCACGACACGATCAACGACTGGCACACCTGCCCGGCCAGCGGTCCGATCCGGGCGTCGAACCCGTGCTCGGAATACATGTTCCTCGACGACACGGCATGCAACTTGGCCTCGCTGAACCTGCTGGCGTTCCTCGGCGAGGAGGGGGTCGACGTCGACGGCTACGAGCACGCGGTGCGGCTGTGGACACTGACGCTCGAGATCGCGGTGACGATGGCGCAGTTCCCGTCGCGCGAGATCGCGCAGCTGAGCCACGACTATCGGACGCTTGGCCTCGGCTATGCCAATCTCGGTGGCCTGCTGATGACGCTGGGGCTGCCCTACGACTCGGATGCGGGCCGGGCGCTCTGTGGCGCGCTGACGGCGGTGCTGACCGGCACGGCCTATGCCACTTCGGCCGAGATGGCCGCCGAGCTCGGCGCCTTTCACGGCTATGCCGCGAATGCCGACCACATGTTGCGCGTCATGCGCAACCATCGCCGGGCCGCCTGGTCCGAGACCGGCGGGTACGAGGGACTGGCGACTCTCCCTGTGGCGCTGGATGCGCCCAACTGCCCGGACGCGCGTCTGGTGGCGCGCGCCCGGGCCTCGTGGGACCGCGCGCTGGAGCTGGGGCAGGCGCACGGCTACCGCAACGCGCAGGCCAGCGTCATCGCGCCGACCGGCACGATCGGCCTGGTCATGGACTGCGACACGACGGGGATCGAGCCCGACTTCGCGCTGGTCAAGTTCAAGAAGCTGGCGGGCGGCGGCTATTTCAAGATCATCAACCACGCGGTGCCGAGCGCGCTGCAGACGCTGGGCTATGCCGACGACGAGATCGACGCCATCGTCGCCTATGCCGTCGGCCGCGGCGAGCTGGAGGGCGCGCCGGGCGTCACGCCCGAGCGGCTGAAGCTGCTCGGCTTCGGGCCGGACGAGTTCGCCCGGATCGAGGCGGCGCTGGGCAGCGCCTTCGACATCCGCTTCGTCTTCAACCAGTGGACGCTGGGCGCGGAGTTCTGCGCGGTCACGCTGGGGCTGGAGCCGGCGGCGATGGCCGAGCCGGGCTTCGACCTGCTGCGCGCGCTGGGGTTCACGGCGGCCGAGATCGACGCGGCGAACGTCCACGTCTGCGGGACGATGACGCTGGAAGGCGCGCCGGGACTGCGGCCGGAGCATCTGCCGGTCTTCGACTGCGCCAATCCCTGCGGGCGGACCGGCCGGCGCAGCCTCGGCGTCGCCAGCCACATCAGGATGATGGCGGCGGCGCAGCCCTTCATCTCGGGGGCGATCTCGAAGACCGTCAACATGCCGAACGACGCGACGATCGCGGCCTGCCTCGACGCATACCTGATGTCGTGGCGGCTGGGGCTGAAGGCGAACGCGCTCTACCGGGACGGGTCGAAGCTCAGCCAGCCGCTCTCGTCGGCGCTGATCGAGGACGCTGCCGACCTCGAAGAGGCCGAGGGCGTCGAGAAGACGATCGTGCTGGCCGAGAAGATCGTCGAGAAGGTCATCGTCCGCGACAACCGCGGCCAGCGCGTCCGGCTGCCGGACCGGCGCAAGGGCTATGTCCAGAAGGCGATCGTCGGCGGCCACAAGGTCTATCTGCACACCGGCGAGTTCGAGGACGGCCGGCTCGGCGAGATCTTCATCGACATGCACAAGGAGGGCGCCGCCTTCCGGGCGATGATGAACAACTTCGCCATCGCCGTCAGCATGGGCCTGCAGTACGGCGTGCCGCTGGAGGAGTTCGTCGAGGCCTTCACCTTCACGCGGTTCGAGCCGGCCGGGGTGGTGCAGGGCAACGACAACATCAAGAACGCGACCTCGATCATCGACTACATCTTCCGCGAGCTGGCGGTCAGCTATCTCGATCGCTCGGACCTGGCGCATGTCGAGCCCGAGGGGGCGCGCTTCGACGCCATCGGCGGCGGCATCGACGAGGGCCGGGCGGCGGCCGAGGAGGGCGCTCCTTCCGCAGGGCACGGGGCGATCGAGCTGGTCAAGCGGATGGCATCCACCGGCTACCACCGCAAGCGGCTGCCGAAGGAGTTCCTGGTGCTGAGCGGCGGCCAGGCGGCCGTGTCGGTCACGGCCGGGCCGCTGGCGGCGGCGCCGGGCGCGGTCATCGCGGCGCCGATCACGACGGCGGCAGCCATCGGCGCGGCCGGCGCCGTCGCCATCGACCGGCGCGCCGAGGCCCGGATGAAGGGATACGAGGGCGACGCCTGCGGCGAGTGCGGCAACTTCACCCTGGTGCGCAACGGCACCTGCATGAAGTGCGACAGCTGCGGCGGCACGAGCGGGTGCAGCTGAGGGAACGAGCATAGCGCCGCCGGACCGAGAAGCCGGGGCGCGGACGAGATCAGGCCGCAGGCGAGACCATCGAGCAGCAAAAAAGGTCCAAACGAGAAGCCTGAACCAAGGACCTGAGGGGGAGCCGCAAGGCTCCCCCTTCTTCCTTCAGGGCACCTGTGCCCGGCCTTGCGAACGCTCAGCGCATCCTGTTGAAAGGGTTGTCGCGGCAGCTATCGAGCATCACGATCCTGAGTACGCCCTCCGGCGGGTCGGAAATGCGGCGGTTAAAATAGAAAGGCACCTCGCTCCGGTCCTCGAGAACGGGATTCTGAACGCCGTCAGTTAGTGTGCGCACCCGGCGGCGAATGCGCCTAGCCAGCCCTGATAATTCGCCGGAACCCTCTCCGATCTCGGTGAAGAAAGCCGTCGCGAAGGGTGAGTGCTCGCTCGAACCGCCGTCATGGAAGACCCCGTCAAGAGCGACCTCGCCCTCGTCGGCGGAATACATCATCACGACGCCGTTGTCGCGGATACTCGGCCGCGGCGGCGCAACGCCGCGTTCCGGTGCCGGCGCCGCCCACGGTGACAGCGGCGGTGCGGGCGGCGCGGCGTCTGTCATGGTCTCCGGGCCTCCGGCTGTTGTCGCGCACGCCGAATTGATCCCGATGCAGACCGCGGCGAGGCGCACCGGATCGGTGCGCGCGCGGGATGCGAAGAAGTTCTCGATCGGCCCCGTGACGTCACCGATGAAGATGCCCGAGCCGATCACTGCCTCGGGGGCGAAGGGCAGCGAGGTTCCTTCAGCGAAAGCGTCGACAGGGAAGATGTAGTCGGATCCCTGGATGTGTGCCGCGTGGCCGGCATAATAGAAGAGCCCGACGCCGCCGAGCGCCAGCAGCGTTTTGAAGCGCTGAATGAGTTCGGTCAGACGAGCCCGGTCGCCGTCCAGCGCCTGGATGACCCGGAAGCCGCGCAGGTCCAGCGCGGCCGTCACGCGCACTGCATCGCGGCGGGCGTTCTGCAGGCCGGGAACGTATTGGTAGTTGTCGTTGCCGACGACCAAGGCGATGCGGTTGGCTTGGGACCGGCTGGGCACGAGCGCACCCGCATCTTGCGACCTCCACCACGCCAAGCCGCCGGCGGCGGCGCCGATCGTCGCCAATCCGCCCGTCAGCAAACCCCGCCGGCCCATCCAGTAGGACGGCAATGCGGCCGATGCTACAGGTGTCGCCGGCCGGCCTTCGAGCGCCGCCACGATTGCGCCAATCTCGCGGTCGAGGTCGGCGGCGGCCAGGGTGTGCAGATTGCCGAAGCCGAATGGCGGCCGCACGTCGTCGATGACGAGCGGCACCAGCTTGCCGAGGTCGCGCGCATGCGCCGCCTCGTCGATGACGAAGCTGGAGGCGACGGAGTGTCTTGACCAGAGCACGACCACCTTGCCGGCCCGTTCGATCGCGGCCAGGATCTCGCTGCGGAAGTCGGCGCCGCCGATCAGGTTCCAGTCCCACCAGGCGACATAGCCACGCGCTTCGAGAAGCGAAGCGAGCGTGCGCGCCCGGTCCCGATCCTCGCGGGCGTACGAGATGAAGACCTCGGTGCGCTTCGGTTGGGCCATGCGCCATGATACCATAGGCGTAGGCGCGATGAAGCGGCCTAGTTCCCGAGGCCGGCGCGTATGGCGAAGCGGCGGAGCGGCGGGATGCGGTCGATGGCGGCGAGGCCGAGCCCGCGCAGGTCGCGCACGGCCTGCGCCTCGGCCCGGGCGGCGCGGTTCAGCACGTCCACCCCGGCGACGCGGGCGAGGGTCTGCGGCAGCTGGCGGCGCTCGTACGCGGTGAGGACGTCGCGCGCGCCCGGATCGGGCACGTTCTCGATCGTCCGGGCGAGCTGATCGATGTCCGCGAGGCTCATGTTCAGCCCCTGGGCACCGATCGGCGGCACGACATGCGCCGCCTCGGCGATCAGCGCCAGGCGCGGGCCGGCGAGGCGGAGCGCGACCTGGGCGACGATCGGCCAGATCGCGCGCGGGCCGGCCAGGCGGAGCGGGCCGAAAAGCCCCATCGTCTCCGCCGTCAGCTCGGCCGCCAGCGCGGCGTCGTCCAGCGTGGCGAGCTCTGCGCCGCGCCGGCCCGGGACCATCCAGACGACGGACGAGCAGGGCCGGCCGTCATGATCCGGCATCGGCACCAGCGTCAGCGGCCCGCCGGTGCGGTGGATCTCGGTCGAGACCCCGTCATGCGGATCGGGATGCGTAACCGCGAAGACCAGCGCCTTCTGGCCATAGCCCCAGCGCCGGTGGCGGATGCCGGCGAGGCGGCGGAGCGTCGAGTCGCGCCCGTCGGCGGCGACGACCAGGCCGGCGGCCAGCGTGTCGCCGTCCGAGAGCCGGACGAGCGCGGCGTCGAGGCGTGGCAGGAAGCCGTCGACCGTGCCCCGCTTCAGCGTCACGTTCGGCATCTTGTCGAGCCGGCCGAGCAGGGCGCGCCGCGCGGCGCGGTTCGGCACGTTCCAGCCGAAGAGGCCGTGCCCGGTCTCGTCGCCGGCGAAGTCGGCGGTGGCGCGCGGCCGGCGCACCCGGCCGCCGGCATCGACGATGCGCATGACGCGCAGCGGCGCGCCGTCGCCCTGCATCGCCTCCCAGGCGCCGGCGCGGGTCAGCGTGGCGATGGCGGGCTGCAGGAAGGCGGTGGTGCGCAGATCGCCGCCGCCTGCGGCATCGGGCGGCGCCGGATCGACGAGCACGACCCTGCGACCCCCGACGCCGAGCCGCGCCGCGGCCGCGAGCCCGGCGATGCCGCCGCCCGCGACAAGGATGTCGTTTCTCTCCATGGGCCGGACGATAGGGCGGCGTGCCCGCCGGCTCAATGGGCCGGCGCATTTCGCCGCGGCCCCCCGGCCCTCCGCCGGCCCCATGCAGCCCGACACGGATTCTTACACGGTTCGACACGGATTTCTGCAGCAAACCGAGTTGGGCGGTGATGGCTCGTCAAACGTCGTTTGACCGACGTTGGCGGGGTGCGTGAAGAGGGGGCGGCGGATCACGGGATCGCGATCTGCGTTGATGGCGACGGTCCCGCCGCCGACCGTGACGGCGCAGGTCAGCGTGCCGCGGTGTGCAGCCTGCACGGTTTAGGTTTCGGAAGTGGCGCCGATGCTGGCGCCGCGTTGCGCTTCCGGACTTAGCTCGCGGCGCTGCTCAGGTCCAAGCCCGACCCGCCCCGTCCGGTAGCCGATGCCGGCGGCCAGGACGGCGCCAAGGTCGACGTCGCCAGCAGACGCCTCGGACGCCAGCTCGTAGCAGGGCATCGTTGCGTCGAAGGCGTTCGGCTCGCACTCGGCGCCGCGCCGCCGCACGGAGCACGTCGAACGGTTCGGATCGACCGCCGACCGCGCCAGCGCGTCGGCCACGCTGTCGCCGGCCTGGACGTCAGCGGCAGGCCGCGATGCGCCGCAACCAGCGCCTCGGCCGGGACGGCCGCGTCCTCGAGGTTCAGCAGCGGCCCGACTGCCGCAAGCAGGCGACCAGCGCTCGGAGGCAGCCGGCCGCCCGGGAAGCCCGGAGGCCGGGTCTCGCGGCGGCGGCTCGGCTCAGGCTGACGGGCGGCGGCGGACCGTCCAGCCCAGCACCGCGAGGCCGATCAGCGACAGCGGCAGCGTCGCCGGCAACGGGATCGCCGCTGGCGGCAGCACCACGGGCGGTGCCGGCAGCACCACGGGCGGTGCCGGCAGCACCACGGGCGGTGCCGGCGCAGCACCACGGGCGGTGCTGGCAGCACCACGGGCGGTTGCGGTTGCTGCTCGTCCGTCGATCCGGAGGTCACGACCCTGATCCAGTCGCCGGGTTCGCTGACCGCCATTGTGACGTTAATCGTGTCTCCGGAAACTGAATAGCTGTCGCCGCCGTCCAGACCGCGGGAGCGAAAGGGAGCTCCACGTTGGCCGGGCAGGGTCATGGTATAGTTTGTGCCGGCGGCCCCGAGTTCAGCGCTGCTGGCCGCCTCCAATCTGCCGAAGAAGTCCGCCATGACTCCGAGAACTGGGGCGTCGAACGTCCAGGCGACATTGGAATGCGACAGCCGCCCGGGTCCGGCCGAGTTGAGGAAGATCATGTGGCTGTTGATGGTGCTTCCCGCCGGGATGACGCCGCCGCCGCTGGTCGCGTAGGCGATACTCGTAAGAACGCCCTGCTTCTCGTTGAAGCCCTGCATGCCCGTGTTCGTGACGAGGTCGTCCAGAACAGTCGGCGGGGCGGTGATGATGGCGGCTGCCGTTCCGGCCGAGCTGCTCGGCCCGGAAACCCCGATGATGGCAGCCTGAGCACCCCCTGCTACAAGCGCTGAAAAGCACAGAGAACCAATAAAGGACCGAAGCATGTTTATCCCCTTGGCAGCAAAAAATTGCGCTGCATCGTAACTGCCCAGCGCACCTTTTGGTTCTAGGCATTCGACCGCTGATTGTAAAGCAGCGCCGCCGCCCGTGTCGCCGTGCGGGAGCAGCCGGCCGGGGCACCGCCCGGCACCCCCCTCGCGAGGCGGGCCGACACTCCACGCGTCCCCGGTCCGGTCGGCTCCGGTCGGCGCCGGCCGTGCCTACGGGCGTTGGCGCCGGCCGCGAAAGAAGTCGGTGAGGATGGTGGCGCAGGCGCGCTCGGCAATGCCGCCATAGACCTCGGGCCGGTGGTGGCAGGTGGCGTGCGCGAAGACGCGCGCGCCATGCGCGACGCCCCCGCCCTTGGCGTCGGGTGCACCGTACCAGAGCCGGGAGATCCGCGCCAGCGAGATGGCGCCGGCACACATCGCGCAGGGCTCGAGCGTCACGGTCAGTCCGCAGCCCGTCAGGCGCTCGCTGCCGAGCGCGGCGGCGGCGGCGCGGATCACCAGCATCTCGGCGTGCGCGGTCGGGTCGCCGCGCTCGCGCACGCGGTTGCCGTCGGCCGCCAGGACGCGGCCGTCGGGCGCCGAGACGACGGCGCCGACCGGCGTCTCGCCGCGCGTGGCGGCGGCGCGGGCCTCGGCGAGCGCGCGGTCCATGTGGCCCCTGAACATGCCGCGCGAGACTAGGGGATCGCCGGCTGGCGGGCCAGCCCGCGACGCGGTAGGAGGGGCGCATGGACGAGACGGACGGGAAACGCGGCGGCGAGCGGATCGCCAAGCGGCTGGCGCGCGCGGGCGTCGCCTCGCGGCGCGAGGCCGAGCGGATGATCGAGGCGGGCCGCGTGACGGTCAACGGGCGGCGGATCGACAGCCCGGCGCTGAACGTCACCGAGGCCGATCGCATCGCCGTCGACCGCCGGCCGGTCGAGGCGCCCGAGCCGCCGCGGCTCTGGCGCTATCACAAGCCGGCGGGGCTGGTGACCAGCGCGCGCGACGAGAAGGGCCGGCCGACGGTCTTCGAGCGATTGCCGGCCGAGCTTGGCCGGGTGCTGAGCGTCGGGCGGCTCGACATGGCCTCGGAGGGGCTGCTGCTGCTGACCAATGACGGCGCGCTGAAGCGGCGGCTGGAGTTGCCGTCCACCGGTTGGCTGCGCAAGTACCGGGTGCGGGTGCATGGCGCACCCGACGAGGTGGCGCTGGAGCGGCTGCGCCGCGGCCTCACCATCGACGGCGAGCGCTTCCAGCCGATGGAGGTGGCGCTCGACAGCGTGCGCGGCGCCAATGCCTGGCTGACTGTCGGGCTGCGCGAGGGCCGCAACCGCGAGGTGCGGCGCGCCATGGAGGCGATCGGGCTGGGGGTGAACCGGCTGATCCGGACGGGCTATGGCCCCTTCCGGCTGCTCGACCTGGCAGCCGGCACCGTCGAGGAGGTGCCGGCGCGGGTGCTGGCCGACCAGCTCGGCTGGGCGCGCCCGGCGCGGCCCGGGCGGCCGGCGCCGACGGGTACCGGAGCGGAACGGGGGGCTGGTGAGCGACGCGGAACGGCCGCCAAACGGCGCCCGCCTCTGGATTGACTCCACCAGTGCGTCGCGCGTACCTTCTTCGTTCCCACTAGACTTGGTGTCTCATGCCCGATTCCGCTGACCCGCAGACTGTCTTCGCGGCTCCGATCTCGGAGCAGATCTGGGACATGAAGTACCGCCTGCGCGGGCCGGACGGCGCGCCGCTGGATGTTGGCGTCGAGGACAGCTGGCGCCGTGTCGCCGGCGCGCTGGCCTCGGTCGAGGCCGAGCCGTCGGCATGGCAAGGCCGCTTCCTCGAGGCGCTCGAGGGCTTCCGCTTCCTGCCGGCCGGGCGGATCACTGGCCGGCGCCGGCACCGGGCGCACGGTGACGCTCTTCAACTGCTTCGTCATGGGAACGATCCCCGATTCGATGGGCGGCATCTTTCAGGCGCTGAAGGAGGCGGCGCTGACGATGCAGCAGGGCGGCGGCATCGGCTATGACTTCTCCACCCTCAGGCCGCGCGGCGCGCCGGTGGCGGGGGTCGGCGCCGATGCCTCCGGGCCGCTCAGCTTCATGGACGTCTGGGACGCGATGTGCCGGACGATCATGTCGGCCGGCTCGCGCCGGGGCGCCATGATGGCGACCATGCGCTGCGACCATCCTGACATCGAGGACTTCGTCACCGCCAAGCAGGACCCGGCCAGGTTGCGCATGTTCAACCTGAGCGTGCTGGTGACCGACGCCTTCATGGATGCGGTCGAGGCCGATGCCGACTGGCCGCTGGTGTTCGCCGGCGAGACCCGGCGCAGCGTGCGGGCGCGCGCTCTGTGGGACCGGATCATGCGCGCCACCTACGACTATGCCGAGCCGGGCGTGATCTTCATCGATCGGATCAACCGCGCGAACAATCTGGCCTATGCGGAGACGATCGCCGCGACCAACCCATGCGGCGAGCAGCCGCTGCCGCCCTATGGCGCGTGCCTGCTCGGCTCGGTCAACCTGGCGGCGCTGGTGCGCGCGCCCTTCGAGCCGGCGGCCGGGATCGACGAAAGCGAGCTGGCCGGGCTGGTCACCACTGCCGTGCGGATGATGGACAACGTCGTCGACGTCTCGCGCTTTCCACTGGAACAGCAGGCGGCCGAGGCGCAGGCCAAGCGCCGCGTCGGGCTGGGCGTCACGGGGCTCGCCGACGCGCTCGCCATGTGCGGGCTGGCCTATGGCGGCGAGGCGGCGCTGGCGCGGACCGAGGCGTGGCTGCGGGCGGTCCGGGACGCGGCCTACCGCGCCTCGGTGGAGCTGGCGCGCGAGAAGGGGGCGTTCGCGCTGTTCGACCGGGACGGCTATCTCGACGGCGAGGTCATCCGCGACCTGCCGGAGGACATCCGCGCGGGCATCGCCGCGCACGGCATCCGGAACGCGCTGCTGACCTCGATTGCGCCGACGGGGACGATCTCGCTCTATGCCGGCAACGTGTCGTCCGGCATCGAGCCGATCTTCGCCTTCGCCTACACGCGCAAGGTGCTGCAGAAGGATGGCAGCCGGACCGAGGAGGAGGTCGTCGACTATGCCGTCGCCCGCTGGCGCGAGCGGCATGGCGACGCGCCGCTGCCCGAGCATTTCGTCAGCGCCCAGACGCTTGGCCCGATGGACCATGTGCGAATGCAGGCCGTGGCGCAGAGGTTCGTCGACAGCAGCATCTCGAAGACCATCAACGTGCCGGCCGCGATCGGCTTCGAGGACTTCAAGGACGTCTATGCCGAGGCCTACCGGCAGGGCTGCAAGGGCTGCACGACGTACCGGCCGAACGCGGTGACGGGGAGTGTGTTGACAGTAGCGGAGGGCGCTACACCAGTCTTCAAGAGCCATGGAGCACGTTTGCGCTACGCTTTCGAAAAGTCCGAATTTTCAAGTTGGGAAGAACTCTCGCGAGCTAGCAATACAGATCCAGCGACCCTGAACAAGTATCAACGAGATCTGCGCGGCATATCGAAGGCAGATGCAAAGAAGCTAGCCGATGCTTTGAGAGTCTCGGCGGGCTGGCTCCTCTTTGGCGAAGGCGGCGTTGAAGCGGTCGAGACCGCGCCCGAGATGGCGCCGCCGGCGGACCATCCGGGCGAGGTCGTCTACATTTCCGAGCCGCTGGAGCGGCCGGAGGAGCTGGAGGGCGTCACCTACAAGCTGAAATGGCCGGAGAGCGCGCACGCCATCTACATCACGATGAACGATGTCGTGACGGCCGGGCGGCGGCGGCCGTTCGAGATCTTCATCAACTCGAAGAACATGGAGCACTATGCTTGGACCGTCGCGCTGACGCGGATGATCTCGGCGGTGTTCCGGCGCGGCGGCGACGTCTCCTTCGTGGTCGAGGAGCTGAAGGCGGTCTTCGACCCGCGCGGCGGCGCCTGGATCAAGGGCAAGTACGTGCCCTCGATCCTGGCCGCCATCGGCGGCGTGATTGAACGCCACCTGGTCGAGACCGGCTTCATCGGCGGTGAGGGGCTGGGCCTGGCCGAGGACCCCGCGGCGCGGCGCGCCGTGGTCGGCCTGGCACCCGTTCCGGTGCCGTGTCCGCGCTGCGGCGGCTTCAACCGCGAGCTGCGCGAGGGCTGCGAGGTCTGCCTCGACTGCGGCCACTCCAAGTGCGAGTGACGGGCGCCAGGCGCCGCTATCACGCCAAGCATAGTTTGCACATTTTGGGGTCAGAATGAACATTTTGGCAGGCAAAGTTTGCACATCGGGATTTCAGCTGGGTCTGCGCTGGTCCGGCGCTTCCGCCGGTAGCTTCTCCGTCGAGCCCGTCGGGACGGGCAAAAGAGCCGACCTCAGCGCGGGCGCGTCAGGCTCGCCATTGTCAGGCATGAATGCGCGCCGGCGCGCGAAGGCATGGGCGTTGCGCTCGTCCTGGAGTGCCGCCGGCACCCCGCCGATAGCGTTTACGCGGAAAGTAAGGGAGTTCGGGCTTATCCCGCTGGTGACGGTCCTAACCGGAGGACGACCGAGCGGGCCTTTGCACTCACGCCACGGGACTCTGCCCGGCGGGGCCGCGGCTCAGGTCATCTGGCACCGCTCGGCTGGGTCGAAGCGGTGTGGATCAGATCTCGAGTAAGGATGCGTCGGCTCGGCGGGCCGGAGTGCCCGCGGAACCGCTCTTGACTAAGCCCGCGCTGGCCGGTTCCGCGGCGACTAGGATAAGGGCCGAGACCAGGAGGAGGCACTTCCGCGTGATCACGTCGAGCTCAAAGCTGACCAGCGGCCTGCCTTCCTCATAGTCGGGAAGGGACGTGGTATTCATCGCCGCATGCTCGAGGGTCCGGATCTTCTCGCCATGGCGGTCGAGCAGATCCGCGGCGAGGTCGGGCGCAATGTCGGCGCCCGCCACCATCGCCAGCGCCAGGCGGGACGCCTCCGCGGGGGCAATCCCCAGAACCGCGGCGACGTCCGCGTCCTTGAGGAGGTCTGCCGCCACGCGGGCGGCCTGGTCGAAATTCAGAGAGTGCATCGGGATCTCCGATCAGAGGGGTCCCGGGCGGTGCACCGGGACGACCCCGGCCGTGAGGTCGGGCGTCAATGTCCACGCGAGCGCGGGTGACCTGCCGAGATCTCGATTATCCCGGCCCGGTCTGGTGTCCGCCGTCAGCGCCCATGGGACGGTATGAGGTGATTGAGCAACGGAGGGTTTCTGTCTCATCGTAACCGCGAAGGAGTGGAGATGAGCCAGAAACCCGTGACGCAGAGAGCTGCCGCCGAGAAGGCGGTGAAGGAGATCCGGCGGGCGACCCGGAGCAGCATTCGGCCGAGGAGAAGATCCGGATCGTGCTGTCCGGTCTGCGCGGCGAGGACAGCATCGCCGAGCTTTGCCGGCGCGAGGGAATTGCGCAGAGCCTGTACTACAGCTGGTCGAAGGAGTTCCTCGAGGCAGGCAAGCGACGCCTGGCCGGCGACACCGCGCGGCAGGCGACCAGCCCCGAGGTGAAGCGTA
>CAVUWP010000014.1:0-31670 GCA_963745085.1 uncultured Alphaproteobacteria bacterium | reverse complement strand
CGAGATCCTCGCCGACGCCATGACCGTCATCGAAACCGCGAAGCTCTCAGGCCTCAATCCCGAAGCGTACCTCACCGACATCCTCGGCCGTATCCGCACCTATGACCCAAGGCGCCTTGACGAGCTCCTTCCCTGGACCTGGAAAGCAAACCGCGAGGCCGCGCAGAAGGCTGCCTGAGGCCGCGTGCTGACCGGCCGATTACGAAAAAGGTTGATGGGCGAGGCCGGGTCTATCGTCTACCGGCCACTTGATTTCTGGGCCCCAACAGCCGCCGCCCAACACTGGCGGCGGCATCTTGTTGGTTCACGGCCCGAAGCGAAGGTCGGCTCCGAGCGCTTCTACGACCTTCGTTCGGAGCGCAGCATCCTATGTGGAGGGCGCGAAGCGGCCGCTCGCTGCACTGCCGCTCAGGGCGGCTACTCGGAAGAACCGTGTCGTCACTGCCGAGCAACGCACCGCACGGCAGTCAGGTAAACTCAAACCGCATGACGCCCGCCGCGGCAAGCTCGGCGTCCAATTCGCTTGCGGTCAAAAGGTCCAGAACAATAACCGCGCCGACCCGAGGCGTGGTGCTCAGGAAGACCGACATGTCGATTTGCGTCCCAAGCTCCTCTGGAAAGACGGCGGCAGGGGCGACACCCGGGGTCGCGTTTTCGGCGGTCACGCAAAACCTTCTTCAGTCTGCAACCCTGTTCCGCGTCTCCCCGCACCAGCCGTATGACGCGCACGATCTCCGTCTGTACCGGCCAGCGAAGTACCCAGAAGAACATGCGCTGAGATGCGACACTCTACGATTTCTGCTTGTACACGCGCTGCACAAGAGGCCCATCATGCCGTTAAGTTTGCTGGCTTTTCTGTCCAATCCATCACGGGGACCACGAAGGCCGCCGGGCCGCCGATCACGCAGTCCCGGTAATAGCGGTCGAGATCCGACAGGTGCCACTGCCGGCCCATTCCCTCATCCGTCATCAGCGGCAGTCCGTTGATGACGATGCCGCGGGCGAGCGCCGCATTGCGGGCCTGCTCGACCGGCCAGCCATGATTGTTCGGCCCGTCGCCCGACACGTCGATCACCTGCCGCCAGCCGGCGTAGCCGTTGCCATCGAAGCCGGCGGCGGCCGCGTCGATCGCGCCCGAGATAGACGTGCGGCTGAGGTTCACGTCGAAGCGCGCCGTCAGCCTGCCGGCAAAGGCGCGCGCATCGGCCGTGCTGCCGATCAGCATCCAGTCGACGACCGTCCGGTGCGAGCCGGCGCCCGCCCACTCCATGTAGCTCAGCGCCACGCGGCCTTCGGGTCCGCCACGGATGGCGTCGACCACCTCGGCGCTGGCGATCGCCTCGGCATAGCCGCGGCGCTGGATCTCGAGCTCGTGCGGCGTCATCGACCGCGAGACGTCGACGGCAAGTACCAGCTCGACATCCACCCGAACGTCGCCGGGGACCTGCGCGCCGGCTACCGACGCGGCGAGCGCCAGGGCGACGGCGAGGGCGACAGATCGGCGCATTCCCGGAATGTGGGCCCGCCGGCCCGGATGTCGAGGGCCCCGCGATCCCGCCTCAGGCGGCGAGCCGACCGGCCAGCGAGTGCGATCCCGCATCTGTGATGGCGACCTCGACGATGCTGCCGGTCCGGTCGGCCGACAGGTCGAGGTGAACCGCCTGCAGATAGGGCGAGCGGCCGACCATCTGGCCCGGCACGCCGCCCCGGCTTCTCGATCAAGCACCGGCAGGGTGCGACCGATCTGGGCCCGCCGGAACTCCGCCTGCTGCCCTGCCAGCAGCGCCTGCAGGCGCGCGAGCCGATCGGCGCGGATCTCGTCCGGCACCTGGCTCGCGCCCCGGCCGCAGGGGTGCCGGGGCGCGGCGAATACTTGAACGCATAGGCCTGCGCGTAGCGGACCTCGCGCACGAGCGCGAGCGTCTGCGTCGAAATCGGCCTCGGTCTCGCCCGGAAAGCCGGTGATGAAATCGCCCGAGATGGCGATGTCGGGCCGCGCGGCGCGGATCCGCTCGATCAGGCGCAGATAGTCCCCGGCCGTGTGCCGCCGGTTCATCGCGTTGAGCACCCGATCCGAGCCCGCCTGCACCGGCAGGTGCAGATAGGGCATCAGCTTGGCCTCCGCGCCATGCGCGGCGATCAGGTCGTCGGCCATGTCGTTCGGATGCGAGGTCGTGTAGCGGATGCGGGCGAGGCCATCGATATCGGCCAGCGCCCGGATCAGCCGTGCGAGGCTCCACGCCCCGTCAGGCCCTTCGCCATGATAAGCATTCACGTTCTGGCCGAGCAGCGTGATCTCGACGGCGCCGCGCCGGACCAGGCCGCGCGCCTCGGCCAGCACCTTTTCGGCCGGGCGCGAGACCTCGGCGCCGCGCGTGTAGGGGACGACGCAGAAGGCGCAGAACTTGTCGCAGCCCTCCTGCACCGTCAGGAAGGCCGCCGGATGGAGCCGGCTTGCACTGCCGGACCCGGAGACCGGCGGCAGGTGGTCGAACTTCAGCTCCTCCGGCATCTCGGTGTCGAGCTGCTGCCCGGCAGATCCTTCGGCGGCCGCGGCCATGGCCGGCAGCCGGTGATAGGCCTGCGGCCCGACGACCAGGTCGACGAGCGGCTGGCGGCGCAGGATCTCGGCGCCCTCGGCCTGGGCGACGCAGCCGGCGACCGCGATCTTCATGCCGGGACGCGCCGCCTTCAGCGGCTTGAGCCGCCCGAGCTCGGAATAGACCTTCTCGGCCGCCTTCTCGCGGATGTGGCAGGTGTTCAGGATGACGAGGTCCGCGTCCTCGGGCGCGTCGACCTGCCTGTACTCCGCCGCCGCCATGGCCGCGGCCATGCGCTCGCTGTCATAGACGTTCATCTGACAGCCATAGGTCTTGATGAAGAGCGTCTTCGGCATCGGTCCCGGCATGCTCCCCTGGGCGGCGGCAAAAAGAAAAGGGCGGCGCGCGGCCGCCCTTCTAGCCGTTGCCCCTCCGGCAGGCAACGTGTCGGCGTCGGAGTCCGGGCGTCAGGCTGCGCGCGGCTTGCGGCCGAGGCCGATCTTCTTGGCCAGCTGCTGGCGCTTCTTGGCATAGTTCGGCGCGACCATGGGATAGTCGTGCGCCAGGCCCCACTTTGCGCGATACTCCTCCGGCGACATGTCGTAGGCCGTCTTGAGGTGGCGCTTCAGCATCTTCAGCTTCTTGCCGTCCTCGAGGCAGATGATGTAGTCGTCCGTCACCGACTTTTTCGGGTTGACCGCCGGCTTCAGCTCGACCTCGGGTTCGGCGGCCGGCGCGCTCAACCCCGACAGCGTGGTGAAGACCGTCTGGATCAGGCCCGGCAACTCGCCGAGCGGCACCGGATTGTTCGACACGTGCGCGGCGACGATGTCGGAGGTCAGCTCCAGAAGCTCGCCATGCTCCATTGCGTTCTCGCTCATTGAAGGATCCTTCTTTCGGTCTGGAACGGGGAGAGCAGAAGTACCGTTCGAGGCACGCATACCCGGCGGGACATCTATCGGACACTGCTCGCGTTCAATTGCTATGCCCGCTAATCTAGCGATTGCCAACCGGAAATGCAAATAATCACTAGCAGATTTTTTCAGATTTCGCGCACGCGGCTTGAAGCTTGAATTAACTGCAGTTAATCGGCGACGTGCCCGGCGGTCCAGGCGCGCAGCATCCCGAAACAATTTTCGAATGCGCCGGGAACCATCGCCCTGCCCAGCACACGGTCGGGGTTATTGGGCGCGGGGAAGTCCAGGTTGCATGCCGCCTCGCGCGAGAACCCGAAGCGGGCGTAATATGGCAGGTCACCGACCAGAACAACGCGGCTCCAGCCCAGCGCGGCGGCATCGGCCAGCGTCTCGCGCATCAGCAGCGCGCCTATTCCCTCGCCCTGCCGCGTCGGGTGGACGGCCACCGGGCCGAGCAGCAGGGCGGGCGCCCCGGTCGCGCCGCCGCACCTGTCGATGCGCACCGGCCAATAGCGGATGCAGCCGGCCAGCACGTCGTACTCGTCGCGCACCACCGTGCAGAGCTCGGCGACCGGGGCGACGCCGTGCGCGCAGGCGGTACGAGCTCAGCGCCGTGCGGCCGGGCGCGAAGGCCAGGTCGAGCAGCCACTCGACCTCGGGCCCGTCCTCGGGCCGCTCGCGCAGAAGGCGGAACCTCTCGGGTTCGCCCGTCATGCTCGGCAACGGGGGCGGGTTCTGTGGTTGCATCGGGCGGCGCTTGGGCTATGGCTGGGCCGCCGGTACCACGGGGGCCGTGGCTGGCCAGACCGGCCCCGACAGACCGATCGACGACCGGACGACAGGAAGGCGCCCCTCAATGTTCTACCGCCCGACGGACGGCCACGGCCTGCCGCACGACCCGTTCAAGGCGATCGTCGTGCCGCGCCCGATCGGCTGGATCTCGACGCTGGACGCCGAGGGACGGGCGAACCTCGCACCCTACAGCTTCTTCAACGGCTGCGGCGACCATCCGCCGATGGTGATGTTCGCGCAGACCGGCCGCAAGACGCGGGACGAAGGCGAGAAGGATTTCGATCGCCAATATCCGCGCGACGGGCGAGTTCGCCTGCTCGGTCGTCGCCCGTGCGCTCAAGGACGCGATGAACGCCTCGACCGGCAGCTATCCGGCGGGGATCGACGAGTTCGAGAAGGCCGGGCTGAGCAAGGGCGAAGGCCGCGCGATCGGGGCGCCGCACGTCGCCGAGGCGCCGGCGGCGCTGGAATGCCGGATGGTCAAGATCGTCGACGACCTGCCCGTCTGGCGCGACGGGCTGATGAACATCATCGTCATCGGCGAGGTCGTCGGCGTCCACATCAGGGACGAGGTGCTGGAGGACGGGCTTATCAACGTGCTGGCCTACAATCCGGTCGCCCGCATGGGGTACATGGAATACACCACGGTCGAGAACCGCTGGGAAATGCTGCGGCCGAAGGTCTGAGATGGCGCGCATCGGCATCATCGGCGGCAGCGGACTCTACGCGATCGAGGGGCTTCAGGGCGCGGAGTGGGTCCGGGTCGAGAGCCCCTGGGGGGCGCCCTCGGACGACATTCTGACGGGCGAGTACCAGGGCGTCGCCGTGGCGTTCCTGCCGCGGCACGGGCGCGGGCACGTGCAGAGCCCGACATCCATCAACTATCGCGCCAACATCGACGCGCTGAAACGCTTGGGCGTAACGGATATCGTCTCGGTCTCGGCGGTCGGCTCGTTCCGCGAGGAACTGGAGCCCGGCGACTTCGTGCTGGTCGACCAGTTCATCGACCGGACGGTGAACCGCGAGAAGACCTTCTTCGGCGCGGGGCTGGTTGCGCACGTCTCGATGGCGCACCCGGTCTGCGGCCGGCTCGGTGCGGCACTGGCCGAGGCCGGCCGGGCCGAGGGCATCCGCTGCCACCGGGGCGGCACGTATCTGGCGATGGAGGGTCCGCAGTTCTCGACGCTGGCCGAAAGCCGGATGTACCGCGAGAGCTGGGGCTGCGACGTCATCGGCATGACCAACATGCCGGAGGCCAAGCTCGCCCGCGAGGCCGAGCTCTGCTACGCGACGGTCGCCATGGTGACGGACTACGACAGCTGGCACCCGGACCATGGCGAGGTCGACATCCAGTCGATCCTGGCGGTCGCCGCCGCCAACGCCGACAAGGCGCGCCGGCTCGTCGCGGCCGTGGTGCCCCTGCTGGCGGATCGCCCTGCCCCCTGCCCGGAAGGCTGCGACCGGGCGCTGGAGTACGCGCTGCTGACGAGCCCCGACAAGCGCGACGCCGCGCTGGCCGCAAGGCTCGGCGCCGTGGCGAGCCGGGTCCTGCGCCGCGCTCCGGGCTGATGCGCGCGGGCTGGCGCCGGGCGGCAGGGCGTGGCAAGGCGTCGATGCGGGTCTAGTTCTGCAGAATTGCAAACAGCCTCGGGAGTCGCCGATGCCCCGATATGCACCGCATGTCCTCGCCATTGCCGGCGCGCTGATCGTCGGCGCCTGCGGCGTCTTCGGCGGGCCGTCGGCGCCCGAGCCGGCCTATGACGTCCTGCGCGCGGCGCCGCCTTTCGAGATCCGCGCCTATCCGGCACTGGCGGTCGCCAGCACGGCGATGGGAGCCGGCATCGGCGAAGGCACCGGCGGCGCCTTTCGCCGGCTGTTCGGCTACATTTCCGGCGACAACCTGGGGGATCGCGAGATCGCAATGACCGCGCCGGTGGTGCAGGAGCCGGCAGGCGACGACAAGGGCGCCAGGATCGAGATGACGGCTCCGGTGCTGCAGCAGCCGGAGGGCGAGGGGGAGTGGCGGATGCTCTTCGTCCTGCCCGCAGGAATGACCGCCGACACGGCCCCTGTCCCGACCGAGGGCTCGGTGCAGGTCGGCACGCTCCCGGCGCGCAGCGTCGCCGTCGTCCGCTTCAGCGGGTTCCTGCGCGACGCCAACGTCGCCGAGGCCCGCGACCGCCTGCTCGCCTGGATGGCGGCCGAGGGCCTGGCGCCCGCCGGGCCGGCGGAGGTGGCGGGCTACAACCCGCCCTGGACGCTGCCATGGTTCCGGCGGAACGAGATCCTGATCCCGGTCGATGGCGGCTGAGGCGCTTGCGCCGGCCGGCGCGGGACGGCATGCAGGGGCGTCATCCCGCCGACAGCCCGCCGAAGCAGGTGCCCAGATGCCGGACGCATCCACGCCAGCCCCGCTCTTCGACCTCGACATGCTGCGCGCCGCCGGCGCGCTGGTCCACCGGCACATGGCCGCCGACGCCGCAATACGCCTGGCCGCTGCTCGCCCGCCGGCTGGGCACCGAGCTGTGGGTCAAGCACGAGAACCACACCCCGATCGGCGCCTTCAAGGTGCGGGGCGGCCTCGTCTACCTCGACGAGCTCAGCCGCAGCGAACCGGGCTGCCCCGGCATCGTCACGGCGACGCGCGGCAACCACGGCCAGTCGATCCCCTTCGCGGCGCGCGCCTACGGCATCCCGGTGACCGTGCTGGTGCCGCATGGCAACTCGGTCGAGAAGAACGCGGCGATGCAGGGCTGGGGCGCCAGCGTCGAGGTCTTCGGCACCGATTTCGAGGAGGCGCGGCAGGAGGCGGTGCGCCGCGCCGCCGGGCAGGGCGACGAGCAGGGGCTGCACATCGTGCCGCCATTCGCCGAGCCTCTGGTGCGCGGCGTCGGCACCTATGCGCTGGAGCTCTTCGAGGCGGTGCAGGACATCGACGTCGTCTACGCGCCGATCGGCATGGGCTCGGGCGTCTGCGGGCTGATCACCGCGCGCGACCTGCTGGGGCTTTCGACCGAGATCGTCGGCGTCGTCTCGTCCGGCGCCGACGCCTATGCGCTCAGCCACGAGGCGGGCCGCGTCGTCGCCACGAACACCACCCACACCGTGCTCGGCGACGGCATGGACTGCCGCGCCCCGTGGGAGGACCCCGTCGCGATCATCCGGCGGGGCGCCGCGCGCGTCGTCCGCGTCACCGACGACGAGCTGGCCGAGGCGATGCGCGCCTACTATTCAGACACGCACAATGTCGCCGAGGGGGCCGGCGCCGCGCCGCTGGCCGCCGCCCTGCAGGAGCGCGAGCGCCTGGCGGGCAAGCGCGTCGCCGTCATCCTTTCCGGCGGCAATGTCGACGCCGAGCTGTTCGCCCGCGTGCTCGCCGGCGAGACGCCGACCCGCGCCGAAACCTGAGCCGGGCGCCGCGGCCGGCGATTGCTCTGGCCGCGGCGCGCCGGGCCGCGATTGTCCCGGCGCGGCCCCGGTTAGACCTGCGTCAGCCAGTTCGAGTGCACCCAACCCGTCGTGTCGGGCTCGTCGCCCTCCATCTTCGAGACCAGCCACCAGAGCCCCTGGCGCTCGACCGGCATGACCTTCGTTCCCTTCTGGAGCAGCTCGACCACGGATCCGTCGACTCCCGGGCCGCTCCGCATGTTCAGCCCAGAGGACGCGGCCACCTCGAAGAGGTCGACGTTCGAAGTCTCTTCCTCGCGGCCGAAGACGCGGGCACGGAAGCGTTCCATGTCCCATGACGGACCCGGATCCGTCTTGCGGCCCGGAGAGATGTCTTCGTGACCGATGACCTCTTGCGGGCCGATCCCGTATTCCGCGGCGATGGCAGCGACGCTGGCGATCGCCGCGTCGATCTGCGGCTCGTCGTAAAGCTCCCAGCCGCACACGTTGCCCGGGCTGTGCTTGTGCGCGGCCTCTATGACCCGGTCGTCCGCCACCGGCGTGCCGGTCCAGCTCTTCCAGCTGCCTCGGCTGCCTTTCAGCCCGCCCCAGTTGACCATCTCGATGCCAACGGAATGGCTGTTCATACCGTTCAGGCCCTTCCAGCTCGACCTGCCGGCGTGCCAGGCCTTCTCGTTCAGCTTGACCATCTGCGTGATCGAACCGTCGGGCGCGATGACCAAGTGCGCCGACGCCTTTGCCTGCGGATTGCTCAGCCAGGAGATCGCGCCGCGTGCCGAGCCGTTCGCAGTGAAATGCATGACGATGTACTTGGGTTGGCCGCCTGCCAGTTCGCCGCTCTGGTTGGGCGTCTTTTCGAAGGGAACGTTGGATCCCTCATCCCTGACCAGCCGATGGTTGCGCAGTTTCATCGTTCCCCTCCCCCTATCAGACGCGCGGTGATTGAGCCGGCGCCAAGCGATTCTACCGCAGTGCCGCCCGGTTGCCCAAACGGAAACGCCGCAACCTTGCTGGGCGGACCGTGTCTCGGACATCCGATTGCCTTCCCGCCGCGCTCCGGTTAACCCGCTTGCGGTGATCCGAGGGCGGACGGTGCACGAGACAAAGAGCATTCGCGACTACGTCCGCACGATCCCGGACTTTCCCGTGCCCGGGGTGCAGTTCCGCGACGTCACGACGCTCTTCAACGACGCCACCGGGTTTCGCATGGCGATCGACGGGCTGGCCAATCCGTATACAGCGGAGGGGCTCGACACCGTCGTCGCGATGGACGCCCGCGGCTTCATTTTGGGGGGCGCCGTCGCCTACAAGCTGGGCCTGCCATTCGTGCCGATCCGCAAGCGCGGCAAGCTGCCGGGCGCCAAGATCAGCCAAGCCTACACGCTGGAATACGGCGAGGACGAGATGGAGATCCACGAGGACGCGCTGGCCGCCGGCGCGCGCGTCCTGCTGGTCGACGACCTGCTGGCCACCGGCGGCACGGCCGAGGCCGGCGTCCGGCTGATCGAGAAGCTGGGCGCCGAGATCGTCGCCGCCGCCTTCGTCATCGACCTGCCCGAACTCGGCGGCCGCAAGCGGCTGGTGTCGCTCGGCATCGACGTCCACACGCTCTGCGCCTTCGAGGGCAAGTGAACGCCGCCGACATCATCGCCGCGCGGCTGGCGGCCGCCGGGTGCCGGTTCGCCTTCGGCATTCCGGGCGGCGAGGTGCTGGCGCTGGTCGATGCGCTGGAGCGCGCCGGCATCCGCTTCGTGCTGACCCGGCACGAGAACGCCGCCGGCTTCATGGCGGAAGGCGCGTGGCACGCGACGGGGGCGCCCGGCGTGCTGGTGGCGACGGTCGGGCCGGGGATCGCCAACGCCGTCAACGTCGCCGAGAACGCCCGGCAGGACCGCGTGCCGCTGATCGTCCTGGCCGGCAGCGTCGATGCCGGCGAGGCGCTGAGCTACAACCACCAGGTCTTCGACCACGGCGCGGTGTTCGCGCGGGTCTGCAAGCGCAGCTTCACGGCCGAGGACGGCGCCGTCGACGTGATGATCGACAAGGCCATCGGCATCGCGCTGGCCGGCCGGCCCGGGCCGGTGCATATCGACGTGCCGATCGGGCTCGCCGACCGCGACCAGCCGGCGCCGCGGGCCTGGCGGCACGGCCCGCCGCTGCCCGCCGCACCGGCGCCGGGCGAGACGCTGGAGCGCGCCCGGACGATGTTCAGGGATGCCGAGCGCCCGGTTATGATGGCCGGCCTCGACGTGCTGAACGAGCCGGGCGGGCCGGAGGCGGTGCGCGCCTTCGTCGAGACGCACGGCGTGCCGCTGCTGACCACCTACAAGGCCAAGGGCGTGCTGCCCGAGGACCACCCGCTCTGCCTCGGCGGGCATGGGCTCAGCCCCCGCGCCGACAAGATCGTGCTGCCGGTCTTCGAGGCCGCCGACTGCATTGTCGCCGCCGGCTATGACCCGATCGAGATGCGGATCGGCTGGCAGCACCCCTGGGATCCGGCGAAGGTCATCGAGTTCGCGCACGCGCCGAACACGCACGACATGCACCATGCCGGGCTCTCCTGGGTCTGCTCGGTGGCCGGCGGGCTGGCGGCGCTGGACGGCGGCGCGACACCCGATCCCGGCCGGCCCCGCTGGCCGCGCGGCGAGCCGGCGGCGATCCGCGACGCCTACTGGAGCGCCTTCGGGGCCGGCCACGGCTGGGGGCCGGCGCAGGCCGTCGCCGAGATGCTGGCGGCCGCGCCGGCCGAGACGACCATCACCATCAACTCCGGCGCGCACCGCATCCTGCTCAGCCAGCAATGGCGGGCGCACCGTCCCCGCGCGATCCTGCAATCGACAGGGCTGTGCACTATGGGCTGCGCCCTGCCGCTGGCGATGGGGTACGCGCGCGCCGTGCCGGGGGCCCCGGTCATCGCCTTCACCGGCGATGCCGGGCTCGAGATGGTACTGGGCGAGTTCGCCACGCTGCGCGATCTGGGCCTGCCGCTGGTGATCGTCGTCTTCGTCGACCGGTCGCTGGCGCTGATCGAGCTGAAGCAGCGCCGGTCGGGCCTGCAGAACGCCGGCGTCGATTTCGGCCGCACGGACTTCGCCGGCATCGCCCGCCTCTACGGCGGGGCGGGAGTGACCGTGCGCGGCCCGGGCGAGGCCGGCGACGCTCTGGCAGCGGCGCTAGCGGCGGACGGCTTCACGCTGATCGAGATCGAGCTGGCGCGACGCGCCTATGACGGGCTTTTCTGAGGACGCGCCGGCAAGAGGCGCCAAGAGGGAGGGCAACCGATGGCGAAGGTAGAGGCGATGCTGGCCGAGATGGGCATAGAGCTGCCGGAGCCGGTGGCGCCTGTCGCGGACTATGTGCCCTGGGTGCGGACAGGCAACCTCGTCTTCGTCTCCGGCCAGGTGCCGTTCGGCGGCGACGGCGTGATCACGGGGCAGCTCGACGCCGGCGACCATGCGTCGGACGGCGTTCCGGCGCCGGGCTCGAAGCTGGGGCTGGCGACCGGCGCGGCAACGCTCTGCGCCGTCAACGTGCTGGCGCAGCTGAAGGCGGCGATCGGCGACCTCGACCGGGTCCGCCGCGTCGTCAAGCTGACCGGGTTCGTCAACGCCGACGCCAGCTTCACCCAGCACCCGCAGGTCGTGAACGGCGCCTCGTCGCTGATGATCGGCGCCTTCGGCGAGGCCGGGCGCCATGCCCGCGCCGCCGTCGGCTGCTCGAGCCTGCCGCTCGGCGCCATCTGCGAGGTCGAGGCCGTCTTCGAGGTGGAGTAGCGCCCCGGCGGTTCACAGCCCGGCGGCGCGCGCGCCCGACTGCAGCACCAGCGAGGCGACCACCGCGGCCGCCGCGGCGAAGATCGCCAGCAGGATGCCGAAATAGCGCACGGGCTTCTCGTCGAGCGGAAACAGCCGCCCCAGCCGCTGCCAGAACAGCGGAAAGACGGCGTACCGGCCCGAGAGCTTGACCAGCAGCACGACGAACAGCGGAAAGCCGCCGACCAGCGCCGCATAGACATAGACGCTGGCGAGGTTCTCGACCCGCAACGCCATGGCCAGCGTCTCGGGGATCACGCCGAGCGCGGTGCGCCACGATCCGCCGAAGCTGCCGCCGAGCCGGGCGAAGAGAACGTAGGTCGCGGCCGTGACCAGCACCAGCGCCACGAGCTTCACGGCCAGGTCGAAGAGAATGAACCGGAAGACGCCCCAGGGGCCGGCCGCGGCGATGCGCGGCACCAGCGGCCCCATCGCGGCCGCGCCGGCATAGCCGACCAGGAAGACCGTCGTCAGGCCGTTCAGGATGAAGATGACGAGAAAGCGGCGGACGGACTCCCAGGTGCCGAAGAACGCCGTCAGGTGCTCGGGAATGGTCATGAAATAGAAGATCGACAGCAGGACCAGGCTGACCAGCGACGTCCAGAGGACGTGCAGGGCCAGCGCGCCGACCGGGCGCGGACCTATGCTGCTGCGCAGCACCTCGGCCGACAGGGCGGCGGTCTCTCGGTGGCCGGGCGTCCGCCCCGCCCGCAGGCTCTGCGACAAGGCGCGGACGACGACGCCGAGCAGCGGCTTGTCCCAGTCCCACAGAAAGACGGTCAGCGCGGCGAAGATGCCGGCGGCGCCAACCAGCTTGGCGAGGACCTCGATCGCGACGCTCATCCGTCGACCGCCTCAGCCGGTATAGCCGGCCATGCCGCAGATGATCCGCCATTCCTCGGCGCTGACCGGCACGACCGAAAGGCGCGACTGGCGGACCAGCGCAAAATCCGCGAGGCGCGGCTCGGCCTTGATCTCGGCCAGCGTCACCGGCTGCTGCACGGGAGCGACGGCGCGGACGTCGACACACTCCCAGCGCGGGTCGTCGGCGGTGCTGTCGGGGTGCGCCTCGCCGCAGACCTCGACGACGCCGACGATCCGCTTCTCGTCGACCGAGTGGTAGAAGAAGCCGAGGTCGCCGACCTGCATCGCCTTCATGTTGTTGCGCGCCTGGTAGTTGCGCACACCGTCCCACTGGCCGCCCTTGTCGCCCAGCGCCACCTGGTCGTCCCAGCCGAAGGCGTTCGGTTCCGACTTGAAGAGCCAGTAGGCCATGCGGTTCTCTCCCGACCCGGTTCCCGGGCCCTTCGCTGCTCCCGCCGCAGGGCGGGACGCGGGCGACAGGCTAGAGACCCAGTTCGCCGATGGCCAGAGCGGCGGTGTCGTCCGGCGGACCGTCGGCGGGGATCGACGTCCAGGCGATCGGGCCGGGGTCGCGGCCGAGCTGGATGGTGACCACCGCGGCATCGGCATCCGAGACATCGCCCCGCCGCGCGGCGACGCGGGCGCGCAGGACCGCCGCAGGCGCGTCGAGCCAGAGGCCGTCGAAAGGCAGCCCGAGGCGGCGGGCGACCGCCTCGATCGCCATCCGCTCGTCCGGCCGCAGATGGGCGGCGTCGACGATCACGGGGTGCCCCGCGCCCAGCACGAGGGCGGCCCGGAAGAGCAGCTCGCCATAGACCCGGTTGCTGGCAGCGCGCGTGTACGTCCAGACTGGCAGGCGGTCGGTCTCGGCTACGCCGTGCAGGCCCTTGCGGATGCCGTCCGAGCGCAGCACCACGCCGCCGCCATGCGAGGCGAGCGCCCGGGCGACGGTCGACTTGCCGGTGCCCGACAGGCCGCCGAGCGCAACCAGCCGCGGCGACGGCGGCGCGTCGAGGCAGCGGAGGGCGAGGGCCAGATAGGCGCGCGCCTCGGCGAGGCGGCGATCGGGCGGGCCGCCACCGTTCCGCCCGGCGCCGGCCGCCTCGACGGCCAGCGCGCCGGTCTTGGCCCGGATCGCCGCGCGCACCGCCTTGTAGAGCGGCAGGAGCGCCAGCCCGCCATAGGCGGCCTCGACATCGGCACCGGGGGCTGCCGCCACGGCCTCTGCCCAGGCGTTCAGCACCGCCGGGCCGAGCCGGGCCCGGCCGCGATGCTCGAGGTCCATCAGCAGGAAAGCCAGATCGTAGAGCGGGTCGATGTCGGTGAAGCCGTCATTGAAGTCGATGCAGTCGAAGGGCGCGGGCTCGTCGCGCCACAGCACGATGTTGCCGAGGTGGAGGTCGCCATGGCAGCGGCGCGCGCGGCGGCGCGCGATGGCCGAGCCGAGGCGCGCATGCGCGGTGGCCATCGCATCCAGCAACCTGCCGACGCCGGGGCCAAGCAGGGGCGCCAGCCCGGCGAGCTGCGGGTCCTGCCCGCGCGCCATGCCTGGCAGGTCGCCGGTGCCGGGGCGGAGCGCGGCGCCGCGGTGCATCTCGGCGATCACGCGCCCGGTCCGATGCATCAGCGCCGGCGTCAGCCTGCCGGCCACCGCCATGCGGTCGAAAAGCGCCTCGTCCGGAAACCGGCGCATGACGGTGACCGGCTCGGCGCCGTCCGGCACCTCGCCCGGCGCGGTCAGGCGGATGCCGCCGCCTTCGCCCACCACCAGCCCGGCGAGGCCGAGATAGAGGTCGGGCGCGGTACGGGCATTCTCGGCGACCTCGCGCCGGGATGCGGCCATGCGCTTCGGCCGGGTCGAATAGTCGAGCCAGCCATAGTCCACCGGGCGGCGCAGCTTCATCGCGCGGTCGCCCGCCAGGAAGACGGCCGCGGTGTGGGTGTCGATGCGCGTCGGCGCCGCGCCGCCATGCGTCGACGGATCCGCCAGATGGGCGGCGAAGGCGTCGAAGCCGGCGTCTTCGCCCGACCCGGTCGGGGCATCGGCGGCGTCCAGGGCGACCACGGGCGCGCTCACTCGCGCCGGAGCGGCCGGTGGTAGAGGCGGCCGACCGCCTCGGCCACCGCGATCCGGCCATCGACCAGCGCCGCAACCGTCTCGACGATCGGCGCGTCGACCCCGGCGCGGCGGGCGAAGGTCACTGCCGCGCCGGCCGTCGCCGCGCCCTCGTATGTGCCGGATTCCGGCGCCTTACCCAGCTCGCCCAGGCTGACCCCATAGCGGAAATTGCGTGACTGGGCCGAGGTGCAGGTCAGCGTCAGGTCACCGAGTCCCGACAGGCCGCCCAGCGTCTCGGGCCGGGCGCCGGCGGCGCCGGCGATGCGGGCGAGCTCGGCAAAGCCGCGGGCGATCAGCGCGGCGCGGGCCGATTCGCCATAGCCGGCGCCGATGGCGGCGCCGCAGGCGATGGCGACGACGTTCTTCAGCGCGCCGCCCAGCTCGGCGCCGGCCAGGTCGTCGGAGAGGTAGGGGCGCAGGCTGGGGGTCGCGAGGCGCTGCTGCAGGGCCTCGGCGGCCCGGTCCACGCTGGCGAGCGTCACCGCCGTCGGCAGGCCCTGCGTCAGGTCGGCGGCGAAGGACGGGCCGGAGAGGACGGCGATCGGGCGGCCGGGGACCAGCTCGGCGGCGATCTGCGACTGGCGGAGCAGCGTGCCGCGCTCGAGCCCCTTGGCGGTGACGACCAGCGGCGCGCCTGGCGGCAGCGCGGGCGCGACGTCGGCCAGCACCTGGCGCGTCGCCTGGGCGGGCACCGCGGCGATGACGAGGTCGGCGCCGTCGAGCGGGGCCAGGCCGCTGTCGCGGTGCCAGAAGGCGACATCGGCGCCCGCGCCCTGCAGCGAGTGGCCGAGCGCGGTGCCCCAGGCGCCGCGGCCGAGGATCGCGACGCGGCTCATGTCCCGGCGCCCCGCCGGCCGGACCGCGTCGGCGCTGGCACTTGTGCCGCCGCCCCGACCCGCCGCCATGCGGGGGTCACGCTCATGCCTTGGCGCCGCGTTTGCCGGCACCGAGCATGGGCGCGGCCGCCTGGTCGAGCGGCCAGCGCGGGCGCGCCGTGACGGGCGCGGCGACCGAGGGATCCGCCAGCCCGGCGGCGAGGCGCTCGAGCCCGGCCCAGGCGATCATCGCACCGTTGTCGGTGCAGAGCGCGAGCGGCGGCGCGACCAGGCGAAAGCCCTCGTCGCAGGCCGCCGCGGAAAGGGCGGCGCGCAGCCGTCGGTTGGCCGCCACGCCGCCGGCCACGGCAAGGGTGCGCCCATCCTTCGCGGTCGCATGCATGGCGGCGAACCGGCGCATGGCGCGGCGGGTCTTCGCCGCAAGCACGTCGGCGACGGCGGCCTGGAAGCCGGCGCAGATATCGGCCACGTCCCGGCGCCACAGTCCGCCCTGCGCGGCGACGAACTCGTCCCGGGCGCGAACGACGGCGGTCTTGAGGCCCGAGAAGGAAAGGTCGCAGTCGTCGCGATCTATCAGCGGCCGGGGGAAGGCAAAGCGGGCGGCGTCGCCCGCGGCAGCGGCGCGCTCGACCTGCGGACCGCCCGGAAAGCCGAGGCCGAGGGCGCGGGCGACCTTGTCGAAGGCCTCGCCCGGCGCGTCGTCGATCGTGCCGCCGAGGCGGCGATAGTGGGCCAGGCCGTCGACGGCCAGGAACTGGCAGTGCCCGCCGGAGACAAGCAGGAGCAGGTAGGGATAGTCGACCCCGTCGGTCAGGCGCGGCGTCAGCGCGTGGCCCTCGAGATGGTTGACGCCGATCAGCGGCAGCCCCGTCGCGGCGGCGATCCCTCTGGCCGTCATCACGCCCACCAGCACGCCGCCGATCAGCCCCGGGCCGGCCGTCACCGCGATGGCGTCGAAGGCGGCGAGCGGTGTCGCCGCCTCGGCCAGCGCGCGGGCGATGATCAGGTCCGCCCGCTCGGCATGGGCGCGCGCGGCGATCTCGGGGACGACGCCACCAAAGCCGGCGTGCAGGTCGGCCTGTCCGAAGACGGCGTTCGACAGGATGCGGCCGGGCCCGGCGCCCGAGCCGTCACCCGCGACCACGGCGGCCGCGGTCTCGTCGCAGCTCGAATTCGATGCCCAGGATGGTGAGGGTGCCCATCGCCTTCCCGCCTGTTCGCCCGGCGCGATTGCGCGCGGCCCGGCATGGCCTTAACTGGGGCACGAGGGCGATGGAAGCAACAGCATGATACCGACGGCAGAGCGGCCGCTGCGCATCGGCACGCGCGGCTCGGCGCTGGCAATGGCGCAGGCGCACGAGACGCGCACGCGGCTGATGCGGGCGCATGGCGCGCCCGAGGCGGCGTTCGCCGTCGAGGTGATCCGCACCACGGGAGACCGGGTGCAGGACAGGCCGCTGTCCGAGCTGGGCGGCAAGGGCCTCTTCACCAAGGAGATCGAGGAGGCGCTGCTGGCCGGCGCCATCGACATCGCCGTGCACTCGATGAAGGACATGCCGACCGTCCTGCCGGACGGGCTGGAGATCGCCGCCCTGCTGCCGCGCGAGGACGTGCGCGACGCCTTCGTCAGCCACCGTCACGCGGGGATCGCGGCGCTGCCGCGGGGTGCCGTTGTCGGCTCGTCCTCGCTGCGGCGGCGGGCGCAGCTGCTGCACCGCCGGCCGGACCTGGCGATGGTCGAGTTCCGCGGCAATGTGCAGACGCGGCTGCGCAAGCTGGAGGAGGGGGTGGCCGAGGCGACCTTCCTCGCGGTGGCCGGCCTGCGCCGGCTGGGGATGCCCGGGGTCGCGGCGGCGCCGATTGAACCGGACGAGATGCTGCCGGCCGTCGCGCAGGGCGCGATCGGCATCGAGGCGCGGACCGGCGACGACGCGGTCGCGGCGCTGCTGGCGCCGATCCACGACGCCCCGACCGCCGTGGCGCTGGCCGCCGAGCGGGCGTTCCTGGCCGGGCTCGACGGGTCGTGCCGAACGCCGATCGGCGGGCTGGCCGTGGCAGAGGACGGCGGGCTCCGGTTGCGTGGCGAGATCATCCGCCCGGACGGGTCCGAGCGGATCGCGACCGAGCGCCGGGGGCCGGCCTCCGACGCCGCCGCGATGGGGCGCGATGCCGCCGAGGAGCTGCGCGGCCGCGCCGGCCCCGGGTTCTTCGACGCGTGAATGTTCTGCTGACGCGCCCGGCCGGAGAGAACGAGCGCATCGCGGCCATGCTGGAGCCGTTGGGCGCACGGTGCCTCGCCTGGCCGCTGACCCGGATCGTGCCGCTGGTCGAGCGGCTGGCCGTGCCGGAGGGGACGGAGGCGATCCTCTTCACCTCCGCAAATGCGGTGGACGCCTTTGCGGCGGCGTCCCCCGTGCGCCACCTGCCGGCGCTCTGCGTCGGCGACCGGACGGCCGAGCGCGCCCGGGCGGCGGGGTTCGGCAGCGTAACGAGCGCCGCAGGCGACGCGGCCGACCTCGCGCGGCTCGCCCGAGGTCAGCGGCCACCGGCGCTTTCTCCACCCGCGCGGGCGCGAGGCGCGCCCGTTGGCCTTGGACTGGGCGGATGTCGAGGCGCCCGCCGTCTATGCGGCCGAGCCGGCCGGGCCGCCACCGGCGGAAGTCGCCGACGCCTTCGTCGCCGGCGCGCTCCGGCTGGTCACGGTCTGGTCGCCGCGCAATGCCGCGATTCTCGGCGACTGGCTGGCCGCCGCCCGCCCGCCGCTCGGCCGGACGGCGCTGCTCGGCATCTCGCCGGCCGCGGTCGCCCCGCTGCGCACGGCCGGGTTCGCGGAGGTTCTGGTCGGCGCCCGGCCGGACGCCGGGGCGATGGCCGATCGCGTTGTCGCGCTGCTGCGGCAATAATTCGGCCGAGAGCGATTGTGCTGCGGCGAAGGGCAAAATAACGTAGGTTTCCCGCGGGGCTGGCGCCGAGCCGTCGCGCCCGACACAAAGCGACAGGAGTTCCGGATGGCGGACCCCTCAAACGATCCGGGCAGGCGAACCGACGACCCCGCCGATCCCGGCCGGGTGCCGGCGGCGGCCGAGCCCGGCGACGACACGCCCGCCGGCGAGGATCGGACGGCCGAAACGGGCGCCAGGGACGGCTTCGCCGACGAGGCCGATCTGCGGCCTACCGGGCGCGACGACGATCTGGATGGCGATCTGGAACCCGGGCACCGCGACCGCGATGCGGCGATCGCCGACCGCTCGGTGCCGTCGCTCGACGGCAACCCGATCGAGCCGGATGCCGGACCCGCGGCCCCCCACTCGCATGCCGACGAGCATGACGACCATCACGGCCGCTCGGGCTTTGCCGCGACGGCGCTGAAGATCCTGATCTTCGTCCTCGTCATCTTCGGCCTGTCGCTGTGGCTGGTGCCGATGGTCGCGCCGCACCTGCCGGCGGGTCTTGCGCGGACCCTGATGCCGGGGCAGGCCGAGCTGGACCAGCGCCTGGCGGCCCTGGCCGACCAGATCGAGGAGAGCACGGCAAAGATCTCGGCCGATGTCGCGGCGATCCGCGACGGCCAGACGGCGCTGGCCCAGCGGGTGGACGAGATCGACCAGACCGCGACCTCGGCGCAGAGCGAATCCGAGGCGGCGCGCACGGCGGCCGAGCAGTCGGCCGCCGCCGCCGAGAAGAACGTCGTCGGCGGCGAGACCGTCGGCCGCGCCGAGTTGGCGGCGCGCGAGGCGAGCGGGCTGGCCGAGACGGCGACGACGGCGGCGACGGAGGCCGGCAAGGTCGCCTCGGCGGCGTCGCGCGACACCGCCTCGCTGGCCCGGCGGATGACCGAGTTCGACTCGCGGCTGGCGTCGCTGTCGGACCAGATCGACGCGGTGAACGAGAGCCTGGCCGCCGGCGGCGCCGATGGCGAGGCGGCGGCGCCCGAGCTCGCCGCGGCCGTCGCGTCGCTGCGGTCCGAGGTCGAGGCTCTCGGCCAGCAGGTCGGCGATGCGCCCGAGCTCGTCACCGAGACCGAGGCGCAGCGCTTTGCGACGCAAGACGACCTGCGTTCGGCGCGCACCGCGCTCGAGGCGCAGATTACGCAGGCGATCGCCGCCCTGCCGCCGGCGCCGCAGATCGTCGTCGAGGACCAGCTCGACCGGCTGCGCCGGAACGCCGAGGAAAAGGTCACCGAGGTGATCGGCCGCGTCGATAAGCTGGAAGGGACGGCGACGCAGGCGGCAGAAACCGCCGCCGCGGCCCAGAAGGCGGCGAATGATGCCGTCGGCAGGGTGGACGAGGCGATCCGCCAGGCGTCGCTCCGCTCGGCGGCGGCGGCCCTGACCAGCCGGCTGGAGAACGGCCTGCCCTATGCCGGCGCGCTGGCAGAGGCGGCCGAGCTGCAGGGAGAACCGCCGCCGGAGGCGCTGGCCGCCCCGGCCGGCATCGGCGTGGCGACGGTGCCAGAGCTGCTCCGCCGCTATGGCCAGGCGGCGCGCGCGGCGCTGGAGGCGGACATCGAGGCGCGGACCGGCGACGGCCTGCTGGCGCAGGCGAGCGCCCGCGTGCGCTCGGTCGTCGCGGGGCGGCCATCCAGCGCGCAGCCGGGCGACAGCGTTGACGCCATCCTGTCGCGGGTCGAGGCGCGGCTGCGCGCGGGCGATCCGTCGGCGGCGCTGGCCGAGGCCGAGGCGCTGCCCGGGCCGGCACAGTCGGCGCTGGCGCCATGGCTGGACGAACTTCGCGCGCGTGTCGCGGCCAGGGACGCCGCCGCCGATTGGCTCGGCGACGCCGCAGCTGCGGGCCAGACCGGCCAGGCGGGCGAGACGGGCCAGACCGGCCAGACCGCCCAGCCGGGCCAGACCGGAACGGGAGGCTGAGATGCTGGGACCGCTTCTATACGTCCTGGGCCTGCTCGCCGTGATCCTGGCGGGCGGCATCGCGCTCAACTTCCTGGTCGAGGAGCCCGGGCGCCTCGTCGTCTACTTTGGCGACCGGGTGCACGAGCTGACGCTGTTCGAGGCAGCGATCGGGCTGGTGCTGCTGATCCTGGTCGTGCTGCTGCTGCTGCTGGTCCTGCGCATCCTGATCGCGCTGATCCGCTTCATCGCCGGCGACGACACGGCCTTCTCGCGCTTCTTCGCGCGGCGGCGCGAGCGGCGCGGCTTCGACGCCCTGGCAAGGTCCTATGTGGCGCTCGCAGCCGGCGACGGCCCGCAGGCCAGGCGCACGGCCGAGCGGGCCGAGGCCAAGCTGATGCGCCCCGGTCTGACGCGGATCGTCAACGCGCAGGCGGCCGAGCTGGTCGGCGACGACGCGCGGGCGCGCACCTACTACCGCGCACTGCTGACGGAGCCCGAGACCGCCTTCGTCGGAACGCGCGGCCTGCTGAGGCTTGCGGTGAAGTCCGGCGACACCGATCGCGCGCTGAAGCTCGCCGAGCATGGGCGGTCGCTCAAGCCAAAGGAGCCCGAAATCCTCGAGACGCTCTACGCGCTGCAGAGCCAGCGCTTCGACTGGGCGGCGGCGCGCAAGACGCTGGCAGCGCAGGCGAAGGCCGGACATCTGCCGGCGTCCGAGGCGCACCGGCGCGAGGCGGCCCTGACGCTGGCGCAATCCGAGGACGCAGCGGGGACAGGCGACCAGGAGGCCGCGCGGGCGCTCGCCGTCGAGGCGGCCAAGCTCGACCCGACCAACATCGCCGCGGTGACGACGGCGGCGCGCTATCTGATCGACTCGGACGCCAAGCGCGCGGCGACCAAGACGATCGCCGACGCCTGGCGGCTGCGGCCGCACCCGCAGCTGGCCGCCGCCTTCGCGGCGATCGAGCCGGACGAGGCGCCGGCGGCGCGCCGACGGCGCTTCGAGACGCTGTTCACCCTGCATCCGGGCCACCCGGAGACCAAGTTCCTGCGTGCCGAGCTGGCGCTCGCCAACCGCGACTGGGCGGGCGCGCACAGCGCCATCGAGGAGCTGCGCGAGACCGAGCCCTCGGCGCGCAGCTGCGCCATCATGGCGGCGGTGGCGCGCGGCCGGGGCGAGCCCGACCACATCGTGCGCGCCTGGCTGGCCCGGGCGCTGGGCGCGCCGCGCGACGAGGCGGCCGAGATCGCCATCGCGCATTCGGCGATGTTACCGCTGCTGGTCGAGAGCGACGAGCCGCTGCCGCCGTCCGGCGGGGCCGGTCCGGCTTCAGGCGCCGCTTCGGGACCGACCCCCACGCCCGCTCCCGCTGCGGCGAGCGAGGCGGAGCTGGCCGAGGTCGATCCGGTCGAGGCCGAGGGCGCTCCGGGGGGGCCGGACGATCCGACGGGCGCCGCCGGCACCGAGGTCCCACGCCCCGCGGCCGGTCCGGCCGCCCGCAGCGCCTGACGGCGTCCACCGCGTCGGGACCGCAATGCACCGGCGCCGGAGCCGGGCAGGCCGGCGACCATAAGCCGGCGCTGTGCGTCCCGGCCGGTCCCGGCGCCCCGGCGGGGCGGGATTTTCCGTTTGCCGTCCGGCGGGCGGCAGTGTAGGAGACGCAACCCGGGCCGGTGTAGCTCAGCTGGTAGAGCACGTCATTCGTAATGATGGGGTCGGGGGTTCGAAGTCCCTTCACCGGCACCACTGTCAACCCCGGTCAGCGTTGATTTCGCAGGATTCCTCAGGTTTTCCGTAAGCGGTGCGGAGGCACCGTGGCGGGTTCAGCTTGACGGCGTGCTGAAGGCCCAGGGGAGGAGGTCGTCGATCTTCGACGCGCGGTGTCCGCCGGCGATGGCCTCGAGGGTGGCCTTGAGGTAGGCGAAGGGCTCGACGCCGTTCATCTTCGCGGTCTCGATCAGCGAGGCGATGCGGCCCCAGGCGCGGCCGCCCTCGTCATGGCCTGCGAAGAGCGCATTCTTCCTGTTCAGGGCCAGCGGGCGGATTTTGTTCTCGACGGCATTGGAGTCGATCTCGACGCGGCCGTCGGTCAGGAAGATCTCCAGCCCGGCCCAGTTCCGGGCGATGTAGGCGAGCTTCTCGCCGAGTCGGGACTTCGCGGAGACGCGCGCCCGCACCTGCTTCAGCCAGAGCTTGAACGCCTGCACCAGCGGCACAGTCCGCTGCTGCCTGGCGGCGAGGCGCGCCTCGGGCGACCGGCCGCGGATCTCGGCCTCGATCCGGTAGAACTCGGCGATGCGCCGCAGACCCTCTGCCGCGATCGTCGAGCCGTCGCGCTCGTAGATCTCGCGCAGCTTGCGCCGGGCATGCGCCCAGCAGTTCGCCAGCACCAGCGGGCCGCCGGGACGGTCGGCCCGGGTCAGCCGGTTGTAGCCGGGATAGGCATCGACCTGGAGGGTGCCGCCGAAGCCGTCGAGGAAGCCCTCGGCGTGATCGCCGCCACGGCCGTCGGCATAGAAGTACACGACGCCCGGCGGATCGGCGCCGCCCCATCCCCGGTCGTCGCGGGCCAGCGCCCAGAGAAAGCCGCTCTTCGTCTTGCCGCGCCCGGGATCGAGCACCGGCGCCCGGGTCTCGTCCATGAAGAGCTTGCCGGAGCCTTTCAGATGGGCGGCCAGGCGGTCGACCACGGGCGCCAGATGGAACGCCGCCTTGCCGACCCAGCCCGCCAGCGTCGAGCGGTCGAGAGCGAGCCCGGCCCGGCGCATGATCTGGCACTGGCGGTAGAGCGGTGCATGGTCGGCATATTTCGCGACCAGCACATGCGCGATGGCGCCCTCGGTCGGCAGCCCGCCCTCGATCAGCCACGGGTGCGCCGGCGCCTGAACGATCCCGCTCTGGCAGGCGGGACAGGCATAACGCGGCCGCACGGTCGCGATCACCCGGAACTGCGCCGGCACGATGTCGAGACGCTCCGAGCGGTCCTCGCCGATCTTCACCATCTCGCCGCAGCCGCAGGGGCAGAGCGTGCTGTCCGGCTCGATCACCACCTCGCTGCGCGGCAGCTCCTTGGGCAGCCGGCCGAGGTTGCGCTTGGCGCCGGCGGCTGGCCTGGCGCGTTGCGGAGCCGATGGCGTGGCGGCCTCCGCCTCGGCCACGGCCACCTCGAGATCCTCGAAGGCGAGCTGGCGCTCGTCGGCATCCAGCTTCTCGGACTTCTTCCCATAGAGCGCCTGCCGGAACTCGCGAACGAGGTGCTCGAGGCGCCGGTTGCGCTCGGAGAGCCCGGCATTTGCTTCGGCAAGCGCCGCGATCCGGGCCTGCTGCGCCTCGAAGGCCGCCCGGTACTCGGGTGGCAGCCTGTCCAGGTCGAGATCGCCGGGCCCAGTCGACATAGGCCAACGACTACCAGCATCGCCGAGCACCGCCACCCGGCGATCGGGCCCCCGAGTCACTCCGCCGCAGTTGGCCGAGGCACCCGCCGCGCCATCACCCGGCGCCAGTCCAGCCCCTCAACGAGCGCCTCGAACTGGGCCCGCGACAGCCGCATCACGCCATCCTGCACCGCAGGCCAGGTGAAGCTGCCCTGCTCGAGGCGCTTGTAGACCATGACGAGGCCGCTGCCGTCCCAGAAAAGGATCTTCGTTCTATCGCCGCGCCTGGAGCGGAAGATCACGACCAGGCCCGAATGCGGGTCGAAGCCGAGCTGGTCCTGCACGACCGCGGCGAGCCCGTCATGTCCCTTTCGGAAGTCCACCGGCCGGGTGGCCACGACGATCCGGACGGCCTGGCCGGGAACGATCACGTCGCCCCGCGCAGCGCCGCGGCGATCTCGGCGATGCGCCCGGCGCTCGTCCCGGCCGGCAGGCGCACCGTCACGCCCGCGACGACGACCTCTATGCCCCCATCCGGCTCCGGCGGCGCATGCACCTCCTCGACGGGCGGCGCCGCCGCCGAGGGGGCCTCCAGCTCGAGCATGGCGAACGCAGGCACATCCTCCGCCGGCAGCGCCAGCTCCCCGCGCCGCGCCCGGCCGCGCCATTCGGACAGGTGATGCGGCGACGAGCCCGTGACGCGCCGCCACTTCGTTCACCGTAACGCCGGCAACCAGCGTCTCGGCAACGATCCGCCCCTTGACCTCGTCAGGCCAACGCCGCCGGCCCGTCGGCCCCGCCAGAACCTCCATCCGGCAGCCGGACTCCATCCGGCGCTCCCTTTGGACTCCCAAGGCGATCCTCCCGTCTGAACATGACGGCCATGGATCGCAGCTCAGCCGGTCCCGCAGAAGACGGGGGCTGCGCACCGCGATGCCGAGGGACATGCCTGCGCCAAGGCTGGTCGGTGAGCTTGTTCCACGGGTCGCAGCAGTGGGCGACGATGTCGTCGCAGAAGTCGAAGCTCCGGTTCTGATCGACCAGCTGCCTGGCGCGGATGATCACAGCCAGAGGTTCTCGATCCGCGGTCGAAGCTCGGGCTGCTCTCGGCGGCGACCGCGGCGAGCCCGTCAGTGTTGCCAGGAAGTCCACCGGCCGGGTGGCCAGCGACGATCCGGACGGCCTGGCCGGGAACGATCACGTCGCCCCGCGCAGCGCCGCCGCGATCTCGGCGATGCGCCCCGCGCTCGTCGCGGCCGGCAGGCGCACCGTCACACCCGCGACGACGATCTCTATGCCCCCATCCGGCTCCGGCGGCGCATGCACCTCCTCGACGGGCGGCGCCGCCGCCGAGGGGGCCTCCAGCTCGAGCAGGGCGAACGCAGGCGCATCCTCCGCCGGCAGCGCGAGCTCGCCTCGCCGCGCCCGACCGCGCCATTCGGACAGGTGATGCGGGAGCGAGCCCGTGGCGCGCCGCGACCTCGTTCACCGTCACGCCGGCAACCAGCGTCTCGGCAACGATCCGACCCTTGACCCCGTCAGGCCATCGCCGCCGACCCGTCGGCCCCGCCAGAACCTCCATCCGGCAACCGGACTCCATCCGGCGCTCCCTTTGGACTCCCAAGGCGATCCTCCCGTCTGAACTTGACGGCCATGGATCGCAGCTCAGCCGGTCCGGCAGAAGACGGGGGCTGCGCACCGCTTACGGTTTTCCGACCATCAGGCCTCGATTTCTGCCCCACAATCTGCCCCACAGCGCGGGCTGCGCCGGTCGTGAAAGCAGCAGAGTCGGCGCGAAGCCGAAAGGAGCGGCCGGGTGGACCGAAGGTGCATCCGATCAGGCTCCGTCTCTGCCGGATTGCCGCCGAGGCTTGATGCCGGTTCGCCGGGGACGCCGCTCTCAGACGGGAGGGTAATCAGCCGAAGCGCTGCGAGCGCTTAAACCACTCAGCAGCACGACGCGTGGCCGGACTGAAGAAATCGGGTCTGCCAGCACCGCCGCCGACGTGAACTCGGTGCCGTTGTCGCTGACGACCGTTCCAGGCCGGCCGCGCGCCGCGATCATCGCGCTCATCTCCCGGACAACCCGTTTCCCGGACGAGGACGTGTCGGGCACGGCGGCGAGGTACTTGGTGACGTCGTCGATGATCGTCAGCACCCGGAACGGTCGGCCATCGGCCAACTGGTCGTGAACGAAGTCCGTCGACCAGCGGCTGTTCGGCCCGGCCGGCTTTGGGATCGGCGTGCGCGCAACCGCGATCCGGCGCCGCGACCGACGCCGGCGCACCGCCAGGCCCTCCTCGCGATAGAGCCGCTGGGTCTTCTTGCGGTTCACGGCCCAGCCCTCGCCGCGGAGCAGGACATGCAGCCGGCGATAGCCGAACCGTCGGCGCTGATCGGCCAGCTCCCGCAGCCGTGCGCGCAGCGCGCCGTCGTCGGGGCGCCTGGCGCGGTACCGGATCACGCTCCGGTCTGCCGCAAGCATGGTGCACGCCCGCCGCTCGCTCATCTCGAGGCTCGTCCTCAGATTTCAGATGCGCGACCGCCTCCCGCCTGGCGGCGGGCGTCACCATTTTTTTTGTCAGCAGATCCTTCAGCCCGTTCGCCATTGTCGCTCGGACCAATGGCGCGACATGGCTCCTCGTGGATGCGTACGGGCGCGCTCAATCCAATACGACCCGCGGGCAGGCAGCGCCCCATCGCGCCGACAACTCGGAGAGCCGGCTGTCAACACGCCCACATTTCACCCAAAGGGTTAACCATGGATCACCGGCCGTGACCAACTCGCCGGATCCGGATCCCTCGCCGGCAAGGCCTTGTGCCAACCATCGGACGGTGTCAGGAACGCATCGCGGCCCGAGCCCACCTTCGATCGGAGTCAATCTCGCGCAGGCACGGCCGCACTTCACCCGCGATACTAAGGAATGAACAGGGTGAAGCGCCCTGCGCTCCGCGCCGAATTCCTTCTTCCTGTCTGTCTTTCTCTGGCGCCCCTCCGCTGAAAGACAGACAGACAGGCGCAGCACCGGCATCCCCTCGCGCTTCGTCCCGCACACCATTGGCCAATCTCTCCGGCAGACCGGACCAGGGAGATTGCAGTGGACGAGATTTTGCCATTTCCGTCGTTTCCGCTCGGGGCACCGGCTTGCGCCACGACGCTGCCGAGCCAGTCCGACCCCATCGGCGATCGACCGCTGATCACCGTCTCCGACCAGGATCTTCAGGCCGCCATGACCGTGATCGGGCTCGACGCCATCGAACCGGAGGAGATCGGGCTGGCGCTGCGGGATCTGCTGCTCCGCTATGCCCGGCTCCTCGCGGCGACCGCCGCCGACAATACTCTGCGCGGACGCCGGGCGGACATACGGGGCTATGTCGTGTGGGCGCAGGAGCGCGGCCTCGCCCCGATCCCCGCCCCCGGAGACGATCTGTGCCCTCAGATCGAAAGCTACCTCGTTGCGCTCGGCTCCACGCATGCGCTGCGCAGCGTGAGCAGGATCGGCAGCTCGCTCGGGCTCCTGGCCCAGGGGCTCGGCCTCGAAACGCTGGGCGCGCCCGAGCGGCGGAGGCTGTCAATCCGAGCCGGCCGCAAGCTGGCCCGCGCAGCGCGCGGCACCGCCCTGCGGGGCGCAGAAAAGAGCCGCCTGAGCCCGGCGGAAATCGATGACCTGCTTGCATGGCTCGCGTCGGATCCGAGCATTCCGGATGGCGTTCGCATCCGCGACACCGCGAATCCGGGTGTTCGTCGACATCCTCGCCCGCCGATCGGAGGTTGCCGGACTGAAGATCGGGGACGTCCGGCGTGGCAAGCATGCGGATCTCTCGAACAACGATCAGCCAGCTGGCATGCTCTTCCTGGCCCGCTCCAAGACCGACCAGGAGGGTGCCGGGGCCTGGTGCGGCATCAGCCCGGCAACTGTCTCAGCGGTAAGTTCCTGGATCGAGTTCGCCGAACTCGACGACGAAGACGCCCCGCTCTTTCGCGCGCTGAACCGCGACGGAACGATCAGGGCTTCCTCGGCGGGCCATCTCTCTGGCGAGAGCATGAACGAGATGATCAATCGCCATGTACGCCGGTCAGGTATTCTCGCCGCGCGCACCGAAATCGAGAGCAACATCTCGGCCCACTCGATTGACGCGGCGTCGCCCGGGCGCTCTGGGAAGCGGGCCGCCCAGATCGGGAGATCATGGGCTCGGCCGCTGGGCCACCGAGAAAGAGATGCGAAACTATGTGGGGCTTCCGGTGATACGGTGCGGCGCCTTGCGGTATCTGGAGCTTTCTGTGGCTCGGAAACCCTGAGGCATCGATGGCTGCCGTTGCCGGCCGCCTGCGGCACTCACGGCGAACATTCTTAACCTGCTGATCGGCGCAGATGAGGCGGCGTATCTGCGCGCCGGCGAAAACCTCCTCCAACTTCATGCCGCAGCCGGTGCGCAGAACCGGGAGGCTCGAGGCCGCCTCCGCCATGAAGCGGAAGAGGTGGCTTCGCCCTGCTCGACATAGGCGCGCCGCCACCAGCCCATTATCGGATCCCTGCAGCGCTCGAGTGCCGCGGCCGACCGCAGGCGATGCCGCTTGCCATGCCGACGCCCTCGATGGCCACCCCGGCTACACCGCGATCGTGCGCTGAATCTCCGCCACGTCCTCGGACGCTGACGCCTCGCTCGAGAAGGTCGGTGCCGAGCTGCGCTCGCGGGCGCTGCGCCCCAAAATCATCGCCTCGCGGCGGACCCCCAGGTCCGCCGCGAGGTGAGATTGTCGCCCCGGTCCCGTCAACGCCCGTCTGGCTATACCCGCCCCAAAGCGCCGCCTGGCGCTACCGCGCCTTGACGCCTCTTGAGGTCCTCGATCCATGCCTCGAGTGCGTCGATCTCCGCCTCAATGGCTCCCGGCGCGAGCAGCGGCGGGTTCAGCGTTTCGGCCGAGCTGTGAAGGAGAGCGGAGCAGCGGCCATACCCGTCGCGCATCGTACGGCAGTCCTCGATGGTGAAACACCGTGACCTTGCTCAGGTGCTTGGTGTCGACCTTGTTGGAAAGGCGCTTGATCACAGGGAACAGGATTTCTTCTACGGCTCGCTCCCACCCTTTGCGCAGCTGGTCCTGCATGCCGCTGACGGTCATCGTCCATTCCATGGTGTTGCCACGCTCGTGGTGGATTTGTCGATTCTCGGCTGCCGTCGCATGGCCCGGATAAGGCTGCTGACGGGCTGCGCGGGGCGGCGCCTCGCTGCTGCAGAAGCCGACAGCTCCGGCACCCCGATTGACCGACCTCACCGCCTCGGTTGCCCGCGGCTTCGGCACTCCTCATGGAGGAGGAAGAGGAAGGCGATATCGTGCGTAAAGACGATGACTTGCCGTCCGGCGGCCTCGTCCGCAAGCCGTGCCGCAACCCTCTCCCGGTGCATATGGTCGAGCGAGGAGACCGGATCGTCGAAGACGATCGCCGAGTGCGAGTCCGCGGTAGCGAGCTCGGCGAGGAAGGCGGCAAGAGCAACGCAGCGGTGCTCGCCCTAGCTGAGAACCTCCCCCACTCTGGCCCCCGGCTTGTTGATAAGGCTGACGCGAAAGAGCGGGACGCCCTGAGCCGTACGCTCCTGCTGCAACTCGATCGACAGGCGCGCGACGCCGAGCCGATCGATCTGCCGGGCGAATTCGGAGCGCAGGGCGCGCGTCACCAAACGCTCTGCGATCTCCGTGCTCTTCGAGGTGATGCGGTTGGTTGTGCAATCCCGCGCGGCCGCTTTCAGCGCGGCGACGGACTTGCGCCGCGCTATCTCGGCGATCACGTCGTCCTTCACGCCGGCGAGCCATTCACGGTCGCGGACTCATCATGGTCGGCGCGCAGCGCTTTGCGCTCCTCAACTTTTCTTGATCGGCAAGCAGTGCGGTGGCCCGGCGGCCGAGTTCGGCCATGCACTGACGCATGCGCTCGAGCGGCGCCGCCCCGAGCGCAGGCCAGGCTGGCAGCGCTTCATCCTTGTGGCGGCGAACCAGCGCCCTTCCTCTCCAGAGGAATTGAACGAGAGCGCCGCGGACCTCCTCGGCGAGCGCCTCGTCCCCAAGGTCATCGCGAATGAGAGCAACGAACTGGACAATCTCATCCCGCGACCAGGAGGCAGCCTGCACCGCTTCGAGTTTCTCCCGGCACCGCTCCGCAGCCTCTGCCGCGAGGCGCTCGCTTTCATCCTTAATGAACTCATCGAAGCGCTGCAGCCGGGCAGCCGCGTCTTCGCCGAGCGGCTGCTGACAGAGCACGCAGCGCGCATCGTCACGAGTGACCGGGTAGGGCTGACCAGGATAAGCCGATTGCTCCGAATAGGCCCGCGCGGCCTGCCACAAGCTCCGCCAGACATCGGAACCGACGTCCGGCAGCGGCTCACCGGAAAACAGGGTCGCCGAAGCCAGCTGCACCGCCTGACGGGCGGCGCAGTGCGCCTGATGCGCCGCGACGAGCGCGGTAGCCGCATCCTGACAGAGCGCCGCTTCGGTCGCAGCAATCCGCTGGCAAGCCGCCTCGAGCCGGGACCTGATGCCCTGAAGCTGGCGCGCCATCCTCACCGGATCAGCGGTGAGGGCGCCGCGGAGCGTCGCAAGCCGCGCGAGCTCATCGGCAGCAAGGCGGCCAACCGCTCCACAGCCGCGATCTCCGTTTCACCTGACAGGGAGCCGATCAGTGCCCCGACTGCGGTTTCGGGCTCGCAGGCCGGCGTCTTCAGGACCGCTGGCGTCTGGCCTTCAAGCCCCGCGATCTGCTGATTGAGCCGCGTGCGAACCTCCTGACAGGCCTGCGCCAGGCTGGCGAGCATGCGCAGAGGCAGGGGCGTGTAGGCGACATCGTTGATCTCGTCGACATGAACATTCGCCGTTCGGCTGTCAAAGACGCTCACGCCCGAAAGCAGCGGATCGCGCTCGCCCCCGAGAGACCACGCGGTCGATCGGTTCTGGCCATCCGCTGCAAAGTCGACGACGGCGGCAGGCGTTCCGGCCCGGGACGCGTATATGTTCGGGTGGATCGTCTCACCACGCGGAGTCCCCGCCCGGCACACTCGCTTGAGGATGCGGGCATAGCCCGACTTGCCCGACCCGTTGTCACCATAGATCACGGTCAGCCCGGTGCGATCGAAGGTCAGCCGCTCACCCTGCGCAAGGCCTCAGATGCTGGCCAGGGCGACGACTCTCACCGCCCCGACCGACGTAGATGCGGCCGGATCCCGCATGGGCCGAGCGATCGGAGCGGCGGGAGGGGCGCGCCGCCGAACGTAGATCCAGATGCACGCCCATGTCGGTGAAGTCCGAAAGTCCCCAGGCGCCGGGCTCATGCGTCTGGCGGAAGATCACCTCCCGCTCCGGCCCCTGCAACGCCCCGCCTTGCCCGGTGCGCCGCTCCAGCGTGCGGCGAACACCCCTGCCCGAGTTCGGGGTGGCGACGCAGGAGTTCGGACCAGGACCGCGACCGGACGCAGGCCGGGCGCCGCCTTCCAGCATCGGCACGACTTCGGCGTCGAAGACTTCCGCGAGGGGGATCGGGGCGGCGCCGATCCCGCGGGACCCGCTTCTGCGACGGCAAGCGCGGATCCTGCTCGATGCGGTAGGCCGTCGCCGTGCTAAATCCCGCCCTCGCCGCGGCGACGGGGAGCGCATCGGTCGCTCGGTGCTTCATGAAGAGCCTCATCTGGTGATCGGTCACGTGGCGGCCCGGCACGAGCGCTCCCCCGAAGTCGGAAAAGAGCACCCGGGATATCCCAGCCGACCGCGATCACCCGCTGCCCGCACCGCCCCGGAAGGGACGGATCGGACCGCCGCCGTTGCCGAACCTCCGGTCGGGCTACGCCCTCCCTGCGGTCCGACACCGGCGAAACTCTTTTTCTCATCCTAATCGTCGCGCCGGCGTTACTTCTCTATCTCTGGATCGTCGCGCTTCACATGGATGTGGAACAGCCCCAGCCGAAGCTGGGTGCCTGGCGGGACGAGCTTCGACCGGCTGCTGGCCGCGAACGCGGCGGGGAGCAGCCGGGAGCGGGTAACGCTGCTGCGGATCTACGAGGACCTCCGCGGTCTCGGCTACCAGGGCGGGTATGACGCCGTCCGGCGGTACGCTTCCAGCTGGCGGCGCCGGGGCAGCACTGGGGCGGCGGCGGCGTTCGTGCCGCTGAGCT
>CAVUWP010000013.1:0-60517 GCA_963745085.1 uncultured Alphaproteobacteria bacterium | reverse complement strand
GAAGAACGAGAAGCTCGGCCCGCTCATGGACGCCTCCCGCGACGATGTCCTGGCCTACATGAACTTCCCTCGCGAGCATTGGGCGCAGATCGCCTCGACGAACCCACTCGAACGGGTCAACCGCGAGGTCAAGCGCCGGTCAGACGTCATCGGCATCTTCCCCAACGACGAGGCCATCATCCGGCTTGTCGGTGCGCTGATGCTGGAGACCAACGCCGAATGGGCCGTGGCGCGGCGCTACATGAGCCTTGAAACGCTCGCCCGCGTCACCGACAATCCGACACTCAGGCTGCCCGCCGTGGCGTCCTGATCAGGCTCGGACCTTTCCGTAGGCCGGCGCTTCTACACCACGCCCCGGGACATGATCGTCGAACGTAGATGACGAGGCGGAAGGTGGTCCCAAGATTGATCTCAGGGATCGGCTTACCCCTGAGCTCGTGATTGCAGTCACAGGGCCGATCGGTTCCGGTTGCACCTACACGGCCTCGCGCCTGCGGGACATCTTCGAGAGCGACTACGGCTATACGTCTCACTACATCCGGGCTTCCGACTTCATCACAGAGATCGCTGGAGATGTGAATGACCTGACGCCGGCGCAGATGCGGGCGAGGGCGGGAAAGACCAAGGATGCGCGTGCGGCGCGGCGGATGCTGGCAAGCGCTGGCGCTCGAGAGCAGTGACCGTAAGGGCGCGGCCGAGACTTGCGGGATGGACTGGCAAACATTGCGGTAGGAGGATCAGGTAGCCGTCCAGTGGACAGTTTCCCCGACGAACGGGTGCACTGAACCGCCCCGGGTTTACCGGAGGGGCAAACTCTCCGAGGATGACCCATCATGGACCAGAAGATCAGCAGGAAGCCGTATTCTCCCGAGTTTCGTGAACGCGCCGTACGGCTGTTCCTGGAACATCGCCCTGAATACGCCAGTGAAGTCGCCGCGCTGCGGGCGCTTGCCGAGAAGCTCGGGTGCTCGCCCGACAGCCTGCGCGTCTGGGCACGTCAGGCGCAGCGCGACGCGGGCGACCGGCCTGGGCAGACCAGCGCCGAGAAGGCGCGGATCCGGGAGCTCGAGCGCGAGAACCGCGAACTGCGGCAGGCGAACGAGATCCTGAAGAAGGGTGAGCCATTGGCGCGCCATTGGTCCGAGCGACAATGGCGAACGCATATTTTGCGCAGGCGGAGCTCGACCGCCCGTTTCGCAAATGACGGACTTCATTGAAGAACACCGTGGGGTGTTCGGGGTCGAGCCGATCTGCCGCGTGCTGCCGATCGCTCCGTCGACGTATCACCAGCGCGTCCTCGAGGCCCGCGAGCCCGACCGCGCCTCGGCCCGCTCGAGGTCCGACGCGGCCCTGCGCATCGAGATCGCGCGGGTCTGGGAGGAGAACCGCGAGCTCTACGGCGCCCGGAAAATCTGGCATGCGCTGCGCCGGGAGGGTTTCGACGTGGCGCGGTGCACGGTGGAGCGGCTGATGAAGGGCATGGGAATCAAGGGGGTCGTCCGGGGGCGCCGGATCATCACCACCAACCCCGACGCGGCGCGACCCTGCCCGGAAGACAAGGTCAACCGCCAGTTCAAGGCCGTGCGCCCGAACCAGCTCTGGGTCTCCGACTTCACCTACGTGCCCACCTGGTCCGGCACGGTCTATGTGGCGTTCGTCATCGACGTGTTCGCCCGACGTATCGTCGGCTGGCGCGTCTCCACCTCGATGTCTACTCAGTTCGTCCTCGACGCCCTCGACCAGGCGATCTGGCAGAGAAAGGCGCAGAAAAACAAGAACTTGATCCACCACTCGGACCGCGGGTCGCAATACCTGTCGATCACCTACACCGAGCGGCTCGTCGAGGCCGGTATCGATCCGTCGGTCGGGACCGTCGGCGACAGCTATGATAATGCGCTCGCCGAATGCGTCATCGGCCTGTTCAAGACCGAGGTCATCAACGCCCTCGGCCCCTGGCGAACCATGCGTGATGTCGAGTGGGAGACGCTGCGCTGGATCGACTGGTACAACAACCGCCGTCTGCTCGCGCCCATCGGTTACATCCCGCCTGCCGAGGCCGAGCAGGACTACTTCGCCAACCGCAACAACCTCGACCGCGCCGCCTGACCGTTGAACAAATCACCCTCCGGTAAACCCGGGGCGGTTCAGTGCGGTCTGTTCGTCGGCGCTACCGGCACACATCCGGGGCAAGGTGCTGGTCTTCTGGCGTGGCTCAAGGATCGGACCGGGGTCCGGTCCCGATGGCTTTGCTGCTCTTCCTCGCGCTCGGGATCGGCGGGTTCTTCGCAACCGAGGTTGGTTTCAGCCAGACGGCCGATGTTGCCGGCCATGCCCGAGTGCGCGACGGCGATACCCTCGTCGTCAGCGGCACTCCGGTGCGCCTGAAGGGACTGCACTGCCCGGAGCTGAGCGAGGCAGGCGGCGGCGGAGGCCAGCAGCGCCATCAGCCGCATGGTTGCGGGCCAGCAGGTCTCCTGCGAACTCACGGGCGAGCGGACCTATGACCGAATGGTTGGGCGCTGTTATGTCGCCGGGACGGACCTGGCCCCCGCACTGATCCGCGGCGGGTTCTGCGCCGGCTGCCCGCGATACGACCCCTCATGTGGTACCTGCCAGCGCAGTTGGAGGCTGGCCGCTGGCAGGGGGCGATGCCAGGATACTGCTGATCCGCCGCCGAATGGCGTCTCAGTCCCCCTTGGGACGAGGGCGCCGCGGCGGCCAGAACCGTCCGGCGTTGAGGGGGCCGCTGCCCTCAGGCTGCCGTCTTTGCGCGCGACCGCCTGGCCTTCGGCTGTGGCGTGGGCTCGTCCTCGACGATGCGGGGCTTGCGTCCGAGCCCGATCTTTTTGGCGAGTTCCTGCCGCTTCTTCGCGTAGGCGGGCGCCACCATCGGGTAGTCGCGCGGTAGGTTCCACTTGGCCCGGTACTGCTCGGGCGTCATGTCGTAGGACGTGGAAAGGTGCCGCTTCAGCATCTTCAGCTTCCTTCCGTCCTCGAGGCAGACGATGTAGTCGTCGGTCACCGACTTCTTCGGATTGACGGCGGGCTTCAGCTCGACCTCTGGCTCGGGAGCCGGTGAGCTCAGCCCGGTCAGCGTCGAGTAGACCGTCTGGATAAGCCCGGACAGCTCTCCCAGCGGCACCGGATTGTTCGAGACATGTGCACTGACGATGTCCGAGGTGATCTGCAGCAGGTCGTCGTGATCGATGACGCGATCGGTCATTAAGTTTTGCTCCTTCGTTTCAGAATGCGAGCAGCAGATCCGGGCACTCCGGGACTGCCCTGTGGGCGGCAGACTTCCGTTCACCGCTCCGTTCTTGGTTCTTCTGGCGCGTCTCTACCAGTTCACACGACGGATGCAATGAATTACGCGGCGCTCCTTTACGGTCCGATCTACGAGACCTTCGCGGTGCCGGCGCAGCTGACGCCGAACCGCCTGGGAGCCGCCAGCGTGGCGGTGACCGTCATCGAACGCACGACGGCTACCGATGCCTCGGAGGAGTTCGAGCTCGGTACGCTCCGTGCGGGCGCATTCGTCCGCAGGCGCGACCTCGACGACGCCGGAATCCCGCTCGCGGACCTCGATGGCGGCACGCTGGTCTTTGGCGGTCGGAGCTGGCGCATCGACGCGCATGGGCCGCGGCCAGGACCGGACGGCGAGATCTCCGGCGAGATCTCCGGCGAGATCCTGATGCACCTCGCCGGGGGCGCCGATGGCTGAACTCCGGGAGGAAATCCTCGCTCGCCTCCTCGCGATCGCAGCCGAGGTGCCGGGCATAGCTAAGGCCGGCCGGAACCGGATCGGGCTCTCGGAGACCGCGCGCCCCGCGATCGTCGTGCTCGACGCCGACGAGGCGGCCGAGGAGGAGGAGGAGCGGGCCAGCCGCCCGGGGCACGCGCCGCAGCTCGTCGTGATGACGCCGGAGCTCTTCGTGCTCGCCGGCAAGCGTGCCGGCGAGATCGGTGCCGAGCTCAATGCCTTCCGCCCGCGTATCGTCCGCCGCGTGCTGACGGACGTGATGCTCCTCGGGCTGACGCGGCGAGAGCAGCGTCGGCGGCCGGCTCCTTGCCGAAGCGGAAATGGGTGGCCTCGCGCCACATGCGGTGCAGGATCACCGCCAGCTTTCGCGCGACAGCGACCCGGGCGCGCGCCATGCCACGGCGCCGGGCGACGCTCATTCCCCAGGCGCGCAGGCTCGACCATTTCTTGCTTCGGACAAGCAGCGTGTGCGCCGCTTCGTAGAGCGCGGTGCGGGCGAGTTCGTCGCCGCATCGGCTGATCCTGCCCTGCATGTCCGTCTCGCCGGACTGATAGCGCGCCGGCGTCAGGCCGAGATGGGCGCCGACATCGCGCGAGCGCCTGAAGCGCTCGGGCCGGTCGATGGTGGCGCGAAAGGCCAGCGCCGTGATCGGGCCGACGCCGGGGACGGTCATCAGTCGTCGGCAGGTCTCCTCTCCGCGCACGATGTCGAGGACCTGCTTCGTCAGCCGGGTGAGCTGCTCCATCATCGTCGCCAGCACCGCGAGGAGCGGCTCGACGATGGCCATGAGGAGGCGGTCTTCGCTCGCGAGCTCGCGCACATGCGCGGTGAAGCGCGAGCGGCTCGGCCGGCCGAGTTTCACCCCCGCCTCCCGCAGCGCCGCACGCACCACGTTCTCGATCGAGCGCATCTCGTTCAGAACCGTGCGCCGCGCGACCAGGAGCGTGCGCTGCAGCCGGCAGTCCCGGCTCTTGACGTGGACCTGGCGGAACCAGCCCGTGCGCATGATCTGCGCCAGCGCCCGGGCGTCGTTCCGATCCGTCTTGTTCGGCATCGTCTTCATGGCCGCGTTGGCCTGGCGCGTCTCGATGCAGATCGCCGGCAAGCCCACTCTCGCGCAGACCGTCGTGAAGCCAGGCCGCCAGCGAGCACGCCTCGAGCCCCACCCGGTCCAGCGGCAGCCCCGTCGCCTTCAGCGCCGCCACCACCGCCTCCGGCTCGCTCGCCGCCCGCGTCTCCGTCACGATCCGCCCCTCGGCGTCGACGACGCAGACCGCTGTCTCTTCCAGAGACACGTCCAGACCCGCATAGTGCTTCATGGCTGCTCCTTCACGATGCTTGTGGCCGATCGACACGGACCACGTTCCGTCATCTTGCTCGGAGCAGCCACCTCCCGGCCGAGACCCCAATCACCCCATCTGTTTGAGAACGGCGGTTCAGTGGCTGATGCGGCGCAGGAGGATGCCGCCGAGGGCGACGTGGATCATGGCTTCGGAGACGTCGATGCGCGCCTCGTAGTCGCGCACGAGGCGGCGCCAGCGGGTGAGCCAGGCGAAGGTGCGCTCGACCACCCAGCGTCGGGGCAGGACGTTGAAGCCGGGCTGCTTGTCGATGCGCCGGATCACCTCGACGGTGAAGTCGAGGAAGGCGGCCTTGTCCATGAGCGTGCCGCGGTCGTAGGCGCTGTCGGCGAAGAGATGTTTGAGCCATGGCCAGCGCTGGCGCAGCGCCTTCAGGATCTGCTGCGCGCCGGCGCTGTCGGAGATGTCGGCGGTGGTCAGGTTGACCATCAGCAGCCGGCCGTCGGTGTCGACGGCGATGTGGCGCTTGCGCCCGACGGTCTTCTTCGCGCCGTCGTAACCTCTCCTGGCGCCCGGCGCCGGGGCCTTCACGGTCTGGCTGTCGAGCACGCCGGCGGTCGGGCTCGCCTCCCGGCCGGCGCGCTCGCGGTCGATCATGACGGCGATGTTGTGGATCGTGCGGAACAGCATCAGCCGCACGAAGCGGCGGAACCACCAGTACACCGTCTGCCAGGGCGGGAAGTCCTTGGGCAGCATGCGCCAGCCGCAGCCCGTCCGGGCGACATAGCGGATGGCGTTCATTACCTCGCGCAGGTCCACCTCGCGCCGACGCCCGGTAGGCGACGGCTGCGGCAGGAAGGGCTCGACCCGCGCCCACTCCTCATCGGTCAGATCGGTCGGGTAACGCTTCGTCTTCCGCTCGATCTCGGCCATCCGGCCTCGCGTCTTCGCTGTCCACATGCGCAGGATGAATCACGACGGACGCCCGGGGGAATCCCTTTCCAAACGGTTTCTCAGGGCGCACCTTGCCGCCGTCGAAAAGGGAGGGATTGATGTCGATCATTCGCATCCGTATGGCTGCCGCCTTTGCGACACTTGTCCTTGCCTCCGCACCGCCCTCACTGACTTGGGCTGACGATCCTGCACTTGGCGAACAGCTCGTTGACGTGATGGTCGAGCTCTTCGGAAATCACCCCGGTCAGCGCACGATGCACGCCAAGGGCATTGTGGTCGAGGGCACTTTCAGCCCGACAGGGGCCGGCGAAGCTTTGACTACAGCCGCGCTCTTTCATCGCGGCCCGCCGGTGTCGGTGACAGCCCGTTTCTCGGATGCGACGGGTCTGCCCGCCATTCCCGATGGCGATCCAAACGCCAACCCACATGGTTTCGCGCTGCAGTTTCATCTCGACGACGGCAGTGAGTTCGACCTTGTGACCAACTCGCTCAAGATGTTCCCCGTGGCGACGGGTGAGGAGTTCTTGCAGCTCCTCAAGGCGAGTTTAGCGAGCGGCCCAGATGCAGCCAAGCCGACGACGCTCGATCAATTTGCGATGGCGCATCCGACAGTGGCTCAAGCCTTCGGTACGGTAGCGACCCCCGCCAGCTACAGCCGAGAAGCCTACAACGGTATCAACGCTTTCGTCTTTGTGGGCGCCGCGGGCGAGCGTCGTCCGTTCCGTTTTCGCATCGATCCCGTCGCAGGCGTGGCCCATCTGAGCAAGGAAGAGGCGGCAGAGAAGGCACCTGACTTCCTCAGCGACGAACTTCGATCCGAGCTGTCTAGCACTCCCGTGCGCTTTCGCCTTTTGGCTCAGCTGGCCGAGCCCGGTGACAGGACCGACGACCCGTCGGTACCGTGGCCCGAGGACAGGAAGCTCGTGGATCTCGGCGAGATCGCGATTACGGATGCGGTGCCCGACAATGAAACTGCGGAGAAGCGGTTGATGCTTCTGCCGGGGAACCTGCCAAACGGCATCGAGCCGTCGGATGACCCGATGATTGACGTTCGCAACGAGACATATGCAGTCTCCTTCGCGCGCCGCTCGGAGTAGCATCGAAGGCATCATCAGCCCTTCGCAATCTGCCGAAGCAGAGGGCACATTCGGCAGCATGGCGTTCGAGCGCAGTCGAGATCGGGCGGATGTGTCCGAGGCGGTCACCGTGTAATCACTGGTGCGCACGCTAATTCACGTGGCGTCCTGCTCGGCCTCGTCGAGCTGCTCGATGATCTGCCGGCTGGAATGGCGCCGCGGGGAACCACGACGTGTCAGCGCAGATCTCGAGAACCTGCTCGCGCGGGTCGCCGAAGAGGGTGCCCCAGCCGCCGCAGATGAGCGTAGCCGTCGAGATTGTCGGGCGCGATCGGCTCCTCCAGCCAGACGAGATCAAAGGGACGCAGCCTCTGCATGGCGCGGACAATCGCGCGAGGTCAGCCTCCGGTGTAGCGCGGCGGGCGCTTCTCCAGGAATGCCTGCACACCCTCCGCGAAGTCCGTCCCCGACTGCGCGAGCGCATACTGGTCGAAATCGCCATGGCTGGCGGTCCACGCCAGCGCGTTCGCATAGGCATCGATGTCCTGCTTGCACATCCGCAGCGCCACAGGGGGCATCGACGCCGCCCGCTCGGCCATGTGCAACGCCGCCGCGACCGCGTCGCCCTCCGGCGCCACCTGGTCCGCCAGGCCCCAGTGCACAGCCCTTTCGGCCTCGACCTTCTCGGCCAGGACGACCATGCGCTTGGTGCGCGCCGGCCCGACCAGGTTGACGATCCGCGGCACGGAGCCCCAGCCCATGTTCATGCCGCGCTCGATCTCTGGCACGTACATCGTCGCCGACCGTCCCATGACGCGCAGATCCGTCGCGACGCTGAGTGCGACACCACCTCCGACGCACCAGCCCTCGATCGCCGAGATCACCACCGCCTGCACTTCCGCCCAGGCTCGGCACATGCGGGCGCCGGTCATCAGCGCCAGCCGACGCTCGCCCAATGGCATCTCGGGAAGCGCCCGCGTCTCCGCATCCTTCAGGTCCACGCCCATGGTGAAGTTGTCGGAGCGGCCGGTGAGCACGACCGCCGAAACCTCGGGATCTGTCTCGAAGCTGCGCGCCGTCGCCGTCAGCTCCCGCATCAGCTCGTAAGAGAGCGGGTTCGCTGGCGTGCCACGATCGAAGCGAACAACCGCAATGCGGCCCTCTCGCGCGACTGACACGTGCTTCATGACTGCTCCGATTTCCCTCGGAACCACTCTGCGATCGGACGCGCACGGAGTCCAGAAAGGCTGCTCGGCCAAAGGCGGTCATGCAGCGGCCGTTTTGCCGGATAGGCCGCCTTCCCAAGCGCCCACGAACAAGAGGGGCTGACGGGGGCGCGCTCGGGGCCTGTCTGCCGATCATCGAGTACAACCGGGAGTTCCGGGCACGAGCGGCCGATGAGCTGGCTACGCGGCCGGATGGCTCGACCATCGCCGAGAGCGATTACGCCGTTCTGCGCGACCAGGCGCGAAGCTGCTGATGGTCCACCACTTGTCACGTCCTCCGCATCGCGTCTCGCGCGAAGGTGTCCGGGACGTCTGTCGGCAACCTGAGGGAAGCCTGGAAACCGGAAGACGCACCCGGACGCGGCGACTCCAGAACGAGCGGGCTTCCGATCCGGTCCGCGATGGCGGCGACGATGGCGAGGCCCAGCCCGCTGCCATCGGTGCTCGCATCTGCCCGCTCGAAGCGCGCCGTCAGGCGGTCGAGGGTTTCGCGCGGCAGGACGGGACCGTCGTTCGCCACGATCAGTTGCCCATCCGCCGTCAGGGTCACGTCGACCGGAGCATTCTCCGCCCCGTGGCGGAGGGCGTTCTCCACGAGGTTCCGGCAGAGGATGGCGAAGGCGTCGGGGTCGATGTCCGACATGACGGCCGTTTCCGGCAGTGTCAGCGCGATGCGGCCCGGCGCGCCCGCGCGCCCGATATCGTCCACCACGACACGCGCGACGGCCCTCAGATCCGCGCTTCGGTCCATCCGCAGTCGCCCGCCTTCCGCCCGCGCAAGCTGCATGAGGCGTTCGGAAAGCCGCGTCAGCCGCTTGAGCGTCGCCTCGATCTCCGCGGCCCGCGCGTCAGTGGCCGGGTCACGCGTCTCCGACCGAAGCCGCTGCGCCTGCGCGATGGCGCCCGCCAGCGGCGTCCGAAGCTCGTGCGCGGCGTTGGCCGCAAAGCTGCGCTCGGCCTCGAACGCCTCGCGCAACCGGGCCAGAAGGCTGTTCAGGGTTGCGGCCAGCGGGCCGATCTCCGTCGGCAGATCGCCCGCGGGAACCTCCGACAGGTCGCGGGCGCCGCGCGCCTCGAGCCGCGCGCGGAACCGGCGCAGGGGGTCGAGGCTGAAGCGGACGGCGAGGATGATCGCCGCCAGCGCGACGGGCAGCACGATCAGCAGCGGCAGGCCGAGGCCCATCTGGATTTCCCGCGCGACCGACGCGCGATGGGCCAGCGGTTCGGCCACGGTGATGCGGATCGTCCCCTGAAGCGCCGCGTCGCTGTAGAGGCGATGGGTGGCGGTCTGCCGAAACCCCGGCCCGTCGTAGGGCGGGAACACGGCGGGGTCGGCCGCATGGGATTGCAGCAGGATGCGCCCCTCGGCGTCGCGCACGAGGTAGGTGAAGAACTCGTCGTGCTCCCGGATCGGCGCGAGCCGCTGCGTCACCCCCTGTTCCTCCCGCCCGACGATGTCGGTCACGGCCAGCGGCAGGATGCGCTCCGCGGTCTCGCGCAGGGCGCTGTCGAAGACCTCGTCCATCTCGCCCCGCACGATCACCGCCGTGACCGTCGCGGCCAGCAGCCACAGGACCGTCAGCACGAGGCCGAGCGACAGACCCGAGCCGCGCCTGAAGGCTGCGCGGCAGCCTCATGGCTTGCCCAGCCTGTAGCCCATGCCGCGCTCGGTCTCGATGACCGCGCTCCCGAGCTTCTTGCGCAGGCGGCTGACATGGACCTCGATGGTGTTGCTCTCCACCTCGGCGTCGAAGGCGTAGAGCTTCTCCTCCAGCTGCGCCTTGGACAGCAGCTGCCCGGGGCGCGCGAGGAAGGCTTCGAACAGCGCCCATTCGCGCGCCGTCAGCTGGACGGGCTTGCCGTCGCGATGAACGCTGCGCGCGGCCAGGTCGATCTCCAGCGGCCCATGGGTGACGATGGGGTTCGGGTTGCCGCTGTAGCGCCGGGCGACCGAGCCGATCCGGGCGGACAGTTCGGCAAGGTCGAAGGGCTTCACGAGGTAGTCGTCGGCGCCCGCGTTCAGCCCCTCGATCCGGTCCGACACCTGGTCGAGCGCGGTCAGGATGATGACCGGCGTCACGTCGCCCCGCGCGCGCAGGCCCTTGAGGAACCCGATGCCGCGCCCGTCCGGCAGCATGAGGTCGAGCAGGATCAGGTCGTAGGACGTGGCCTGCACCGCGTCGCCGGCCGCGTCGAGCCGCGTGACCCAGTCCACCGACTGGCCGTCGGCCGCGATCTGGTCGCGCACCGCGGCGCCGAGAACCGTGTCGTCCTCGATCAGCAGGATGCGCATGGTCGTCCCCGTCCTTTCCCGATGACCCTCCATGATCCGTCTGGCTGACACGAAGCTGAAGCGGGTGGGCCAAGCCTCTTCAGGCTGCCGTCAGCTTCGCCGCGCATGAATTGCATCAAGATGGCCGCAGCGAGGAGTTTGGCCCATGAAGAAGACATTGACAATTCTCGGCTTTCTCGCGGTCTTCCCGGCCGGTGCCGCGCTGGCGGACGACGACTGCTTCGTGCCGATGGCCGATTGGCAGCCGCGCGACGCCGTCGCCCGGCTGGCCGAGGAGAACGGCTGGACGGTGCGCCGCATCAAGATCGACGACGGCTGCTACGAGATCGACGGCCGGGATGCCGAGGGGCGCCGGATCGAGGTGACGGTCCATCCCGCGACGCTGCAAGTGATCGAGTTCGAATACGAGGACGATGACGATCGCGCGATCAGGACCGGCATCGGGATCGCGAAGGAGGCGACGATGACTGACGCAACCACGCATGACGCGCCGGAGATGAACACCGGGACGTCCGGCACGGTCCGGGTCTGGGATCCGCTGGTGCGGGTGTTCCACTGGGGTCTTGTCGCCGCGTTCGCGACTGGCCTGGCTCACCGCGGACGAGTTGCAGCCTGTGCACGAGATCGCGGGCTACGCCGTCGCCGGCCTGGTGGCGTTCCGGCTGGTCTGGGGTCTTGTCGGCAGCCGCTATGCGCGCTTCGCCCAGTTCCTGAAGGGGCCCCGGCGCGACGCTCGCCTATCTCGGCGACATGATGCCGCAGGCAGGGAGCGGCGCTACCTCGGCCATAACCCGGCCGGCGCCGCGATGATCGTGGCGCTGCTCGTGACGCTGTCGGGCACCGCCTTCACCGGCTGGCTCATGGAGGAGCCGGACCGCGTGGCGATGCTGCCGGCCATGCCGCAGATCGTGGCGCCCGCCTGGGCCGACGACGACGGCGACGAGCGCGAATACGGCGAGCGCGGCGAGGTCGAGGGCCGCTGAAGGAGGTCCACGAGACGCTGGCCAACCTGATGCTGCTGCTCGTCGGCGCTGCATGTGGGTGGTGTCGTGCTGGCCTCGTTCCGGCACCACGAGAACCTCGCCCGCGCCATGGTCACCGGCGACAAGCGCGCCCCCGGTCCCGGCGACATCGCCTGACCGCCCGGACCCCCAAGGCCGACCGTCCCTTCGGCCCGACCTGGCCCCGCCCTCACCGGCGGGGCCTTTTTCTGTTCCTGACGGCAAGCTGAAGCGGGAATCGCCGCGCCGTCAGGAAGCCCTCAGGTCGGCTCTCCAGATTGGTCTCAGCAGACGAAAGGAGACCCTGCCATGAAAAAGACCCTGACGCTTCTCGTCGCCTCCACGGCGCTGACCGCCGCCATCGGCGTCCCGGCCTGGAGCGCGATGCACGGCCCCGGCCGACGGGGGCCTTCGGCCCTTCGCCGCGCTCTTCGAGGAGAGCGCGCAAGCGATGCCGCTCGTCCTCGCCAGCGACGATGACGACGACGACGACGGCCGCTGGCAGGAATGGCTCGCGGCGCGGTCACGACCGACGACGATGACGAGTGATCGACGATGGACGATGACGACGACGATGCCGCGGCGGCGCCCGCAATCCCGCGCCCGCCGGCACCGTCGCGCCGCCGCAGAACGGCCTCTTCGGGAACGGCGCGCCGCCGCAGGTTCAGGTGAACTGAGCCGCTCCGCAGCACCTCTCCGAACAAGGATCCATCCGATGAAATCGCTTCTCGCAACGCTCGCGCTCACCACGGCGCTGACGCTTCCCGGCCTCGCCATGGCGCGGCCGGTGACGCTGACCACGACCCTCAACAACTACGGCGGCGACGGGGCCTATCTCGCGCTCTACGTCACCGACGCCTCGGGCGCCTATGTCGGCAGCCTCTGGATGGCCGGCGGCAAGTCGAAATACTACGAGCATCTGAGCGACTGGTATCGCGCCACGGGCGGCGACACCGCGCAGGTCAACGGCATCACCGGCGCCAGCGTCGGCGCGGGCCGCACGCTGGAGATCACGCTCGATCTGGCCGATGCGCTGTTCGATGCGGGCTACACGCTCCATATCGACGCGGCCGTCGAGGACATGCGCGACAGCCCGAACGAGGTGGCGGTGCCGCTCACGACCGATGGCGCCGGCACGCCGGTGACGCGGGCGCCGCTACGTCGCCAGCTTCGCCTACGACATGTGAGGAGTGAGGGCCATGATCCGCGCACTCCATCGCTGGCCGGGTCTTCTGGCCCTCGCGCTCGTCACCATCCTCGCGCCTGAGCGGCGCGGCGCTGTCGGTCTTCCCTGCGGCCGAGCGGCTCGCCGCGCCGCAGGCGGAGGCCGGGCTGACGGTCGCCACCCTCGCGGACCGCATCCAGGCGGTCTATCCGGGCGTCGAGCAGATCCGCCGGTCGCCCTCGGGCCGGATCACCGCCTACTGGTTCGATCAGGGCACGCCGGGCGCCGCCGTGATCGACCCCGCGACGGGCGAGGGCGTGGCCTCGGCCGACCCCAACCAGATCGATCGCTGGCTCACCAACCTGCACCGTTCGCTGTTTCTCGGCGACGGCGGGCGCATCGCCATGGCGGCGGGGGCGGCGGCGATGCTGGTCCTCTCGCTCTCGGGCGCGGCGCTGGTCGCGCGGCGGGCGGGCGGCTGGCGGCACTGGTTCGCGCCGTCTGCGCGGGCCGCTTGCCGGGCGGCTTCATGTCGAGATCGCCCGGATCGCCGTGATCGGCCTTGTCCTGTCGTCCACCACCGCCCTGTGGATGACGGCCTCGACCTTCGATCTGCTCCCCGATGGCGGCGCAACGCCGGCCTTCCCGGCCGAGGTGAGCGGCGAGACGGGGTTCGCTCTCGATCAGATGCCAGCGCTGCGGCAGACGCCCGTCGCCGAGCTGCGCGAACTGAGCTTTCCCTATCCGGGCGACGCGACCGACGTCTTCACGCTGAAGACCGACCGGGGAACCGGGTATCTCGACCAGGGCACCGGTGCGCTGCTGGCGTGGGCCGACCTGACCGGGTGGGAGCGCGTCTCGGAAACCATCTACATGCTGCACACCGGACAGGGCGCGGCGACGCTGGGGCTGGTGCTCGGGCTCATGGCGCTCGGCGTGCCGGCGATGGGCGCGACCGGCGTGCTGGTCTGGCTCGCCGGGCGGCGCGGGCGGCCGCGCATCCGCGGCAATCAGCCCGCGGGGCGCGCCGAGACGATCCTGCTCGTCGGCAGCGAGGGCGGCAGCACCTGGGGCTTTGCCGCGACGCTGCACGCCGCGCTGACCGAAGCCGGGCAGAGCGTCCATGTCGGCCCGATGTCGGGCTTCGCCCCGGAGCGCTACACCCGGGCCGAGCGGATCATCGTGCTGGCCGCGACCTATGGCGACGGCGCGGCGCCGGCCTCGGCCAAGGGGTTCCTCGACCGGCTGAGCGCCGCCGGATCGCGCGCCTGACATCCCGCTGGCCGTGCTCGGCTTCGGCGACCGCAGCTTTCCGGCCTACTGCGCCTTCGCCAAGGCCGTCGCCTCGGCGGCCGAGGCGAAGGGCTGGCCCGAGCTCCTGCCCCTCGACACGGTCGACCGCCAGTCGCCGCAGGACTTCGCGCGCTGGGGTCGCGCGCTCGGAGAGGCGCTGGGAGATCGACCTGGAGCTGTCGCACCAGCCCGTCCTGCCGAAGACCGAGACGCTGACCCTCGTCTCGCGCCGGGACTACGGCGCCGAGGTGCAGGCCCCGACCGCGATCCTGCGCTTCGCCCTGCCGCGCGCCACGCTCTGGCAGCGGCTGACCGGGGCGGGCTTCGCCCGGTTCGACGGCCGGCGACCTGATCGGCGTCCTGCCGGAGGGCAGCGCCCGTCCCGCGGCTCTATTCGCTGGCCTCCGGCACGCCGCGACGGGTTCATCGAGATCGTCGTGAAGAAGCATCCCGGCGGCCTCTGCTCGGGCCAGCTCACGGCGCTGGAGCCGGGCGACACGGTGACCGCCTTCCTGCGCCGCAACCCCGGTTTCCGCCCCGGTCGGGGCCGGGCGCCGCTGATCCTGATCGGCGCCGGCACGGGCATCGGGCCGCTGGCGGGATTCGTGCGCGGCAATGCGCGGCAGCGGCCCATCCACCTGTTTTTCGGGATGCGCCATCGCCGACAGCGACTTCTTCTACGGCGAGGAGATGCCCGCCTGGCAGGAAGAGGGCCGCCTGACCCGGCTGGTCACGGCCGTCTCGCGCGGGGCGCGGCCCGCATTACGTGCAGGACGCGCTGCGCGGTGACGCCGCCGAGGTCGCGCAGCTGATCCGCGACGGGGCCCGCGTGATGGTCTGCGGCGGGCGCGACATGGCGGCGGGCGTGGCCGATGCGCTGGCCGAGATCCTCGCGCCCACCGGGCTCACGCCCGCGGTTCTGAAGGCGGAGGGACGGTATGTCGAAGATGTCTACTGAGAGGGCGCGCGTCGCCCTGAACGGCCCGACCATGGGCACGCGCTGGTCGGCGCTGTTCTTCGCGGAGCCGGGCTTCGACGCACGGCGCCGTCCAAGCCGCGCTGCAGGCGGCCGTCGATGAGGTGGATGCTCAGATGTCGACCTGGAAGCCCGACAGCGACCTGATGCGGCTCAACGCGGCGCCGGTGGGCGAATGGGTGGCGGTGCCCGAGCGCCTGGCGGAGGTCCTGCGCCTTGGCCTCGAGATCGGGCGCGCCTCGGGCGGGGCCTTCGACATCGGCATGGGCGATGCGGTGACGGCCTGGGGCTTCGGGCCGGAGGCCGCCGCGCCCGCGGGCATCCGTGCGGCGATGGCCGCCCCGCGCCGCCCGGCGCATGAGGTGCTGGAGATCGACGGGACCCATGTGCGCAAGTCCGAGCCCATCGCGCTCGACCTGAACGGCATCGCCAAGGGCTACGGCGTCGACCGGCTGGCCGAGACCCTGCGCGACCACGGGATCGGCGACGCCCTCGTCGGGATCGACGGCGAGATGCGCGCGATCGGCCTTCGGCCGGACGGTGAGGCGTGGACCATCGCGGTCGAAGCGCCGGACGCCGACACGTCGGACGCCCCATTCGATCCTCGCGCTGCAGGACGCCGCCGTGGCGACCTCCGGCGATTACCGCCACTGGGTCGAGGTTCAGGGACGACGCCTGTCGCACACGATGGACCCGAGGCGCGGCGCGCCGCTGATCGCGTCACCGGCCTCCGTCACCGTCGTGGCCCGCACCTGTGCCGAAGCCGATGCCTGGGCGACGGCGCTCATGGTGCTCGGTCCCGAAGCGGGCGCGGCACTCGCAAGAAAACACGGGCTCGACGCCCTGTTCCTCCTGCGCGATGATGACGGCAGCGCAAGGGGCGTGGGAGTCGGACGACTTTTTTCCGAAGAGCCAGCGGCAATCGCCTCAGCCGAGGGGAGATGAGCCGCGTGGAACAGACCGGTACCGATCGCTTCAAGACCGCCATTCTGCTGCTGGCCGCAACGGGCCTGATCGCGGGACTTGCGTTCTACTTCACTGGCAAACCCGCCATCGCGAACCTCATCTGGGTCGCCGGGGTCGTTCCCGCACTCGCCGCGCTCGTGGTCGAGATCCTGCGCAGCATTGGTCGCGGCGAGGTCGGGCTGGATATCGTCGCCGCGCTGTCCATGACCGCGGCGCTGGTATTCGGCGAGACGCTCGCGGCCGCGGTCGTCGCGGTGATGTATTCCGGCGGCACCTTCCTCGAAAGCTTCGCCGAGGGCCGCGCCCGGCGCGAGATGCAGCGACCTCCTGTCCCGCGTCCCGCGCGCAGCGACCCGTCATCGGAACGGCGGGCTGGAGGACGTCCCCCTCGACGAGATCGCACCCGGCGACCGGCTGCTGATCCGGCAGGGCGATGTGGTACCGGCAGACGGCACGGTGGCATCCGACGCGGCCTTCGTGGACACCTCTGCGCTGACGGGCGAATCCCTACCGGTCCGTCTGGCGCGCGGGGCGGACGCCATGAGCGGCTCGACCAACGCGGGCGAGGCCTTCGACCTAACGGCGACGCGGCCCGCGAAGGACAGCACTTACGCCGGGATCGTCCGACTGGTCGAGGAGGCGCAGCGCTCCAAGGCGCCTATGTCACGGCTGGCAGACCGATGGTCGCTGGGCTTCCTCGCGGTCACGGTCGCCATCGCCTTTGCAGCCTGGTGGTTCACGGGCGATCCGATCCGGGCTGTCGCCGTGCTAGTCGTCGCCACGCCCTGTCCGCTGATCCTGGCGGTTCCGGTCGCGCTGGTCGCGGGCCTTTCGCGCGCCGCGCATTTCGGCGTGCTGATCAAGGGGGCGGGCCCGCTCGAGACGATGGCGCGGATCCGCACGCTGATCCTCGACAAGACCGGCACGCTGACCGACGGGCGCCCGCAGATCGTGTCGATCAATACCCGCGGCGACATGTCCGAGGACGACGTCCTCTACTTCGCGGCCGGTCTGGAACAGGCGTCGAAACACCCTATGGCACAGGCCATCGTCGCGGCCGCCCGTGCGCGCGGCGGCACCGGTCTGCAAATCCCGGCAGACGTCGTCGAGACGCCGGGAGAAGGCGTGGCAGGGAAGATCGCCGGCCGCAAGGTCGTCGTGGGCGGCGTCGGTTTCGTCACGGGGCAGATCGGTGCGGCAGGGCCGGAGAGCGGCATCCTCGACGCGGGGTCGGTGCTCGTGGCAGTTGCCGTCGACGACAGGCTCATGGGCCACCTCGTGATGGCCGATGCGCTGCGGTCGGGCACGTCCGAGCTGCTTCTCGGGCTGCGCCGGCTGGGGATCGGCCGCATTGTTCTGGCGACCGGCGACCGCCGCGCCGTGGCCGAAGCCGTGACCGAGGGGCTGGGGCTCGACGCCGTCCGGGCCGATCTGACCCCTGATCAGAAGGTGCTTCTGGTCCTGAGCGAGCGCAAGAACGGCCCGGTCATGATGGTGGGCGACGGTGTCAACGATGCGCCAGCCCTTGCCGCCGCCGATATCGGGGTCGCCATGGGCGCGCGCGGGGCGGCGGCGTCCGCCGAGGCGGCGGACGTCGTTCTGCTGGTCGATCACCTGGTTCGCCTGTTGCCGGGGATCGAGGTGGCGCAGCGCTCGCGCCGGATCGCACTTGAAAGCGTCGCGGCCGGGATCGGGTTCTCGGTCGCCGGGATGATCGCCGCGGCGCTGGGCTATTTGACCCCCGTGCAGGGGGCCCTGCTGCAGGAGTTGATTGACGTGGCCGTCATCCTGAACGCTCTCAGGGCACTGAGGATCGTGCCGCGTGTAGCCGTCAGGGCATCGAGTAGCCCTGCCATGCCGGCTTCCGGTCGGTTGTCCGGACTGCATCTGCCGCGACGCATGCGGCGGAAGGACGCCTGATGAGCAGGCTTTCGCATCCCGAAAGGCACCTGGTCTCGCGGATCGGCTGGCTGCGGGCGGCGGTTCTGGGCGCGAATGACGGAATTGTCTCGACGGCCAGTCTCATCGTCGGCGTGGCTGCGGCTTCGGCCGCGACATCGGACGTGCTGGTGGCGGGGGTTGCGGGCCTCGTCGCGGGGGCGATGTCGATGGCGGCGGGCGAATACGTGTCGGTCAGTTCGCAATCCGACACCGAACGGGCGGACCTCGCGCGCGAGCGGGCCGAGCTGGCGACACAGCCCGAATTCGAGCGCGAGGAACTCGCCCGGATCTACATGGAACGCGGCGTCTCCTCCGATCTCGCGCACCAGGTGGCAGATCAGCTGATGGCGAATGACGCGCTCGGCGCCCATGCCCGCGACGAGCTCGGCATCTCGGAGGTGACGGCGGCGCGGCCCATCCAGGCGGCACTGACCTCGGCCGCGACCTTCGCGGTTGGCGCGGCGATGCCCTTGGCGATGGTGGTGTTGATGCCGCGTTCTGCGCTGGTCCTCGGGGTTTCGATCGCCTCGCTGCTGTTCCTCGCAATCCTGGGCGCGGTCGGCGCCCGGGCGGGCGGTGCGAACGTGATGAAGGCGACGCTGCGGGTCACCTTCTGGGGCGCGCTCGCCATGGCGCTGACGGCCGGGATCGGTGCGCTGTTCGGAACCGTCGTTTGATCGCGTGGTCGTCCTTGGGCTGCGGGCGCCCTGTGGCGGGAGCGCCCCATTGCAGATGCAGCGCGCGAGGGTCGGCTACTGGAATTGGCACGGCTCCGCCAGCGGGACACGCCCCGGTGAGCGTTCCGCCAGACCTGGGCGGCCTAGGGCAAAGTCTGCCTGCTTATGCCAGTCTAACGAGTGATGCAGGAATGTCGGTGATCCACGGCGCAGGCTCGATGACGACGGGGACATGCGGCTAATCATAAGGATGGCGTATCGGACGCCGACAAGGCGACATGCGAAATCCAGTGTCTGCCGCCGGCCTTTCTCTCGCCCGTTTCGCCCCTGCCGCAGACGAATTGCGACGGGCCGCTGAAAGGTTCCGTTCCCCGTCCCAGGAATCGCGAAGCTCATATTGATCTGCATCAATGGCCCCGGCCGCAGTCCATGCGACAATTTCTTCCTTACAAGAAATCCACAGCAAGAAATCCACAGGAGGCTCGGCGTGACACGAACTGCACTCTTGAGGATCTCGGTCGCGGCTATCCTTGCAGGCGTGGGAGGCAGCTGGACACTTGCCGCTGATCCCGGTCTCCGCGAGGAGGCGCTCGCCCTCTTCGAGCCGATCCCTGAATCTCCGGAACCGCCGCCCGACCCGGCTGCCGTCGAACTCGGCAAGGCGCTGTTCTTCGAGCCCCGCCTGTCGGAGGGGCACAACATCAGCTGCAACACCTGCCACAATCTAGGTACCGGTGGGGCGGACCTCGCGCCAGTCTCGTTGGGCCATCGCTGGCAGAAGGGCGGGCGCAACTCGCCCACTGTTCTGAACGCGACATACAACACGGCGCAGTTCTGGGACGGCCGCGCTGCGGACCTGAAAGAGCAGGCGGGCGGACCGATGGTCAACCCGGTGGAAATGGGTTCGACGGAAGAACATGTCGTGGAGCAGCTGAAAGGCATCCCCGGGTATCTGCCACTCTTCGCCGCCGCCTTTCCGGAGGACCCGGACCCGGTGAACTTCCAGAACGCCGAAGCCGCGATCGCTGCCTTCGAGCAGACCCTGATCACCCCGAACGCGCCCTTCGATCGCTATCTCCGCGGCGACGACGCGGCGATGACGGCGGAACAGCAGGCGGGGCTGCGCGCCTTCATCGATCAGGGCTGCGCGGCGTGCCACAACGGCATCAACCTCGGCGGCAACAGCTATCAGCCCTTCGGCGTGGTCGAAAAGCCGGATTGGGCCATCATGCCGCCGGGCGACAAGGGCCGCTTCGAGGTCACGCGCGCTGAAGAGGACTACTACGTGTTCAAGGTGCCGACGTTGCGCAACATCGCGATCACGCCGCCCTACTTCCATTCGGGCTCGGTCTGGGATTTGAACCTGGCGGTTGGGGTGATGGGCTCGGCCCAGCTCGGCGCGGCGCTCGACACCACGCAGGAGGCGAGCATCGTGGCGTTTCTCGACAGCCTGACCGGCGACATGCCGCAGGTCGTCTATCCGACACTGCCGCCGAGCAGCGCCGATACGCCACGGCCGCAGCAGTGATTTGCATAAACCTCATGCGCCGGGCTCAATTCGAGACGATCGGCGCTCCGAACGGCGAAAGTAAAATGACAGCCATGCTGGCAAGTGCAGGAGACGCTCATGAGTTACACCATCGATCGAAAACTCGAAGGCGTCACCTTTGAACAGGCGGTCGAAAGGACTCGGAAGGCTCTCGCCGACCAGGGTTTCGGCGTCCTGACCGAGATTGACGCGCAGGCAACCATGAAGAAGAAGTTGGACGTCGAAATGGACGCGTATCGAATTCTGGGCGCGTGCAACCCGAAGATGGCGCACGAGGCAATCGGCATGGAGCCGCGGGTCGGTGCCATGCTCCCTTGCAACGTCATTGTTCGGCAGGTTTCGGATGGCGTGGAAATCAGCGCCATAGACCCTGTGGCATCCATGCAGGCGATCGAGAATCCGGAACTCACGCGCGTTGCCGAGCAGGTACGCGAGATGCTGGCCGAGGCAGTGCGACGTATCTGAAGGCCTGTCGGCTCAGTCGCAGATTGCCGAGAGAGCGTTCCGGAGCTTGTGAAGGCGCTGCACCTCCTCAGGGTCACCGGCGTTCGAAGCCATCCCCAAGGAAGACCGCGAGTGAAAGTTGCTCAATTTGCACCCAGTGCTGCGACCGCCAGCTGACGCAGGCCACCGGTGATAGCGCGCGCCGCCGAGGCCTGTGGAAGCAGATGAAACTGTGCCTGGGAGGTGGTCAAACGATCAAAGTGCCTGCTATGCTTGCGGTGCAGGACACTACGTCTGGGTCGTCCCGGCCACGGAGGTCGATCCGAGGAGGGTGAGGGCTCTGAGCATTGGCTGAGGAAAACGATAACGCGCGGGAACGGGCGGGCAGTCAACGGCCCGGACCAGAGGCGATGCTGGGCATGTGGGCCGCTTGGATGGACCAAATTTCCGCCTCGGCACCGGCCGCCGCAGACCAGGCCGGAAAATTGTGGCCGGTGCCGCCGGACGCCGCCTCGCGCGTGATGGCCGATGGGACCAGGCAGATTGAGGACGTTCTTTCCAGGGATCCGACGCTGCGCTCCATCGCCCAGATGTGGAACGCGAACCCTCTGCACAAGGTCGTTCCCCTCGACTGGGCGGAGATCGTGAGGGCTCTCCGTACGGTGGCGCTGCGATCCCTCGCGAGGCCGGAGACGGCGAAGTCCGTCATGGAGCTCAACCAGGACATCTGGCGCTCGGCGCTCGACGCCTGGCGCGAGGCAGGGCAGCGCTGGATGGGCGTGATGGAGCCGTCGCCGCCGGAAGGTCCGGCTTTGGTCCCGGCCGACAAGCGCTTTGCGGCGCCCGAGTGGCGATCGAACCCCGCCTACCGCCTGCTGAAGGAGGTCTACCTGTTCGCCTCGGACTGGCTGCTGGAACAGGGCGACACGGCCGACATGGACGAGGCCGAACGGCAGCGCGTCAACTTTCACCTCCGCCAGTTCGTCGATGCGATGAGTCCGACGCTGATGCTGATGTCGAACCCGGCGGCGCTGAAGAAGGCGATCGAGACGGGCGGCGCCAGCGTCGCTGCCGGCGCCCGCAACCTGATGGCCGACCTCAATGCCGGGCGGCTCAGCATGGTCGACGCCGACGCCTACGCGCCGGGGCGGAACCTGGCGATGACGCCGGGAAAGGTGGTCCACCGCAATCGCCTGATCGAGCTGATCCAGTACGAGCCGACCACGGACAAGGTCCACTCCGTGCCGTTGCTGATCGTACCGCCCTGGATCAACAAGTACTACATCCTCGACATGCAGCCCAAGAACAGCATGGTCGCCTACCTGGTGGCTCAGGGCTTCACCGTCTTCGTCGTCTCGTGGAAGAACCCCGACGCGTCGATGGACACAGTCGGGATCGAGGATTACATGGACCTCGGCCCGCTCGAGGCGACCGACGTCGTGCGCGAGATCACCGGCAGCAAGACGGTCAACGTGATGGGGTACTGCATCGGCGGAACCCTCATGACGATGACGCTGGCCGTTCTCGCGGCGAAGGGCGACAAGCGGTTCCGCTCGGCCAGCTTCATGGTGTCGCTGCAGGATTTCGAGCGGGTCGGCGACACCGCGGTGTTCATGGACGACCAGGGCCTCGACGTCGTCGAGCGCCAGATGATGGAGCGCGGCTATCTCGACAGCACCGAGATGTCCAACATGTTCAACCTCCTGCGGTCGAACGACCTGATCTGGGCCAACGTCGTCAACAACTACCTGCTGGGCAACAAGCCGCCGGCCTTCGACCTGCTCTACTGGAACAGCGACGGCACGCGGATGACCCGTGCCGCGCACAGCTGGTATCTGCGCAACACCTATCGCGAGAACAACCTCGTCAAGCCCGGCAGGGTCAAGCTCAAGGGCGAGGCGATCGACCTCGGGCGCATCACCCTCGACTGCTATTCGGTCGGCGCCGAGAAGGACCACATCGTGCCCTGGGATGCGGCGTGGCGCATCACGCAGCTCTTCGGCGGCGACGTGCGGTTCATCCTCGCCTCCAGCGGCCACATTGCCGGCATCATCAACCCGCCGGGCGGCAAGGGCGCGCACTGGGCGCTCGACGGCGGCGAAGCAGCGAACACGCCGAAGCAGTGGCTGCAGGAGGCGATCCGCCGCGAGGGCAGCTGGTGGCCCGACTGGGCGGCCTGGCTGGCGGTCCGTTCCGGCAGGAAGGGCAAGCCTCCTGCGATCGGCAGTCGCAATCACCCGCCATTGCAGGACGCACCCGGCAGCTACGTGCTGGAGAAATAGCGGCGAAGGACAGCCTCGGCGGGCTCTCGACCGCGCGGTGCAGCTCCGTGCCGAGTGCGGCTCGGCGTTCTTCGCCGATCCCGTGCCACACAAGGAGATGCGGGAGACCTGGACACCTCCAAGAACGCTGTTGCGGCGCTCGTTTTGCGTCACGGGGGACTTTTCGTGCCGGCCGGGCGGTGATCTGTGCGATGAAGTTCGTCGAAGACGGAGCTGGAGGCCAAGTGCATGGACGAGACCGGCATCGATCGCGACACCATGGCACGTCTCGCGCGCTCCCTGAGCTTCATCAAGAGCCCTGATGATCCGGTCGTGACCGCCCTGAAGCAAGCAGCGGAAAGTGGCACCGAGCGCGACATAAAGCGTAAATCGGCCGGTCAGCACGCGGCCTCAGGCAGCCTTCTGCGCGGCCTCGCGGTTTGCTTTCCAGGTCCAGGGAAGGAGCTCGTCAAGGCGCCTTGGGTCATAGGTGCGGATACGGCCGAGGATGTCGGTGAGGTACGCTTCGGGATTGAGGCCTGATACCAGCGCTCACTGATCAGAACCCGTGTGCCCATTCCCGGATGCCGAGGGACATGATGCGCCAGGCTGGTCGGTGAGCTTGTTCCACGCCTCGCAGCAGTGGGCGACGATGTCGTCGTAGGAGTTGAAGATCCGGTTTGAGAGCCAGTTCTGGCGCATGAACTGCCAGAGGTTCTCGACCGGGTTCAGCTCGGGCGATCTCGGCGGCAATGGTAGGAGCGTGATGTTGTCGAGGAACGGCGAGCCGGCCGGAGACGTGCCAGCCCGCCTGGTCGAGGACGAGCACGGCGTGGGCGTCGGGCGCCACGGCGTCGCTGATCTCGGCGAGGTGCGCCTGCATCGCTTCGGTGTCGGCGAAGGGCATGACGAGGGCCGCGCCCTTGCCGAGCCTCGGACAGATCGCGCCGAAAATGTAGGCCCACTTCGTTCGCTGGTCGTGCGGCGCCCGGGGTCGCGTGCCGCGGCGCGCCCAGCGGCGGGTGATCAGGTTCTTCTGTCCGACCCTCGCCTCGTCCTGGAACCAGACCTCGATGCGCCTGCCGTGGGCGTCGCGGTCGCGGATCTCCGCGACAGCGGCCGGGAAGCTTTTTTAAACGCCTCTATCGCCTCCGGGTCCTGACCGTACGCCTGCGGGCGCGCCGAGAGGTTGCGGTAGCCCATCCGCCGGAGCTCGCGCCCGAGCGTCTGCCGGCTCGCCGTGATCCCGAACTCGTCCCGCAGCCAGCCCGCCAGATCGACCAGCCGCCAGCGCACAACCCCGTCGCGCCAGGGCACGGGGCCGGCCTCCACCGCCTGCGCCAGCGCCGAGCGATGCTCGCCCGTCAGCAGCGCCGCCTTGCCGGGCGCCTTGCGGTCGACCAGCCCCGTCGGTCCCGAGGCGTTGAACCGCAGCACCCAGTCGCGCACGACCTGCAGCCCGACCCCGCCGATCCGCGCGGCGTCCGTCCGGCTTCCACCGTCGTAGATCGCTGCCAGCGCCAGCAGGCGCCGCGTCTGCTTCGCGTCCCGGCTCGCCTTCGCCAACCGCCGCAGGGCATCCGCCGTGTAGTCGATGCTCAGCCCAATCGCAGCCGCCATGAAGAACCTCCCCTGTTCTCCATGGTGAATCACGACGGCGCTCGATTGGGAATCCCCCGCGAGAGTCCGGGTCACGGAGCGCTGGTATGAGAGCTTCGCGGTTTCGATGACGGTCATGGCGTCGGCGAGGATCTCGCCACCGGCGTCGGAACCTGCGAACAGGAAATTCTTCCTCCCGAGAACCACTGCCTTCAGAGCGCGCTCGGCTGCATTGTTGTCGATGGCGACGCGGCCATCGCCAAGGAACAGGGTGAAGCTGCCCCAGCGGGTGAGGGCATAGCGCATGGCCTTGGCCAGATCGCCCTTGCCCGGGATCAGGGTCAGCTGGCGCTCGCACCACAGGCGGAAGGTCTCGACCCTGGGGCGGCTTTCGCGTTGGCGGACGGCGTGGCGGACGTCGCGTGGTTGGCCGTTGATGGCCGCCTCGATATCGTAGAGCGCGCCGATGCGCTCCAGCGCCTCGCGGGCGATGGGGCTGCCGGTTGCCTTCCAAACGTCGTGGAAGTCGCGCCGGAGATGCGCCCAGCACGCCGCCTCGCGCACGCGTGCCACCCCGTCCGGCCCGGGCTCGTACAGCTTGCTGAAGCCCTTGTAGGCATCGGCCTGCAGGATGCCGTGGAAGTCGGCGAGGTGCTCGCGGGGGTGCTCGCCCTTGTGGTCGGGGGAGAACCAGTAGGCGGCGGCGGGCGGATCACTGCCTGCCCAGGAGCGGTCATCCTTGACGTAGACCCAGACGCGTCCCTCCTTCACCCCGCGCGCCAGCCCCTCGATCCGCTTCTTCCTGGGATCGAGCACCTGGATCGGGGTGTCGTCGGCGTGGATGCGGTCCGACGCCATCACCACGTCGCGGATCAGATCGGCGAATGGCCGCAGGGCGCCAGCGGCCTGGCCGCACCAGTCGATCAGCGTGGAGCGGGGGATGTCGGCGCCCATGCGGGCGAAGATCTCTCCCTGGCGATAGAGCGGGAGCTGGTCGTCGTACTTGGCGACCAGGATATGCGCGAGCAGCGCGGAGCTGGCCATGCCGCGCGGGATGGGGCGTGGCGGCGCGGGGATCTGCACCATACGCTCGCAGTCCCGGCACGGCTTCTTCGGGCGGTGGATCTCCACGACCTTCAGCTTGGCCGCGATGAAGTCGAGGATCTCGGCGACGTCCTCGCCCACCAGTCGCAGCACGCCGCCGCAATCCGGGCAGCGATCGCCGGGATCGAGCACGATGCGCTCGCGCGGTGCGTCTTCGGCGATCCGGGGCTTGCCGCGACGCCGCTGCGGCGGGACGGTATCTGGCGCGGCATTCTCGGTGACCGGAGCGTCCTTGCTCTCCGGCGTGTCTGCCTCGGCCGTCGGGTCGGCGGCGGCGCGGGCCGTCTCGAGGCTTTCGAGGGCAAGCTCCAGCTGCTCGATCTCGCGCTCGATCTTCTCGGAACTGGCGCCGAAGCGCTGCTTCTTCAGCCGCGCGATGGTGATCCTGAGCGCCTGGACCAGCGCCTCATAGGCCCGGTTGGCAGCCACGATCCCGGCGATCTCCGCCCGCAGGCCGAGCACCATGGCCCGCAGCAGCACGGGGTCTTCGGGGAGGGTGTCGACATCCGGCGACATGCTCGGATCATAGCCGACGCCGCCACCCGGCACCATGCTCAGATCGTTGATTCAGCTAAGAAATCACACCACGCGCGCCGGCGGCGAGGACCAGGCCGGCCGCCGCCAGTCGATCCCTTCCCACAACATCGCCAGCTGCGCCGAAGTCAGCCGCAGCGCCGCCCCGTCCGCCGGCGAGGGCCACGGAAACCGGCCCTTCTCCAGGACCTTATAGTACAGGCAGAACCCCTGGCCGTCCCAGAACAACAGCTTCAGCCGGTCGCCGCGGCGCCCGCGAGAGCAAAACACCGCGCCCGAGGCCGGGTTCTGCCTCAGCACCATCTGGGCGTGCGCAGCCAACCCCGTGATGCCCTTCCTCATATCCGTGACGGCGAGCCAATGGAACGCCAATGGTCCGAGAGACATTGGCGAGCGGCCAGATAGACCCTCACGCCCGCGCCCGGCGCGATCACGCCCCCTCCACCGCGCCGATCAGCCGCCGCAGCTCGGCGGTCGGCAGGCCGACAGGGACCCGCAGCAGGCGACCGCCGGCCAGCCCGATCTCGACCGTCGCGGACGCCGGCGTCCGGGCAATCGGCGCGGCCTCGGACTCGACCGCAGGGTCGCTCGTCGCGGGCCCGGCGACCACCTCCAAGAACCCGACCACGCCGTCCGGCGTCCCGAGATCGCCCTGCCTCGCCGCGCGCCGCCAATCGTAGACCTGCTGGCGCGTCACGTCGAACCGGCGCGCCACCTCGGAGACCACCGCGTCCGGCTCCAGCGACGCCATGACCACCGCAAGCTTCTCGTTGCCGCTCCACCGCCGACGTCGCTCGACCTTCCCCAGAACTTCGCCCCGCACCGAACAACTCCGATCTCTTTGGACGTCGCTGACGACGTCGTCAGCGACGTCTCATCGCAGATCAGCACAGGATCGTGCAGGCGGCCTTGAGCGGCCGATTACCATAAAGCGCGCCCGAACACTCTTTCTGAAGCTGAAGCCCGCCGACCGGCGTTCGGCGCTGGCGGCGATCGCCGGCTCCGACTGAAGGAGCTTTGGGCGGAGCTAGAGCTTTGGCGCGGGATGCCGACGGGGCAGGTGGCGTTCAGTGTGGGTGACGCAAGAATAAGCATCTTCTGGATAGATATTGTTGCGCTATGGAGGTGGAGGAGGTTAGACGTGTCTGTCGTCAAAGAATTCGAGACGGTTGAGCTGAAGGCGCATCGGAGGGTTCTGGCTCATCGGATCGATGTCATGCCGCTCGGGCGTGATGGCTCAAGCGGCGGCTTTGGATAGTCAGCTTCTTGATTTTCTCCCTTTCTGCGAGGATGGCCTGGCCGCGGCCGAAGTAGACGTCGGCCGGCGTCAGGTTGCGCAGGCTCTCGTGGTGGCGGTCGTGATTGTAGTTGTCGACGAAGGCGCCGATGGCGAGCTCGAGCTGGCCTGGGAGGAAGTAGTTCTCGAGCAGCATGCGGTTCTTCAGCGTCTGGTGCCAGCGCTCGATCTTGCCCTGGGTCTGGGGGTGGCGCGCCGGCAAAGCTCGGCGATGCTGTCCTCGCCGCGCAGACCGGACAGCACGATCCGGATCTTCTCCTCGGCCGAATGCTGCTTCCGGGTCGCCCGCCGGATCTCCTTCACCGCCTTCTCGGCGGCAGCTCTCGCGTCACGGGTTTCTGGCTCATCTCCACTCCTTCGCGGTTACGATGAGACAGAAACCCTCCATTGCTCAATCACCTCATACCGTCCCATGGGCGCTGACGGCGGACATGCGCCAGCTCGCGCTGATCCGCCAGGCGCGGCTGCCGATCTCGGTCGCGCTGGTGACGGGGTCGACCGTCGCGCTGGCGACGGCTCTCGCGCCGCCGATATCGCTGGGCGTGGAGCCGGCGGTCGTCGCCTCGCTGGCGCCGAAATCGGCAACCGCCGCCGTTGCCGGGGCATCGCCGAGCGGCTGGGCGGGCTGGCCGGCCTGGCGGCGATGACGGCGGTGCTGACGGGCCTCTGCGGCGCCGTCATCGGGCCTTCCATCCTGGCGGCCGTCGGAGTCCGCGACGAGCGCGCCGCCCTTCGCGATGGCGTCGCGTCGCACGCCATCGGCACGGCGCGCGCCTTCCAGATTTCCGAGACGGCGGGCGCCTTCGCCAGCGTCGGGATGATCCTCAACGCCGTCCTGACGGTCGCGCTGGCGCCGCTCGCCATGCGCCTGCTGGCGCAGCAGGCTTCGGTCTAAGTCCCTTGGCCTGGTAGGTCTCGGCGACCCGGGTGATCGCCATGATGTAGGCGGCGGTGCGCATGTCCGGCACGTCGTGGCGCTCGCGCCAGACGGTGGCGATGTTCTGGTAGGCGATGCGCATGGTGTCGTCGAGGCCCGAGCGCACCAGCTCCAGCTCGTCCGCGCCCTTCAGGTACTTGTCGCGGAAATCCCCCGACACCTTGTTGCCGGTCATCCGCTCGATCTCCTGGACCAGCAGCTGGTGGCGCGCCTCCTCCTGCCGGCGCTGCATCCGCCCGAAGCGGATGTGGCTGAGGTTCTTGACCCACTCGAAATAGCTGACCGTGACGCCGCCCGCATTGGCGTACATGTCCGGGATGATGACGACCCCGCCGTCGCGCAGGATATCGTTCGCGCCCGCGGTGACGGGACCGTTCGCCGCCTCGATGATCAGCGGCGCCTTGATGCGCCGCGCATTGCCGAGGTTGATCACCCCCTCCAGCGCCGCCGGCACCAGGATGTCGCACTCCTCCTCCAGCACCGAACCGCCGTTCTCGTTATAGGTGCCGCCGTGGAAGCCGTGCACGCCGCCATGCTCGGCCATGTGCGCGCGCACCGCCTCGACATTCAGACCGTCCGGGTTGAAGATCGCGCCGTCGCGCTCGCCGATGCCGATGATCTTGCAGCCGTCCTCCTCCTCGAGGAACTTGGCGGCGTGATAGCCGACATTGCCCAGCCCCTGGACGATCACCCGCTTGCCGCCGAGATCGCCCGTCAGCCCGGCCTTCTTCACGTCGGTCGGATGGCGGAAGAACTCGCGCAACGCGAACTGCACGCCGCGCCCCGTCGCCTCGACCCGCCCGGCGATGCCGCCGGCGTTGCGCGGCTTGCCGGTGACGCAGGCATTGCCGTCGATGTCGGTGGTGTGCATCCGCTTGTACTGGTCGGCGATCCACGCCATCTCGCGCTCGCCCGTGCCCATGTCCGGCGCCGGCACATTCTGGCTGGGGTTGATCAGGTCGCGCTTGATCAGCTCGTAGGCAAAGCGCCGGGTGATCCGCTCGAGCTCGTCGGCGTTCCATTCGCGCGGGTTGATGCGCAGCCCGCCCTTCGAGCCGCCGAACGGCACCTCGACCACCGCGCATTTGTAGGTCATCAGCGCCGCCAGCGCCTCGACCTCGTCCTGGTGCACCGTCTCGGCATAGCGGATGCCGCCCTTGACGGGCTCCATGTGCTCGGAATGCACGGACCGATAGCCGGTGAAGGTGAAGATGCGGCCGCGCAGCTTGACGCCGAAGCGGACCGTATAGGTCGAGTTGCAGACCCGGATCTTCTCCTCCAAGCCTTCGGGCATGTCGATCAGCGTCGCCGCCTGGGCGAACATCAGGTCGACGCTGTCGCGGAAGCTCGGCTCCGTGCGGCTCTGGTGCACCGTGACGCTCATGGGCGGTCCCTCCGTTATCATTGGGGCACGACCCTGCGCCCGCCGGGTCCGCTCGGTCAATATCCAGGCGCGCGCCGTGACGGGCTCTCTCCGACGGCCGGCGTCCCGGCGCCGCGGCGCCGGAGCCCGGCGGATCAGCGGAGGCCGACTGCCGCCGTCCAGCGGCTGAACGCGTCGGCGACGATGATCTTGTCCGATCCCAGGGCCAGCGCGCGAACGCCCCGGTCGCGCCAGCCGTCGGCGAGTGCGCGGCATTCGGCAGGTTCGGTGGCGAAGATCGGTACGATCACCGGCACGCCGCGCGCCCGGGCGGCGTCGACCATCCCTTCGAGCGCCGTCTGCACCTCGGGCGCGCGCCAGTCCCCGCAATGGCCCATCGCCACCGCGAGATCGAAGGGGCCGACCATCACCCCGGCCAGACCTTCCGTCGAGACGATCTCGTCGAAGGCGGCGGCACCCTCGACGGTCTCGACCAGCGCGATCGCTCCCGTCCGGCTCTCGGCGGCATCGGTGTGGCGTCGCCAGTCGCGGATGAAATGCCCGCCGGCCCTCACGCAGGGACATGCGCCGCGGCTGCCCCTGGGCGCGTACCGCGTCGCGGCGACGGCCGCGGCGGCATCCGCCGCCGAGTTGACATTGGGAACGAGGACGGCGCCGGCGCCCGCGTCCAGCGCCTTCATGATCTCGACCCGGTCGAGACGCGAGACCCTGAGGACCGGCGCCAGGTCGACGGCATCGCAGGCGCGAATCAACTGCTCGGCGGTCTCGATGCCGAAGGCACCGTGCTCGCAGTCGACGATTGCAAAATCGAAGCCGGTGGCACCGATCAGGTCGACCATCTCGGGCGCGCGCATCTGCGCCCAGGTGCCGAGAACCGGCGCCTCCGAGCGCAGCATCTCGACGAACGATCTCGGCATCGGGTCCTCCCGTCCTGGCAAATCGAGCCGGACGATACCGGGCGACGCGCGGCGCTGCCAGCGCATGTCTGCGATCGGCAGAGCCCTCGCCCCCGTGGGGCTCAGCCGCGCGGCTTTGCCCGCCGCGTCGCCGGCGCCGCGGCCGGATCCTCCGGCCAGGGGTGCTTGGGATAGCGTGCCCGCATCTCGCGGCGGACATCGCCATACGAGCCTGCCCAGAAGCCGGGCAGGTCGGCCGTCGTCTGCACCGGGCGCATGGCGGGCGAGAGCAGCTCGATCAGCAGCGGCACGGGCGGCTCGCCCACCGTCGGGTGGCGCGCGATGCCGAACAGCTCCTGCACGCGCACCGAGACGGTCGGCCGCTCGCCCGAATAGTCGATCCCGGCTTGGCCGAGAGGCGTCTCCCAGCGCGCCGGCGCCCGTCGATCGATCTCCTGCAGCATCTGCCAGTCGAGCGTCGCCCGCAGGATCGCGGTCAGGTCCAGGCGGGCGATCTGCTCGACCCGGCGCAGCCCGGCCATGTGCGGCGTCAGCCAGTCGTCGAGCGTGGCCATCAGCCCGTCGTCGGACCAGTCGGGCAATGCGCCGGCAAGCTCGCCGCCCTGCCCGCGCAGCCAGCCGACCCGGGCGCGGAGCGCCAGAGCCGCCGGTGGCCAGTCGATCGCGGCGGGGCCAAGCGCGCGGATGCCGTCCGCCAGCGCGGCGCCAAGCCGCTCGGGCGCAGCCTCCAGCGCTTCGTCGGCCAGCGCGATTGCGCCCAGCATCTCGCGCCGGCGCGCCTCGACCCGCCCCGACTGCCCGGCGCGGGGCGACCACTCGACCGAACTCGACCGGCCGGATGCGATCGCCCAGCACCGCGCGCAGCCCGGCCTCGGCGATCGGCGTGGCCAGCCGGATGCGCGCTTCCGGCCCGTCCTCGAGGTCGGTCGCGACCAGCAGCCGCTCGCCGGCCAGTGGATCGGCGGCGTCCAGCACCGCGCCGCGCCCGCCAGAAAGCAGATAGCGCGCCTCGACCCCCGGCCGGCGCAGCGCGACCCGGTCCGGATAGGCCGCCGCCGCCAGCGTCCCCGCCAGCGACCCTGCCAAAAGCTCCGCCGACACGGCGCTGCCGGCGCCCGCCTTTGCGCGCGACCGCCCGGCGCCTCGCCCGCCGAGGATGCGCGCCGCCTCGGCCCGGATGCGCGCCACCGTCGTTGCATCGGCGGTTGCATCGGCCGGGGCATCGGCGGTGGCATCGGCCGGGGCGGTGGCGGGGGCATCGCGTCCCGCCACCGCCCGCAGCCGCGTGCGCAGATCGACACCCGCCCGTCGCCCGGCGCCGCGCAGCGGGTCGCGGTCCGAGAGCAGCGCGGCCAGCAGCGCGGCCTCGCCCGCCTCGCCCCTCGCCCGCGCGCCGACCATCATGTGCGCGAGGCGCGGGTGCAGCGGCTGGGCCGCCATCTCGCGGCCGTGTTCCGTGATCCGTCCGCCGGCATCCAGCGCGCCGAGATCGGTCAGCAGCGCCCGGGCAGCGGCGAATCCGGCCGCCGGCGGCGGGTCGAGCCAGCGGAGTTCCTCCGGCGCCGCGCCCCATGCCGCCAGCTCCAGCGCCAGCGGCGCCAGGTCGGTCTCCATGATCTCGGGCGGCGCAAAGCCGGGCAGGCCGCCCTCCTCGCCGCGCGTCCACATGCGGTAGCAGGCGCCGGGACCGAGCCGCCCGGCCCGGCCGCGCCGCTGGTCCGCCTCGGCCCGGCTGACGGGCAGGGTGACGAGCCGCGAAAGCCCCGTTCCCGGATCGGTCCGCGCACGCCGCGCCAGCCCGGCGTCGACGACGACGCGCACGCCGGGCACGGTCAGCGACGTCTCGGCGATCGAGGTCGCCAGCACCACCCGGCGCGGCCCGCCCGGGGCCGGGTCCAGAACCGCCCGCTGTCGCGCGAAGGGCAGCGATCCGTGCAGTTCCGCCACCGCCAGCGCCGGCCGCTCGGCGCCGAGCCGCGCTGCCGCGCGCCCGATCTCGCCCGCGCCAGGCAGGAAGGCCAGCAGGTCGCCCGCTTCCGTCTCCTCCAGCGCCCGCAGGATCAGCGCCACGGCCGCCTCGACATGGCCGCGCCGCCCTTCGCCCCGCCAACCCTCGCCCGGGCGGCGCCATGGCCGGTCGAGCCAGCGCGTCTCGACGGCATGCGCGCGCCCCGCGCTCTCGATGACCGGCGCGCCGTCGAGCAGCCGGGCGAACCGGCCCACGTCCAGCGTCGCCGACATCGCGACGAGGCGCAGCTCGGGCCGCAGCGCCTGCTGCACCTCCAGCGCCAGCGCCAGGCCGAGGTCGGTGTGGATCGAGCGCTCGTGCACCTCGTCGAACAGGATCGCGCCGATGCCGGGCAGGTCGGCGGCCTGCTGCAGCATCCGGGTCAGGATGCCCTCGGTCACCACCTCGATCCGGCTGCCGGGCCGCGACTCGCCGCGGATGCGATAGCCGACGCTGCGGCCGACGGGCTCGCCCAGCCCCGCCGCCAGCCGCTCGGCCGCGGCGCGCGCCGCGACGCGGCGGGGTTCGAGCACCAGCACCCGCCCGGCCAGCCAGGCCGCGTCCAGCAGCGCCAGCGGCACCCGCGTCGTCTTGCCGGCGCCGGGCGGCGCCGACAGCACCGCCGCCGGCCCCGCCGCCAGCGCGTCGAGCAGCCTCGGCAGGACGGCGTCGATCGGCAGCGTCTCCATGGCCGCGGCTTTAGCATCCTCCGGGCGCTTTCGGGGAGGGGCCCGATTGTCCGGGCGTCACTCGCGCAGCAGCACCACGGCCAGGCCGAGGCCGCCATCCCCCGCCGCGCGGACGACCTGCGCCAGCCCGTCAGGGCGCTCCTCGAACCAGACGTCGAAGGCGATGGTCTCCTTCAATTCCTTGGGCTTGTAGCCGGCGACGCGGCGGTAGAGCGCCGCGCACCTGGTCCGCTCGCCGTCCGCCTTCGGCGGGCCGAGGTCCAGAGCATAACGCTTCCGGCCGTCATAGATCTCGACGCTGCGGTCGCAGATGCCGCCGGCCGGCGCCGGCGCCAGCGCCGTCAGCGCCGCCGAGACGGGGTCGAGCGTGCCGGCCTGCTCGGGTCGGCTCGATCTGCCACGGCTTTGGCACGAAGGCGGGATCGGCCAGCACCGCCGCGGGCGTCGCATCCCGATAGGTCATGTCGACGGTCTGCCGGTCGCTGTACATCTGCGCCACCGCACGGAACCGCTCTGGCTGCAGCCCCTCGGACCCGAGCCTGCCCTCGGTCTCGGCCTCGAAGCTGGCCTTGTAGAGCGCGCCGACGATGCCCGCGGTGCGCATGACCGAGGTCGCGCTGTAGCGGTCGCCGCGGAAGGTGGCGTCGATCGTCAGCTCGCCCGCCCTGATGCCGCCGAGATAGAGGTCGTAGGTCGTGCTGACGGGCCGGTGCATGGTGACGGCATCGGCCGACCAGCCGGGCGATGCAGAAAACAGAAGCACGCCAAGTGCATGCAGAAGTGTCCTCATTCAGTGCCCCCGCCCGGGTCCAGCTGCATCCGGTGTTGCGACCGCTGCCTGCGCGCCCTACCAGAACGGGCGAGCCCGCCGCGAGTTGCCATGCCCCAGTCCCCCGACCCCCAGTCGCCCGACCCCCGGTCGCCTGACGTCGATGACCTCGCCCGGCGCATCGGCGCCGGCGACCGCCGCGCCCTCGGCCGGGCGATCACGCTGGTCGAGTTCGACGCGGCCCGACCATCGGACCGCCGCCCGCGCGCTGCTGGAACGCATGGAACCGCGCGCGTCCGTCGCGGGACCGGTGGCGCGGCGCATCGGGCTTTCCGGCACGCCGGGCGTCGGCAAGTCGACCTTCATCGAGGCGCTGGGGATGCGGCTGGTCGACACCGGCCACCGCATCGCCGTGCTGGCGGTCGACCCCAGCTCGGCGCGCTCGGGCGGCTCGATCCTCGGCGACAAGACCCGCATGGAGCGGCTGTCGCGCCAGCCGGGCGCCTATGTCCGCCCGTCGCCGGCGCGGGGCGCGCTGGGCGGCGTGACGCGGCAGACGCGCGCCACCATCCGGCTGGTCGAGGCGGCGGGCTATGACACAGTTCTGGTCGAGACCGTCGGCGTCGGCCAGTCCGAGACGGCCGTCGCCGAGATGACCGACATCTTCCTCCTGCTGCTCGCGCCCGCCGGCGGCGACGAATTGCAGGGCGTCAAGCGCGGCATCATGGAGATCGCCGACCTGATCGTCGTGAACAAGGCGGACGGCGAGCTCAAGCCCGTCGCCGAGGCCACCCGCGCCGACTATGCCTCGGCGCTCGGCCTGCTGCGCGGACGCGAGGGCGATCCCGAGGGCGTGCCGACCGCGCTGACCGTCTCGGCGCGCACCGGCGACGGGCTCGACCGGCTGTGGCAGGCGGTCGAGCGGCTCTGGCAGTGGCGCGAGGCGCAGGGCTGGCTCGCCCGGCGCCGGGGCGAGCAGGCGGTGCATGCCATGCGGCGCGCGCTCGAGCAGGGTGTGCTCGAGACGTTCCACGGTCATCCCGCCGTCAGGCCGCGGCTCGACGAGCTGACCGACGCCGTCGCCGCCGGCCGGGTCACGCCCGAAACGGCCGCCGAAGAGCTGGTCGCGTTGTTCCGGGGCGACTGAGACGGCTCCGGTCAGGCGGAGCATTCATGTGCTCGGCGGCCCATGCTAGTCTGCCGTTATCGATGGACGGTGGGCGCAACGCGATCGAGATGGCCGGAACGCTGCTTGCCTATGACCACGCCTTTCCCCGCGCCCGTGCCGCCAGCGGTCCGATCCGCAACACGCCGGGCACGGACGAACTGCGCGCGAACGGCTATCCCGAGCCGTTCCGGCTGCTGCCGATCCTCGAGGCGTCGCCGCCCGAGACCTATTTCGCCGCGCTGGCCGACGCGGCCCGGCAGATGCGGCCGCTCGACCGGCTGATCGTTTTCGGCCACGGCCGCGCCAGCAACGCGGCTACCGCGGGCGGCGTCACGACCGTGACGACCGGCATCGTCATCGGGGCGGCGGACATCACCGCGTCGAACGCCTCGGAGCTCCGGGCGATGCGGCGCCACTTCGCGCGCGAGGCGCAGGCCGAGCTGTGGGTCTGCGGCGCGGCGTCGGCGAACGCGGCGGCCGGGATCTCGGGCACGCTGCTCTGCCGTGCGATCGCGGATGCGCTGGGGGTGGTGGTGGTCGCGGCGCCGATCACCCAGGAGTACACGACGGTCGATCAGGTCGAGGCGCCGGGCGGCGGCTGGCAGTCCACCGCCCGCTTCCTGCCGTGGGAGGGCGAGACCGTCCGCTTCAGGCCCAGGCGCTGAGGCTCGCCGGCCCGACCGGCAACATATCTCCCTGCCGATCGCGCGCCCCGGCAGCCTGCGGTAGGATGCGCCCGATCGACGAGAACGGAGGACGCCATGCTGGATGCCACGGAAAAGCTGGTCGACGCCTATGCCCGCGACGGCTTCTACTTCCCGGTCCGCGTGATGTCCGAGGCCGATGCCGCCGGGCACCGCGCCGATCTCGAGCGCGCCGAGGCGATGGCGGCGCGCCGCGAGGACGGGCGCCGCTTCTTCCGCGAATACGCCAACGTGGCGCTCGGCTTCGTCGACCGGATCAGCCGCAGCCCGGCCGTGACCGATCCGGTCGCGGCGCTGCTCGGCGAGGATCTGCTGGTGATGGCCTGCAGCTTCTTCATCAAGGAGCCGAAGACCACCTCCTATGTCAGCTGGCACCAGGACCTGCACTACTGGGGGCTGGAAGGCGACGACGAGGTGACGGCCTGGGTGGCGCTCAGCCCGGCGACGCCGGCGTCCGGCTGCATGCGCTTCGTCGCCGGCTCGCATCGCGAGGTCGTCGACCACCGCGACACGTTCCATCAGGACAACCTGCTGACGCGCGGCCAGGAGATCGCCGTCGAGGTCGACGAGGCGGACGCCATCGACGTCGTGCTTCGGCCGGGCGAGATGTCGCTGCACCACGGCCGCGTCTTCCATGCCTCGAACCGCAACACCTCGGACGACCGGCGCATCGGCATCGCGATCCGCTATGTTCCGACGCGCATGAAGCAGATGGCGGGCGCCTCGCTCTGCGCGACGCTGGTCAGGGGCGAGGACCGGCACGGCAATTTTCACCTGGTCGAGGGCGGCAGCGGCCTGCTGACCGAGGCCGACGTCGCGCGGCACCACGAGGTCAGCGAGCGCCGCAGGCGCGTGCTGATGCGCGACACCGCCGCCGGCTGACGGCGGCGACCGCCTTCGGGCGAGATGCCAGGGTTGACGCGCGCCTGCCGAGAGCGTAGCTAGCGCACCTTCGGATTTCCGGCCTGCGCAGCGTCACCGGCGCGGCCGAAGCCTCGGGAGAGATTCATGTCGCGCCGCTGCGAACTGACCGGCAAGGGCGTGCTGACCGGCCACAGGGTCAGCCACTCGAACATCAAGACGAACCGGCGCTATCTGCCGAACCTGCAGCACGTGACGCTGGAGAGCGAGGCGCTGAAGCGTTCGTTCCGCTTCCGCATCGCCGCCTCGACGCTGCGCACCGTCGACCATCGCGGCGGCCTCGACGCCTTCCTGATGGCCGCCCGGGACGAGATGCTCTCGCCACGCGCGCTGAAGGTCAAGAAGGACGTGCAGGCAGCCGCCACGGTGGCCTGAGGCTGTCCGCCCCGATCGTTGCCTGATCCGGCACGATCCTCTTGATCCTGAACGCCCGACGACAGCGCCGCTCCGCGCTCGACCGGCCGCGGACCGGCCCAGGACCGGCCGAGCAGGGCCTGCTCAGGCGCCGGCCAGGACCTCGTCGACCCAGCGCTGCACCGCCTCCGAGGCCGGCCCCAGCACGTGCCGGTCGAAAAGCCCCGAGCTGTCCGTCTGCTCCAGGTTGATCTCCACCGTCTCGGCGCCGGCCAGCCTGGCCTCCATGACGAAGCCCGCCGCCGGATAGACCTGCCCCGACGTGCCGATAGCCGCGAAGAGGTCTGCCTCGGCGATCCGCTCGCCGATCTCGTCCATGCGATAGGGCATCTCGCCGAACCAGACGACGTCCGGCCGCACGCCGCCCGCCGCGGCGCAGGCGGGACAGGCGTCCTGCCTGCTCATCGCGCCGGGCCACGGCCAGCGGTGGTCGCAGGCGGCGCACAGCGCCGAGAGCAATTCGCCATGCATGTGGATGACACGCGCCGAGCCGCCCCGCTCGTGCAGGTCGTCGACGTTCTGCGTCACCAGCGTCAGCCGGTCGCCCAGCCGCTCCTCCAGCCGCGCCAGCGCCCGGTGCGCCGCGTTCGGCTGCGCCTCGACCACGCCCTGCCGGCGCATGTTGTAGAAGTCGAGCACCAGCCCGGGGTTGCGCCTGTACCCCTCCGGCGTCGCCACCTCGTTGAGGTCGACCCTTGTCCACAACCCGTCCTTGTCGCGAAAGGTGCCGAGCCCGGACTCGGCCGAGATCCCCGCTCCGGTCAGGACGACGATCCGCATGTCACCTCCGGCTATTCCCGCGCCATCACAGGGACTTGAGTGGCCTTCCCCGGCTGCCTTGACGGCATGGGGGCGGGGCCCCATAAGCCCGCCATGACAGACCTCGGGCACATCCGCAACTTCTCGATCGTCGCGCATATCGACCATGGCAAGTCGACGCTGGCCGACCGGCTGATCCAGTCGACCGGCACGGTGACCGAGCGCGAGATGAAGGAGCAGATGCTCGACACGATGGACATCGAGCGCGAGCGCGGCATCACCATCAAGGCGCAGACCGTGCGCCTGCTCTATACGGCCGAGGACGGCAAGCGCTACACGCTGAACCTCATCGACACGCCCGGCCATGTCGATTTCGCCTACGAGGTCAGCCGGTCGATGCGCGCCGTCGAGGGCTCGCTGCTGATCGTCGACGTGACCCAGGGCGTCGAGGCGCAGACGCTGGCCAATGTCTACCAGGCGATCGACGCCGACCACGAGATCGTGCCCGTGCTGAACAAGATCGACCTGCCCGCCGCCGAGCCCGACCGGGTCGCGAGCAGATCGAGGACGTCATCGGCATCGACGCCTCGGAGGCCGTGCTGATCTCGGCCAAGACCGGGCAGGGCATCGGCGACGTGCTCGAGGCGATCGTCCGCCGCCTGCCGCCGCCCGAGGGGCGAGCGCGACGCGGCCCTGAAGGCCATGCTGGTCGACAGCTGGTACGACGCCTATCTCGGCGTCGTCGTCCTGGTGCGCGTCATGGACGGCGTGCTGCGCAAGGGCGACCGCATCCGCATGATGCAGACGGGCGCCATCTACCACGTCGACCGGGTCGGCGTCTTCACGCCCAAGATGCTGCCGACGGACGCGCTGGAACCCGGCGAGATCGGCTTCCTCACCGCCTCGATCAAGCAGGTGCGCGACACCCGCGTCGGCGACACCATCACCACCGAGAAGCGCGGCTGCGAGACGCCGCTGCCGGGCTTCAAGCCGGCCCAGCCCGTCGTCTTCTGCGGCCTCTTCCCGGTCGACAACGCCGATTTCGAGGATCTGCGCGACGCCATCGACAAGCTGGCGCTGAACGACGCCAGCTTCTCCCACGAGATGGAGACCTCGGCCGCGCTGGGCTTCGGCTTTCGCTGCGGCTTCCTCGGCCTGCTGCACCTCGAGGTCATCCGCGACCGGCTCGAGCGGGAATACGACATCGACCTGATCACCACCGCGCCCTCGGTGGTCTACCACCTGCACCTGACGGACGGCGAGATGCGCGAGATGCACAACCCCGCCGACATGCCCGAGCTGGTCAAGATCGACCGCATCGAGGAGCCGTGGATCAAGGCGACCATTCTGGTCCCAGACGACTTCCTGGGCGACATCCTCAAGCTTTGCCAGGACCGCCGCGGCGTCCAGCTCGACCTGACCTATGCCGGTGCCCGCGCCATGGTCGTCTACCGCCTGCCGCTGAACGAGGTGGTCTTCGACTTCTACGACAGGCTGAAATCCGTCTCCAAGGGCTATGCCAGCTTCGACTACCAGATGGACGGCTACGAGGCCGAGCAACCTCGTCAAGATGCAGATCCTGGTGAACGAGGAGCCGGTCGACGCGCTCTCCGTCATCGTCCACCGCGACAAGGCCGAGGCGCGCGGCCGCGTCATGTGCGAAAAGCTGAAGGAGCTGATCCCCCAGCACCTCTTCAAGATCCCCATCCAGGCGGCCATCGGCGGCCGCGTCATCGCCCGCGAGACCATCTCGGCGCTCCGCAAGGACGTGACCGCCAAGTGCTATGGCGGCGACATCACCCGCAAGCGCAAGCTGCTCGACAAGCAGAAGGCCGGCAAGAAGCGCATGCGCCAGTTCGGCAAGGTCGACATCCCGCAGGAAGCGTTCATCAACGCGCTGAAAATGGACGGGTAGCGGAGCCCCGGACAGGGCCGGCTGCGCCGCCTCCGGCAAGGCGCCGACCATTCGCCCGCGTATCCAGTGCCGCGCCTTCTTCCGATCTCGGGCCGCCGCAGAACCGCACCGCCCGCCGCGCTCGAGGCCGAACCCGAGGTCTGGTGGCCGCTGGGGCATTGCCGAGAATCGTCCCCTGCGTTAACTTTCTGCGCGTCCGTCCCGGCGGGGCGGATGCCTGGCCTGGCCTATGCTTTCCTGCGCACGTCCAAGAAGGCGCGGACGGTCCACCAGTCCTCGCCTTGAAGCAACGAGGGGCCGAGGCCCCGGACGATGACGTGCAGGGGAAATATCATGCCGACTGGCACCGTGAAGTGGTTCAACACCACGAAGGGCTACGGATTCATCGCGCCGGACAACGGCGGCAAGGACATTTTCGTCCACATCACTGCCGTGCAGCGCGCCGGGCTGGAAAGCCTGTCCGACAACCAGAAGGTCGCCTACGAGCTGCGCGAGGGCCGCGACGGCCGCGAGTCGGCCAGCGACCTCGAACTGCTCTGAGCCCACCCCTGCGCTCCGGGCACAGCGCGCGCCCGGTCGCACAGGCTCTGAAAAATTTCCCGCGGGATCAGGCAGTTAGTCTGCGTCCACGCGTGGACGCCCGGACTGGACGGGCGGGCAACCTCCCGTCGGAACTGCCGGCGATCAGAGGTCGACGCCCTCCAGCACCTCGAGCACATGCACCGGCACCGGCTTCATCGCCGCGACGAACTCGTCGGCCGACTGCGCCAGCAGCGGAAAGGTGCGGTAATGCCCCGGAATGGCCCCCTTCAGGTCGAAGTACTTGCGGCACCCCCAGCCGGCCCGCTTGCCGTCCATGGTGAAATGCCCGCCGATCGGCACGATGGCGAAATCCGGCTCGTGCAGCTCGGCCATCCACGCCCAGTCGGCCATGATGTCCGTGTCGCCCATCGCGTAGAGCGTCTTGCCCTCGCCCTCGATCATCATGCCGCATTCCTGGCCGACATAGGTCGGGCCGCCATTGCCCTGCACCGATGACGAGTGCGACGCCGCCACCAGCGTCACGCCGACATCGCCGATCATCACCCGCCCGCCCTTGTTGTAGCCCGTCCCCTCGACGCCGGGGATCGCCGTGAACCAGTTCACCAGCTCGTACATGCCGTAGAGGTGCAGCCCGCGCTCCTTGGCGATGTCGGCGCAGTCCTGGGTGTGGTCGAAATGGCCATGCGTCAGCAGCATCGCCGTCGCGCCGTCCAGCGCCTCGGCGGCCCGCTCGTCCGGAAAGACGGGTTGCCGGTGATCCAGGGGTCGAGCAGCAGCACCTGGCCGGCGATCTCGATCCGGAAGCTGCCATGGCCCATCCAGGTGACGCGCATCATCCGATCTCCCGCTCGCGATTCTCGCGGCCACCATGCCGGGAACGCGCGGCGCCGTCCATGGCGCCGTCCATGCCGTCCGCGCGCGTCGATAGAGCCGCGCCGCCCCCTTCGTGCACGGCACGCAGCCGCGGCACGCGATCCGGGCACGCGATCAGGGCACGCGATCAGGGGTTGCCGCGTTAGCAGAAGCGCGCGCCCCTTCTGCGACCCGCTCCGGAGCAGTGGCAGAGCGCGCTGGCGGGCACGGAAGGCGCGGCCGCGGACGGGCTGCGAAACGATGCGAGACCACGAAAATTCAAGCGCCGAGCGGCTGCGCAGGCAGCAGAAAGCGCTCGCCGAGTTCGGTCTGCAGGCGTTCCGCTCGCACGACCTCGACGCCATCCTGCACGGGGCGTGCGCGCTGGTTGCCGAAGGGATCAAGGTCAGGTTCGCAAAGGTGCTCGAGCTGCTGCCCGGCGGCGACGAGCTGCTGGTCCGCGCCGGCGTCAACTGGAAGCCGGGCGTCGTCGGCGTCGTGCCGCTTCGGCGCCGACTCGAACTCGCCGGCCGGCTATGCGCTGCAGCCGTGACGAGCCGGTCATCTCGACGGATCTGGCGACCGAGACGCGCTTCCGCATTCCCGAGGTGCTGCTCCGAGCACGGCATCAAGAGCATGGTCAACGTCATCATCGCCAGCGAGGAGGGCGCGTTCGGCGTGCTCGAGGTCGACGCGCCGCGAGCACCGGGTGTTCGACGAGGACGACATCGCGTTCCTCAGCAACTATGCGAACCTGCTGGCGGCCGCCATCGACCGCGCACCGCGCGCACCAGGCGCTGGAGAAGGCGGCGAGCGAGCAGCGGGTGCTGGCCCAGGAACTGGCGCACCGGGTCAAGAACACGCTGGGACTGGTCCAGGCGCTGGTCGCGCAGGCGGCCGCCGAGGAGCCCGCCGCGCGCGAGCTGCGCGACAGCCTGCTCGGGCGGCTGCAGGCGCTGTCGCCGGCGCGAGGAGCTGCTCTTCGAGGACCACGCGCGCGCGCTCGACCTGGCCGAGCTCGCCCCGCGGGCGCTCGACCCGTTCGCGGGCGCCGCCGGGCGGATCGTCATCGACGGCCCGCCGCCTGCACCTGCCGGCCCGGAGCGGACGCGATGCTCGTCGCTGGTCCTGCACGAGCTCGCGGCGAACGCGACGAAGTACGGCGCGCTCTCGTGCCTCGGAAGGGACCGTGCCGGCTCTCCTGGACGGCCGAGCCTCGCCGGGAGGATCGCAGGAAGAACGGCAGGTACGGCTGCGCTGGGCCGAGAGCGGAGGGCCCGCGGTCGACGCCGCCGCAGCGCCAAGGCTTCGGCACCAGGCTGCTCACCACGCTTGCCGAGTACGAATTGGACGGCGAGGTGGAACTCAACCACAGGTCGAGCGGTTTGATATACGAGCTGGTGTTTTCCGGGCCACGTTCACATGAAGCATCAGACATATTCCGAAGCGCTCCTTGTCGGGTCACGACGGTGCTCGTCGCCGAAGACGATCCGTTCATCGCGGCCGAGCTGCAGGGCGTTCTGGCGGACGAGGGCGCCGAGGTCATGGGCCCGGTTCCGACCGTCCGGGCCGCGATGGCGGCGATCGAGGCCGGCAAGCCGGACGTCGCTTTGCTCGACGTCAATCTGCGGGACGCCGAGCTCGGCGCCCGGTCGCCGAGGCGCTGCGGGCGGCAGACGTGCCCGTGGTGCTGGTGACCGGCTATGCCCGCGATATGCTCGACGACGCCGCGCTGCGCGATGCGCCGATCCTCTCGAAGCCCGTCAGGCCGACAGAGTTGATGGTTGTTCTCGGTCAGCTTCTTTCGCGGCGGCGCGAGCCGGAGTGCGCCTAGCGCCTTCGCTTCTCACCGAGCAAGCAGGCCGCACCGCCCAAGGGACTCGGCGCCGATCCGGGCCTTGCGGCCATCGGGACGCATCGCTAAACCGGCGCGGATCTCGCCGGGCCGGGGAATGCCGCAATGTCAGTCGACACCGAGACCGTCCGCCGCGTCGCGCGGCTCGCCCGCGTCGCCGTCGACGAGGACGAGCTGGCGCCGCTGGCCGGCGAGCTGAACGGCATCCTCGGCTGGATCGAGCAGCTGGCGAGGTCGACGTCGACGGGCGTCGAGCCGATGACCTCGGTCACGCCGATGCGGCTGAAGCGCCGGCCGGACGAGGTGACCGACGGCAACCGGCGTGACGACGTGCTGATGAACGCGCCGGATGCGCGCGGCGGCTTCTACACGGTGCCCAAGGTGGTCGAGTGAGCGACCTCGCCGGGCTGAGCATCGCCGAGGCGCGCGACCGGCTCGAGGCCGGCGATCTGACCTCGCGCGCAGCTGACCGAGGCTTGCCTGTCCGCGCTCGACGGCGCCGCCGCGCTGAACGCCGTCTGCCATCGCACCGCCGACCGCGCACTGGAGATGGCCGACGCCGCCGACCGGCGCCGCGCCGGGGGCGAGAGCGGGCCGATGCTCGGCATCCCGGTGGGCGTCAAGGACCTGTTCTGCACCGAGGGATCGAGACGCAGGCGGCGTCGCGCATCCTCCAGGGCTTCCGCCCCCCTACAAGTCGACGGTGACCCGCAAGCTGTGGGACGGCGGCGCGGTGCTGGCGGCCAAGCTCTCGATGGACGAGTTCGCCATGGGGAGCTCGACCGAGACTGCCTGCTACGGCCCCTGCATCTCGCCCTGGCGCCGGCGCGGCGAGACGACGCCGATCACGCCCGGCGGCTCGTCCGGCGGCTCGTCGGCGTCGGTGGCGGCGGGGCTCGTGCCCTGCGCGCTCGGCACCGACACCGGCGGCTCGATCCGCCAGCCGGCGGCGCTGACCGGCATCGTCGGGATGAAGCCCACCTATGGCCGCTGCTCGCGCTGGGGGATCGTCGCCTTCGCCTCGTCGCTCGACCAGGCGGGGCCGCTGGCGCGCAGCGTGCGCGACACGGCGATCCTGCTCGGCGCCATCGCCGGGCACGACCCGATGGACTCGACCTCGGCCGACCGGCCGGTGCCGGATTTCGAGGCGATGCTGGCCGGCGACATCCGCGGCAAGCGCATCGGCGTGCCGGCCGAGTACCGCGAGGGCCTGGGCGACGAGACGGCGCGCTTCTGGCAGGACGGCATCGCCATGCTGCGCGACGCCGGCTGCGAGATCGTCGACATCTCGCTGCCGCATACGAAGTACGCGCTGCCGGCCTACTATATCATCGCGCCGGCCGAGGCGTCGTCGAACCTCGCCCGCTATGACGGCGTGCGCTATGGCCATCGCGCCAGGCTCGGCCAGGGCGACGGCGTCGACCGAGATGTACGAGAAGACCCGTGCCGAGGGCTTCGGCGCCGAGGTGCGGCGGCGCGTGCTGATCGGCACCTATGTGCTGATCGGCCGGCTATTACGATGCCTATTACCTGCGGGCGCAGAAGGTGCGCCGGCTGATCCTGCGCGATTTCGAAGAGGCGTGGGGGCGCTGCGACGCCATCCTGACGCCGACGACGCCGGAGCCGGGCTTTGCGCTCGGCGAGGTCTCGGACCCGGTCGCCATGTACCTGAACGACGTCTACACGGTGACGGTCAACCTGGCGGGGCTGCCGGGCATCTCGGTGCCGATCGGGCTCGCCGGCAACGGGCTGCCGCTCGGCCTGCAGCTGATCGGCCGCCCCTGGGAGGAAGGCGAGCTGCTCTCGCTGGCGGCCGCGCTCGAGGCGCGCGCGGGTTTCGCCGCCCGCCCGGAAAAGTGGTGGTAGCCTCGTGCGGTCCATCCACCACGTCGATCTGACGTCCCGGGACGCTTTTCGCCAGGAGCGACGGGTCTCGCGCTCTGCCGCCGGGACGGAGTAGGCTGTCCGCCATGCGCGACACCGGGCCGATCTGCGTCGCCTGCGGCACCGAGTACCCGCAGGGGGCGCCGCCGCCTGCCTGCGCGATCTGCGAGGACGAGCGCCAGTTCGTGCCGCCAGAAGGCCAGCGCTGGACAGACCCGGCCGAGCTCGCGCGCGGGCACCGCGTCGAGTGGGCCGAGCTCGGCCCCGGCCTGCACCAGCTCGTCGTCGCGCCGCATTTCGCGATCGGCCAGCGGGCGCTGCTGATCGAGACGCCGCACGGCAATGTCCTCTGGGATCTGGTCGCGCTGCTGGATCGGGCGACGCGGGAGCGGATCGAGGCCATGGGCGGGCTCGTCGCCATCGCGATCTCGCATCCGCACTACTACACGACGCATCGCCTCTGGGCCGAGGCGTTCGACGTGCCGGTCTGGCTGCACGCCGACGATGCGCGTTGGGTGCAGCGCGCCCATCCGCGCCTGCGGCACTGGACGGGCGAGACCATGGCGCTCGGCCCGGGGCTGACGCTGATCCGCGCCGGCGGCCATTTCGAGGGCGGCACGATGCTGCACAGCCAAGCGGGCGCCGGCACGCTCTTTTCCGGCGACATCCTGCAGGTGACGCCCGACCGCATGGTCAGCGTCATGCGCAGCTATCCGAACCTGATCCCGGTCGACGCGCCGACGATCCGCCGCGTCACCGCCGCCGTGCAGCCCTTCGCCTTCGACACCATCCATGGCGGATTTCCCGGCCGAACGATCCGGGCCGGCGGCAAGGCGGCCGTCGCCCGCTCGGTCGCGCGATATCTGAGGGCGATCGGCGCGGGCGGCTGAGTGTCGCCCGGCGCTGGCCGCGTCATCGCCGCCGATCGTGCCGCCGGCCCGAGCGCGGACGCCGCAATCCCGCTGATGTCGGCGATCCGGCCGAGGCCAGGCCCATCAACGCGGCGGCGCCATCGAACGGTGGGTTCCGGCGCCTGTGCTGCAATGCCTGCCGCAGGCCGCTCACGTCGCAGGTCGGGCGGCGATCGTGCGGCGCGGCGCCCGGCGGCCGCGACCCGGCTTGGCAACGCCGCCTTGGCCGGCATAGGCTCGGCCAGCCGCAGGTGGGGCCGGAATGGCGACGCGCGAAGAGTGGATCGGCCCGGTCGGACAGGAATGGGCACGGCGCGGGGTGCCGCTCGAGCGGCTGCTGGCGCCCGCGGGGGCGGCGGGGCTGGGCGCGCTCGCGCCGCGGCCGGGCGAGCGGATCCTCGATCTTGGCTGCGGCGCCGGGGCAAGCACCGAGGCGCTGGCCGATGCGGTGGGGCCGCAGGGGCACGTCACCGGAGTCGACGTCTCGCCAGACCTGATCGCGCTGGCGCGGGCGCGGCTGGCCGGCCGGGGAAATATCGACCTGATCGAGGCGGATGCCGGCCGCCACGCATTCGCGCCGGCGGGCCATGACGCGCTCTTCTCGCGCTTTGGCTCGATGTTCTTCGACGATCCGCCGGCCGCCCTCGCCAACCTCCGCCACGCGCTTGCACCGGCGGCGCGCGCCGTTTTCGTCGCCTGGCGCGAGGCGGCGCGCAACCAGTGGGCGGCGGTGCCGATGACCTTCGTGCAGGAGGGGCTGGGCGGCGCGGTCGCGACGGGTGGCCCCGGCCCTTTCGCCTGGGCGGACCCCGCCGTCTATCGCCCGCTGCTGGAGCATGCGGGGTTCGACGCGATCCGCGAGACCGCGCACGAGTTCATGGCCGAGATCGCCGATGGCGACGATCCCGACCCGGTCGCGCGCGCCGCCGCGTTCATGGCGCGCGTCGGCCCTTTGGCGCGACGCCTCCGCGACGCGCCCGAGAGCACGCGCCGCGAGGCCATGGGGTTCCTTGCCCAGCGTCTGCGCCGGCATGTCCGAGACGGCTCCGTCCGCCTGCTCGCGTCGGCCTGGATCATCGAGGCGCGTGCCTGACCGATTGCGCCGGGCTAGTCCTCGGGCTTGAAGTCCAGTGCCACGCCGTTGATGCAATAGCGCAGGCCGGTGGGATGCGGACCGTCCGGAAAGACGTGGCCGAGATGCGCCTCGCAGCGGGCGCAGTGCACCTCGGTGCGCCGCATGAACCAGCTGCGGTCCTCCTTCTCGCCGACGGCATCCCCGTACCGGGCTGTGGAAGCTGGGCCAGCCGGTGCCCGAGTCGAACTTGGTCGACTGGTCGAACAGCGGCTGCGCCGCAGCAGACGCAGGCGAAGGTGCCCGGCTGCTTGGGAAAGTCGTCATGCGTCCAGGCCCGCTCGGTGCCATGCTCGCGCGTCACGCGATACGCCTCGGGCGACAGTTCCGCCTTCCATTCTGCGTCCGTCTTTACCATCTTATTAACCTTGTTTTTCGTTTTCGACATCTGTTCTGACATCTCATGGGTCTCCACTCGCGATGGTGCGCCTATGCCGTCTGACAGGCGCCTCTGTACTGTCTATTTGTACCGGGATCGTCATGGTCCCGTCATGCGTTGCGCGTTATATATAGCACGCGATGGCGGCGACAAACGGGCCGCGATCGCGGTCGGGCAGAGCGACGATGCCGAGATGATGCTGATTGGCGGACGCTACAGGGCGAGGCTGGCCGCGACGCGCGAGGACGTGCTCGCCTGCCAGCAGCTGCGCTATCTTTCCTTCATCGAGTCGCGCGGGTTGGCGACGGATGGCCTTGCCGGACGACGCGACGAGGACGAGTTCGACCCGCATTGCCGGCACGTGATGGTCGAGGAGTCCCGGTCGGGCCAGCTGGTCTGCTGCTTCCGGTTGATGCCGCTGGAGAGCGGGGCCGAGATCGCGCGCAGCTATTCGGCGAAGTGGTACGGGCTTGACCGGCTGAAGAACTATCCCGGCAAGCTGGTCGAGATGGGCCGTTTCTGCATCCATCCGGCGCACAAGGACCCGGCGATCCTGCGCGTCGCCTGGAACGCGATGACGCGCTATGTCGACGAACAGCGCGTCGGCATGATCTTCGGCTGCTCGAGCTTTTTCGGGGTCGATGCCGAAGCCTACATGGACGCATTCGCGCTGCTCAAGGACAAGCATTTGGCGCCCAAGCGCTGGCTGCCGCGCGTCAAGGCGCCCAAGGTCTTCCGCTTCGCCCGCGCGCTCAGGCTGCGCCGGCCGGACAAGGCGCTGGCGCTGCGGCGCATGCCGCCACTTCTGCGCACCTATCTGATGATGGGCGGCTGGGTCTCGGACCACGCGGTGATCGACGACAAGCTGAACACCCTGCACGTCTTCACCGGCATCGAGATCGCCCGCGTCCCGGAGGCGCGCGCCCGCCAGCTCCGGCGGAGTTGAGGCTTGCCCCCTTCCCGCTGGCGGCTATGGTGCCGGCAACGCAGGGGATGGCCGAACGGGCGCCGGTGAGCATCGATCTATCGCGAGTGTTCGACCCGGGCGCCGTCAGCGCCGAGACGGCGGCCTTCATCGCGCGGCTCGAGGCGGAACTTGCCGAGGCGCCGCGGCCATGGACCCTTGCGCCCGACGTGGTGCGTGCCGCGCGCGCCGAGGGCAAGGGGGCGCTGCCGCTGCTCGGGCCGCGCGAGGGCTCGTCCTGGCGGGAGACGAGCGCGCCCGCGGATGGATCGGGTGGACCGGGCCGCGTGCGCATCTCCGAGCCCGACGGAAAGCCTTGCGGCACCTATCTGCACTTGCATGGCGGCGGCTGGGTCTTCGGCACGCCCGACCAGTACGACGAGCCGAACCAGGCTCTGGCCCGGCGGACGGGCCTGCGGGTCGTCTCGGCGCAGTACCGGCTGGCGCCCGAGCATCCGTGGCCCGCGGCGCGCGAGGACTGCCTCGCGGCGGCGCGCTGGGTGCTGGAGAATTCACCGGAGCCGTTCTTCATCGGCGGTGAATTGGCCGGCGGGCATCTCGCGGCCGTCATCACAATCGCGCTGCGCGAGGCCGGGCTGGTCGGGCGCATCGCCGGCCTGGTGCTGAACTATGGTGTCTTCGACATGGCGGGCACGCCGTCCTGCATGAACTGGGGCGACCGCTATCTGGTCCTGTCGACGCCGATGATGCGCTGGTTCTTCGACCAGACCGATCCGGAAGGCAGCGCCCGGCGCGGGCCGGACGCATCGCCGCTGCGGGCGGATCTCCGCGGCCTGCCGCCGGCGCTGTTCTCGGTCGGCACCGAGGATCCGCTGGTCGACGACACGCTCTTCATGGCGGCGCGCTGGCAGGCGGCGGGCAACGAGACGCGGCTCGCCGTCTACCCCGGCGGGGTGCACGGCTTCGACATGTTCGATCTGGGCATCGCCCGTGACTTCAGGGCGGAGATCGACCGCTTCCTGACGATGCGCCTCTGATCGCTGCCTCAGTTCGCTGGGATCTGGGCGCCGGCGCACGTCAACCGATCCAGAAATAGGTCAGCGACGTCTTCATGTCGTAGTTCCGCGCCGTGTTGCCGGCACGCAGGTTGGCGAAGATGTCGTTCACCTTGCCGGGCGTGAGAAAGTCGGGCCCGACCAGCGGGAAGTCGGTGTCGACGGCGACCAGCAGATGCGGCCCGCGGCCCTCGACGATGACGGCGATCCTCAGCTCCGGCCCGACGCGCTTCAGATAGTCCGAGAGATCGACGACGCTGCCGTCCGGCCGCACCAGCAGCAGCGTGATGTAGCGTACCGACTCGCCCGTGATCACCGCCTCGAGCGGCTGACCGGGCGCCAGCGCATGGTCGGGGTCCGCCAGCGCTGACCTGCGGCGGATCACCGTGCGGAAAGGCGCGGGCGAAGGCCAGCGCCTCGCATTGCGGGCGCGTCACCAGCCGGCCGCCGATCTGCGCCTCGCTGCCCATCGCCGCGGTGAAGGCCTGGTCGAAGTCGAAGAACGGCGCGGCGTCGTCAGCATAGGCCTCGATCTCGATGCGCGCCTCGGCGACGCGCACCGGTGTCGCCAGGAAGCATTCATCGCCGGTGAAGTTGGTGACGAAGTCGCGCACCTGGAACTCGAGCGATGGCAGCTTGGCCGCCTCGGCCGTCTCGGCGCGCAGGGTGTCGACCGGCAGGGTCACCGTCAGCCGGCCCTGCTCGTCGCCCCTGTCGTGCGCGACGATGGCGAAGGTCCAGCTGCCCTGGGCCTCGGGCACGCCTGTCACGACCGCGTTGCCGCCGCCCCTGTCCTGGAAGGCGAGGCCCGGCGGCAGGTCGCCCTCGACCTTCAGCGCGACGCGGCGCTGCTCTGCCGCGTTCAGGTCGACCGGCGGCATCCAGTGATAGGCCGTGCCGATGAAGCCGGCATGCGCATCGGCCTGCTCGGCATAGAAGACGGGCGCCGCCTGCACTGCGGCCTGCGGGACGTACGGCGCGATCGAGGCCAGCGCCGCCGCATCGTCGTCGAGCACGGCGCGGCACGCCTCGGGCAGGTCGGCGAGCGTCAGCTCGCCCGATATGCCACGCGTCGCACCGCGCGTGACCGGGCGCTCGGGCGCTTCCTCGGATTGCTTTCCGGCGGTGGCGTCGGCGGCGAGCGCGCCCTGCGGAAACCAGTTGGCCAGCTCGGCGCCGCAGCCGTCGCCGGGTGGCGGCGGCGCCTGGTCCTCGCAAGCGGTGTCGCCGCGGGGGCAGGCGAGCCGCACGTGGAAGTGGTGGTCGTGCCCCTTCCAGGGCCGCACCTTGCGCAGCCAGGGCGCGTCGACGCCGCCCGGCCCGCGCTCGGCCAGGCACATGGCGCGCTTGATCGCGGCGTTGACGAAGATGCGGGCCACCGCGGGGTCCTCGGCGGCGGCGCGGATGACCCTGTGGTGCTCGGGCGTCCAGTTGTCGTTGAGGTCGACCGCGTTCGCGGCGACGACGCTGTACGAGCCGATGGCCTCGCGCTCGGCCCGGTCGAGCTCGCGCTCGCCCGGCCGGCGCAGCCAGACATCGACGTCCAGCCCGATCTGGTGCGAGCGATGCCCCGAGCGCATCGGCCCGCCGCGCGGCTGGCCGATGTCGCCGATATAGATCCTGGGCCAGCCGATCTCGCGCGCTCGCGCCGACAGCCGGTCGATGAAGGCGATCATCTCGGGATGGCCCCAGTTGCGGTTGCGGCTGAGCCGCATGGCCTGCCAGCCGGGCGCCGTCTCGGGCAGCTGCATCGCGCCGGCCAGGCACCCCTTGGCATAGGCGCCGAAGGACACCGGGGCGGACGAACTCGGCGCCGGGCGGGCACCGAAAAGATCCGCCGCCGTGGGCTCTGCCGCGGCCGGGGCCGCGACCAGCGCTGCCCGGATCAGCCAGGGAACGAGCAGCCAGAGAATGGGCATCCGTCGCACCGGGAACATGATACCGCGCCGCCGCCGAACCGGCCAGCCGATTGACCGGGAGAGGCATTTTCTTCATACTTCGTGTCGAAAATCTTTTCATGATGACGTGTGCGATGAAGCATTCCTGGACGGCATCTGCCTTCGCAGCGTTCCTTGCAGTGGGCGCGGCCGCGCCGACCGCGCAGGCCGGACCGCAGTACTCTGCCGAGGAGATCATCGAGCATTTCATGCGGTCGTCGGACGATGCCGGGTCGGCCGATGGCGCCGCACCGCGCACGCGCGGCGTCTTCGTCGGTGCCGCGGGGTTCGGCACCGAGGCGGGCGTCGCGGCGGCCGCTGCCAGCGCTGCGGCGCCGGGCGCGAACGGGGCGTCCGATGCTTCCGTGACGCCCGAGGCGGCCGGGGCGGCCGGGACGCAGGGCGGCGTGACCGAGGCGCCGCTGGCCCTGCCGATGACCGGCGCCGGCGCCGGGCAGGCGACGGCCGCCGATGCCGGCCGGCCGTCGGCCTCGATCGTGCCGGAGCCCGGCGGCTATGATCTGCTGATCACCTTCGATCTCGACTCGGCGACGCTGTCGCCGCAGGCGCGCGAGAACCTCGACGCCTTCGTCGCCGCGCTGCGCAGCCGTGCCCTGCAGGACTACCGCTTTCTGGTCGAGGGCCACACGGACGCGACCGGACCAGCGGACTACAACCAAAGGTTGAGCGAGCGGCGTGCCGCCTCGGTTGTCGACTATCTCGTCGGCAACGGGATCGCGAGCACGCGCGTCGTGTCACGCGGTTATGGCGAGACCCGGCCGCGGCTCGCTGACCCGGAAGACCCGCAGAACAGGCGCGTCGAGACCCGGCGTATCCAGTAGACCGGGATCGGGCGGCGCCCGCCACGGCGCGATGCGCGGCCACAAGCGTGCTGCGGGACCGTCAATGCAGGCCGCGGGCGGTTGCGAGTTCGCGCGTCGTCGACTCCAGCCGCGACGCCAGCACCTTGATGAGCTCGAGCGCGATGTCGGGAAACTCGCGCAGCAGGTTCAGGAAGGCGGAACGCTGCAGCCGCAGCACGGTCAGCTCGGTTCGCGCTGCGATCGCGGTCGAGCGCGGCTGATCGCAGAGCACCGCCATCTCGCCGAATATCTCCTTGGCGCCCAGCGCCGCCACGGCGGTCTCGCCGCCGTCGACCGGGACCAGGACATCGACCGTTCCGTCGATGATGATGAAGGCCGCATTGCCCTCCTCGCCCTTCTCGAACAGCCGCTCGCCGGCACGGTAGGTCAGGGTCTCGCCCATGAAGGCAAACAGCCGCAGCCGCTTTGGATCGACCCTCCGGAACATCGGGATCTCCATCATCACGTCGACGGCTTGGTTGAGGCTCATGGCGCGCTCCTCCGGGTCCGTTCAGGGGGGTCGGCAGAGTCCGGCAGATCGGCGACCGCCTGACACTGAACGAGGCCGTTCTCGGCGATGCGGGCGATCAGATCGGCTCCCTGGACCGCGCCCTCCTCCAGCGCGGCGTAGAGGATGGTCGCCTCGGGCAACTCGTCCCGGACCGACCGGCGCAGCGTGGCGTCGGCGCGGGTGTCGGTCCCGGCGATGCCGTCGAGCACCAGCAGGCACGGTCGTTTGATCAGCGCCCGGACCAGCGAGACCCGCCGGCGCGATGTCGTCGACAGGCCGCTGCCCGAGCCGAGCTGCGCGGTCAGCCCCAGCCGGATCAGGTCGTCGCGGAGTCCGGCCGCCTCGATCGCCCGCTCCATCATGTCCTCGAGCCTTTTCCACTGCGACTTGCGGTCATAGCGGCGCTGGCCGTGCAGGATGTTGTCGGCGACGCGCCGTGCCGGGCTGAAACGGTCCTCGTCGAAGCCGACGAAGTCCCCGCGGCCGTCCAGCAGCGTGCGCGCCCTGGTCCGGCAGGCGAGCAGGCGCTCGATGCGCGCATCGTCCAGCACGTCGAGCCGGTCGCGGGTCGGCACGAAGGCGAAGGCCAGCGTCAGCAGGAGCTTGCGCTGATCCTCGGTCAGCTCGCCCGGAGCCTTGCCACCGGCATCGGCGACCGTCTCGTGCGCTGCGCGGATATCGGTCTTGCTGTAGCCCTGGAAGCTGTCCAGGACGGTCGATTCCCCCTCGACCGTGTCGACGAGGCCGGCGAATTCCCTTGCGATGTCCCAGCCGATGGCGATCAGCTCGCCGGTGGCGCCGGAGCGGTCGAGCACGTCCATGATCCGCCGGTCTTCGGCAAAGCCGGCCACCGTCGCCGGCGGATCGACGGGCAACGCGTAGAGCACGTTGCCGAGCAGCCGGCCGTTGGTGTTGAGGGCCTCGGGCCGCCAGTCCTCGACCAGATCGGAGAGGTCCGTCCCGGCCATGCGCAGATAGCTTCGCGCCTTCAGGATCGGCCCGGTCCAGGCATCGGCGTCGGCCCGCTCGAGCCGTGTCTCGAGGGCGCCGGAATAGAGGTCGCCGGACAGCCCGACGACCTCGACCAGGTGCAGCAGCCGCTGGTCGAGCTCGGCCGGCCCGCTGACGCCCGCGGCCGCATAGTCGACCCAGTCGCCATCCGGCCAGGCGGTCGTGTTCCCCGTCAGCCGTGCCTCGCGCAGCATGTCGACCAGCGCCGCGTCCTCCTGGTCGGACAGCTCGGGGTGCCCTCGCAGCAATCCGTAGAGCAGGTTCTCGCGCATCGAGCGCGCGACGATGCCGGGCTCGGCGCCGACATAGCCGACCGTCGCGCCGACCTGCGGCATCGTGCAGTCGATCAGCGCCTTGCCGCCGAACGTCACGTGGCCGGCGGCCGGCGACTGCAGGCCGGCCGCGAGCTTCAGCAGCGTCTCGCGGCCGCCGCCCGCACCGCCGACAACGGCGACCATCCGGCCGAGCCGGATGTCCAGATTGGCAACGCTGAGCCCGCCGCTGCCAGGCCCGCCCTCGACGTCGTCGAAGACCAGCGGCCCGGCGAGCGGTCCGGCGGCATCCGCCTCGGCATAGAGCCGCGCCGGCGCCAGAACGTCCTCGCCGGAGTAGTTCTCGACCACGAACGTGTAGCGGCTGTTGAAGTCCGACCAGCGCTGCACATAGTTCAGCACCTCGCGCCACGGTGCCGCCACTTCCTTGTAGGCGGCCAGCACGGCCACCAGCGAGCCGAAGTCCAGGCTGCCCTTGATGACCAGGTACCCGCCGACCGAGTAGAAGAAGAACGGCGTCAGCTGGTTGATGAAGTTGTTGATGATCTTGATCGTGAACTTGCGCTCGAAGATGTCGATGCGGATCACGGTGTTCTCGTACAGGCGGCCGGCGACCTGGGCCAGGTGCCAGCGGGCCGTGTTGTGGGTGTGGACCTCCGGGATCAGGTTGACGCTTTCGCCGATGGCGTCGGCCAGCTTGCGGGTGTTCGCCGCGCGCTCCCTGTTCAGGCGGACGACCTTGGCCTGCAGCTTGGGGATGAAGAACGCCTGCAGCGGATAGAGCGAGACGGCCGCCAGACCCAGCACCCAGTCCTGGACGAAGATGAACGTGCAGTAGACGACGAGCAGCCCGCCCTGGAAGCACGGCGTCGACACCACCTCGCCGATGAAGCCGCCGAGCGGCTCGATCTCGCCGAGCAGCGACTGGATGACCTCGCCGGACTTGATCGACCGGAAGCGCTCGATGCGGAACAGCATGACGCGCTCGAACAGCATGAAGCGCATCCGCCGCAGCATGCGCTCGCCGGCGATGCCGATCCGCACGTTCATGACCCACTTGATGCCGTTGATGGCGACCACCATCAGCAGAAAGAGGAAGCTCAGCATCAGCAGGTAAGGAATCTGGCCGAACTCGACGCCGAGCACCTCCTTCGGGAAGTCCTTGCCGCCGATCGCCTGGTTGATGATGATCTTCGGGATCTCGAGCGAGACGTAGACGAGCGGGAACGACGCCACCGTCAGGGCGAGGATGATCAACTGGTCGCGCTTCGAGTACCGCCAGACGAACGACAGGAACCGCGAGTCCATCCGCCCTCCCCGAGCGCGCGCGCGAGGGCGGATGTTCCCGCATCGCAGCGCGGCGATCAAGTGGCGCTGGCGACGCGGGCACGCAGGCCGGGCGGGGCGTGCGCCGCCGCGGGTCCGGGTTCAGTCGCCGATCAGATGCAGCGCGACGCGGCGCCGCCGGCCGCCGTCGCGGTGCTCCCAGAGATAGACGCCCTGCCAGGTGCCCAGCATCATTCGGCCGTGCCGGACCGGGATCGACAGGTGCACGCCGCTCAGCACGGTGCGGATGTGCGAGGCCATGTCGTCCGGCCCCTCCTGGTGGTGGCGATAGCGTTCGGCCCCGCCATGCGGCGCGAAGGCCACCATCGCGTCCTGCAGGTCACGCAGCACGTCCGGGTCGGCGTTCTCCTGGATCGTCAGCGAGGCCGACGTGTGCTGCACCAGCGCCGTCAGCAACCCTTCGGTGGCCGGCGCCACGGCCAGCCATTCCTCGATGGCGGGGTGGATGGACACGAGCCCCGGCCCCGTCGTCGCGATCTCGATTTCGCCGGTGCGCTGCCACATGCGAGCATGCTAGACGTGTTGCGCCGCAGCGAAAAGGGGCGATCAGGGCTGATGGATCTCGTGGAACTCGAATGGCGCGACCTGCGCCCGACAGGCTTCAACGCCTATGTCGGGCCGATGCGCTTCGCCGAAGCCGGCGAAAGCCTCTGGTACGCCGCGCTGGACCTCGACGCGCGGCACATGAATGTCGGCGGCGTCTGCCACGGCGGCGTCTACATGACGCTGGCCGATGTCGCGATGGGCGCCGCGGCCTATCAGGCGGGCGGGCGGCACCCCTGCGCGACGATCGACTTTCAGGCGCATTTTCTCGCCGCCGCCAAGCAGGGCCAGACGCTGCTCGCAACCTCGCGGCTGAACCGCCTGGTCAGCGGCGTCGCCTTCATGGAGTGCGAGCTGACGGCCGGCGGACGCCGGTGCATGGCCGCCAGCGGCATCTGGAAGTTCCTGTCCAGCCGCAAGCCGCCGGCGTCGGGCGAGCCCGGCGAGGGGCCGGAAAGTTCGGCTTGACCGGCGCGGTCGCCCGGCTGCGGTCCTGTCTCGAGCGGCTTACGCCGGCCGCGCAGGGTTTCGCGATCCTCTGGCGACACGGGACGGTCCCCATGCTGGCTCGACCACGATCTTCTGCATCGCAGCGGCTCTAAGGGAAAGTTGACGTTTTCGAGAGAATGCTGGCGGCGTAAACCCGTCGTTCGGTGGTTCGGTGCGTCCTCATGTCGAGAGCCGGTGAGCATTGCGTTCCAGACGTCGCTGCCAGGCGTGTGCTCCGGCAGCACGACGGAGCCGAGCAGCTCGGACAGACCGGGTACCGGCACTGGCCGGCGGGCGACGGTCGGTTCTGGTCTCCGGAAGAAGCCACCCGCGTCCGAGCGTGCGAATGCGGGCCCGCCGGAATGCTGCTCGACGCGCTGATCGCCGGCTTTTCCGACGAGGAGGGTCCGCACCCGCGGCAATGCCCGCCCGCGGGTCCGGCCATGGGTACGCCCTTCGATCTCGAGGCGACGCGTTTGCTGGCCTGCAGCACCCGCGCGATTTGCCAATGACCGAAGAGGCTGATCGCGATGCGGCGGGACGGCCTCTCGGCGCGCGGTGCGTCGTCCGGCGGAGCTCCGAGGATCGCGCCGCCGCGACCATCGTCCGCGGCGCGCGCGACAGCGAGTTCCAGGAACTCTGCTCGCACTGGTTCTGGGAAACCGGCCCCGACATGTGCTTCACCTACCTTTCCCCGCAGGTCGAGCGCCTCGTCGGGATCAGTGCCGAGTTGCACATCGGCAAGACGCGCATCGAGCTCCTTCGCGATGGTGACGTCCCGCCGGAACTCGAGGAACATGTCAGGGCCGTCGAGCGGCGCGAGCCGTTCGACTTCGGCTATTGGCGGACCATCGACGGCCGGCGGCGCTACATCTCGACCACCGGCAAGCCCTGCTTCGGCGCGGATGGGACCTTTCTCGGCTATCGCGGTGTCGCGCGCGACCTGACGGTCGAGCAAAGGGTCAAGGAGAAGCTCGTCGACACGAACCTCCGGCTCCAGGCGGCGAATCTGCGCACCGAAGATGCTCTGGCCGAACTGCAGACCGCGAACGCCCTGCTCGCCGAACGCAATGCCGAGATGGCGAAGGCGCAGGCCGACATCCGCTATGGGGCGCTGCACGATCCCCTGACCGGCCTGCCGAATCGGCGCTACCTCGACGAAAAGCTGGTCGCCTATGCAGAGGCCTCGCAGCGGGACGGAACCTCGTTCGGCGCTCTGCATGTGGACCTCGACCGCTTCAAGCAGATCAACGACACGCAGGGCCACGTCGCCGGCGACGCCGTGCTGCGCCACGTCGCCGGCATGCTGATGCAAAGCGTGACGGCGGCCGATTTCGTCGCCCGGGTCGGCGGCGACGAGTTCGTCGTGATCTGCGCCGACTCCGATGCTTCGGCGCTCGAGACGCTTGCCTGCAAGCTGATCGCCGAGCTGGAGCGGCCGTTCAGCTTCGAAGGGCGGGACTGCTGGTTCGGCGCCAGCGTCGGCATCGCGGCGACCGGTTGCGACGGGGTCAAGCCGGCCGAGCTTCTGGTCAATGCGGGGATTGCCCTCGACCGGGCCAAGAAGCACGGCCGCAGCGGGCATGAGTTCTTCAACTCGGGCGTTCAGCGCGAGGTCGTTCGATACAAGGCCACCGCCGACGCGGTGCTGGCCGGTCTGAAGCGGGCCGAATTCATCCCCTACTATCAGCCGCAGATCAGCGGCGACTCGTTGGACATCGTCGGCGTCGAGGCGCTCGCGCGTTGGCGTCATCCGGTCGAGGGCATTCTGAGCCCTGCCCGCTTCCTTCAGATCGCCGACGATCTCGGCGTCGTGGCGGCGCTCGACCGGGCGATTCTCGAGCGCGCCACGGACGATCTGCAGCCGCTGGACGGCCGCGGGGCTGAGCGTGCCGAAACTCTCGGTCAATGTCTCGGCGCGCCGGCTGCTCGACCGGAACCTGATGAGCAGCCTGGGGCAGTCTGGATCTGCCCGCGGCTCATCTCGTTCGAGCTGCTCGAGTCGGTGTTTCTGGACGAGATCGACGATACGATCCCTGGAACATCGACATGCTGAAGGAGATGGGCATCGACATCGAGCTGGACGATTTCGGCAGCGGCCATGCCTCGATCATCGGCCTGTCAAGCTCGGCCCGGACGCGATCAAGATCGATCGCGAGCTGGTCTCGTCCATCGACGTCGACCGCAGCCGCTGCGGACTTGTCCGCTCGATCATCGAGATCGGCCGCTCGCTCAGACGCGGGTCATCGCCGAGGGCGTCGAGACCAGCGCCCAGGCAAAGCTGCTGCACGAACTCGGCTGCGACGCGCTTGCAGGGCTTCCACTTCGGCAGGCCCGATGTCGGACATTCGGATGTCTGCTCCGAGCAGTTCGGCCTCGAGCCGGGAGTCGCGGCGGAAGGGTGAGCTCCTCACGGCCGGACGCCGCTCGTCGCTCTGAAGCTGTCCCTTGCACCCGACGGAGAGAAAGACATATTCGGGACGAGAACGCATGTTTTCGGCGGACACCTACGATCATGCACGACTTGCGGCGGCTTTCGGCGAGGCGCTGGCGCTGATCGTCGGCATGGACCCGGCCTTTGTCGAAATCGTGCTGCTGTCGCTGCAGGTGACGTTCAGTGCCGTCGCGATCGCCTGCCTGATCGGCATGCCGCTCGGGGGTGCTCGCTGTCGCCCGGTTTCCCGGCCGCGGCGCGCTGACCGTTCTGGTCAACGCGCTGATGGGCCTGCCGCCGGTGGTTGTCGGTCTCCTCGTCTACCTGATGTTGTCCCGGGCCGGGCCGTTGGGTGTTCTCGGGCTGCTCTACACGCCCGCCGCCATGATCATCGCGCAGACCATCCTGGTCGTGCCGATCGTCGCCTCGCTGACCCGCCAGGTCGTCGAGGACCTCTACGGCGAATATGACGAGTTCTTGCGCTCGATGGGGCGAGCCGCATCGGGACGGTCGCCACGCTGCTGTGGGACGCGCGGCATTCGCTGCTGACCGCGGCGCTGGCAGGGCTCGGCCGCGCCTTTGCCGAGGTCGGCGCCGTGATGATCGTCGGCGGGAACATCAACCACGTGACGCGGGTGATGACGACGGCGATCGCCCTCGATACGGCCAAGGTCGAGCTGGCCATGGCGCTGGGCCTCGGTATCGTGCTGGTGTCTCTCTCGATCCTGATCACCGCGGGCTGACGTCACTGCGCCGCACCGCCGAGCGCATGGCCTATGCCTGAGGCGGCGGTGATCGCGCTGCTGCGGCAGCATTGGCGCCGCCGGCGTCGTCTTCGACGACGTGACGCTGGCGCGCGGCGGGAGGCGGCTGCTCGACGGGTTGAATTTCGATCTGCGGCCGGGCGGGATCACGGCGCTGATGGGGCCGAACGGCGCCGGAAAGAGCCTGACGCTGCGGGTGATGGCCGGCCTGATCGGGCCGATGGCGGGTGGCGTCCGCTTTGCCGCCGGCCGGCCGGCGCCGCGCGAGCTCGCCCTCGTCTTCCAGAAGCCGGTGCTGCTGCGCCGCTCTGTCCGGCGCCAATCTCGATCACGCGCTCGCGACCTATGGCGTCCGGGCGCGGGCGCGCCGACAGCATCGACGAGCTGCTGCACCTGTCCGATCTCGCGGCGCAGGCGCACGCGCCGGCCCGGCGGCTCTCTGGTGGCGAGCAGCAGCGGCTCGCCATGGCGCGGGCGCTTGGCCCCGGTCCGCGTTTCCTGCTGCTCGACGAACCGACCGCCAGCCTCGACCCGCGGGCGACGGCTGCGATCGAGGCGCTGGTGCGCCGGGCCGCCGGCGATGGCGTCAAGGTCGTGCTGGTCACGCATGACCGCGATCAGGCGGCGCGGCTGGCCGACGATGTGCTGTTCCTCCACCGCGGCCGGCTTGCCGAAGCCGCGCCGGCCCGCCGCTTTTTCGAGGCGCCCGCATCGCCGGCGGCGCGGGGCTTCCTGAAGGGCGAGCTGCTGATCTAGAAGGGAGAGAGAAGATGCCGTCAGGAATGGCCGCCCGCGCGGCCTTGCCGC
>CAVUWP010000012.1:0-31255 GCA_963745085.1 uncultured Alphaproteobacteria bacterium | reverse complement strand
ATTCGAAAGGACTACGGGATGGAAGGCATCGGCTGGATCAGCTTTCTGATCATCGGGCTTATCGCCGGCTGGATCGTGCCGGAGAAGGTGATGTCGCGGAGCCACGGGCTGCTGACGAACCTGATCGTCGGGCGTCGTCGGCGCCTATCTGGGCGCGATCATCTTCAGCCTGCTCGGCCTCATCTGCCGACAGCTTCATAGGCGCCTGGCTGGTGGCGACGATCGGCGCCATCGTCCTGCTCGCCATCGTCGGCTGGATCAGGGGACGACGCGCGAGCCGACCGACGCTGCAGTCGGACGGAACAGAACGGGCCGGCGTTGCGTCCCGGCCCGTTCTTTTTGCCTGCGCAACAGCAAGCGATAACTACGACCACCGCGCCGAACGGGTGGACGCTCAATGCCGCAAGGCCCGGACAACAAGCTGCTGATGGAAGGCGCGGCTGGCCGTGGCGAATGAAGGAAGAAGCGGATCGCTGAAGAGGATGAAGAAGGCCGAGGCGCATTGGGCGCGACTGGACGAGCCCATCAAGGACTGGCCGCGTGATCTGCAGGAGGCAGCAGGGATGGCGCTGGGGCGCGCGATCGCGCACGAGGCGCGCCACGCAGTTCTTCGTGCCGCACGCCGATGGGGGCGGCCTGGGTGGAGATGGTCCGAGCCTCGACGGCACGACAAGACCGCGAGGTTCATCCGGACGATCAGCGGCAGATCACGGCGGCCATGGACAGGTTCGAGACCACCCAGAAACGGACGAACGTGTACCTGAAGACGCTGCCGAGCGACCAGCCCTTCGGCGGTTAACCCAGGAAGCGCGCCGGGGCGACGTGCTCGGCTGGCCGCGCTGTCACATGGTCGCCGCGGGAACCCGCTTCCGCCCGTGCCGGCGGCGATACGGGCGCGGAACGGGGGTGCTCAGGCCAGTCGTCGTCGGCCTCCCAGACGCCGCGCGCGATCGCCCGCGCCACGCAGTCGCCGGCGGTGGTGCCGAGCACAAGGGTGCGGTTGTGATCGACCGTTGCGGCCCTGTCTGGGGAGAATCGCCAGCAGCGTGTCGCCATCGAACGGCGCATGGCATCGGCCGGATGGCGCGCGCCAGGCCGTCCGCGCCATCGCCGCGACGCGCTTCAGCGCCACCCGCTTGAGCGGCACCGAAACGGCGACAACGACGAGGGTGGTGGCGAGCCCGCCCGATCCCTTGAAGTCGGCGGGGGAGCCCCAGCGCCGGCGGGCGCGTCGGGGATCGGGCGAAGTCCGCCGAACTCGCCGCCGACCTCGAACGGCCAGGGCCACAGGCAGCGGCCGTCCGGCATGATCGGCGAGCCGACCGGGTCGGCGACCGCCAGCGCGGCGACGATCGTGCCGTCGCCAAGGTCGAGCGAGGCGGCGCCGAGCCCGCCCGCGCATGTTCCGGCGACCGCGCCGTGGCCGGCCCCCGACGAGCCCATGGCGAATCTGCGGCGCGCAGGCCGCCAGCGCCTGGCGGGCGAGCTCGGGGTAGGGCGTGACACCGATGCCGGTCTTGATCGCCGCCATTGTCGAGATCGTAGATGGCGGCGCCCGGCACCACGGGCACCGGCGGCGTCCCCGGCACCCGGCAGATCCGATGCCTTCGGCGGCGAGGGCGTGCGTGACGGCGTCGCCGGCCGCCAGGCCATAAACCGATCCGCCGGAGAAGACGACCGCATGCGCGGCGCGCAGCGTCGAGTTGGTCGTCACCGAGGTCGTCTCGCGCGTTACCGGGCCGCCGCCGCCGACATCGGCGACGCAGAGCATGCCGGTGCCGAGCCTGACGACGGTGACGCCGGAGCGGAGCCCGGCATCGTGCGCGTTGCCGACGGTGATGCCCTCGATGTCGGTCAGGGCGTTCAGCGAGCCGGGCTGGATCATGCGAATTCTCCGCGAGAAGCCGCCGGCGTGGCGTCCCGGCAGGGCGGCAACGGCTCGGGCCGGGCATCGTTCCGGCGACCCGCACGCAACTGCTGCACCCGTGGCACGACGAGGCATCCGGGCCGGGCCTCTTCTCGGGCATTTCAACCAGAAGTGCAAAGCCGGCATCGGCGCCGCCGCTTACAGGTCGCGGGCCCGGTTCTGGCCGACCAGATCGTGCCCAAAGCTGCGGTGCGGCGCCCGCTCGACCAGCTCGAAGCCGGTCGCCTGATAGATGCGCCGTGATGTGACCGGCGCGCCTCGGGCTCGACATAGAGCATGCGCAGCTTCGCCACTGTCGCTGGCGCGCGCGGCGGCAAGCCGCTCGGGCGGGACGCTGGCAGGCGCAGCCGGGGCAGGGACGTCGTCGTGCGTTCTTGATTCCGGCAACATGACGTTGCCAGAATCAGGATTGCCGGTTCCGCCAATCGAGACTGCGGCGCGGGCGGAATCGTCCACCCCGGCGGGTTCACCGCGTCAGGTTCACCCCGGCAGGTTCAACTCGGCAGGTTCACACCGCCATGCTCTGCGGGGCGTCGTCTGCCGGCGCACCTTCAGCCGGTTCAGCGCGTGCACATAGGCGCGCGTCGAGGCGACGATGGTGTCGGTGTCCGAAGCCTGCCCCGTGACCGTCTCGCCCGTCCTCGCTCCAGCCGCACCGCTGACCGTCGCCTGCGCGTCCGTGCCCTCGGTCACCGCATGCACCTGGTAGAGCTCGCAGCTTGGCCTCGTGCGGGACCATCGACTTCACCGCGGCGAAGCGGCATCGACGGGGCCATCGCCCGTCGGCAGTCACCCTCTGCATCGCTCGCCGTCGACCTCCAGCACCAGCTTCGGCCATCTGCGGCGCCTCGTGCCGCAGATCACGCTCAGGTGCTTGACCTTGATGCGCTCGGCGCCGCCGTCGGCGCCTGTCCTCGACCATCAGCGCCAGGATGTCCTCGTCGAAGACCTCCTTCTTCTGGTCGGCCAGCGCCTTGAAGCGCACGAACAGCGTCCTTGAGCTGGTTGTCGCCGATCTCGACGCCCAGCTCCTTCAGCTTGGCGCGGAAGCGCGGCGCGGCCGGAATGCTTGCCCATGGACCAGCGTCGACTCGGTCAGGCCCACGTCCTCGGGCCGCATGATCTCGTAGGTGCCGTGGTCCTTCAGCATCCCGTCCTGGTGAATGCCGGCCTCGTGCGCGAAGGCGTTCTTGCCGACGATGGCCTTGTTGAACTGGACGGGGAAGCCGGTGAGCTCGCTGACCATGCCGGCTCGCCGGCATGATCCTGGTGCGCGTCGATCAGCGTGTCGCACGGCATGATGTCGTGGCGCACGCGCATCGCCATCACCACCTCCTCCAGCGCGGTGTTGCCGGCGCGCTCGCCCAGGCCGTTGATCGTGCACTCGATCTGCCGCGCGCCGGCCGAGCACGGCGGCCAGCGAGTTGGCCACCGCCATGCCGAGATCGTTGTGGCAATGCGTCGACAGATCACGGCGTCGATGCCCGGCACCCGCTCCTTCAGCATGCGGATGATCCGCGCCGACTCGTCCGGCGCCGTATAGCCGACGGTGTCGGGGATGTTGATCGTCGTGGCGCCCGCGTCGATCGCCGTCTGCACCGCGTGACCAGGAAGTCGCGGTCGGTGCGCGTCGCGTCCTCGGGCGACCACTGCACGTCGTCGGTCATAGCCTCGGCATGGCGGACGGCGCTGTCGATCCGCTCCAGCACCTGGTCGGGCGTCATCCGCAGCTTGTGCGCCATGTGGATGTCGCGCGTCGCGATGAAGGTGTGGATGCGCTCGCGCTTGCGCGTGCTGCAGTCGCCTCGCCGGCGCGGTCGATGTCGACGCGGCCGGAGCGGGCCAGCCCGCAGACGACGGCGTTCTCGATCACCTGCGCGACTCGCGCACCGCCTCGAAGTCGCCCTCGGAGGCGATGGGGAAGCCGGCCTCGATGATGTCGACGCCCATCTCGTCGAGCATGGCGGGCGATGCGCAGCTTCTCGTCCAGCGTCATCGAGGCGCCCGGGCGACTGCTCGCCGTCGCGCAGGGTGGTGTCGAAGATCTTCACGCGGTCCTGGCCCGCGGCAGGGGATACGTCGTTCATGACATTCGTCCGTAAATTCGTTTCTTCTCAGCGGGTTCGGGCGGCGCGTTCGGATACCTCCGAGGGCGGCGCCGCGGAACCCGGCGCCCTCGAGAGGCCGATAAGAAGAAGGAGCCCGCCTATCGGCAGGAGAGAAGCGGCAGCGATGGCGGCGCGCATCTGCATGACCGCATCACTATACGCGTTCTTGATCGCCTTGGAAGCGGGAAATGCCATGCGGGAGCTCGCGGGCAAACTTCAGCTCGGAGCGGTACCGGAGCGTTTCTGCGGACCGCTCTCGCCGTTCTCGCGGTCCCGCCCTTTCCTCGCGGATCTGGATCAGCTCGAAGAACCCGAGAACATAGTCGTATCGAACATAGAGAACAGTCTCGTGACCCAGGAGATCCATGTAGGAGAACCGATCCTGCAAGACGATCTTTGCCGCGTCTTCCGTCAGGAATGAAAAGCCGATGCCCGGGCAGCGGCGAGTTCCCTTACTCGCTGCGGCAGGCTGCAGCTTATCGATATCTCCTTCGTAGCCTGCCCCGGTTCAAGATAATATACCTCGAGGTCGAGGAAGAGGTCCCTGTTGTAGTATAAAGGATTGAGGGGCTCGGGTTCGGAAGCCACTGGTATGGGACTGGCGATCGGAGATATCTTCTTCAGGATAGCAGGAGATCCGCCGCTGTTCTTGTAGATGATGGAAGCAGTGAGGTCGCGGTCGACAGAGCTTTTCGCAGTAATGTACTTCGGAAGATTGTGGGCGACGATGACAGGAACGACATAGGGCCGGTTCAGTCTGCCGGCGGCCGTTCCGGCCAGGTCGTTGGCTCTGCTGGCCTGCTCGGCGACGGCGACCGCGGCGCGCGTTGTCGCCCGTGCTTCGCCGAGGATATCCCGTGCGGCCCGGCGCGTGTGCCAGACCGTTCGCAACACCGCAAGCAGAGCGATCGCGGCCAGGACGGCGATACCGACAGCCGCCCAGAACACGGCCATTGTCCAGAAAGCGATCTCTTGGCGGGCGCGTGTGTCGCGCTCGTCGCGCTCGTCGCGCTGGTCGCGACGTTGGCGCTCTTCGTCCTCGACAGGCGTGTTCGGGGCGCGGATACCGGCCTCGATCCAACCGAGTAAGGACATGAACGCGTCGGCGGGCCGGGTCTCGGCAACAGGGCCGGCGACGCTTTGGCCCGCATCTGACGGATCGTCGAGGCCTCCGTCCTCCAAGGCGGTCTCGTCGACGGCGGTCTCGTCCACGGAGGGATCTTCACCCGGCCTTGCGGCGGGTATCGGCTGGCCCTCGATGGATGTGCCCGAGGGCTCTTGGCTCTGCCCCCACGCCGCGGACGCCGCTAATCCAAGCGCAAAAATGGCGACCCACTGGTATTTAGACATTGGACAAGGAACACCGCTGAAAGCACTCTAGAGCGGTCTTCTTTGGCGTGTGGACCTCGCTTCAGTCAACCCTAAGTAGATTAACGTCTCGAAATGGCTCGTCGTGCTGGCGCGGCGGGTGCGGGCGAGCACTGGTCTGCTCGCGAGGCTGCGCCGCGCCCCCGAACTCAGGCGGCGAGCGTGAGGTCGCCGCGCGCGGGATAGTCCTTGTCGAGGACGAATTTCAGGCCGTCGAGCAACTGGTCCATCGGCGGTCGCGTGAACGGCGCGCTCTGCGTCTGGGCGAAGAAGACGGTGCCGTCGGCGTGGATCACGAAAAGCCCGGGCTCGGAGAACCGGTCGGGCTCCTGCGTGCCCTCGCGCTTCGACGAGATATAGAGCCCCCATTCGCGCGCAGTCTGCTCGGAGAGGCTATGGCCGATCTCGAGCCGGTCGAGCCCCCAGTCCTCGGCCGATGAGCGGGCGCGCTCCTCGCCGTCCATCGAGATGGCGACCACCTCGGCGCCGAGCTCGCCCGCCCGGTCGAGCAGGTCCTGCACCTGGCGCAGGTAACTCGAGCAGATCGGGCAGTGCTTGCCACGGTAGAAGACGATGATGGCAAAGGTCTTCGGCCGATGCTCCGCCAGCGTGAAGGTGCCGCCCGACAGCAGCGGCACCACCAGCCCGGGCGCGGGTTTGCGCGGAATGATCATCTGGATCCCTCGGTCGCTTCGGGTCGGGATGGGCTGGTTCGGCCTGCGGGTGGCGTCCTGCGTTGCGCCCCACCATGCAGCGGCAGATCACGCGGCACCTTGTACGGCACGCCCTATGCGACTGCGATCATTGCAATGGCGGCCCGCTGAAAGCGGGCAGGCGCCGAGTAGTCGGGTCGCACCAGCGGCGCTAGCAACCGCTTACGCGACTTGTATCCATGCGTACGACTTGAACGCAATCACGACGAGGCAACCCGCGGCGGTCGCATGGGTTCCGCCGATCCCTGAAATAGGCCTGCCGTCCGCGATCGGGGCGAGGCAGTCCACGTTCGTCGACAGGGCCGCCGCGCGCTGATCGAAGGTCACGACGTCGCGGGTTTCGCGGAGGTGGAGCGCGATTTCAGCATCGCGAAAGGGCAGGTCGATGCGCCGGCCGTGCCGAACCCTCGAACGGGCGTTAGCAAATGCCCGCCGATGGTCGCTCTGGCGCTGAGTGGCCGCAGAAGCCCCGTCCCGTTCGCAAAATGCACGGTGGCCGTCCGGCATGACCGCTATGTCATCAATGGTGACCGATGCGCCGTATCAGGGCCGCGCGGAGGTGAAATCCTCCGGGTCCGGAGTGGCCTCGGGCGCCGAGCCCGCGAGCGGCTCAAGTGGCGGCGCGGCAGTCATCCAGAGAAACGCTAACGCGCTCGGGCATCAGCCAGAACGCGCATCGTAGGATCGGATCGGACAATCGGGAAGCGCCCGCCCGAAGCCGGGCGGGCGCTGGTACCGAAGGACGGGCGGGCTATTCGTAGCGACCGATCTCGATCGACTGGTCGCGGGTGACTTCCTGGTCGGACTCGAAGTCGAAGTCCGGCATTGCCTCGAGCTGGGCTTCGGTGAGGCCGAGCAGGATCACGTCATTGCCGCGCATGCCGATCCGCTCGAGCGGGATCGCCACGCGGTCCTCGCCGATGCCGAGGAAGCCGCCATGCTCGACGATGGCGTAGAGTTGGCCGCCGTTGGAGACGACCTCGCCGACCTCGCCGACCTCCTCGCCGTCCATGGTGATGACGTTGCGGGCCTTGAGGTCGCCGGGGGTCAGCGTCAGCCGCTCGGCCGCGTCGCCGATCTGTTGGTCGCCGACGCCCAGCAGGCGATAGGTCTCCTCCTGGGTAAGGTGCGACGTGTCCGCCGCGCCCTGCTGTGCCGTCGCCTGCTGTGTTGTGCCCTGCTGTGCCGCGGTGGCCGTCGATACGGTAGCCTGCCCGGTCTGCTGGTCGGCCGGGATGACCGTCACGTCGACATTGCCTTTGCCGCTCTGCTGCGCGGCCGCCATCTGGGCCTCGTCGAGCGCCTGCTCGGCCTGCTGCAGCGCCCGCTCGGCCTGGTCCAGATCCTGCGCCTGAACGGCCTCGCGGACCTGCTTCAGCTGCTCGCGCAGCTGACCCATGGCCTGCTGCATCTCTTGGTTCTGCTGGCCGTCCCGGGCCGACATGGCCTGGCTGCCCTGCTGGCCGCTCTGGCTGCCGGACTGCTGCTTGTCCTGCGAGGACGAGGCCTGGTCGGTGCCCTGCTGGTTGCTCTGGCCGGACGAGGCCGGCTGGCTGCTCCCGGACTTCTGACCGCTCTGCCCGGACGACGGCTGCTGGCCGCTCGCCGACTGCTGGCCGCTCTGTCCGGATGACGCATGGTCACCGCTGCCGGACTTCTGGCCCGACTGCCCGGAAGAGGCCTGCCCGGAAGAGGCCTGCCCGGAAGAAGCCTGGCCGCCCTGCTGGCTCGGCGGCACCTGGTCGAGCTTCATGGTGGCGTCGGCGATCGCGTTCTGGGCGGCCTGGGCGTCCTGCACCTCGACCGCCTTGGTGGCGAGCTCGACCTGCTGCTGAACGTCCGTCATGGCCTGCTGCTGGTCATCTCGGGCCTGCTGCATGGCCTGGTCGAGCTGCTGCCCGGCCTTGTCGAGCGCCTGCTGTGCAGCCTGCATGTCGTCCTGCTTCAGCGCCCGGGACGCCTGCTCCAGCTGCTGCTGCAGCTGCTCGATCGCCTGCCGATCCTGCTGCTGGCTGCCGCCCTGCTGCTGGCCGGCGCCCTGCTGCCGGGTGTCCTGCGTTCCCTGCTGCGTCGTCTGCTGCTGGGCGCTCTGCTGTGCCATCGCCGGCGATGCGCCGACGAGCGCGAGCGCGGTCGCGCCGAGCACCAGCCCGGCAAATGTGAAATGTGCCATTCGTCGCCTCCGGAATATGGGGATGAGCCGCGACCACACGCGGGCGTGGCGATCCAGTCGCAGCAACTCGGCGCAAGGCTGATGGTTCCGGGGCCGATGGTTCCGGGGCCGACGAGGCTGGAGGCACACGGCGTGCCGGTCGAGGGGCAATCCGCCAACTCACTTGCGCCGCCCGACGATGCGCCGGGCGGGCCTCTCTGGTCGGTTGCGGGTGCGCGAGAAGGTACGGTTGCGGCGCCTTACTCGGCGGTGCCGATCCGCACCATGTCACCGGAGGCGAGCTCGCTCTCCGTCTGAGCCTCGAACTCGGGCATCGCGTCGAAATCGTCCGTGCCGATGCCGGTCAGGATCAGCTCGTCGCCCCGCATTTCGAGCTGCGCGGCCGGGATCGCGACTTCCTCGCCGCCAAAGCCAAGAAAGCCGCCGCGCTTGAAGACGGCATAGTGCTCGCCGTTGATCACGACGATCCGGTCGATCTCGCCGATGTCCTCGCCCTCGGAGGTCACCACGTCACGGCCCGTGACGTCCGAGACGGCGACCTCGGTGCCGACATCCGCTTTGGGCCCGGCCTGGCCAGCCTCTGTCTGGGCAGCCTCTGTCTGGCCAGCCCCTGTTTTGCCAGCGTCTGTCTCGGCAGCGTCTGTCTGGGCAGGCTCTGTCTGTGCAGTCGCCGCCGACTGGTCGGAACTCTCGCCGGGGGCCTGCTCTGCGGTTTCCTGCTGGGCCGAATCCTGCTGCGCCTGCTGCGCCAAATCCTGCTGGGCCAAATCCTGCTGGGTTGTGTCGCCCGTGCTGCTGCCGGATGCATCCTGCTGGGGCGAAGCTTCGCCGGTGGTCGCCTGCTGGGCGCCGTCGCTTTCGGACGTTTTCTGCGCGGTATCCTGATCGGCAGTGTCTTGGCCGGCGGTGCTCTGCTCGGCGCCGCCCGTCTGACCCGTACTCTGCTGAGCCGTGCTCTGCTGAGACGTGCTCTGCCCGCCCGTGCTCTGCTGGCCCGTGCCCTGCTGGTCCGGTGCCTGGGCGGTGCCCTGCGTGTCACCCTGGTCGCTCGTGGCGGACTGTTCGCCTGCGGCAGAACCCTGTTGCGTGGTGTCCTGCTTAGTCTGCTCTTCGCCGCTTTGGCTCGTCTGCTCCTGATCGGTATCTATGGCCTGCACGTCTGCCTGCATCGTGCTCTGGCCCTCGGTCTTTTCAGCCTGGCTCTGGCCGCTGCTCGGCTCAGCCTGGCTCTGGCCGGCTCCGGTCGTGGTCGTGGTTGTTGTGGTCGTCGCGGCTGCATCGCCCTCGGTCGGCGTCAGCGCGGTCATGCCGCCAGCCTTCTCGACGCGATCGACGTAGAGAAGGCACGCGTTGCCGTCGCTCATACGGGCGACTTCGGCCGCGTCGGCGAAGTCCGGGCTGACGCTGTCGCCGGCCTCCTCGATAAGCTGTGTCAGCGCATCACAGGCGTTCGCCTCGGTCGTCTGGGCCGAGGCCGGCGCGGCAAAGGCGAAACCCAGCGCGGTGGCGCCGAGCAGCGCGGAAATCGTTTTGGTGGAGCTCATGTCGTCCTCCGGATTATAGGTGCCGGAGAGTTAACCCGTCGGGTCGCACGCAAGTTCCGTTGCCGGCCGAGTGCTCCGCCGAGGGCAAGGAATTGGCCCGCCCGGGGGAAGCCCGGGCGAGCCGTTTTCAGATCAGGCCAGCTCGACGATGCGGCGCTTACTGGTAGCGCCCGATCTGTACGACATCGCTGCCGGCCACCTGCTGATCGGTGGCAAAGTCATAGTCGGGCATCTGCTCGAGCTGCTGTTCGGTCAAGCCAAGCAGGATGACCTCGTTGTCACGGAGGGCGAGACGCTCGGCCGGGATGGCGATCTCGTCGTCACCCAATCCCAGGAACCCGCCATGCGAGATGATCGCATATAGCTGGCCACCGTTCTGGAAGATGCCGTCGATCTCGCCGACATCCTCGCCGCGGAGCGTGTAGACGTCACGCCCCTCGAGGTCGGCCGCCGTCACCTGCATCATCTCGCCGAGAGCGACGTCGGTGTTGTTGTCCATGCCGAGAAGCCGCGTCGTGTCTTCGCGGCTCATCCGGTCGGCCTGCCCGGACTGGGCATCCTGGCCGGCGACCTTCTGGCCGTCCCCGCCCTCGATCGCGGCGACATCCGCGCGGAAGGCACTGTCGCTCGCCTGCTGGCCCTGCTGCGGCTGCTGCTGACCCTGCTGACCCTGCGAGCTGGCCTGCTGGCCCTGCTGGTCCTCTCTCTGCGTGGCGGCCTGCTGCTGGCCCTGCTGCTGACCCTGCTGGTCGCCGGACATCGCCTCGTCAGAACCCCGCCGGCGAAGCTTGACAACCGGATCGCCGACCTGACGGACGTCGACGCGCGGCTCGTCGGCATATGTGACCTCGACGTTCGGCTCGGACGCCTCGTAGGTCACCTTCGGGCTGGCGCGGTTGAACTGGACGTTGCTGTCCGCCTCGGCGGCCATGAAGCGAACGCTCGGCTTGGCCTGACGCACGACGACGTCCGCGTTCTGGCCCTGGTCGACCGTCTGGCCCGAGGAATTCGTCCGCTCGGTCCGGACCTGCGGCTTGGTGTTGCCCATCGACGCGGCCTGGTCGGCGCCGACCAGCCGTGCCTGGACGTCAACGTCGACCTGCGGATCGGCCTGCGCGACGCTGACCGTCGGCTTGGCCATGACGACGTTCACCTCGGGCTGCTCCTGGTCGATGTTCACGCCGGGCGCAGGCATGGTGATGATGATCTCGGGTGCCGGCTGCTCGACGGTGATCGTCGGGCGCGGCATCGCCACGCGGACGGTCGCCTGCTTCTGTCGCACGACGATCTGCGCCTGCTGCTCGTCGACCGAGACCCGGGACGGCCGCTCGCGGACCTGAACCTCGGCCTTGCCCTGGTCGATCTCCACTTCCGGGATCGGCTGGCGCACGAGCACCTGGCCCTCGACAACGGCCTGCTTTTCGATCTCGACCGTCTGACGGACGGTGTCGGTCGCGCGGAAGCTCTTGGTATCGGTCGATACCTGAGCACCCTGGTCGCGCGACTGAGCCTCCTTGCTGATGCCGCCGGCCGTCTCGACCTTCTCGACCATCAGGACGCAAGCATCGGCCTCCTTCGCCTCGGCAACCTGCGGCGCGCGCTTGAATTCGTCGAGCAGATCCTCGCCTGCCTGATCGGACTGCTGCACCAGCTGGTAGAGCTGCTCGCAGGCGCCCTGGCTGCCGGTTTCCTGCTGCTGCTGCTGCGCGCTCGCAGAGGTGAACGCCAGCGGAATGGTCAGCGCAGTGGCGCCGAGCAAGACGGCCGGCGATTTAAGATGCAACATTCTATTCTCCTCCAATTCCGTACGTACCGCTCCGGCAACACGTGTTGCCGGGGGATGGTTCCCCCCACAACTGCAGGATGGAGGCGCGGTCACAGCAGGAGACGGTCGGATCGAGCCGCCGGATCAAGCCGCCGGATCAAGCCGCCGATCAATCGGCGCGGGCGCCGCGGTCCTCGGGGGAAACGTACCTGGTGGGCGTCTTCGGCAGGGCCGCGAAGACCCAGAGGAGAGCGAGCCCTGACGAGAGGATGCCGTTCCAGCCGGCCATCGAGATGCCGAGGAAATCCCAGACGATGTCGTCGCAGCGCACCAGCGGCGTCTGCGACAGCCGCGTCAGCAGTTCGTCGGGGGTCAGGCCGGAGGGATCGACCCCGGTGCAGCTGGCAGGCCCGGGCCACCAGCCCTGCTCGACGCCGACATGGTAGGCGCCCAGCCCGGCGCTGACCGCCATGGTCGCCGCGCCGGCGATCGCCAGCGGCCGGCGCAGCCGCCAAAGCACGGTCATGGCCGCCAGCGCGATCAGCATGGCCACCAGATGCGGCCAGCGCTGCCAGATGCACATCGGGCAGGGCGCGAGCTCGCCCAGGTACTGGAAGCCGAGCGCGCCGCCGAGGATCAGCAGCGAGCCGAGTCCGGCAATCAGGATGCGTCCGTAGACGCTCACCCGCAGACGCTCACGAGGCGATCACCGTGGTGCTCGCCGTGGTGCTCACAGGGGCGCTCGTCCGGGCGATCATCGCGGCGCTCACTCGCCGATCAGCCGCACGAGCGCGAAGCCGCCGATGATCAGGGCCGCCGTCGCCGTCGCCAGCGCCGTCATGTGCCGCTCGATCAGCGTCTTGGCCCGCGCACCCAGCAGCCACAGCAGGGCGGCCGTGCCGAAGAACTGCAGGCCGCGGCCGATGACGGACGCCCAGATCAGCGTGCCGACGGGCAGGTTCGTCACCCCCGACGCGATCGTCACAACCTTGTAGGGAAAGGGCGTGATGCCGGCGAAGACCACGGCCTCGGCGCCGACCTCGTTGAACCAGGCGGCGAAGTCGTCGATCATCCCGGCCTTGCCGTAGAACTCCAGCACCGGGCGCCCGATCTCGGCATAGAGCGTGTGGCCGATCCACCAGCCGAACACGCCTCCGGCGACCGAGGCGGCGGTGCAGACACCGGCGATCAGCCATGTCCGCTCGGGCCGCGCCAGCACCATCGGCACGAGCATGACCAGCGGCGTGATCGGGAAGACCGAGCTCTCGGCGAAGGCGACGAGCGCCAGCGCCGGCAGCGCCAGGCGGTGCTCGGCGAGGCGCAGGACCCAATCGTAGAGGCGGCGCAGCATGCGCGCGCGCCTAGCATCGACCCCCAATTCTGTCCATAGCTAGGGTGTGCATGGCGGAACCGGCGGAGCCTTCTGCAGGTTCCTGCGCCGCAACGGAGGGAGAGGGCGATGCGCTGGCGTGGCAGGCGGACGAGCGACAACATCGTGGACCGGCGGGGCGGGGGCGGCTTTGGCGGTGGCCGCATGCGGGTGCCGCTGGGCGGCGGCGGCAAGATCGGCGCCGCCGGAGCGGTGCTGCTGCTGGTCGTGGGCCTGGTCTTCGGCATCGACCCATCGGTGCTGCTGGGCGGCGGCGGGGGCGGCTTCTCCATCCCGGGGTCGGTGCCCGGGCAGCAGGGGCCGAACCGCATCGACGACGACTCCGAGCAGTTCGTCGGCGTCGTGCTGGCCGACACCGAGGAGGTCTGGTCCGACCTGCTCGCGGGGCAGGGCTATGCCGAGCCCAAGCTGGTGCTGTTCTCCGGCGGCACCGCATCGGCATGCGGCACGGCCAACGCCGCCGCCGGGCCGTTCTACTGCCCGAATGACCGGCAGATCTACCTGGACACGGATTTCTTCCGCGTGATGGACCGGCAGCTCGGCGCCGAGGGCGATTTCGCGGCCGCCTACGTCATCGCGCACGAGGTCGGGCACCATGTGCAGAACCTGCTCGGCATCCTGCCCGAGGTGAACAAGGCGCGCAGCCAGGCCGGCGAGGACGAGAGCAACCGCCTGTCGGTCATGGTCGAGCTGCAGGCGGACTGCTTCGCCGGCGCCTGGGCACGCCACGCCGAGGCGCGCTTCGGCGCGCTCGAACCCGGCGACATCGACGAGGCGCTGAACGCCGCCGGCCGCATCGGCGACGACACGCTGCAGAAGAATGCCGGACGCGCCGTCGTGCCCGACAGCTTCCAGCACGGCAGCTCGGCGCAGCGGGTGCGCTGGTTCTCCACCGGCTATGACAGCGGCGACCCGAACGACTGCGACACGTTCAACGCGACCAGGCTCTGACAAACGGCGGCTGCCCCGCATTTCGCCGCCAGTCGCGGCGTCAGCGGCAATGCGCTGCGATCCCGTCAGCCGGTGCCGCCGCTGCGGCGCCAGGTGGCGGGCGGAACGCCGAACTGGCGGCGGAATGCCCGGCTGAGGGCGGCCTCTGACCCGTAGCCGACGGCGTAGGCGACGCGGGCGAGGCTGTCCGCCGTTTCCTCCAGCATGATCCGGGCGCGCTCAAGGCGTCTCCGGGCGAGGTAGCGGAGCGGCGGCTCGCCCACGACGCGGCTGAAGCGCTCGGCGAAGGCTGAGCGCGAGAGCTTGCTGCGCGCCGCCAGCTCGTCCGTCGTCCAGCGCCGCACGAGGTCGTCGTGCATGCAGGTGAGCGCCCGGCGCACGACGGGGTCGCCGAGGCCGGCCGCCCAGCCGGTCCCGCGCGCGTTGGAGGCGGCGTCGGAGGCGAGGTGGCGCCGAACCGCCTCGACGAAGAGGAGCTCGGCCAGCCGCGCCAGCATGACCGGCGCGCCGCCGCCCGCCGCGAGCTGTCCGGCGGCGAAGCGGAACGAGGTCTCGATCCAGCCCGGCCCGCCCCACCCGGCCCCCGACCCGGCCCCCAACCCGGCCCCCAACCCGGCGGTGTCCCCGGCCGACAGCCGGAGGATGCGCGGCAGCAGGAACAGGGCGGGCGGATCGGCGAGGTCGCAGCCGAGATAGCCGCAATAAAGCCGCGTCGGCGCTCCGCCGCCGCCATAGGCGATGCGTGCCGGTCCGCCGGCCGGGCCGGGCTGGATCAGCCCTTCCGGGTTGACCGGCCTCAGCCCGCAGGCGCTGCCCATCAGGTGCGGGTCGTTGCGCGGCAGGACGACGATGTCGCCTGCGCCGAGCCGGACCGGCTCGGCGCCCTCGGGCGTCACGACGCAGCTTCCCTCGGTGATGCAATGATAGGCGATGAGATGGCGCGGCACGGGTGCGAAGGGGGCGCAGTCCTCGGGCCCCACGCGGGCCAGGATGCACCAGGGCGCGGTGAACTCGGCCCTCGAGGAAGACCGCGCCCGAGAGCCTGAGCGCCGAGACGAGCTCGCGCACGGCGTCGGCGTCCCCGTTCGCCGGAGCCGGCGTCCCGGTCAAGGCTTCCGGCGGATCGGCCATTCACCTTCCCTCCTTGGTGATTCATATCACGGCAGCCGCTGCCGGTCAGCGCGATCGGCACAGGGTATTCGAGTGTCCGGGATGCCGGGCAGCCAATCAGGAGAAAGAGAATGAGGACCAGAACGGACGGGCAGGGCAATGCCGTCACCGGCGCGACGCCCGGCGCGGTCCTTGCGCGACCGGATCGCCCGGGCGCTGCCGGCGTGGAGCGCCGACATGCCGGGCTATGCGTGCCTGCTCGGCATGCACGCCTTCGGGCTGGAGGAGACCGGCGACTATGCGCGGGCCGAGGCGGTGGCGCGCCGCGCCGTCGCCATGCAACCCCTCGACTGCTGGGCGCACCACGCGGTCGCGCACGTCATGGAGATGCAGGGCCGGCCCGAGGACGGCATCGGCTGGATGATCGCGCGCGAGCCGTACTGGTCGGGCGACGACAACTTCTTCAGGGTGCACAACTGGTGGCACCGCGCGCTCTACCATCTCGAGCTCGGCCAGGTGGACGAGGTCCTGTCGCTCTATGACGGGCCGATCCGCGAGGGGCGCAGCGGCGTGGCGCTCGACATGGTCGACGCCTCGGCGCTGCTGTGGCGGCTGCACCTCTCCGGGCACGATGTCGGCCGGCGCTGGGACGAGCTGGCGGCGGCCTGGGACGCGCATGCCGACGGGCAGGGCTATCCGTTCAACGACTGGCACGCGGTGATGGCCTATCTCGGCGCCGGCCGCGAGGCGGATGTCGACCGGATCATCGCCGCCTGCCGGACGGCCGAGGCGGGCGAAGGGGCCGCAGAGGTCGGCAAGTGGCGCCGCCGCACCGGCCTGCCGCTGGTCGAGGGCTTCGCCGCCTTCTGGCGGGGCGAGTACGAGACGGCCGCCGACCGGCTGTTCGGGGCGCGCGCCATCGCCGACAGCTTCGGCGGCAGCCACGCCCAGCGCGACGTCATCGACTGGACGCTGACCGAGGCGGCGCTGCGCGGGCGCATCGGCGGGCTGGCCGAGGCACTGGCGAACGAGCGGCTGGCGCTGAGGCCGCACAGCCCGGTCAATCGGGACTTCCTCCGGCGGGCGCGCGCCGGCGACGCGGAGGAGGCGTGCGCCGCCTGAGCCGCGCGGCGCGGCTTCGGCCCCGCGTGTCCGCAGCCGCGCCGCAGTCCCGCGGCGGGGCTTCGGCCCCGCCGGTCCGCCGCCGCTCGCCTGTCGATCCGGCGCGGCCACCAGCGGCCCGCTTGACGTCGCCGGCGATCTGACCGAGAGCTAGCCGCCGTGCCCGGGTGGCGGAATGGTAGACGCGAGGGTCTCAAACACCCTTCCCTTCGGGGGTGCCGGTTCGAGTCCGGCCCCGGGCACCAGTCCCAGCCCCATCCATGCGTGAACCGAGTCTCCCGAGCCTCGGGGCTGGCCGATCAGCTGTGGCCGACCGGCGGAACGGCGTCGGGCGGGAGGGGACAGCGGTAGGGCGTCGCGGCGGCGCGGCGCGCGTGCTCGGCCATGGCGGCCTGGCGCAGCGCCTCGTCGGAGATGGCGGCGGCAGCCACGTCGGCCATCGCCTTCGCCGCGTGCACCATGCCCTTGTGCGCCGCCGGCACCTTGCCCTGCGCGGTGGTCTGCCAGGTGTGGAAGGGCGTGCCGATGGCGCAGGTGGCGACGCGCGCCTGCACGGTCGGCACGGCCCAGCTGACATCGCCGAGGTCGGTCGAGCCCTCGCCGCCCATGCGCGCCCGGTCGAGCGGCGCGACGAAGTCGCAGAGCGCCAGATCGGGATCGGGCGCCCTGCCGATGCGCCTGAACGTCGCCTCGATGTCGTCCGGCGTCAGCGTCGCCCGGATCGCCCGGGCAAAGGCGCGGTCGTCCTCGTCGAAGGCCACCGGCCCCAGCCGGTCGAGCGCGCCCTGCATCGCCTGTTCCAGCGGTCGGTTGCCGACCAGGTTCGAGACGGCGCTGAAGGTGCGCGCCTCGACGGCCGTCTCGGTCATCAGCGCGGCGCCCTCGGCAATCTTGCGGACGCGGGCGACCAGCTGCGCCAGACCGGCATTGTCGCGCGCCCGGATCAGGTGGCGGACGGTGGCGCGCGCCTGGACGACGTTCGGCGCCGGGCCGCCGGCGTCGAGATAGGCGTAGTGCACGCGCGCGTCGCTGGCCATGTGCTCGCGCATGTAGTTGACGCCGACGCTCATCAGCTCGCAGGCGTCGAGGGCGCTGCGGCCCAATTCCGGCGCGCCGGCGGCGTGCGCGGCGCGGCCGGTGAAGGTGAAGTCGATCCGCGTGTTGGCCAGCGACCGCGCGTCGTCGACGCCCGTCCAGCTGGCGGGGTGCCAGCTGATGGCGAGGTCGACGTCGTCGAAGAGACCGTCGCGGACCATGTAGGTCTTGGCGGCGCCGCCCTCCTCGGCCGGGCAGCCGTAATAGCGGACGCGGCCGGGGATTCCGGCCTCGGCCAGCCAGTCCTTGACCGCGGTCGCGGCCAGCAGCGCCGCCGCGCCGAGCAGGTTGTGGCCGCAGCCATGCCCGGCGCCGCCGGCCTCGACCGGGCGGTGCTCGGCCACGCCCGGCTGCTGGCTGAGGCCGGGCAGGGCGTCGTACTCGCCGAGGATGGCGATGACCGGCCCGTCCTCGCCGGCCTCGCCGATGACGGCGGTCGGGATGCCGGCCGGGCCCGCCGTGACGCGGAACCCCTCGGCCGCGAGCGCGGCGGCGTGCTCGGCGACGGCGCGGTGCTCGGCATAGAGCAGCTCGGGCGCGTCGAAGACGCGGTCGGCCAGGGCGACGAAGGCGTCGCGCTTGTCTTCGACCTTTTCCCAGACCGGCGCGCTGTTCCGCATCGACACTCTCCCTCGTCGCGACGCGCCGGCCATGCCATGGCGGCGCGGCGATTGCCATCCGGAATGCGATGATCGCCGCACCCGTGCCCGCACCCGTGCCCGCGCCCGTGCCCGCACCCGCGCCCGTGCCCGTATCAGGCGACGATCAGCTCGGCGGCCTTTTCGCCGATCATCAACGTCGGCGCGTTGGTGTTGGCCGAGGTGATCTTCGGCATCACCGAGGCGTCGGCGACGTAGAGGCCCTCGACGCCGTGCACCGCCAGGCCGGGGCTGACCACCGATCCATCGTCCGTGCCCATCCGGCAGGTGCCGACCGGATGATAGACGGTCGAGGCGGTGCGGCGGATGCCGTCGAGGATCTGTTCGTCGCTGCGGACGTCCGGACCGAGCAGGACCTCGGCCTCGGCCAGATCGCGGAAGGGCGGCCGGTCGAGGATCTCGCGCGCGATTCTGACGCCCTCGACCATGACCTTCTGGTCGTGCTCGTGCGACAGGTAGTTCGGACAGATGCGCGGCTGCTCGTAGGGGTCGGCCGACCGGATCTCGATCGTGCCGCGCGATTTCGGGTGGCACTGGTAGACCACGGTCGTGAAGCCCGACCAGCGGTGCAGCGGCTGGCCGGGCGTATCGAGCGACAGCGGCATGCCGAGGAGCTGGAGGTCGGGCCGCCCGTCGGTCGAATGGCTGGAGGCCAGCGCTGCGCCGACCTGGCCGGCGCCGATGGTCAGCGGGCCGCGCGCCGAGATCAGCCAGTCGGCGACCATGCGGGCGAGCTTCAGCGGATTGCGCGTCGTGTCGTTCAGCGAGATCGGCCGGTTCAGCCGGGTCAGGATGCGGACCTGATAGTGATCCTGAAGGTTCCGGCCGACGCCCGGCGCGTCGTGCACGACCGCGATGTCGTGGCGGCGCAGCAGCGCGGCCGGCCCGATCCCCGAGAGCTGCAGCAGCTGCGGCGACTGGAGCGCGCCGCTGCAGAGCACGATGCGGCCGGCGCCGGCAGACCCGGCGCCCGAGCGGTCGCGCCAAGCGACGCCGGTGGCGCGGCTGCCTTGGAACTGCACCCGCTCGACGCTGGCGCCGGTGACGACCGTCAGGTTGGGCCGCGAGCGCGCCGGCCTGAGGAAGGCGCGCGCCGCGCTGGACCGCCAGCGTCCATCGAGCGTCAGATTGTACTTGCCGACGCCCTCGGTCGTCTCGGCGTTGAAGTCCGGATTGGGGGCCAGCCCCCAGTTCTCGGCCGCGTCGATCCACGCCCTGCAGGCCGGGTTGTCGTCACGCAGCGTGTCGACCTTGATCGGCCCGAGGCCGCCGCGCCACTGGCTCTCGCCGCCGGCCCACGTCTCGAGCCGGCGGAAATAGGGCAGCACCTCGCGGAACGACCAGCCGGTGGCGCCCAGCGCCGCCCAGTCGTCGAAATCGGCATGCTGGCCGCGGATGAAGATCAGCCCGTTGATCGAGCTCGATCCGCCCAGCATGCGGCCGCGCGGCCAGCGGACCGAGCGCCCGGCCGTGCCCTCGCTGGGCTCGGTCTGGAACATGCGGGCGTAGTCAGGCCGGTCCTGAAGCCGGTAGTAGCCGATCGGCAGGCTGCTCCAGAAGCGCCGGTCGGTGCCGCCGGCCTCGAGCAGCAGGACGCGGCGCGTCGGGTCCGCCGACAGCCGGTTCGCCAGCACGCACCCGGCCGAGCCGGCGCCGACGATGATGAAGTCATAGGTCCCGGGCACCGGCGTCGCTCCCCCTCGCCGGACCGACAATCATCAGCCGCCCGCGGCGGGTCAAGCCTGAGCTGGGTGCCCCGCCCGCCGGATCAGTCCGCCCACTGGGCGCCGCCGTCCATGTCGATCACCGTGCCGGAGAGGTAGTGCACCTGCGGCGCGCACAGCATCACGGCGAGCGCGGCGACCTCGTCGGCCTGCTTCAGCCGGCCGAAGGGCAGATGCGCCGGGTCGAGCAGCTCCTCCCAGCGCTCCTCGTCGCCGAAGCGGATGCGGGCGCGCGTCCGGTACATCGAAATGATCCGGTCCGTCAGCGTCGGCGCCGGGTTGATGCCGAAGACGCGGACGTTGTCCGCCGGCGTCTCGGCGCCGAGCGCGTTGGTGAACCCGATCAGCGCCGCGTTGCCGGCGGCGCCGCAGATATAGCCCGGGCGGACGGCGCGACCGCCCATGCCGATGATGTTGACGATGGTACCCGCGCCGCGCGCCCGCATCATGGGCGCGTAGAGCTTGCAGAGGTGGACATAGCCGAAGACCTTGAGCTCCCACGCCGTGCGCCAGGCCTCCATCGAGACGTTGGCGAGGTCGCCCGCGGGGATCGCGCCGGCGTTGTTGACCAGGATGTCGATGTCGCCATGCGCGGCGAACAGGCGCTCGCGCTCGGCGTCGCGCGACAGGTCGGCCGCCAGCGGAACGACGCTCCGCCCCGTCGCGGCTGCCGTGGCCCCGGCGACCTCGGTCAGCCTGTCCTCGTCGCGCGCCACGATGACGACGTCGGCGCCCTCGGCGGCGAAGGCCTGCGCGGTGGCGAGCCCGATGCCCTTCGATGCGCCGGTGACCAGGACCGTCCTGCCGCCAAGCCCAAGGTCCATTGCCGCCTCTGCCCCTGCCGCCGCCTCTGCCTCCGCCGCTGCGCGGCCGATCCGTCTCAGCCCGCTGGCTCGAGCTTGTCCTGCGTCCGGGTCTCGAAGTCGCCTGCGTCGTGGCGCTCGCGCAGCTGTTCCTCCGGCGGACCGGAGATGCGGTTGACCATGCGGCCGCGCTGCACGGCCGGGCGTGCGCGCATCTCCGCCGCCCAGCGAACGACGTTCTTGTAGCTCTCTGCGTCCAGGAACTCCGCGGCGTTGAAGCCCTCGCCGCTGTAGAGCGCGCCGGTGGTGAGCACGCCGTACCATGGCCAGATCGCCATGTCGGCGATGGAATAGGCATCGCCGCACATGAAGCGCCGCTCGGCCAGGTTGCGGTCGAGCACGTCGAGCTGGCGCTTCACTTCCATGGTATAGCGGTTGATCGGGTACTCCATCTTCAAGGGCGCATAGGCGTAGAAATGCCCGAAGCCGCCGCCGAGATAGGGCGCGGCGCCCATCTGCCAGAACAGCCACGACAGGCATTCCGCACGGTCCGAGGGATCCTGCGGAACGAAGGCGCCGAACTTGTCGGCGAGGTAGAGCAGGATGGCGCCAGACTCGAAGACGCGCGTCGGCCGGCCCATGCCGGTGTCGACCAGCGCCGGGATCTTCGAGTTCGGGTTAATATCGACGAAGCCGCTGCCGAACTGGTCGCCCTCGCGGATATTGACGACCCAGGCGTCGTACTCGGCGCCACGGTGCCCGGCGGCCAGCAGCTCCTCGAGCATGATCGTGACCTTGACGCCGTTCGGCGTCGCCAGCGAGTAGAGCTGCAGCGGATGCTTGCCGACCGGCAGCACCTTGTCATGCTGCGCGCCGGCGGTCGGCCGGTTGATGTTCTCGAACTGGCCGCCGCTCGGTGCGTCCCATGTCCAGACTTTGGGCGGCGTGTAGCCGGGGGCGTCATTCATGGTTCGATCTCTCCGTGCGGAATCCTGATCCGGTGGTTGACCTATGTGCGGCAGGCGCGGTCGTCCAGCCCCGCGGCCGGAGATCACGCGAGCCTGAACACCGCGTCGGCGCCGATCGGACCGTCGCAGGCGACGCGGCCCTGGTCGGCAAGGCCGATCAGGCTGGCCAGCACGTTGCGCGCGGCGGCCGGCAAAAGCGCCGGGTCGACATCCGTGTAGATCGCCCGGGCGAGGCCGGCGGCATCCGACGGCCGGCGTCCGAGCACCGCCAGGATCTGGTCGAAGCGCTGCTGCCGGTGCCGGATCTGCCAGGCCAGCATCGCCTGCGGGTCGCGCACGGGGTGGCCGTGCCCCGGCAGATAGAGCCGGTCGTCGCGGGCCTGCAGCCGCTCCAGCGAGGCCATGAAGGCCGCCATGTCGCCCTCGGGCGGCGAGACCAGCGTCGTGGCGAAGCCCATCACCGCGTCGCCGGTGAAGACGATGCCCGTCGTCTCGCCGCTCTCGAGCGCAAAGGACAGATGGTTCGACAGATGCCCCGGCGTGTGCAGGGCGACCAGGCGCCAGCCCGGCCCATCCACCGCGTCGCCGTCGGCCAGCGCATGGTCTGGCGCGAAACCGGCATCGCCGCCCTCGCCGCCGCCGAGCCCCGCCCCCGTCTCCGCCAGCCGGCGCATCGTCTCCGAGATACCTGCGCCGTGCGGGCCGAAGGCGGCGACCTTCGCCCCGGTCGCGGCGACGATCGCCGGCACGGCGCCGCTGTGGTCGCGGTGGCTGTGCGTGACCAGAACCTGCGCGATCCGCTCGCCGGGCCCGAGTGCGCCCAGGATGGCGGCGACATGCGCCGGATCGTCGGGCCCCGGGTCGATCAGCGCCACCTCGCCCGCGCTGCCGCCCCTGCCGCCCCTGCCGCCTGAACCCCCGCCGCCGCCGACCAGATAGCTGCGCGTGCCGGTGAAGGTGAAGGGCGACGGGTTCTGCGCCGTGATCCGGCGGACGCCCGGCGCGACCGCCTCTGCGGTGCCATAGTGCGCGGTCGGGTCGCGGTCGAACGGGTCCATCGGCGGTGGCCTTGCTGCGGGGTCCAGACGTGGCTGTCGGGCGGCCCCCGGGGCGGCGATGTCGCGGGCTTGTCGCGGGCCGGGCGCGGCCCTATCCCCTCTTCATGCAGAGCCCTTTCGTCTTCCTCAAGCGCTACATGCCGAGGAGCCTGTTCGGCCGGGCGGTGCTGATCCTGGTGCTGCCAATCATGGCCCTGCAGGGCGTGGTGGCCCTGGTCTTCATCCAGCGCCACTACGACTCGGTGACCGAGCAGATGGCGGGCTCGATCGCGCGAGAGTTGAACTTTGCCATCTCGGCGGTCGACGAGGCGCCCGACGTCGCCATGGCCCGGCGCGCGCTGGCGCGCATGTCGGGGCCGCTCGGCTTCGAGCTGGTGCTGGACGAGGGCGCCGAGGTCGAGCCGGCGACGCGCATCGCGCTTTTCGACGTCACCGGCGGCGTCGTCGCGGCGACCCTGCGGCAGGCCATCCGCCGACCGCTGGCGGTCGATCTCGTCAGCTACGACAAGCATGTCGACGCCAGCATCGCCACCACGAAGGGGGCGCTGAGCGTGCTGGTCCCGCGCCGCCGGATGAACGCTGCCAACCCGCACCTGCTGCTGGTCTGGAGCTCGGCCACCGCGCTCTTCCTGACGGCAATCGCCCTCGCCTTTCTGCGCAACCAGGTGCGGCCGATCCGCGAGCTGGCCCGCGCCGCGCAAGCCTTCGGGCGCGGGCGCGCGCTGCACTTCCGGCCGGCGGGCGCAGAGGAGGTCCGCCGGGCGGGCGCCGCGTTCCTCGAGATGCGGGCGCGCATCGAGCGCCATGTCGATCAGCGCACGCGCATGCTGTCCGGCGTCAGCCACGACCTGCGCACGCCGCTGACGCGCATGAAGCTGGCGCTGGCGGTCGCCGACGAGACGCCCGAGACCGCCGAGATCGCCCGCGACATCGCCGAGATGGAGCACATGCTGTCGGCCTTCCTGGCCTTTGCCCGTGGCGAGGGCGGCGAGGCGCAGGCGCCGGCCTCGCCGGTCGAGCTGGCCGAGGAGGTGGCGGCCGACGCCCGCCGGCAGGGCGCCAGCGTTCAGGTCTTCGCCCAGCTCGAGACGCCGGACGAGCCGCTGGTCGAGATGCGCCGCCGCGGCGCTGAAGCGGGGCCTCGTCAACCTGGTCGAGAACGCCGCCGCCTATGCCGTGCGCGTGGCGCTGTCGGTGCGGCTGACCCGGCGCTTTGCCGAGTTCGTCGTCGAGGACGACGGCCCCGGCATACCCGAGGACAAGCGCGACGAGGTGCTGAAGCCCTTCACCCGGCTGGACGAGGCGCGCAACCAGGACATCTCCGGCACCGGCCTCGGGCTCTCGATCGCGCTCGACATCGCCCGCAGCCACGGCGGCAGCCTGAAGCTCGACGCCAGCCCCCGCCTCGGCGGCCTGCGCGCCACCCTGCTGGTGCCGCGGTAGGCTTCGCCAGCCTCCTGCGGTAGGCTTCGACTGATGCCGGTCGCCGGGAGACTGTCGTGTTCGAAAGCATTGTTCCCGAAGGGCTCGGCGGCAAGGCGCCTGATCTCGTGGTCGGGCTGCTCGTGGCGCTGATTGCGGCGGCGACGGCTGCCGTCTGGCGCGGTGCGCTCCGTTCGCTGGGGTTCCGGGCAGGGCCGCAGGAAGTGATGCTCGTCGATGCGGGCAAGGTCGAGGAGCGCCCGGTCAACACCCTGCCACGGCCGACTGCGCATTATCAGGGCGACGTCAAGCTGATCCGGCGGATCATGGAGACCCTGGAGCGGAGCGCGTCGGCCTCGCTCGTTGGGCTCGCCGGGATGGGCGGCATCGGCAAGACCGAGGCGGCCGTGGTGGCCGCCTGGGCGATGCTGCCGAAGGGGCGGTTCGGGCACGGCGCGCTGATGATCGACCTTATGGGCTTTGCCGAGGAGGGCGCGCCGGTCGGGCACGAGGACGCGCTGCGGCGGCTCGCCTCGATGATGGGGGCGCTGTCCTTCGGCCCGCGCCCGGACGAGGTGGCGCAGGACCAGTGGGTCGCGGCACTGAGCGACAAGTGGCGGGCGATGACCGCCGGCAGGGATCTGCTTGTCATCCTCGACAACGCCAAGGATGCCGACCACGTGCGCCCGCTGCTGCCCGGCGCCGACGGGCCGCGCGTGCTGATCACCAGCCGGAACGCGATAAATCTCCCGGGGCAGGCCGAAGCATCGAGGTCGCCCGGCTTGACGACAGGCGGGCGGCGAAGCTGGCGCGGTCGCTGACGAAGCCCCTCGAACGGCCGCTGACGGAGGGCGAGGTCGGGCGGCTTGTCGCGGTCTCTCTCGGGCTGCCGCTGCTCGTCGAGACCGTGGCCGGCGTCATCGCCGGGAACCCTGCGCTGTCGGCGGCGGACTGGCTGGTGAGGTTCGAGGAGGCCGGCGCCGCGCTCGCCATCGACGATGTCAACAAGGTCAAGGCCCGGCTCGGCGTCTCGGTCGACGCGCTGGAGAGCGACGACGGCGCGCGCTATGCCGCGCTGTCGCTGTTCGCCAGCGGCTTCCATGCGAAAACGGCCTGGGCGCTGTGGGATCTGGACGAGACCCAGGGCGCGCTGGCGCTGGGGCGGATGTCCGGCCGCAGCCTGCTGATCCCGGCCGAGTCGCCGTTCGCGGAATCGCTCGGGCCGCGCTATCGGCTGCACGACTATCTCGAGGCCGTGGCGGCGAGCAATTCTCAGCGCTGCGGCAGGAGGTACGCATGGGCTTCCGGCATCGCTGGGGACAGCAAGCGCTGAAGCTACTCGCGAGCGCGGATCAGCTATACGAGACCAAGGATGGCGATCTGGCCGGGCTGCGGCTGTTCGAGCAGGAGCAAACGACGATCGCCGCGGCGCAGGACTGGGCGGCCGGGCGCGCCGGCGAGGACGACACCGCCGCCGATCTGGCCATGCGCTTGCCGAACCATGGCATCCTCGACCTGCGCCTGACGCCGCGACAGTGGATCGGTTGGCTCGAGGCCGGGCTGCCGGCGGCGCGTCGCCTCGGCAATCGCCGGGGCGAAGCGGCGATCCTCGGCAATCTCGGGGACCGGCTGAGGGTGCTCGGCGGGCTCGACGGCGCCAAGTCTAGGCTGAAAGAGCAGCTCTTGACTTGCAGAAGAAATTGAAGACCAGCAACAGCAGGCGAACGCCCATGGCAATCTCGGGAGCGTCTACACTGAACAGCGCGAGTACGCTGAGGCGGAGGATGCGTATCGTACGTCGTTGCGGATCAATGAGGAGATTGGCGACGAGCCGGGGATGGCCAGCATGCACGGCAATCTCGGTATTCTTTTTAGGCGACAGAAACGCTTTGACGAGGCAGAGGCGGAATACAAGGCTTCTCTGGAGATCGCCGAGCGGCTCGGCCTGCGCGGCGTCTCGGCAAACCAGTACGGCAATCTCGGCAACCTCCATTGCGAGCAAGGCAGGCTGGAGGATGCCGGTGAGGCGTATCTGAAAGGACTGGAGATCAACGATGCGCTTGGCCAGCGTGACGGCATGGCGACGATAAACTTCGACCTTGCGATTCTGCGCCTGCAGCAGGGGCGGATCGCCGAGGCGGGCGAGCATGCGGTGACGGCGCGCGACCTGTACGCCGAGATGGGGATGGATCGCGATGTTGCTGATGCCGACGCGCTGATCGCCAAGATTGACGCGGCAGCCAAGGCGTGAGCGGCCGCGGCGCGGTCCGTCTCCGCCGCGCGCCTGTTGAAGCGTCGCGCCTGCTGTGAGAGCATCCGGGGGCGCGCGATCGTCTGGCCCGTGCGGCGCTGCGCGGCCCGAGGGAGCGGGTCCCGGGGGATGAGATGCGATCCAGGCTTCTCGCCGGCGCCGCGGTGTGCGCGCTGCTGCTTGCCGTTCCCGGCGTCTCGGTCGTCGTGCCTTGGACGCGCCGCCGGGCACAGCGGCGCGCAGCATCTCGCCGCTCGACCCGCTGACGCTCGGCCGCGAGATCTGCCGCACCGCCCGCGCCGAGGGTGGGCCGACCCGGCGCGGGCTGTTCCTCGCCGCGGCGCGCGCCTATGCGCAGACCGCCGGTGGCGCCAGCGGCGCGCCGCCGCTGATGGAGGGCGTCGGCTCCGGCGCGCTGGAGGCCACGGTGAACGACGCGGCCCGGCCGTATTTCCGGCAGGGCGTCGGCCTGATCGACGGCTTCGACCACCGAGGGCATCCGCGCCTTTCGCGCGGCGCAGGCGCTGGACCCGGGCTGCGCGCTCTGCTTCTGGGGCGAGGCCTACGCGCTCGGCCCGAACATCAACGACGCGATGGACCCGGCCAACAACGCCCGCGCCATTGTGACGGCGCGGCTGGCCCGCGACAAGGCGGCGGACGCGAGCGAGGTCGAGCGGGCGCTGATCGAGGCGATCCAGACCCGCTATTCCGAGGACGCGGCGGCAGACCGCGCGGCGCTCGACGTCGCCTATTCGCGGGCGATGCAGGCGGTCGCCGACCGGTTCCCGGAGAACGACCAGGTCCAGGCGCTGGCCGTCGAGGCGATCATGGACGCCCAGCCCTGGGACTTGGGAGCCGGGCGGGCGCACGCCCAAGGGCGATGCCGGCCAGGCGGTCGAGCGGCTGGAGGCCGTGCTGGCGCGCGACCCGGACCACGTGCTGGGCATCCACCTCTACATCCACATGACCGAGGCCTCCGACGATCCCTGGCGGGCGGTCGACGGCGCCGAGCGCCTGGCGGGGCTGGCACCCGGGGCGGGGCACCTCGTGCACATGCCGGCGCACACCTATTATCCGCGTCGGCAGGTTCGCCGATTTGCTGGCGGCCAACATCGACGCGGTGGCGGTTGACGAGGCCTACCTCGCGCGGGCCGGCGATGCGCGCCAGCGACTTCTACCGGTATGGCCTCTACCCGCACAACGTGCACTTCGTGCTGACGTCGGCGCAGATGGCGGGCGACGGGCCGACCGTGATCGAGGCTGCCGACCGGCTCGACGAGGTGCTGCCGATGGACATGGCGGCGATCGAGGGCTGGATCCAGCTGATCAAGGCCGCGCCCTGGTTCGCCAGGGTGCAGTTCGGCGACGCCGAGGTGCTGGAAGGGGTGCTGGCCGCGCCGGCGCCGGAGGCGGCGCCCGCCTATGTCGAGGCGGCCTGGCGCTATGCCCGGGGCGAGGCGGCGGCGCGGCTGGGCCGTCCGGCGGAGGCGCGCGCCGAGGCCGAGGCGCTGGCCGGGCTCGACGCCGCGACCGACTGGGACACGGCGATCCCGTGGATGCCGGGCGCCATGCTCGTCGACGTCATGCAGGAGACGGTGCTCGCGCGGGCGGCCATGGCCGAGGGCGATCGCGCGATGGCGATCGGCCACTGGGGCGCCGCGACCGCGCTGCAGGCGCAGCTGCCCTACCTCGAGCCGCCGTTCTGGTACTATCCAACGCGCCAGAGCTTCGCCGCGGCGCTGCTGCAGGACGGCCAGGCGGCGCGCGCCGAGCAGGAGTTCTTCGCGACGCTGGTCGAGAGCCCGGACAATGGCTGGGCCTATTGGGGGCTCGCCAAGGCGCGCGAGGCACGAGGCGACGCCGCGGGCGCGGAGGCCGCGATGACGATGTGGCGCGATGCCTGGGCCGGGCCGGAGGAGCCGACGCTCGACCGGCTCTGAGCTGATTTCGTGGCGGCCGGCGGCCGCACGGGGCGTGCAGGTCTGCCGTCGTTCTGGCACGGCTCGACGCCCTGTGACGCCGCCCGCCGACCGCCGTTCTCAATCGGGCAGGCTTATCGGCGGCTCAGTGCATCCGGGCGCCGTTCGGGACGGCGTGGTCGGGGGCGATGAGGACGACCCGACCCTGATCGTCGCTGGCGCCGAGGGTCAGCACCTCGGACATGAACGGGCCGATCTGGCGGGGCGGGAAGTTGACGACGGCGAGCACCTGCCGTCCGATCAGCGTCCCGGCCTCGTAATGCCCGGTGATCTGCGCCGAGCTTTTCTTGGTGCCGATCTCGGGCCCGAAATCGATCCACAGCTTCAACGCCGGCCTGCGCGCCTCCGGGAACGGCTGCACGTCCGTGACCGTGCCGACGCGGATATCGACAGCCAGGAACTGGTCGAAGCTGATCTCCGGCATCGGCTCCCCCGCAGCGCCTGCATCGCCCGGTGCCTTCGTTGCCGAGCGGCGGGCGGATTGCAAGGGGCAGGCGAAGGCCGCGGGAGCGGCCCGGCCGAGGTCATGGCCGGGCCGGAGTCCATGTCAGGCGGTGCCGTATGCCTCGTCTATGGCGACGCGCAGCGCCTGCTCGGGGTCTGGTTCGACCAGCCGACCAGCTGGAACGCGGGATAGAACCGCTCGGCATAGCCGACGGCGGTCAGCACCATCGCCTCGATCTGCTCGGGGGTTGCGGTGGCGCCGCCGGCCAGCGTCAGGCCGTAGCGGAAGGCCATCAGCTTGTGCTCGGGCCAGAGCACGAAGCCGCCGCACCAGATCTTGTCGTTGGCGAGGTTCACCAGCTCGAGCATCTCGTCCATGCGCTCGTCCGGCGGGGTCAGCTCGAAGCTGCAGATCAGCCGCAGCATGTCGTCCCGGCTGGACCAGTCGAGGTTCAGCGAATAGACGCGCCAGGCGCCCTCGATCGCCATGGCGATCTGGTTCTCGCCCATGCGGTCGAACTCCCACTCCGACTCCTCGGCCAGCGTCTCGACCATGTCGATCGGGTGGATTTCAATCGAAAGGAATTCGTGTTCGGTGGCTGCTGTCATCTGCCTCACCGCCCCCAATTCGCGGCGACCTGTGCGACGACGCCCACAGGGTCACCCTGGGTTGCCATTGTAGGCCGCTGCTCCCGGCCCGCTAGATATGGTGGCACGATCGGCGGCGATGTAAAGCGGAAATCGCCGCTCGTCGCGAAAGATTCACCCGGTGCGGCTCGGGCGCCCGCTTCGCGCCGATTGCCTGGGCGCCACGGGGGGCGCGTCTACGCGCCGCCGGATGCCTGGCCTCGAGCTCGCGGATCCGGCCCGACAGCCGCTCGTTCTCCTCGCGCGCCTTCATGGCCATTTCGCGAACGGCCTCGAACTCCTCGCGCGTCACCATGTTGCTGTCGGCGAGAAAGCGCTCGAACCAGCCGCGCATCGCGGTCTCGGCCTCGGTGCGCGCGCCCTGCGCGACGCCGGCGGCGTTGGTCATCAGCTGGCCGATGTCGTCGAAGAACTTCGAGCGGGTCTGCATGTGTCGTCTCTCCGGTAGGGGCCGCGGCGGCGCGTCAGCCGATGATATAGGGAGACCGACCGCCGCCGTGCAACTGCGGCACGGCCTGCGTCGACCGTATGGCGCCAGTTGGGGCCATCATGGCGCCAGCATGGGGCCGGTTGCCCGTCCGGCAATTCGGTGTACGCTGCATGACGTTCTGAGATCGCGCCGCCAGAGCGCCCGGACGGAAGGACGAGATGTCGAAATGCGTGGCGATCGTCGGCGCCAACGGCGTCGGAAAGTCGACACTGGCGGCACGGCTGGCGGCGCTGGAAGGCGGCCGCATGCCGCCGGCGCAGGCGCACGAGATCGCCATCGCCGAGTTCTCGTTCCTGGGCGACAGCTGGACCGTGCTCGACTGTCCGGGCTCGGTCGAGTTCATGCAGCAGGCGATGGACGCGCTGCTGGTCGCCGACATCGCCGTGATCTGGTCTCGCCGACCCCGATCACGCCGTGCTGGCGGCGCCGTTCATCCGGCTGGCCGAGCAGGCGAAGGTGCCGACTGTGCTGCCCATCAACCGGGTGGACGAGGCGCAGGCCCCGGCGCGCGACTCGTCGCGGCGCTGCAGGGCTATTCACGCCATCCGGTGGTGCTGCGCCAGATGCCGATCCGCGAGGACGGGCGGATCGTCGGCGCGGTCGACCTGGTTCCGGCGGGCTGGAAGTATCGCGACGGCGAGCCGTGCGAGCTGATCCAGATCCCGGCCGGCATGCTCGACGCGAGCACGAGCGCCGGGGCGAGCTGCTGGAGAGCCTCTCGGAATCGACCATGGCTGCTCGAGGAGCTGATCGACGACGCTCGCCCGCGACCGGCGCGATCTACGGCATCTGCGGCCAGGTGCTGGCCGAGGGCCGAGTCGTCGAGGCGTTCCTCGGTTCGGCCGAGCGCCGAACGCGCGTCGTCCGCCTGATGAAGGCGCTCGCCAGAGGGCGCCGCGATCGAGGCGCTGAAGGCCCGGCTCGACTCCACAGCGGGGCGGCGCGCATGCGGCGAGCTTCCTCGCCGACCGCAAGCATGTCGGCAAGACGGTCTGTTCCGCCCTCGCGGAGCTGAAGAGCGGCGACAGGTCGGGCGGCGGCGGCTCGGCTCGTCGCGTGTCGCGGGCGACAAGTTCGAGCAGGCCCAGTCGGTCGCGCCGGGCCGGTCTTCAGCGCCTCAAGTCGGACCATCTCAGGGCGGCCGGCTTATGCCGCGGCGGATTGCGGCGCCAGACTGGTACCGGCCGCTGCCGGCGCTGCTGCGGGCCGGCATCGCGCCGGCGCACGACAAGGACGACGCCAAGCTTTGCGAGGCGATCGGCAAGACCGTCCGTGAGGATCCGTCGCTGACCGCCGGGCACGACAGCGAGACGGGCGCGACGTTCTGGCCGGGCAGGGCGCGCTGCATCTGCGCCGCGCGCGCGAGACATCGCCGAGGCATTCGGCGTCGAGACGGTGGAGAAGCCGGGGACCCTCGCCGCTGCGCGAGACGATCTCCAAGCCCGTCGACGTGCACTACCGCCACAAGAAGCAGTCGGGCGGTGCCGGCCAGTTCGCCGACGTGAAGCTCAAGGTCGGGCCCGTATCGCGCGGCGAGGGGTTC
>CAVUWP010000011.1:0-84575 GCA_963745085.1 uncultured Alphaproteobacteria bacterium | reverse complement strand
GGGCGGGCAGTTCTAACGGCGCGGGCCGGATCTCGTCATGGGCAGGCGGGGTCGAGCTCGACGGCTTCCTCTACATCTTGCGTCCGACAGGATGCCTTCGCAGGGCGGTCTCGGCAGGTCGGGAAGAGGTGGCTCGGCGAGCTGCACCACCTGCCCCTTGCCGGCGCCGGTCAGGTAGTCGGCCCGCTGCGCCATCGGCCGGCGGCGCTTCTCGACCATGGGGGCGCGGTCGTACGCCTTCTGCACATCACCCCGCGCGGCATGCCACGAGCGGCCGCACGACGGGGCGCAGCGATCCTGGCGCAGCGATCCTGGCGCGGTGCGCAGTTTTCGGATGCCGGCGGACGGGAATCGGGCTAGCCTCGGGGCGGACCGCCACTGGAGGTGCAGTCGTTTGAAACGGATCTTCTGCATTGCCACCCTCGCGCTGCTGGGCGCCGGAAGCACGGCGTCCGGCCAGGTCGAGATCGGCGTGTCGGAGTGGATCAGCCCGACCGCCTGGGGCACGGTGCCGGGCGCCGATCGCCAGCAGATCCAGCAATTCGCCGGCGTGGTCGAGGACGAGCGGATCGAGACCGATGTGCGGGGTGCCGCCGACTTCGTCTTCGAGAACGGCTCGCGCTTCCTGGTGGGACCGGATTGCGAGGTCGTGCTCGACGAGACCTTCTACGATCCGGCGCTCGACCACGTGGCGCGCATGGACGTCTATGCCGACACGGTCTGCGTCGTCCGCGCCGGCGCCGGCGGCGAGACGTTGATATTCGTCACACCCGTCGCGACCGTGACGATCAGCGAGGCCTCGGCCAGCCTCGTCTATTCCGGAGCCGACGCGGATGCGGGCGCCAGTGCCACGCTGCACCTGGCGGCTTCGCCGGGAACGCTGCCGTCGGGCGTCGACCTGGCCGTCTTCTTCGAAGCAGGGCTTGCGCCGGAGGGCAAGGGCGTCGTCGAGATCCGGGACGAGAACGGCGAGACAGCCATCCTGCGCCGGCCGGGCTTCATGGTGGTCCATGCCACGCCCGGCGGGCTGGGCGAGCCGGAGCGGACCGACCCCGTTCTGCTCGGTCGCGCCATGTCGCGCGTCACCGGGATCGGCCTGGCCTCTGCGCCGATGCGACCCGGCCTCGCGACGGCCCCGTCACCCGTCGAGGTCTATACCGTCCTCGAGGGTCCGGAGCGGCCGGGCGTGACCTTCGAGCCCTGCGCCGTCAGCGACTTCTGCGACGCCGAGACGGTGGTCCTGAACCCCATCTATTCGAGCATCCTGTCGGGCGCCGGCGTAACTTGGCCGTTCCCGTGACCGCGCTTAACGGCAGGCGCTCTGCCAGCGCTCGGGCGGGGCGGAGCCGGCCGTCCCGCACGCCTCGCCCTGCACGGGCTCGTAGACCGGGTTCAGCACCGCCGCCTGTTTGAGGTCCACCCCGTCCAGCAGCGCGCGGTCTAGCACCGTGCCGTCGAGCGAGGCGCCGCCGAATTTCGCCCTGTCCAGCTCGGCGCGCGTGAAGTCGGCCGCGTCGAAATTGCCGCGGATGAAGTTGGCGCCGGTCAGCGTTGCCCCGTCGAACCGCGCATTGCGGGCGCTCGAGACGCTCTGGAACAGCGCCCGCTCGGCGGCGACCTCGCGGAAATCCGCGCAGTCCAGCGAGGCACGGCTGAGGCGCACCCCGCCCAGCTGCGACTTGCGGAAATTCGCATCCGCCGCCGCGACGCCCAGCATGCTGGCGCCGGCAAGGTCGCTGCCGCTGAGATCCGTGGCCCGCAGATCGGCGTCGTCGAAGGTCGCGCCCTTCGCCGTGGCGCGCACGATCGATGCGCCGGCCAGCCGCGCCCGCGTCAGGTCGGCCCCGGTCAGGTCCGCGCCGGCCAGCCGGGCATCGGTGAAGTCGGCGCCGAAGAGCCTGGTGCCCTGCAGCTTGGCGCCGACGAGATCGGCGCCGACGAAGCTCGCCCCCGTCAGGTCCAGCCCCGACAGGTTGACGTTGCGCATGCACTGGCCGTCGAAGCTAAATCCGGCCAGCTCGACGTCCTTGGCCAGCGTCGAGAGGTCCGCATCCTCGAGCTCGAGATTGACGATCCGGGTCACCAGGTTCTGGAACGGCGCCCGCCCCGCTGCCGCATAGATGCCGGCGGCCGTCAGGACCAGCATCAGCGAGAGGGCGAAATACCCGATCGCGATCAGGTGCCGCAGGCGCGATCCGATGGTGCGGGACCGGCTGAAGAAGAGAAAGCTGCTGTAGAGTGTCGTGGCGCAGAGCAGCGCCAGCAGCAGCGGCGATTCCGGCCGGAAGATCGTCCGCAGGAAGAACCAGGCCGAGATCGCAGGCACGTAGAAGAAGAAGCACAGATCCGCCACGACGCGCGCTGCCGGCGACCGGATGGTGAAGAAATGGGTCTGCGGCGGACGGATCTTCATCCTGGCGAGCTCGTGCAGGCGGCCGAGCAGCAGGTGCGTGTAGAGCATCAGCACCGACAGGATTACCGGGCCGAAGACGATCAGCGACGAGAGGCTGGTCGGCACGTCGACCACCGGCAGCTTGACGTCGTCGCTGCCGGTGATCAGCCGCTGGTCCGAAACGTTCAGCGTCACCAGCATGAAGGCGCCCGCGCCGATCAGCAGCAGGAACTGCTGATAGACCGAGCTGGCGATGCGCTCGGCCTCGCCCGACAGCGCCTTCCGGTCCTCCTCCTCGTCGATCTCGTCGATCTCGCCGGGCCGCGCCCGCGCCCCGGGGGCGACCGGCTCCTCCTCGTCTATCTTGTCGCAGCTCTTGTCGGACATCGCCGGCCTAGAACCTCCAGCTCAGCCCGAGCTGCGTCGAGAAATCGTCATAGGAATAGTTCGGGAGATTGGAGTTGGTGTACAGGTAGCCGATGCCGCCGAACGTCGACAGCTTGTCGGTCAGGGGCAGCTCCGCCAGCAAGCCGACCTGCACGCTGTCGTCCTGCCGCTTGAGCAGCGGATCGTTGAACAGCCCCGGTATGACAAAGCCCGGATTGTCGGTGACCTGCCTGTCGGCGCCACGATAGAAGGCGTGCCAGTATCGTACCGCCAGCGTCAGCTGCAGCGGCGCCGCCAGCCGGACTCTGTCGACGAGCAGCGTCGCCGAGCCCTGAAACCCGACGGTGACGACACTGACGGCGTCGTCCTTCGCGTCGCGGAGCCCGAAGAAGGGCTGCGTCGAGAGCACGAGGCCGGGCGGGGCGTCCACTCGGCGCCGACGGCCGTCCGCACCGTCGGCCCGTTGCGCTCGTCGGCATCGCGGAGCGGCAGCCCGGTCGGCTGACCCGGAAAGATCTCGCCCGGGTTGGCTGGATTGAAGAACGAGACGGTCGCCGCGCTGCCGTGAAAGCGCCATTCGGCCTCGAGCTCGCCCGACAGCACCACGTCCGGCCCGAGCTTGTGGCTGACCTCGACCCCGGCACCGGGCGCGCCATAGTAAACGTCTCCGCCGAAGGACAGGATCTCGCCCACGACATAGGGCCGCCATGCCATCCAGTCGGGTCGCGACGGATCGACCTGGAACGTCGGCCCCGCGGTGATCCTGCCGAAGAGCCGGTCGAACTCGTCGACCTCGAAAACTTCTCGCCGTCGAACCACAGCGTCGTGTCGATGGTCCGGCCGTCCTGGCGCTGCGGGTCGAAACGGTAGAGCAGGGACGCGCCCAGGAAGCGCTGTTGTCTTCCTGGGCGGCTCGATGGCAACACCGGCGCCTCGAGGCCGAGAAAAACGGCGCATCCTCGGGCGCCGCGTTGGCGTTCGTCTGAAACCGCCAGCCCGTGCTCACCCCCCGGAGATCTGATGCCGCGTCCGCGCCTTTTCGACCCGCTCGCGCAGCGCCTCGGCGGATTGCACCACTTCCGCGGAGGGCGCCGTCCGCTGCAGCGCGTCGAGGCTCGCCAACGCGCCGCCCATGTCGCCCAGCCGGTATTCCAGAAGCGCCGCGCGCAGCCAGACGCCGGAAGGCTTTCGTCCAGGATCAGCATGCGCCGGTAGAGCCGAAGCGCCGCGTCATAGGCGCCGGCCTCCTCGAGGCTGTGCGCAGCCTCGAACATCAGGTCGAGGTTGTACGGCTCCGCCAGTGAGCGGCGATAGGCTTCACGCTGGCGCTCCGGCAGATCGGCGATGCCGGCGGAAGACTTCGCCAGCGCGGCACCGCAATGAAGCGCCATGACACCAAGAACGATCCTCAGAAGAAACGCATATTCTGGTCCCCAAGCCAAATTCTCCCGTGCGCTGTGAAATGACCGCAGAAGTTGATCATGACACTTCACGGAGCCGTGGCAACCTCAAAGCGTTGGCATTGGCATTGGCGTTGGCGTCGGCGTCGGTCGTCGAGGCATCTTGACCACGGTCAGGCGCCGATGCCGTCAATGCGCGCTACTCCGGCGGACGATCTTGGCGCTCACTGCAATACCGAGTGTACTGAACAGGCATCGCGCACCCCGACGACACGCGAGACGCGTTCCGGCCGAGGGTGTAGGCTGGCGGCATTGGCCGGGCTCAACGGGGGGACGGGATGGCCGAGGCGAATGCCGACCGTGTGCTCGCCGATCTCTACGCGCTCGCCGAATTCGGCCGCTACAAGACCGGCGTGCACCGTCCGACCTATTCGGCGGAGGACACCGCGTCGCGGCACTGGCTCGCTGACAAATTCGCCGAGGCCGGGCCCGACCCGGTGATCGACGGCATCGGCAATGTGTTCGGCCGCAACCCGCGCGCCTCGCGCGTTCTGCTGGTCGGCTCGCACAGCGAAAGCCAGAACCATGGCGGCTGGCTCGACGGCGCGCTCGGCGTCATCTACGCGCTCGAAGCGGCGCGTGCCCTGGCCGCCGATCCCGTCGCTCGCCGGCGTCGGCGTCGAGGCGGTCGCCTGGGCCGACGAGGAGGGGCATTACGGCAACATGCTCGGCAGTCGCTCGTTCACCGGCACGCTCGGCGATGACGAGATCGAGCAGCGCGACGAGCCGCGACGGCAGGCACGCTGCACCGACGCGCTCGCCGAGGCCGGTCTTGCCGGGCGACCGCGAACCCGGCTCGATCCGGACCGCCATATCGGCTATTTCGAGGCGCATATCGAGCAGGGCGACACGTCTGGAAGCGACCGGTCGGCGCATCGGCATCGTCGAGGCGATCATCGGCAACTGGAACTACTGGGTCACCGTCACCGGCGAGCAGAACCACGCCGGCACGACCGAGATGCATCGCCGCAAGGACGCCGCCGCTGCGCTGGTGCAGCTCGCCGCCGCATTCACGACCGCTTCGCCGCAGATCGCCGGACCGCGCACGGTGTGGACGATCGGACGCATCCTGCTCGACCCGAACGCCCCGAGCATCGTCCCGGGCCGCGCCGAGATGCAGGTGCAGTTCCGCGACACCGACACCGCCGACCTCGCGCGCTTCGAGCAGGCCTGAAGCGCTGGTCGCGAGGCCGACGCCGCCGGGCCGTGCGCTGTCGCGATCGCGCCGATCTCGAAAGCGAGCCGGCGCTCATGGACGCGGGATTTCAGCGGGCGATCGAGACGCCGCCGAGCGCCACGCGCCGGGCCGGCACGTGCGCATGCCGAGCGGCGCCGGCCACGACGCGCAGTTCCTGGCCCGCACGTGCGCTCGGCGATGCTGTTCGTGCCGAGCATCAACGGCATCAGCCATCACTGGTCCGAGAACACCAGCGACGAGGACATCATGCTCGGCGCGCAGGGTCTACGTCGAGGCGGCCGACACGCCTGCTGACCCTCTGACGCCTTTACGATCCGGGCTGCGGCAGCGTCAGTGGTCCGCCGGCGGGTTGCAGCAGACCTGCTCCCAGCGCACCCGGCTCTTGAGCGTGCCGAAATGCTCGAACACGTCCAGCGCCACCTCGAAGGCCGGCCTGCGTGATCTCGACATGCGGCGTCCAGCAGCCGAGCCCCTGATAGGTCTCGATGCAGTGCGCCAGCACGGCCTCGTCGGTGTTCGGAAAATATTCCTTTTCGGCGCGCGCGATTTCGGCGGCCGGGCGTCTCGTTCATCTAGACCCGCGTCTTGCGTAGGCGCGCGTGAAGGCGCGCGCCTGTCGGTCGCCAGCCACTCGCGGCGTCGCCGCCAGGCTCGAGAAGGCGTTCGGCCCGATCTGCGGGCCGACCTGCGCGACGATGTGGCCGACCCCGTCGGCCTCCAGCTGCTGCGGAAACGGCCCCTGCTGCTGGACATAGTGCGCCCTGCCCGTCGCGAAACGCCGGTCCATCTCGGCCGCGCCGCCCGGCTTGATCGCCTTGATCTGGTCGAAGTCGATCCCCGCCTTGTGGCAGGCATACTTGAACATGGCGAGCGGCTGCCCGCCGCCGAAGAGTCACGACCTCGGCCCCCTCGAGCTTCTTCCAGGCGAAACTCCGGATCCGGCTCGCGCGCCGTGATGAAGAACCCGTCCATCTCGTTGATCTGCGCGAAGTGGAGCACCTGTCGGCTCGCCCTTCTGCGCTGACGCAAACCCCTGGCTCGGCGCCGACTGGAAGAGGTCGGCCTCGCCAGCCTCGACCGTCCTGATCGCCGAAACGCCTTTCGGCGCCACCGACCACTCGCCCTCCAGCCCCTCTTCCTTGAGAAAACCTCCCGGCCATGGTCGCGATCAGCGGCGAGTAGAACGCCGAGAACAGAGTGAACTGGATGCGGATCTTGGCCATGCTCAGATCTTCGTCGCCGAGCCGGCGTCCATCTTCTTCACGTCGCGGCTGACGACGCCGATCTCCTTCAGCCGGCCGCGGAAGACCTTCATGTGCTCGGACGCCGCGTGGTCGGCGAGGTGCTGCTCGCTCTCCCATTCCTCGTAGACGCGGTAGATCTCCGGGTTCTCGACGTCGCGATAGAAGCGATAGTGGTGGCAGCCCGCCTCCTTGTTCGACTCGTTCATCATGTCGACCATGGCCGAGCGCAGGGCCTCGTCCTTGCCCTGCTCGAACCTGAACTCGCCCGTGACCACCAGCATCTGCCGCTCCCGTTCCTGTCCGGCCGGCACGTTGGCAGGGACGCATTGATCTTTCAACCACCGAAGGCTACCTCGGCTCGGATCCATTTCCGGCACGCAAGGAGACATCCCATGACGGTCAAGGTCGGCATCAACGGCTTCGGTCGGATCGGCCGCAACGTGCTCCGCGCCATCGTCGAGAGCGGCCGGACCGACATCGAGGTCATCGCCATCAACGATCTCGGCCCGGTCGAGACCAACGCCCACCTGCTGCGCTACGACTGGTGCACGGCCGCTTTCCCGGCACGGTGACGGTCGACGGCGACACGATCGACGTCGGCCACGGCCCGATCCGCGTCACCGCCGAGCGCGACCCGGCCAAGCTGCCCTGGAAGGACGTCGACATCGCGCTCGAATGCACCGGCATCTTCACGTCCAAGGAGAAGGCGGCGCTGCACCTGCGAGAACGGCTCGAAGCGCGTCCTGGTGTCGGCGCCCGCCTCCGGCGCCGACAAGACCATCGTCTACGGCGTCAACCACGAGAGCCTGACCGCCGACGACAAGGTCGTCTCGAACGCGTCCTGCACGACCAACTGCCTCGCCCCGGTCGCCAAGGTGCTGAACGACGCTTCGGCATCGAGAAGGGCTTCATGACGACCATCCACGCCTATACCGGCGACCAGCCGACGCTCGACACGATGCATAAGGACCTCTACCGCGCACGCGCCGCGGCGATGTCGATGATCCCGACCTCGACCGGCGCCGCCAAGGCGGTGGGCCTCGTCCTGCCCGAACTGAACGGCAAGCTCGACGGCACCGCCATCCGCGTGCCGACGCCGAACGTCTCGGTCGTCGACCTGAAGTTCGTCGCCGCAGCGAAGACCAGCCGCGAGGAGATCAACGCCGCCATCCGAGCGCGCCGCGGACGGCGAGCTCAAGGGCATCCTCGACTATTCGACCGAGACCGCTGGTCTCGATCGACTTCAACCACGACCCGGCCAGCTCGACCTTCGCCGCGCCGCAGACCAAGGTGCTGGACGGCAGCTCGTCCGCGTGCTCAGCCTGGTACGACAACGAATGGGGCTTCTCGAACCGCATGGCCGACACTGCCGTTGCGATGGGCAAGCTGCTCTGAGGCGATGATCCCCCTTGCCCCGCCTTTCCGGCTCGCGCGCGCCGAGGACGCGCCGGTGCTCGCGCGGCTCGTCAACTATGCCGGCGAGGGGTTGCCGCTACATCTGTGGACGCAGATGGCGGAGCCGGGCGAGGACCCCTGGGCCGTCGGCGCACGCCGCCAGGCCGCCAAGGCGGGCGAGGGCCAGATCGTCGTCGCCGACGAGGGCGACGGCGCGGTCGCCGGGCTGACGGGCTATCCGATCGGCCCCGAGCCGCAATCGACCGACGACCTGCCGGCCATCTTCGTCCCCCTGCAGGAACTCGAGAACCAGGCGCTGGGAAGCTGGTACGTCAACGTCCTCGCGGCGCTGCCCGAAGCGCGCGGCCGCGGCCTCGGCACCCGGCTGCTCGGCGTCGCCGACCAGATCGCGGCCGAGGGCGGGCACGGGCGCCTCAGCATCATCGTGGCCGACGGCAATGCCGGCGCCCGCAGGCTCTACGAGCGGCGGGGCTATGCCGAGGCTGCGCGCGCCGCGATGGTCAAGAACGGCTGGCGCGGCGACGGGTCCGCATGGGTGCTGCTCCTCAAGGACTGATGACACAGCCTGCCGTCGGATCGACCGGTGCCGCGGCAAGACGCAGGGAGCGCCCGACGCATGGCGCATGACCACTCGCATTCGCACGACCACGGCGCCGGCAACGAGCGCCGCCTCGGCATCGTCGCCCTGCTGACCGGCGGCTTCATGATCGCCGAGGCGGCGGGCGGCGTGCTCTCCGGCTCGCTGGCGCTGCTGGCCGATGCCGGGCACATGCTGACCGACTTCGCCTCGCTGGCGCTCGCCTGGGCCGCCGCCCGCGTCGCGCGCCGGCCGGCCGACTGGAAGCGCACCTACGGCTTCGACCGCTTCTCGGTCCTCGCCGCCTTCGTCAACGGGCTCGCGCTCTTCGTCATCGCCGTCTGGATCACCGTCGAGGCGGTCGGCCGCTTCCTGCAGCCCGTCGAGGTCGCCGGCGCCGCGATGCTGGTCGATCGCCGTCGCTCGGCCTCGTCGTCAACGTCGCCGCCTTCTCGGGTCCTGCACGGCGGCGACGAGCACAACCTCAACGTCCGCGGCGCGGCGCTGCACGTCCTCGGCGACCTGCTCGGCTCGGTCGCCGCGATCGCCGCGGCGCTGGTCATCATGCTGGACCGGCTGGACGCCGATCGACCCGCTGCTCTCGGTGCTGGTCGTCCTGCTGATCCTCGGCGCCGCCTGGCGCGTCGTGCGCGATTCGGGCCGCATCCTGCTCGAAGCTGCGCCGCGCCGAGCTCGACACCCGCGCCATCGCCGCGGACCTGGCCGCGCATCGACGGCGTCGAGGACGTCCACCACGTCCACCTCTGGTCGATCAGCGAGAAGCGGCCGATGATCACGCTGCAGGCCCGGCTCCACGCCGACTCAGACGCAATGCAGCGTGCGAAACGCCATCCGCGACCGGCTGGACGAGGCGCACGGCATCGGACACGCGACCATCGAGATCGAGACGCCGGGGCGCCAGCAGGAATGATTGTCCGGGCGCTCGCGCCACGCGCAGCCCTTGCCGTGCACGCCGTCCGCAACCGAACAATCAATAGATGCAAAATGCCTTTCGCGGCGCGATATTTGTAGACTTGTCGCCAGACGCCGCACAGGGTCGCCGCGGTTAAGATCTTTTCGGGGGAAAAGATGAGATTCATGAAGGTCGCCTGTATAGTCGTTGCTGTCGGCATGCTGGGCGCAGCCATCGAAGGCGCCATTGCGCACGGTGCCGCGCTTCCGCTGCCGACGAGCCTCGCCTTCCTTGTGGCAGCGCTCGGCGGGCTCGTGGTCACCCGCCTCTGGGCGGACTGACAGCCAGCGCGCGCCGGCCGCCAACATCGACCGCTGTGCAGCGACGTCGGCCCATAGGCTGCGGTTCATAGGCTGCGGCCCATAACAGCGGCACGTAGGTCACTGCGCATTGATTGCGGCCGGTGCCGCCCCTCGCCGGGCGCGCGCCGACAAGATGCCTGTCGAAAGCCCGTCATTCGGGCGCTTGCCAGCGCCGGCACCGATCGACAATACGCTCCCGAGAACCTCAATCGGGAGCAACCCATGCCGTTCCGGACCCTCGACGACCTCGACCTCGCGGGCAAGCGCGTGCTGGTGCGCGTCGACATCAACGTGCCGGTGCGCGACGGCCGCGTCACCGACGCTACGCGCATGGAGGCGATCGGCCCGACGATGCGCGAGATCGTCGACAAGGGCGGCGTACCCGTCCTGCTGGCGCATTTCGGCCGGCCCAAGGGCAAGCGCGAACCCGGAGATGTCGCTCGGGCCGCTCGCGCCGCACGCTCGGCGCAGGTGCTCGGCCTGCCCGTCGCCTTCGCCGCGGACTGCGTCGGCGCCGAGGCCAAGACCGTCGTCGAGACGCTGCCGCACGGCGCCGTCGCTGCTGCTCGAGAACCCCCGCTTCCACGCCGGAGGAGGAGGCGAACGATCCGGAGTTCGCAAACGAGCTGGCGCGCATCGGCGACCTCTACGTCAACGACGCCTTCTCGGCGGCGCACCGGGCGCACGCCTCGACCGAGGGCGTGGCCCACCTGCTGCCCTCGGCCGCCGGGCGGCTGATGCAGGCCGAGCTCGAGGCGCTCGAGCGGGCCCTCGACCAGCCCCGAGCGCCCGGTCATCGCCGTCGTCGGCGGCGCCAAGGTCTCGACCAAGCTCGACCTGCTCGGCAACCTGATCGCCAGGGTCGACCAGCTGGTCATCGGCGGCGCGCATGGCCAACACCTTCCTCGCCGCGCGCGGGGTCGATGTCGGCAAGTCGCTGTGCGAGCGCGACCTGGCCGACACGGCGCGCCGGATCGTCGCCGAGCGCCGAGGCGCGCGGCTGCACCCTCGTCCTGCCGTCCGACGTGGTGGTCGCCGCGCGAATTCAAGGCGAGGGCGCCGACAGCCGCACCGTGGCGGCCGATGCCGTGCCCCGCCGACATGATGATCCTCGACGTCGGCCCCGACACCGTCGCCGACATCTGCGCGCGCTTCGACGACCGCGAAGACCCTGCGTCTGGAACGGCCCGCTCGGCGCCTTCGAGACGCCGCCCTTCGACGCGGCACGACGCGCGTGCGCGCAGAAGGCCGCGGAGCTCACCAAGGCCGGCCGGCTGCTCACCGTCGCCGGCGGCGGCGACACGGTCGCGGCGCTGCACCGGGCCGGCGTCGCCGACGTTTCTCCTATGTCTCGACGGCCGGCGGCGCCTTCCTCGAATGGCTCGAGGGCAAGACCCTGCCGGGCGTCGCCGCCCTCGGCTGAGCGCGGGCCTTCCGGCACCGAACCCGCCCTCGACGGCCCGCCCGGCTTGCCTGTTCCGGCAACCGCGTCACTAGAGTGAAACGGCCATCAGCCCCGCGACCCGGAGTTGGAGTTCAGGTCCGTTTCGGCAAGGATCCCATCGGGCGGCCGGACGGGGATCTCCTCCAGCACCCGCGCCAGCCCAGCCTCGCCCCTCCATGACCGCGCGGAGGAATTCAGAAACCGGACACTTCGCGCGCCTCCTGAACCGGGCAGATCACTCGCAACCTGCACCTCCCGGCGGGGCCGCTGTTTCGCCGCCTGTCTCCGTGCTAGGCTCCGCCCGCCACATTTCAGGAGCCTCTCCATGCATTTTCGGACATCGCTTCTCGTCGCCGCGGCGTTGGCCGCGGCGACCCCTGCCCGTGCCCAGGACACCGGCCTCTCCGAGATCATGCGCGTTCTGCAGCGCCTCGCGACGCAGTACTCGATCCTGACGACGCGCCTGTTCGTCGATCTGACCTATGACAGCATCGCCATCGAGCCCGGCACCAACGACCTGATCGTCACGGGCCGCGCGTCTCCCCCGAGCTCGCCTGGGATCGGGACGGGCGCTGCCGGATCGCCGTCGACCGCGCCGTGATCGCCGATTTCGAACGGCTTCGGCACGCTCGGCGCCACCATCGAGATCAGCGGCCTGTCGATGCCGCCCGCCTGCTTCCAGCCCGAGGTCGCCGCGACGCTGGCCGGCTTCGGCTATGACGGCCTGACCTCCGACGCCATGGCGATCGACCTCGCCTACGACCTGCCCAGCTCGGCCGCCGACCTCGTTCTGCAGGCGTCGGTCGTCGATGCCGCCGAGATCGCGCTGACGGCGCATTTCGACTACCTCTTCCTGCGCTTTCCGACCACCGACAGCGCGAGCCTCGAATCCGGCGAGGCGCGGCCGGTCCCGGTGGCGCGCCTCGGCTCGGCCGAGCTGGTCGTCGAGAACAACGGTCTCGGCAGGCGCTCGAGCCGATGATGACGATGCAGATGGGCGACCTGAACGCCGTGCCGCAGATGGTCCAGATGGGTGTCGGCGAGCTGCTGACCGATGGCGGCACGCGCACCCCGACGCCCGACGAGACCGCCTTCGTGCAGAACCTGGCCGCCGAGATCGACCGCTTTCTCGCCGATCGCGACCGGATCGTCATCACCGCCGCGCCGAGGATGGCGGCGTGCTGCTGACCGAGGAGATGATGTCCTCTCCCGGCGCGCTGATCGCGGCGCTCGATCCGGTCGTCTCGGCGACGCCCCGCGCCTATCGCGAGATGGTCGCCCCCGCCGACCTCGCCGCGGCGCTCGCCGGCGGCGACGCGCTCGACCCGGCGGCGCGGCTGCGCATCGGCGAGGCGCTCGTCACCGGCATCGGCGCGCCGCGCGCCACCGAAGCCGGGCGCGCCGCTCGCCCCGCTGGCCGAGCAGTGGACGCCCCCGCCGCCCTGCTGGCCGGCCGCGCGGCAAAGGCCGCCGGCGACCTGCAGGGCGCCTATGCGATGGCGCTGCGCGCCATGGCGGGCGGCGAGGCCGGCGCGACGGCGCTGGCCGACGAGGTCGAGCCGTCGCTGCCGCTCGTCGCCGTTCTCGCGGCGCAGAACGACGCGCAGGGTTGGCCCGGCGCCGCCGATTCCACGGCCGCCGCCGAGAAGCTGATCGCTTCGGGCGACATCGCCGGCATGCGGCGGCGCGCCTATGCGAGCGCTTCCGGGAGCGGCCGCCCGCGCAGCTACGGCCACGCCTACTACTGGGCCTCGCTCGCCGCGGCCGCCGGCGACCGCGGCGCGGCCAGCCTGCGCCAGCGCCTCGACGAGCGCTTCGCAGGGCAGGATGGCTGGCGTGACGTCGCCGAGGGCAGCGCCGCGGCCGCGCTCGAGACGTGGACCGACGGGCTCGGCCAGACCATCGCCGCGCGCGTGCGCTGACCGGCATCGACGGCGCCGCTCCCGCTGCGGGGGCAGCGCGCCCGGCCGGCCTCTGCACCGGCCTCTGCACCGGCCTCTGCCGCAGCCTTGACCGGTTCGCCCGCCCCCGTCAGAAGGGGCCGCGAACACCGCCACGCCGGAGGAGCGCCATGAAAGCGAGCAGAGCCGTCCAGAGGATCCTGTCGAACTACGAGGCCGACAATCCCGGCGTCAAAGGCAACCTTTGCCGTATCCTTCAGGAGGGCAAGCTCGGGGGCACCGGCAAGGTCGTCATCCTGCCCGTCGATCAGGGCTTCGAGCACGGCCCCGCCCGCTCGTTCGCGCCCAATCCGGCCGCCTACGACCCGCACTATCATTTCCAGCTGGCGCTCGACGCCGGGCTGAACGCCTATGCCGCGCCCCTCGGCATGCTCGAGGCGGGCGCCGGCAGCTATGCCGGGCAGATACCTCTGATCCTCAAGGCGAACTCGGCCAACTCGCTGATGCCGTCCGAGGCGCCCAAGGACCAGGCGATCACGGCGTCCGTCGACGACGCGCTGCGGCTCGGCTGCGCCGCGATCGGCTTCACGATCTATCCCGGATCGTCGGCCGGCCTCGACATGTTCGAGGAGATCGCCGAAATGCGCAACGAGGCGGCGTCGGTCGGCCTCGCCACCGTCATCTGGTCCTATCCACGCGGCGAGGCGCTGGGCAAGGACGGCGAGACGGCGATGGACGTCTCGGCCTATGCCACCCAGATCGCCGCGCTGCTCGGCGCGCACATCATCAAGGTCAAGCTCTCGACCGACCATCTCGAGCAGAAGGAAGCGAAGAAGATCTACGAGGACCACAAGATCGACATCTCGACGCAGGCCGCCCGCGTCGCCGAGTGCATGCGCGCCGCCTTCAACGGCCGGCGCATCGTCGTCTTCTCGGGCGGCGCCAGGTCCAGCGAGGATGCGGTCTACGAGAACGCCCGCGCCATCCGCGACGGCGGCGGCAACGGATCGATCATCGGCCGCAACACCTTCCAGCGGCCGCGCGACGAAGCGCTGGCCATGCTCGCCAAGCTGGTCGAAATCTACAAGGGCCGCGACTGAGGAGGGCCAGAACCGGCGCCGCCACCTGATCGGCCGGGGCCGGCCGCCGCCCGGGCACGCACCCGTATCGCGACGCGCGGCAACGATTACTGATCGGCGTCCCGCTCGTCGCACACCACGATGAAGCCGGTATCGGTGTCGGCACGACGAACGTGGCAATTGTCCTGGGCGTCGCCGGTGGTGGAGCCCGCCGGCTGGAGCAGCACCTTCGCGGCAGGCGTTCCGCCCGCAGGGTCGGGCTTGCGGTCCATCGGATCCTGGCCGATCTGCACGTCCGGAATCGGCGTGGATGGTGTCGTGCTGGCGCCCTGGAGACTTCTTCAGCGTCTGCGCGCCCGCCGCGGCCGCGACAATACAGAGCATCAATGCGGCAAGGTAGCGGTACATCGGGCGCCTCGGTTCACGACTGAACTCGGCTGGCCAACTTCACCCATCGGTCCCCGGTTCCCGCCGTGACCTGCTTGATCCGCCGATTGCGACTTTCGCGCATCAGGTCGCCCACCTCACTCGGAGGCCGGCTGGTCGCCCTCTCCGGCAGCGGCGTCGCCATCGCCCTCGGGTCCGGACGACGTCGATGACCCGGTCGAGATCCCCATCATGCTCTTGGTCGAGTAGACCGCGTTCAGCCCAGAGGCCGCAGAAGCCGGCGCGCCAACGGTGGCCGTCTCACCCGATGTCGTCTCGCCCGATGCCGTTCCGCCGGATGCCGTCCCGCCCGACGCCTCCGATCCGGTCGTCACCTCGGGCGTCTGCTGCGCCATTGCCGCGGTTCCCAAGACCATGGCGAGCGCTGCAGTCGCCAGCGTCATCGCCAGTGCCGCGGTCAGTGCCGGGGCCAGTGTCCTCTGTCTCGAAGTGCGGATCATAGGGTGCTCCTTCCGCTGACGTCCGAGACGGAACGCCGCCTGCTGGTGACGGTTCCCGAAAGAAGCGTGCCCGGCCGCCTTGCCAGGCCGACGCCGGACGGCCATCCTGTCGCCATGCAGGCCCGCGACGTCATCCAACTGCTGTCCCTCGCCCGACATCCCGAGGGCGGCTGGTACCGCGAGACCTGGCGCGCCCGGTGCCCGGGGCGGCGCCGGCGGGCCAGCGCGCGGCCGGGTCGGCGATCTACTACCTGCTCGAGGCCGGCGATCGTCAGCCACTGGCACCGCGTCGATTCCGCCGAGATCTGGCACTGGTACGCCGGCGGGCCGCTGTCGCTGACGCTGTCGCAGGACGGCCACGACGCCCAGGCGATGCTGCTCGGGACCGGAACTCGGCGCGGGCCAGCGGCCGCAGCGCATCGTGCCGCCCGGCTGCTGGCAGACCGCGGTTTCGTTCGGCGCCTGGACGCTGGTCGGCTGCACGGTCAGCCCCGGCTTCGAGTTCGCCGGCTTCGAGATGGCGCCGCCCGACTGGCGCCCAACGCCGCGCCCAACCCTGCGCCCGCCGGGGCGCCCGAGCGGCGCGCCCAGCCGGACCGTCGGGCGGCGACGCATGAGCAATCCCCCGCGCGAGCGACTGTATCTAGCGACCCCGGAGCGCTTCGACCCGGAAGGCTTCGCGCCGCTGCTCGCGCGCGCGCTCGGCGCCGGCGCCGTCGCCTGCGTCCGCCTCGACCTCGGCGCCGCGCCGGAGGATGGCATGGCGCGTGGCCGTCAATCATCTGCTGCCGGTCTGCCACGCGGCCGATGTGGCGCTGCTGGTCGCCGAGCACTGGCGGCTCGTCGAGCCGCTCGGCCTGGACGGCGTCCACCTCGCCGCTCCGGGCGGACGCCGATGCGCGACGTTCGCAAGGCGCTCGGGGCCGACCGGATCGTCGGCGCCTTTGCCGGCGCCTCGCGGCACAAGGGCATGACGCTGGCCGAGGCCGGCGCCGACTATGTCGCCTTCGGCCCGGTCGGCGAGGCGGGGCGCTCGGCGACGAGACGCGCGCCGAGGACGACCTCTTCCAGTGGTGGAGCGAGATGATCGAGACGCCCTCGGTCGCCGAGGGCGGCGTGACGCGAGGCCGACGCGGCGCGGCTGTCGCCCATCGCCGATTTCCTCGGCCCCGACCGGCGGATCTGGCAGACGCCGGACCCGGTCGCCGCGATCGCCACGTTCGCCGCCGCCCTCGGCTGAGCCGCGGCCCGGCCGCCGACTCGCCGGACGCGCCGAAGACCGCCCGTCAGACGTTCAGCAGCAGGTGCTCGCGCTCCCAGGGGCTGATGACGCGCATGAACTCTTCGTATTCCTGCTGCTTCACCGCCGCGTAGAGGCGCGCGAAGCGCTTGCCCAGCACGTCCTGCAGCGGCTCGCAGACCTTCAGTTCCTCGATCGCCTCGAGCAGGCCATAGGGCAGCTCGCGCGGCCTGTCATAGCTGTCCGACTGCACGGCCTCGCGCGGCCGGATCTTCTGCATCATCCCCAGATATCCCGTGGCGAGACAGGCCGCGATCGCCAGATAGGGGTTGGCGTCCGCGCCGACCACGCGGTTCTCGACCCGGCGCGCCTGCGGCGACGAGATCGGCACGCGCAGCCCCGTCGTGCGGTTGTCCTGCCCCCAGTCGAGATTGATCGGCGCAGACTCGTCCGCCACCAGCCGGCGGTAGGAGTTCACATAAGGCGCGACGATCACGGCCGCCGCCCGGAAATAGGTCTGCTGGCCGCCGAGGAAGTGGTAGAACTCCTCCGCAGGCTCGCCGTCGGAGCCGCTGAAGATGTTCTGCCCGGTCTCCGTCGCGACGACGCTCTGGTGGATGTGCATGGCCGAGCCCGGCTGCTCGGCCATCGGCTTGGCCATGAAGGTGGCGTAGCAGCCGCAGCGCAGCGCCGCCTCGCGGATCAGCCGCTTGTAGAGGAACACCTGGTCGGCAAGGTCCAGCGGATCGCCGTGGTTGAGGTTGATCTCCAGCTGCGCCGCGCCGGCCTCCTGGATGATCGTATCTATCTCGAGGCCCTGCGCGGCGGCATAGTCATAGATGTGCTCGATGACGCGGTCGTATTCGTCGACCGCCGAGATGGAATAGGCTTGGCTCTTCGCGCCGATCCGGCCCGACCGCCCGATCGGCGGCTCCAGCGGATAGTCGGGATCGGTGTTCGGCTTGGTCAGGTAGAACTCGATCTCGGGCGCAACGATGGGTTTCCACCCCTGCTTCTCGTAGAGCGCGATCACCCGGCGCAGCACCGAGCGCGGCGCGAACTCGACCAGCCGCCCGCGCCGGTCGCAGACGTCGTGGATGACCATCACCGAGGGATCGGCCGCCCAGGGCACCGCGCGGCAGGTCGCCAGGTCCGGGCGCAGCATCAGGTCGGCGTCCGTGTTGTAGCCGCGAAAGTTCTCGAGATCGGGATACCCGCCCGTGATCGTCAGGAAGAACAGCGATGTCGGCAGGAAGACCGGCGCGAAGCGCGTGAACTTGGCTGTCGGCATCACCTTGCCCCGGCCGATGCCGGCAAAGTCCGGCGTGACGCACTCGACCTCCTCGACGGCGTTCTCGCGCAGCCACTTGCCCAGCGCCTCGGCCTCGGTGAACTCGACCTCCGGCGAGAGCGAGAGGCCCATCTCGGGAGTCAGCGAGACGCGGGTGCCCCGGGTGTCGCTCGGCTTTTCATGAGCAGTCATCTGCGGCCTCCGGTTCCGCGCGGTCGGTCGAGCCTAGCACGGGCTGCCGGGCGGCGTCGCGCCGGCGTGCTCATGCCGCGAGCCCCGGCGCAGCCATGCCCGCGGCCACCGCCCGGCAGCAGTGATCGGCCAGCCGCTTGCGGTCGGCGAAGTCGGCCGCGCTGACGGCGGCGTGGAAGAAGACCTCTGCCGTCCCGCCGCGCGACCGGGTGACGATATCCCAGATGTTGCCCTCGAACGACATGGTCCCCCACCAGCCATAGAAGTTCTCGGGCAACCCGCTGCCGGGCGGCGGACGCAGCCGCACGGTGACCGGCTGGATCGCGAAATCCGTCCCCTGCCCGTCCTTGAAGAAGGCCGAGAACAGCGAGCTCTTGAAGGGCAGCACGCGGCGGCCATCGGTCGAGGTGCCTTCGGGAAAGAAACACAGCAACTGGTCGTGCGCGATGCGCGAGCGCAGCACCGCCTCCTCCCGCTTCGCCTCGCTCCGCCGCCGATTGATGAAGATCGTCCCCGTCACCCGCGTGATGAAGCCGATCCCGAGCCAGGACGCCACCTCGCTCTTAGAGACGAAGTAGATCAGGCAGACCGACCGCAGCGCCGGAATGTCCAGCCAAGAAGTGTGGTTGGCGACCAGCGCGCCGGCGTGGATCGGCGTGCCGCGGACGATCAGCCTGAGCCCGGCGAGCCGGAGCACCGCCCGCGACCAGAGCCGCGCTACCTCGAAATGGAAGGTGACCCAGCGCCCGAGCAGACCGCGCAGGAAGCGGCCGACGAGAAACAGGCCGACCGCGGCTCCCGTGACGGCCACAAGCCCGACCAGCCGCAGGGCGCCGAGCACGCGCCCCGGCACTGACGGGGCCGGCAGCTCCGGCAGCGGTTCGGCGTTCCATGCCTCCATCTCGGATCAGTCAGAGCAAAGCGGGGTCAGCCGAGGATCCGGTCGACCGACCCGCCCCGTTTTCGCGAATAGAAGACACGGTATCGCTCCACCATCCGCGCCGTGTCCATCAACAGGCAGACGTCCACCGTGTTGAAATCCTGATCGACATAGGCACCGTCGCCGACAAAGCCGCCAAACCGCATATAGGCCTTGATGAGCGCCGGTATCTGGCGCAGCGCCTCGACCCTCTCGACCTCATCGGGCGGTAGGATGTCCATCGCGACATAACGCTCGGCCACGGCGCGAACGCGCAGGTCGGCCGGCGCCAGATGAGTGTGGTGAAGATAGCTCAAAGCCTGCGCCAGCGGCGCCGGGTCGGTGCCGTGGAAGCTGGCGACGCCGAACAGGATCGATACGCCGTGCTCGGCCACGTATTCGCCCAGGCCGGTCCACAGCAGGTGCATGCCGGCGCCGCCGCGATGCTCGAGATCGACGCAGGAGCGCCCGAGCTCCAGCGTTTCCCGCGGATAGTTCACAAGCCGCGAGAGATCGTATTCGCTGGCGCCATAGAAGCCGATGCCGGCGCGCGCCCGGCTGCCGCGCATCAGACGATAGACCCCGGCGACGCCCCGCTCGACGTCCGGGTCAGTGCTTTCGTTGTCGATCAGCAGCAGGTGCTCGAAATAGGGATCGAAGCGGTCGCGCTCGCGGCGCTCGGCTCGATCCGCCGGGCTTGCCGTGGCGCCCATCTCCTCAACGAAGACGCGATAGCGCAGCCGTTGCGCAGCCGCTACATCGGCGTCGCACGTCGCCAGTCGGACCGTAAATCGGCCGGCCTCGATGTGCATGAGGCGCTGTTCCTCCGCTTGCAGCACGAACGCCACCCCCCTCGATCCGCCTCGCGGCGCGGTCGGCGGACACTAAGGGGATTGCCGATGCCACGCAACCTCGCCAGCCGGAGGCCCCGCCTGTTAACCTATCGAGCGCGCAGTGCGTGTAGACTCCGCGTCGGCAATCAATCGAGATCCAGTGCGACCAGTTCCAGAGACACAGCAGCTCCTTGCAGCACGACCTTGCCGCAGTGCTCGAAGTTCACCGTGATGCGCGATCCGACGATCGACTGGACCTGCCCGAGCCCCCAGTCGGGCTCGGCAGGCATGCGGACGATGGCGCCGACTTCGAAGCCGTAGATCACGCCGCCATCTTAGCGGTCCGGCCGGCAGGACGCCACCGCGAATAGGAGGGAAGGATGCACGACATCAGCCTCGCGGCCATTGTCTGCTCACGCATCTGCCACGATCTCGTCAGCCCGGTCGGGGCCATCGTCAACGGCATCGATCTGGTCCGCGAGATGGGCGCGGCAGAGCACTCCGAGGCCATCGGCATGATCGGCCACAGCGCCGAGCGGGCCTCGGCGATGCTGCAGCTCTACCGGATCGCCTTCGGAACCGCCGAGGCGGAAGGCCAGAGCGTGGCGCGCGCCGTTCTGGCGGAACACTCCGCCGTCCTGTTCGCGCCGCCCCGGATCGTTCTCGAATGGCAGGGGCGCGAGGGGCCGCCGGTGCCGCGTCGCGAGGCGAAGCTGCTGGCGCTCGTCCTGCTCTGCGCGCGCTCGGTCCTCGGCATCCGCGGGACGGTCCAGCTGCGCACCAGCGCCCGGTCGGTCGTGCCGCTCTCGATCGAGGTGCTGGCGGAAAGCCTGTCGAGCAGCGCCGAGATGCTGGGACTGCTCGATGGCAGCGCGAGCGCCGATGCGGTCTCGCCGCGCACCGTGGAGTTCGTGCTGGCCCGCGACACGGCACGCGCGCTGGGCGTCCACCTTTCCGTCTCGCGGGCGGACGGGCGCGTCTCGATCGTCGCCGAGCCGCAGGACTAGCCGCCCTCGACGAGGCGCAGCCCTGCGCGGTAGTGGTCCTGTCGCGCCCGGTAGCGGACCGACGCCTCGCGGATCACGCCGACCGTCGCGTCGTCGAGCGCGCGGACGACCTTTGCCGGCTGGCCGACGACCAGCGAGCGCTCCGGGATCTCCTTGCCCTCGGTGATCAGCGCATTGGCGGCAAGCAGGCAGTTCGCGCCGATCCTGGCGCCGTTCATCACGACCGAGCCCATGCCGATCAGGCAGCCGTCGCCGACGGTGCAACCGTGCAGGATGGCCTTGTGACCGACGGTCACGTCGGCGCCGATCGTCAGCGGAAAGCCCGGATCGGTGTGGAAGACGCAGCCGTCCTGGACATTGCTGTCGCGGCCGATCGCGATCGGCTCGTTGTCGCCGCGCAGGACGGCGTTGAACCAGATGCTGACGCCCGGGGCGAGCGTGATCCGGCCGATCAGCGCCGCGCCAGGGGCGATCCAGGCGGACCCGTCCTCCGGCAGGCGCGGTGCGATGCCGTCGAGTTCGTAAAGTGGCACGAAGCACTTCCTATTCTGCGTCGAATTCCGCATTCAGCCGATCGACGATGCGCCGCATCCCTCGCTGGCGGGGCAGACGCAGCCGCTCGGCCTCGACAATTGTCACGATCTGGGCATAGCACCGGTCAAGATCGTCATTGATTAGGACATAGTCGTACTCGGCCCAATGGCTTATTTCGGAACGCGCCTTGGCCATGCGGGCGGCGATCACGGCCGCGCTGTCCTGGGCGCGCGCGCTCAATCGTTCCGCCAGCGCCTCGATCGAGGGCGGCAGGATGAAGATCGAGACCACCGAGCGGCCGAGCGCCGACAGCCGGAGCTGCTGGGCGCCCTGCCAGTCGACGTCGAAGATCACGTCCCGGCCCTTGGCCAGGGCCGTCTCCACGGGGGCACGCGGCGTGCCGTACCGGTACCCGAAGACATCGGCATGCTCGAGCAGCTCGCCTTGTTCGATCATGTCTCTGAAGCATTGTTTTTCCACGAAAAAGTAGTGGAGTGCTTCGATTTCGCCCGGTCGCTGCGGGCGCGTCGTGACAGAGACCGAGACATCAATGCCTTCCTGGTCTGCCAGAAGGCGTCGAGTCATCGTCGACTTTCCGGCGCCCGACGGCGAGGAGAGGACGACGAGAATCCCGTTGCGCTCGATCTCGTGACTCATGCCCTCTCCGCGATCGCGGCAGAGGGCGGCCGAGCAGTCCCTGCCGCGCCATCCTGCGCCGCTTCCTCACCGCCCGGCTGGTATGTCGCTTGCATAGCCACCTGCAACAGCCGCGCTGACCGGCTTGAAACGTACGCAGGAGAAGTGAAGGGCATGGACTGGAACAACGCAAGTGGCCATAGTTGCGTCGACCTGGCTGCGTACCGGTTGAGCCGAAGCAACGACATGATCCACTCGGAATTGCGCGCTCTGTATGGTTACTGGAGCAGGCTGCGGGCCGGGCGCAAGACGCCATTGCGCTCGGATATCGATCCGCGCGACATGGCGTGCGACGCGCGCAACCTCTTCATCCTCGAGAACCTCGGCCGCGGCAACATCCGATTCAGGCTGGCCGGCACCGCGATCGTCGACGCTTTCGGCATGGAGCTGCGCGGCATGAACGCGCGGGCGATCATGGCGCAGGGGTCACGAGAGAGCTTTACGGCGCTGATCAACGAGACGCTCGAGGAGCCCGGCATCGGCTACGCGCGGCTGCGCAACGCCGCCGACGAGAGCGGCATCTGGGAGATCAACCTCCTGCCGCTGCGCAGCGATTTCGGCGCGATCGACCGAGTGATCGGCTGCCTGCATCCCTTGATGGGCCCGCCCGGCAAGAACTCCGGCGCACCGCTGCGCTTCCGCATCGAGCACATGAGCGTCGATCCGGTCGAGGCGACGGTCCGCGACCTCGACATGTCGCCGCCCTTCGCCGGACTGGCCGAGCCGACCGAGGACTTTCTCCCCGGTCCCGACGACCAGCCGGACGAGAACGCACCGCGCCTGACCTCGATCGAGGGTGGCGGCCGGGACGAGCCGGACGGCCGCCGGGCGCGGCGGACGCGCGGCCATCTGCGGCTCGTGAAGAAATAGCGCCCGCTCAGGCTCCGGCGGCACGGTGCAGGAAGGGCACGAGCCCGCCATAGCCGGTCGGGCGCTTCTCGAAGACCAGGTTCAGGCGCTCTGCCGCCGCACGCGCCTTGGCCTCCACAGCCGGATCGGCGGTCTGTGCCAGGTAAACCAGCTTCTCGTAGTTGCCGAAGATCATCGACAGCAGCTCCGGGTGCCGGTCGAGGCCCATGCCCCGCCAGACCAGCGTCTCGAACTGACGCGCAAGAAAATCGGTCAGGTAGAACGCCGTGATCTCGCCCGCCTCGGCGCGCGCGGCAAAGGTCTCGTTGCCGTCGAAGAAGCTGTAGCAATGCGGGCCCGCGATGCGCTCGACGCCCTCCTCGGCGCAGACCCGGTCGAGCAGCCCGCCCGTGCCGCAGTCCGCATAGACGACGAAGATCTTCGCATAGCCTTGCTGCCGCGCCCGGCCGATCCTGCCGCGAACCGCCTCTGGAATCCGCTGCGGCATGTTGTGCAACTTGGCCGGCAGGCAGGCAAGGTCGAGATGCGTCCAGCCGTTGGCGTCCCGCAGGGCCAGTATCTCGCGCGCCAGCGCGCCGCAGGCGATCAGCAGGACGCGGCCCTGCACGGCCGACGCGTCGAAACCGGTCTCGGTCAGCCTCTCGTCGTCCAGCACGATCATCGCCTTTCCGTCGGCCGGGTCACCCGGCCGCGTGCACGTTGTGCTTGCGGTCCATGAACCGCTTCGCCGTCTCGACCGCGACGGCGGCGTCGCGGCAGTAGGCGTCGGCGCCGATGGCACGGCCGAATTCCTCGTTCAGCGGCGCACCGCCGACCAGCACGACGTGGTCGTCACGAATGCCCTTTTCCTTCATGGCGTCGATGACGACCTTCATATAGGGCATCGTCGTCGTCAGCAGCGCCGACATGCCGAGGATATCGGCCTGGTGCTTCTCCAGCGCGTCGAGGTACTTCTCGACCGGGTTATTGATGCCGAGGTCGTAGACGTCGAATCCGGCGCCCTCCATCATCATGCCGACGAGGTTCTTGCCGATGTCGTGAATGTCGCCCTTGACGGTGCCGATCACCATCGACCCCAGCTTTGGCGCGCCGGTCTCGGCCAGCAGCGGGCGCAGGATGAACATCCCACCCTTCATCGCATTGGCGGCGAGCAGCACCTCGGGCACGAAGAGGATGCCGTCGCGAAAGTCGATGCCGACGATCCGCATGCCCTCGACCAGCGCCTTGGTCAGCACGTCATAGGGTGTCCAGCCGCGCTCGAGCAGGATGTTGACGGCTTGCTCGATCTCTTCCTTGAGGCCGTCATAGAGGTCGTCGTGCATCTGCTGAACGAGTTCGTCGTCGTCCAGCTCGCTCAGGACAATGTCGTCCTCACCCTCAGGCATGTGCTTCCCTCGTTTCAGCGGCCGCGACGATGGATCGAGCTGTTATCCGCAAAACTGGGTTTAAGTAGGAATAAATTCGGCACTTGCCAGCCGGGAACCGACGCCGCGCCATAGCGGCGCCTTGGCCGGGCCTTTGCGGGACCTTGACCTTCAAGGCCCGCGGGCGGCATGGCGGCCGGATGGCTCGACAGGCGCTGCTCAGGACCATTCGCCCGGTGCTCGTGCTGCTTGCCGCGATCTGGCTGGTCGAGCTCGTGAACCAGGTTCTGGGGCACCGCCTGAATATCTGGCTCGGGCTGCGGCCACGCGATCTCGGCGGGCTTGCGGGGGTGCCGGCGATGCCTTTCCTGCACGGCGGCGTCGGGCATCTGCTGGCGAACACGCTGCCGTTGCTGGTGCTCGGCAGCATCGGGATGGCCGTGGCGCCGCGGCGGTTCATCGCCGCCAGCGTCGCGATCGTGCTGGTCTCCGGGCTCGCCGTGTGGCTGCTCGGCAGGCCGCACTCGATTCACATCGGCGCGAGCGGCCTCGTCTTCGGCTGGTTCGCCTTCCTGGTCGCGCTCGGCTTTGCCGAGCGGAGACCGCGCGCGATCCTGAGCTCGATCCTCGTCATGACGATCTATGGCGGCATGCTCTGGGGCGCGCTGCCCCGCCTTGTCACAAACATTTCCTGGGAGGCCCACCTCTTCGGCGCCGCCGCCGGCGCGGCCGTGGCCTGGTACGGCCGGCAGCGCGGCCGCTGATCCGCCAGATCAGGCCCGGATCACGCCCGGCGGCGGCCGCGCCGGCCGGTGCCGCGCACCCGTTCGGCCCGAGGCTCGCCAGCCCCGTCATCGGCCGAGGTGAATTCACCGACCTCGGCGCGGATGCGCTCGATGGTCGGGCGCTCGCCCGGGACATGAGCTTCCAGCGCCGCGCGCATGGCGACCAGGTGCTCGGGCTTGGTGCCGCAGCAGCCGCCGATCAGCCGGGCACCCGCGTCGCGGGCCAGCCTGGCATAGCGCGCCATCAGCTCGGGCGTGCCGTCATACTCGATCAGCCCGTCAACATAGCGCGGGATGCCGGCATTCGCCTTGGCGATGACGATCGCCTCCGGATCGGCGGCGGAGATGCCGAGGACCGTGCGCAGCAGGTCGGGCGCGCCGGTCCCGCAATTGGCGCCGAAGGCGATCGGCCGGTGCGTCAGGCTGTCCGCGATGCCGGCGAAGGCGCTGGATGTCAGACCCATCATCGTCCGCCCGGCGGTGTCGAAGCTGAGCGTGCCGCAGAAGGGCGCACCCTCCCGCTCGACCGCCTCGGCGACGGCGCGGAACTCCTCCTCCGAGCTGATGGTCTCGGCCCAGATCACGTCGGCGCCACCCTCCATCAGCGCCGCGATCTGCTCGCGGAAGGCCGCGACGGCGTCCGCGTGCGAGAGCGTGCCGACCGGCTGCAGGATCTCGCCTGTCGGCCCGACCGAGCCGGCGACGACCACCGGCCGGCCCGCCGCGTCCGCGCATTCACGCGCGATCCGCGCCGCAGCGCGGTTCAGCTCGGGCACCCGGCCCTGCGCCTCGTGCAGCTTCAGCCGATAGCGCGTGCCGCCGAACGAGTTGGTCAGGATCAGGTCCGAGCCGGCCTCGATGAAGCCCCGATGCAGGTCGCGGATGCGGTCGGGCTGGTCGATGTTCCAAAACTCGGGCGCCTCGCCCGACATCAGCCCCATGGCGAAGAGGTTCGTGCCTGTGGCGCCATCCAGCATCAGCCAGTCGCGCGTGGCGAGAAGCTCGGTCAGTGCGTTGGTCATCGGCGACCCCTTCGCCCGACGAAATGCCGGCTGCCGCTGGTTACGCCGCTTGCGCCGCCCGGGCAATATCCTCGATCCGCGCAACCATGGCGCGCAAGCCGTTCGAGCGCTGCGAGGACAGTGCCTGGTCGAGGCCCAGCCGGGCAAGCTCGCCCCGGATGTCGAGCCGCCGGATATCGTCGAGCCGGCGGCCCGATATCAGGCTGACCAGGATCGAGATGAGCCCGCGCACGATCATCGCGTCGCTGTCGCCCTGGAAGAAGAGACGCGCGCCCTCCGGCGCGTTCCGCACCTCGGGCACCAGCCAGACCTGGCTGGCGCAGCCGTCGACCTTGGTCGCCTGGGTGCGCCGCTCGTCGGGCAGCGCGGGCATGCCGCGGCCAAGCTCGATGACATAGCGGTAACGCTCTTCCCAGTCGTCGAACAGCTCGAAGTTCTCGACGATGTCCTCAAAGCTTTCGCCGGTACTCATCGCACGCTCCCTGCGTCCGCTCCGATCTAGGCGCTCGCCGGCCGTGCGTCCAGCCTACTCCGCCTACTCCGCGCGCGCGGACCCGCTATTTGCTTTCCTTTCCGCTGCGCCAAGGTATGGTCGCGCGCCGAAACCGACGACGGAGAACCGATGCCGGGCCGACCCTGCCGGATGCTGCTGACTGCCACGCTGCTGCTCGGCGGGTGCACCACCGGAACCTTCCTCGATGACGTCCCGACCGTCTGGGGCGGCGAAAGCCGTGCGGACGAGGCCCGGCGCGAGGCGGTCCAGGAGGCGCGGTCGACCCCCGTGCCGGTCGAGGCCGTGCGCGGGGTCGAGGTCGGCCGCACGCGCGACGGCTTTCTGATCACCGCCTACGGCACCGCGCCGGGACTCGGCTATTCGCTGCCGCGGCTGCGCCCGCGCCGCGAAGGCGCGCCCGGCCTCGACGGCTATATCGAATACGATTTCGTCGCCTCCGAGCCGCCTCCGGGCTTCGACCTGCCGGCCGGCACGTCGCGGGCGCGCATGCTGCGGGCCGACCTGCCGGTCAGGGCGGCAGATCTGCGCGGCGCGGCCGGCATCCGCGTCATGGCGCTGCGCGGCGGCGCCCAGCTCGACTTCGCGGCGTCGCCGCCCGAGGACCTGCAGCGCCCGGGCCTTCAGGGGGCGAGTCCCCAGCCTGCAGGTGCCGCGCCGGCCAGTCCGCAGCCGCCGGGCCTGCGGTCGCCGAGCCTCCATTCGGCTGCGCGGCAGTCCTGATCGGCCCCGATCGGTCCTGATCGGCCCTAGTCGGCCATTTCGCGCAGGTCGACCAGGCGGATCCCGTCGCGGCGCGCGACCAGGCCGGTGTCGCCGTTCTTCAGGCGCAGCGCATCGGCGCCGAATACCTCGCCGCGCCAGCCCTTGAGCACGGCGAGGTCGCCGACCTCCTCCTCGCCGGCCAGCGCCTCGATTTCGGACGCCGGAGCGATCAGGCGCGGGGCGACACCGATCTCGTCGGCACGCGCCTTCAGGAACACCTTGAGCAGTTCCGCCACGGCGGCCGACCCCTCGCGACGGCGCGGCTGGGCCGACAGCCTCGGCATCCTGTCGGGCGGGCAGGCCAGGCCCTCGGCAACGGCGGCGAGGATCTCGGCCGCCATTTCGGGCCGCCGCGCGTCGCGCTGGAGCAGGCGCATGCGCGACAGCTCGTCCGGCGTCCTCGGCTGGGCGGTCGCCACCTCGAGCAGGGCGTCGTCCTTGAGCACGCGCGAGCGCGGCACGTCGCGGTCCTGCGCGTTGATCTCGCGCCAGCGCGCCAGCGACCTGACGACGGCGAGAAACCTGGGGCTGTGCGACCGCGCCTTGATGCGCTGCCACGCCTCGTCCGGATCGGCCGCATAGGTCGCCGGATCGGTCAGCACCGCCATCTCCTCTGCCACCCACGAGATGCGGTCGGTGGCCGCGAGGCGGTCGCGCAGCGCCTCGTAGATCTGGCGCAGATGCGTCACATCCGCCAGCGCATAGGCAAGCTGCTTGTCGCTCAGGGGCCGGCGCGACCAGTCCGTGAAGCGCGAGGACTTGTCGATCGTGACCTTGGCGATCTTGCGGGCGAGCGTCTCGTAGCCGACCTGCTCGCCATAGCCGCAGACCATCGCGGCGACCTGCGTGTCGAAGAGCGGGCGCGGGACCACGCCGCCCAAATGGTGGAAGATCTCGACATCCTGCCGGGCGGCATGGAAGACCTTGACCACACGCTCGTCCGCCATCAGCGCATGCAGAGGTGCGAGGTCGATGCCCGCGGCCAGTGGGTCGATCAGGACGGCGGAGTCGTCTTCCGCGCCTTCGCCCGCCGCACCCGGCCGGGCCATCTGCACGAGGCAGAGCTGCGACCAGTAGGTCCGCTCGCGCAGGAACTCGGTGTCGACCGTGACATAGGGCGCCTCGGCGAAGGCGGCGCAGATCCGCGCGAGCTCGCCGGTTTCGGAAACAATATGCATGATCCGGGGGATAGCGTTCTTTCCCGCCGCTGTCTCCTGCGAACTTCCGCGCTTCCCTATACGAGACAAGCCGCTAAGAATGTCCGCGGGAGACGGGGAGAGGACCGGCATGCGCACGGTGCTGGTCGCCAATCGCAAGGGCGGGGTGGGCAAGACGCTGATCGCCGTCAGTCTGGCGTCGGCGCTGGCCCGCCGCGGCGAGAGCGTCGCCCTGGCCGACGCCGACCGGCAGCAATCCGCCCTCGGTTGGCTGCAGCGCCGGCCGGACGGGGTGGCGCATATCCGTGGCCTGGACTGGACCAAGGGCTCGGCGATCGGCGAGCACCCGGCCAAGCTCGACTGGCTGGTCATCGACGCGCCTGGCGCTCTCAAGGGCTCGAAGGCCGAGGCGCTGATCGCCGGGGCGACGGCGGTTTTGGTGCCGGTGCAACCCTCGGTCTTCGACGAGAACGCCACGCGCGGCTTTCTCGCCGACATCGAGGACATAAAGCGCGTCCGCAAGGGTCGGGTTGCCGTGCACCTTGTCGCCAATCGCCTGCGTACCGGCTCGCGGGCGGCGCAGACGCTGGAGGGCTTCTGCGCCCGGCTGGAGCGACCGCCGCTGGCGCGCATCGCCGAGCGCGCCGTCTATCCCGATCTGGCGGCCGAGGGTCTGAGCGTCTTCGACCGGGAACTTTCGGCGCTTCGGCCCATTAAGCAGCAATGGCAGCCGATCGTTGATTTTCTGACCGCCTGATGCGAACCGCAGCGACGTTCAAGATGGGTGCCTGGCGAACGCCGCCGGTGTTCAGCAGGCCGGCAGGCATGATGGTTTGATGAAGCCTCCCCCGAGGCAACCCGAGGAGACGACAATGAAAAAAATCCTGATCGCTGCAACCTGCTGCGTCGCGCTGGTTGGCTGCGAAACCGTTCAGGACAACCAGCGCACCGCGATCGGCGCCGGCGTGGGGGCCGCTGCCGGGGCGGGGCTCGGCACGTTGGTCGGCGGCAACGACCGGCGCAACGCGCTCGTCGGCGCGGGCATCGGCCTGCTCGCGGGCGCGGCGGTCGGCCAGTACCTCGACCAACAGCAGCGCGAGCTCGAGACAAGCCTCGCCGGAACCGGCGCCGAGGTCGAGCGCCAGGGCGACCAGCTTCTCGTGACGATGCCGTCGCAGGTGACCTTCGCGACGGATTCGGCGCAGATCCAGCCACAGTTCTATGGCGCGCTCGACAACGTCGCGGCGTCGCTGAAGCAGTATCCGTCGAGCTATATCGACATCGTCGGGCACACGGATTCGACCGGCGAGGAAGCCTACAACCAGCGGCTCTCCGAATCGCGCGCCCGCGCCGTCTCCGACTATCTGATCAGCCGGGGCGTCAACCCGGCCCGCGTCGCCGCCTATGGCCAGGGCGAAAGCCAGCCGGTGGCGTCGAACGAGACCGAAGCCGGCCGCCAGGCAAACCGGCGCGTCGAGTTGCTGATCACGCCCGCGACGCAGGGCTGATCCGCCCGGAACCACCGCGCGCGGCCGATGACGGCCGCGCGTCCTTGTAAACGGCCGCTGCGCCACTGCTTCGTTTTGTTGCATGAACACAGTCGTAAGTGTCTCCTGGCGCCGCGTTCAGCTCTGGTCCGAGTTCGTTGCGCTGTTCGTCGGCCTGCCCCTGCTGATGGCCGCCTACTTCGACCGGGTGCTCGCCTGGGGGGTGTTCGGCTCGTTCTCGCTGGTCGCGACGATGTGGGCCCTGGCGGGGGTCGCGGCCGCGCTGCTGGCGGTGACGCCTGGCTTCACTTTCCGGCGCGTCTTCAACGGCGCCATCCTGCGCGAGTGGCGCCTGATCGTCCTTTACGCCGCCCTGTGCGCGTCGGTCTGCATCGTCTTCGTCCTGGTGCTGTTGCCAGGGCGTCTGCTGGACCTGCCGCTCGAGCGCACGCTGCTGTGGCTGATCATCGTCAGCGCCTACCCGCTGCTCTCGGCCCTGCCGCAGGAGGTCATCTTCCGCTCGCTGTTCTTCGAGCGCTACGGGGCGCTCTTTCCCAGCACGAGCGGCAATGGTGGCCGCCAACGGTGCCGCCTTCGGTCTCGGCCACCTGTTCTTCATGAACCCGGTGACGATCGGCATGACGGCGCTCGGCGGCGCGCTCATCGGCTGGGCCTATCTGACGCGCGGGCGGTCGCTGATGCTGGCCTGGGTGCTGCACAGCCTGGCCGGGCAGATCATCTTCAGCTCGGGGATCGGGATCTTCTTCTTTCACGGCGGCCACGCCTCGATCCCTTGACAGGGGCCGATCGAGGCGGTCTATCCCGGCGCCGACCGCGGAGTGCCTGATGCGCCCCGCCCGCCGGGAGCCAAGGCATGCACGCCTATCGCACGCATAACTGCGGCCAGCTGGACAAGTCCCATGTCGGCCACGAGGTCAGGCTCTCCGGCTGGGTCCACCGGGTGCGCGACCATGGCGGCATCCTGTTCATCGACCTGCGCGACCACTATGGCATCACGCAGGTGCTGGCCGACCCGGACTCGCCCGCCTTCGCGGCGGCCGAGCGGGTGCGCTCGGAGTGGGTCATCCGCATCGACGGCGTCGTCAAGGCGCGCGACGCCGGAGCTGGTCAACGCCGAAGATCCCGACCGGCGAGATCGAGGTCTTCGTGCGCGAGCTCGAGGTGCTGGGCGCCGCCGAGGAGCTGCCGCTGCCGGTCTTCGGCGATCAGGAATACCCGGAGGAGACGCGGCTGCGCTATCGCTTCCTCGACCTGCGGCGCGAGCAGCTGCACCGCAACATCGTCCTGCGCTCGCAAGGTGATCGCGTCGATCCGGCACCGCGATGATGGAGCAGGGCTTCACCGAGTTCCAGACGCCGATCCTGACCGCCTCCTCCCCCGAGGGCGCGCGCGACTTCGTCGTGCCGTCGCCGCCTGCATCCGGGCAAGGTCTATGCCCTGCCCCAGGCGCCGCAGCAGTTCAAGCAGCTGATCATGGTGGCGGGCTTCGACCGCTATTTCCAGATCGCGCCCTGCTTCCGCGACGAGGACCCGCGCGCCGACCGCATCGCCCGGCGAGTTCTACCAGCTCGACATGGAGATGAGCTTCGTCGAGCAGGAGGACGTCTTCGCAGGCGATCGAGCCGGTCATGCGCGGCGTCTTCGAGGAATTCGGCGGCGGCCGGCCGGTGACGCCGAGCTTCCCGCGCATCGCCTACAGGGACGCGATGCTGTGGTACGGCTCGGACAAGCCCGACCTGCGCAACCCGATCAAGATGCAGGTGGTCTAGCGAGCACTTCGCCGGCTCTGGCTTCAAGATCTTCGCCCAGATCCTGCAGCAGGACGGCACCGAGATCCGCGCCATCCCGGCGCCCGGCGGGCGGCAGCCGCGCCTTCTGCGACCGCATGAACGCCTGGGCGCAGCGCGAGGGCCTGCCGGGCATGGGCTATATCATGTGGCGCGAGGATGGCGGCAGCGTGGTCGGCGCCGGGCCGCTCGCCAAGAACATCGGACCCGAGCGGACCGAGGCGATCCGCCGGCAGCTCGACCTGAAGCGCCGGCGACGCAGCGTTCTTCCTGGCCGGCCAGCCAGACAGCTTCATCGACGTCGCCGGCCGGGCGCGCAATGTCATAGGTCAGGAGCTGGGGCTAACCGCCGAGGATCGCTTCGATTTCTGCTGGATCGTCGACTTCCCGATGTTCGAGTGGAACGAGGACGAGAAGCGCATCGACTTCAGCCACAACCCGTTCTCGATGCCGCAGGGCGGCTTGGAGGCGCTTGGAGACGCTGCCGCCGCTCGACGTGCTGGGCAACCAGTACGACATCGTCTGCAACGGCGTCGAGCTCAGTTCCGGGCGCGATCCGGAACCACAAGCCCGAGATCATGTACAAGGCGTTCGAGATCACGGGCAAGGACCGCGCCTTCGTCGACGAGCACTTCGGCGGCATGATCAACGCCTTCCGCTATGGCGCGCCGCCGCATGGCGGCATCGCGCCCGGCATCGACCGCATCGTCATGCTGCTGGCCGGCGCCGAGAACATCCGCGAGGTCATCATGTTCCCGATGAACCAGCGCGCCGAGGACCTGATGATGGGCGCCCCGTCCGAGCCGACGAACGAGCAGCTTCGCGAGCTGGGCATGCGCTTCCTGCCCCGCGACTGACGGCATTTCCGGCGCTCGACGGCGCCCGGCCCGGCGCTGTTAACCGCTGTTGCGCGGAAAAGCCCGGCAGCGCGCGCTGGGCGCCCCCGGATGTTCCGCGACCGACCGATCTGGTAAACTCCCGATGGTTGAGCCTGTCGCAGAATGCGACGGGCTCTCCGCGGGGGAACACCGGAAGGGGCATGCCGCATGACCGGCTTTGCGCTGCTCGACGTCGCCATCGGCGTCATTTTCACGATTCTGGCCTTCAGCCTTGTCGCCAGTGCGCTGCAGGAGGTGCTTGCCTCGTTCCTGAACTGGCGCGGCCGCATCCTGCGCCGGGGCCTGTTCCGGCTGCTGGAAGGTGCGCCCGAGCAGAGCCAGAAGCTGGTCAGCGTGACATGGCTGACGCCGAAGCGGGTCGAGCACGCCAGGCTGACGCTCGCCTTTCTCAAGGATCCCTCGATCAGGTCGCTCTACGGCCCCCAGGGGCTGATGGGCCGGCTGTGGAACTGGCTGGTCTCGAAGATCATGCCGCGGACCGAAAAGCCCTTCGCCGATCTCGGCCGGATGCCCTCGTCGATTCCCAAGGCCACCTTCGCCCGCGCGATGGTCGACACCCTGTTGCGCGACGCGAAGGCCGCCTATGGCGATCTCGAGTTCGCGGACGGGGTGCAGTCGGACGAGATTCCGCAAGCCCTCGACGCAACGCGGCGCCTGCTCGCGCGCTGGGCCGACCGGATCGATGCCGGCATGGCCGAGGTGGAATCGACCGTCGACGCCTTGCCGATGGACCGCGAGCTGAAGGACCGCCTGCTGAGCACGCTCCGCGAGGTTTCGCTATCGCGCGAGTTGAAGGAAAGGCGCGGCCGGCTGGAGGGCGCCGTCGCCGATGTCAGGGCCGAGATCGACGCGCGGATGCTGCGCGCCCAGATCGCCATCGACGAGACCGTCCTGGCGCTTGGAAGCTGGTTCGACTCGACGATGGACCGGGTCACCGGGTGGTATGTGCGCCGCGCGAAATACGTGCTGTTCACGATCGGCGCGCTGATGGCCTTCGCCATGAACTTCGACGTCATCGCCTATGGCGGCCAGCTGATCAACAGCGAGTCGCTGCGAAACCAGATTGTCGCGCGGGCGACGCTGGCGACCGAGCGGGGGGCCGTCGGCGCCCTGAACGTCGAGGAGATCGAGGGGCGGGCGGCGCGGCGGAGGCTGACCCTGGCGGTCGACGCGGGCGACCCCCGGCCGATCAAGCCGAACGGGTTGCGCGAGATCACGAGGGACGAGATCGCCGCCCATACCTTCTCGCCGAGCGATCTCCCGGCGCTCGGATTGCCGGAGGACGCACTGGACGCCGGCCATATCAGGCCGGAGCATGTGGACGAGGCGGCCGAGGTGCTGAACGCGGCCGCCAACTACGATCGCGTCGATGCCGACAATGACGGCACCATCAGTGTGGAGGAAGCCGAGGCCGCCATCGACAACACATTGCAGCGCGTCGGCAACGTGCTCCAGCTGTCGGCCGACACGATCGCCGATCAGATCGGCGCGGAAGGCGTGCCGATGGGATGGAAGTGCGATGGCAGATACGTCCTGGCCTGCATGGCGGACATGGACGTCTGGTTCCCGACCGGCCTGGCCAGCTGGCTGCTGATCGGCCTCGGCTGCACGCTGGGCGGCCAGTTCTGGTTCGACCTGCTGCGCCAGCTGGTGAACGTCAAGACGGCGGCGTCGGGGCTGAACTCGGACCTGAAGCGGCTGACGGGCGAGAGCGCGGGCCGGGCGCAGGGCAGCGGCCCGGCCACCGCCCAAGTCAGCGCCCAAGTCAGCGCCCCGGTCGGCCTCCCGCTCGGCGGCACCGGCCGGGCCTGAGGCCGGCGCCGCGGGGCTGGACTTGCGGCGCGATCCCGGCAACATCCCTTCGGGAACAAGCCTCGGGAAGCCTGCATGAACCACACGACCCCGCTCGGCGAGCCGATCGGCGCGCCGGTACCGGACCGGGCGCCGCCGCCCGCGCCGACGCGGATGGCGATGCAGGGGCGATACTGCCGGCTCGAGCCGCTGACGCTCGACCACGCGCCGGCGCTGTTCGACGCGCTGGCGGCCGACCGCGAGGGCCGGACCTGGACCTACATGCCGCACGGCCCCTTCGCCTCGGTCGAGGCCTACCGGGGCTGGGTCTGGACGGGGGCGCAGACGGCGGACCCTCTGCACCATGCGATCGTCGTCGAGGGACGGCCGGTCGGCACCGCCAGCTATCTGCGGATCGCGCCGGCGGCGGGCTCGATCGAGGTCGGCTGGATCACCTATTCGCCGGCGCTGCAGCGGACGCGGGCGGCGACGGAGGCCATGTACCTGATGATGGCATGGGCCTTCGGGGCCGGCTATCGCCGCTATGAATGGAAGTGCAACGCGCTGAACGCGGCCTCGCGCCGGGCGGCGCAGCGGCTCGGCCTCAGCTATGAGGGCGTCTTCCGCCAGGCGGCAGTCGTCAAGGGCCGGAACCGCGACAGCGCATGGTACGCCGCGATCGACACCGAGTGGCCGGCGATCCGCGCCGCCATGGAAACCTGGCTCGACCCGGAGAACTTCGACGGCGATGGCCGGCAGCGGCAGTCCCTCAGCGCGCTGACGCGGCCAGTGCTGGTGGCGACGGGCTGACGCTCCGCCCTATTTACGGTCCCATACGAAGCGCCCGCGCGAGCCGGGTATGTTGGCGTCGAGGCTCAGAAGTACTCGGCATCAGGGTCGCCGCGAAGATGCCAGTCGAGGAATGCGATGGCGGCGCGGCGGAGCCCCTCGTGCATCAGGTCGCAGAGGTTATCCGGCGTCGGGCCGCCTCCGGAAACGCAGGTCGAGCGGCCCAGGTTGAAGATTGTGTGCGCCGCGTGCCAATCGTCGATGTAGAGGCGGTATTTCGTGATCGCGCCGCCCGGATCGGACGGCAGCAGGTCAAAAACCGCAGCCCTGTTCGAGGGGGTCGGATCGGCGGTGCAGTAGTGGATCGTGCTCGACGTCTGGGTCGGCGGCCCCGCCGCGTCGCAGCCATTGTCGCCGTCTCCGGTCCCGATCAGCACCGGTCGGGTGACCCCTTGCCACGAGGTGTCGCCACTGGACTTCCAGCTCTCGTAGAAGCCCTCCTGGCCCGGGCCCTGCGGCGAGAACGCCAGGAAGGCAACCGGGCGCGGGTCGGAGAGGTCGCGGATGTCGATGTAGCCCTCTGCCGGATCGCCGGTGCGGTAGCCGCGCGTCGCGCCGGCGACCATCAGAGCGCCAGCCGAGCCGGCCGAATGGCCCCCGACCGCGATCCTGGTCGCGTCGAAAAGGGCCGCATGGTTCGCCTCGAGATGGTCGATGACGGCGGCGATGTCGTAGGGCCTGAGGAGATTCAGCAGCTTGTAGAGACCGGCCCCGCAGTCGACGCCGGCCGTGAGCTGGAGGAGATTCGTGCAGATATCGGCCTCGATCTGAGGATCCGGCCAGGCATGGCCGATCGACACCGAGGCGTAGCAAGCCTCGGCGGTCGCCGTTCGCCACTCGGCCATCGCCCGCGGCGTGCCGCCGCCGGACCCGCCATGCGACCAGATCACTGTCGGCAGCGGCAGGGTCGCCTCCGGCGGCAGGCCGGTCGGCTCGACGATCTCGATCTCGATCGAGCGCGTCTGCGTTGTTCCGGGGGGCGTGTAGCTGACGACCTCGAGCGTCGGCGCGCCGGCGGTGCACACCAGCGGCTCGTAGGGATGTGCGTATGTGTTGAGCGGCACCAGGACAGTCACGCAGATGGCGAACAGCGAGAGGGGGGGCGCGGCGCATGGTCTAAACCTCTTTAAATATGGGTCGGGTCTGACATCCGTCCGTGCAGTATAAACCGGCAGCGTGTTCGGTGTGCGGAAAACGCGCAAGGGCAATGCAGCGCCGGACCGGCAGCGGCCCCGGCAGCGGTGTGGCAGCGGTGCGCGGTCATTGTCTTCGGTCGCGTGCCCGCGTAAGTGTTGCGCCAAGCAGCGGGGAGAGACGCCGATGCCCGAGAGGCGCCAGGAGGTGCTCGATTTCCTGCTGACACGGCGCTCGCGCCCGGCCAAGACGCTGGGCGACGGCGCGCCCGACCGGGCCGAGCTCGAGACGCTGCTGACGGCGGCGTCGCGGAGCCCCGATCACGGCAAGCTGGTGCCGTGGCGCTTCGTCGTTCTGGCGGACCGTGACAGGCGCGCGCGGCTGTCCGAGATGGCGGCGCGGCGGCTGGCCGAGATCGGCCACGACCCCGCCAAGATCGACAAGGACGCCGGCGCCTTCCGCCAGGGCGGCGTGATCGTCGCCGTGATCTCCAGCCCCAGGGAGGCGCCCATCCCGCGCTGGGAGCAGGAGTTCGCGGCGCCCTGCGTCTGCCTCTCGCTGCTGAACGCGGCGCTGGCGGCCGGCTGGGGCGCCAACTGGCTGACCGGGCCGCTGGCGCGCGACGCGGCGTTCCTGGCCGACGCGCTTGGCTGCGCGCCCGGCGAGACCGTGGCGGGCTTCGTGCACATCGGCGACGAGACCGTCGCGCCGTCCGAGCGCGACAGGCCAGACGTTCCCGCCATCACCACATGGATCTGATCGGCGCATGAACCTGATCGGCGATGTCGCGCGGGCGCTGGGCCAGATGGGCGACCGGCCGTTCCTGTGGGTGATGATCAAGGCGGTGGCGCTGACGGTGCTGCTGCTGGCGGGGCTGAGCTGGCTGGCCGGATGGGGCGCGAGCTTGCTGCCGACCGATCTCGGCGACTGGCCGCTCGTCGGGCAGGTGACGCTGCCCGAACTCGGCCTGCAGGGGCTGGCGATCGGCGCCGTGCTGGTCGCGTCCATCTTCCTGATGATCCCGGTCGCGGCGATATTCGTCGGCTTTTTCCTCGAGGACGTCGCCGAGGCGGTCGAGGCGCGACACTATCCGTTGCTGCCGCCGGCGCGGCCGCCCGGGCTGGGCGCCAACCTGCTGAACGCGTTGCGCTTCGCCGCGGTCGTGATCATTGCCAACGTGCTGGCGCTGATCCTCTACTTCATCTCCGGGCCGCTGGCGCCGCTGGTCTTCTATGCCGTCAACGGATACCTGCTCGGGCGCGAGTACTTCGAGCTGGTGGCGGCGCGGCACATGCCCTTTCGCGAGGCGATCCAGCTGCGCAAGCAGCACTGGCTGCGGGCCTGGGCGGCCGGCACGCTGATGGCGATCCCGCTGACGATCCCGATCATGAACCTGATCGTCCCGGTGCTGGGTGTCGCGACCGTGACGCACCAGTTCCACCGGCTGTGGCGCCCGGCGGGACGGGTCTGAGCAGCGGGCGGCACAATGGCCGGACCCGTCAACCGGGACCCGTCAACCGGCCGGGCAATGCCGACAGCCATCAAGAACAGGCAACAAGAGTGGAGTTCCCGAGATGCACGAGGCCCGTGCCCTTGCAGCAGCCGTCCTGATCGCGCTCGTGGCCGGCACCGCCAATGCGCAGAGCGGCAACGACCAGGGCGCCGCCGGGCAAAGTGCCGCCGGGCAAAGCGTCGCCGGGCAAAGCGCCGCCGGCGAGAGCGAGGCCGGCCAGGACCAAGCCGGCCAGAGCGGTCTCGCGCCCGGCCGGGCCGTGACCCCGGCGGAGCGCCCGAAGGAGCCCGCGCTCGCCCCGGTCTCCGGCACCCCCGCTCCGACCCCGCGCCCTGCGGGTACGGCCGCCCCGGCGCCGGCCTCCGACGAGCCGCCGCCCGAGACGGCGCCCGTACCGCCGGCCGAGCCGGAGGCACCGGCGCACGCGCCCGCGCCGGGAAATGCCCCGGAATCACCTGCCGAGGCGCCGGCCCCGAAGCAGGCCCCCGACGCAGGCCCCGGCGCAGGCCCCGGCACAGTCCCCCGGGGCGCCCGCCACCGCCCCCGTTCCCGCAGAGGACCCGGGACACGATGCCGAGGCGCCGGCCACGGCGCCGCAGCCGGCCGAGCCGCCCGTCCCCGATCAGCTGGCCGAGGACGATGCCGGTCTCGCAGCCTGCCTCGGCAGGCTCCGGGCGCTGGGCGCGAGCTTCGAGCGGGTCGATCCCGTCAGCGACGAGGGCGGCGCCTGCGGCATCGCCAATCCGATCCGCGTGTCCGAGATCGTGCCGGGCGTCGCGCTCGAGCCAGCCGGGGTGATGCGCTGCGCGACCGCGACGGACCTGGCCAGCTGGGTCGCGACCTTCGTCCTGCCTGCCAGCCGCCTGCTGCCCGAGCACGGCCGGCTGACCGCGGTCGAGCATGCCTCGACCTATGTCTGCCGGCGCATCGGCGGCGACGGCAAACGCTCGCAGCACGCCTTCGGCAACGCCATCGACGTCCTGGCCTTCCGCTTTGCCGACGGTCCGTCGATCTCGGTCGAGCCGCGCGAGCGCGATGGCACTGCCGCCGAGGCGTTCCAGCGCACCGTGCGGGCCTCGGCCTGTCTCCTCTTCACGACGGTGCTCGGGCCCGGGCAGGAGGATCACAACGACCACCTGCACCTCGACATCGACGCGCGCGATTCGGGCTACCGGCTCTGCCAGTAACCGGTGCCGCCGGAGGGCGGCGTGAGGAAGGGGATGTCGTCGAGCGTGAACATGTGAAAGTAGATCACTGACCAGACGACGGCGAACACGACCGCGGTGATTGCCGAGGTAATCAGCATCTTGCGTCCGATCATCGCCTCGGTCGGCGCGCTGGCCGGCGTTCCCGGCTCGACCCTGCCGGCCTCGTGCTGGCTGACGATGCCGTGCGGCAGCACCATGAAGAAGACGATGGCCCAGATCGAGCAATACATCACGATGCCCGACACCCAGCCCATCAGGCCTGCTCCAGCTCGACCAGCGTGCCGTTGAAGTCCTTGGGGTGCAGGAACAGCACCGGGCGTCCGTGCGCACCGATCTTCGGCTCGCCGTCGCCGAGCACGCGGGCGCCGGTCGCGGCCAGCCGGTCCCGGGCGGCGAGGATGTCGTCCACTTCGTAGCAGATGTGGTGAATGCCGCCGGCCGGCGATTTCTCGAGGAAGCCGGCGATCGGCGACCCCTCGCCAAGCGGCTCGAGCAGCTCGACCTTGGTGTTGGGCAGCTCGACGAAAACGACGGTCACGCCGTGCGCCGGCTCGGTCTGCGGGTCCGACACCCGGGCGCCGAGCGTCTCGCGATAGAGGCTCGCCGCCGCCGACAGATCCGGCACGGCAATTGCAACGTGGTTGAGGCGACCGATCATCCCTGGCGCTCCGGAAGAGTGTTTAGACCTAGGATAGCCGGCATGCGGTCGCAAGGTCGCATCGGCACGCCGGCGATAGGTGAAACGTTAATCTGCCTGCGGCAAAAGCTATGTCGAAAAAATGCACTTCACAGGGTCTGCACCCGAATGCAGACGAATATCGGCCGCGACGAAAGGGAACGAAGCGCGTGATTGCAAGCGTTCTACCTGCCCGGCGCCCCGGATCGCGGCCCTATCGCGTCGCGGCGATCACGGCCGTGTACCTTGCCCTGGTTGTCACTGCCATCTTCCTGATCCATCATCATCGTCCCGGCCGCAGCGACGTGCCCGACAACGTCGCCCCGACGCTCCGGACGATCCACGCGCAGTATGTCGGCACGATGTCCGCGCTGGCGGTGCATGCGACGCTTTTCAACGAACAGTCCGAGCGGCACGCGGTCGAAGCGTACGGCAGGTTGCTGGTTGCCAGCGCCGCGCTGGAGGACAGCCTGAACCGAACACCCGTCCCCGGCTCTCTCGACGCCCATCTGGTCGAGATCATCAACGAGATCAAGCTCGCCGGGCCGGTGATCGAGCAAATCGGCACCAGCCCGATCGACGCAAGCCTCGGCTTCAGCGCACTCTATGGTCTGGACCGCGAGCTCGGCAACCTGACGACCAGGCTCGATTCGCTGCACACCGAGCGCCTGAAGGCCATGTCCGCCGCCGAGCGCAGATTCACGCTCGAGGTGATGGCGCTGCTGCTCAGCGCCATCGTCTTCTCTGGGCTGATCGTCGCGATGGTGTGGCGGGACTACATGCGGCTCCAGGCCAGCCATGCGCAGCTGACAGTGCACAGCGACGCCGTTCAGACGGCAAAGCGGCGCGTCGAGGCGGCCAGTGAAGCGAAATCGCGCTTCCTCGCCACGATGAGCCACGAGGTGCGCACGCCGATGAACGGCGTCATCGGTCTGTCGCAGCTTCTGCTGCGCGAGCCGCTCCATCCCAGGGCGCGACAGTTCGCCGAGAAGATCTACGAGAGCGCCACGGCGCTGATCCAGATCATCAACGAGGTGCTGGACATCGGCGCGATCGAGTTGGGCACCCTGCGGTTCTCGCCGCGCCCTTTCGCCCTGAGCGAATTGCTGGGGGCGTCATGCGCCCCCTTCGAGGCGCTGGCGCATCAAAGGGGCGTGGAGCTGACGACGACGGTCGCCGAGGAAATCGACAGCAACCGGTTCTTCGGCGACGACCTGCGCCTGCGGCAGATCCTGCAGAACCTGATCGGCAACGCCGTCAAGTTCACGGAAAATGGCTCGATCCGCATCACCGTGGCTTGCGCGGGTCCGGGTCAGCTTCGCTTCGCGGTCGCCGACACGGGGATCGGCATCCCCGAGGACCAGCTTTCGCTGGTCTTCGAGCGCTATCACCAGATCGACAACAAGGCGACCCGGGCGCATGGCGGCACCGGCCTCGGCCTGGCGATCAGCCGCGAGCTGGCCGCGATGATGGGCGGAACGATCGCCGTCGACAGCAGGGCGGGCGCGGGCTCGACCTTTGTCGTGACCGTGCCGATCTCGCCGATTACGCAGGACGCGCAGCTCTCGCAAAGCGCCTGACCGTCAGATCAGCCGAACGGCCTCGACGCCCGGCACCGACTTTATCGCGCCACGGATCTCGGCCGACACGGCGTACTGCCCCGGCAGCTGGATCTCGATCTCCTGGCCCAGCGTCGCGACCGGCAGGATCAGCTTGACCGGCCCCTCGCCGCGCCGGCGCCGCGACGCCGCCGAACCGAACGTAGAGACGAGCTCGAGCCGGTTGCGGATCGACTCAAACGCCGCCTCGTCGGTGACGTGCACCTCCAGCCCCACCTCGGCGGCGTCCTCGGTCACCTGCTCGACCGGCTGGACGGCGCGCACGGTCAGACGGGTCTGCTCGTCGGTGATGTCGGCCTGGAGGTGCAGGACGAGGTTACGGCCGGGCTGCAGCAGGTCCTCGTGCTGGGCCAGCTCCTCGGCCCAGGCCGTCGCCTCCCACAGGCCGTCGGGGTCCGAGAACTGCAGGATGCCGAAGCGCCGGCCGCGCGCCGACTTGCGGTCGCGCCGCCCCGCCAGGGTGCCGGCGACCCGCGCCGCGCCTCCCGTCCGGCCGGCACCGGCCATGAACTCGGCGCCCGTCAGAACCCGCTTGCGGCGGAGCGCCGGCATGTGGTCGTCGAGCGGGTGGCCCGAGAGATAGAAGCCGACGGCGCCCAGCTCCTCGCCCAGCCGCGCCGTCGGCAGCCAGTCATCCACCCGGGCGAGCCGCGGCGGCGGCAGCGCCTCGTCCCCTGCCCCGAACAGCGATACCTGCGCCGAGGCGCGGTCGGCATGCGCCGTCGCCGAGTACTCGACGATCGCGTCGAGCAACTCGAGCGCGCGGCGGCGGTTCGGCTCGAGCCCGTCGAAGGCGCCGGCGCGGGCCAGGTTCTCGAGCGGCCGCTTGCCGATCAGCTTGAGGTCGACCCGGCGGGCGAGATCGAAGAGATCGGCGAACGGCCCGCCACCGCTTGCGCCGCGCGCGGCGACGATCGCCCGCATCGCCTCGACCCCGACGTTCCGCAGCGCGCCGAGCGCATAGAGGATCCGCCCGTCCCGCACGGTGAAGGTCGCCTCCGAGCGGTTGACGCAGGGCGGCGCCACCTCGACGCCACCGCGGCGGCACTCCTGCACATAGACGTTCAGCTTGTCGGTCTGATGCAGGTCCAGGTTCATCACCGCGGCCATGAACTCGACCGGGTGGTTCGTCTTCAGCCAGGCCGTCTGGTAGCTGACGACGGCATAGGCGGCGGCGTGCGACTTGTTGAAGCCGTAGTTCGCGAAGCGGTCGAGCAGGTTCCAGACCTCGACCGCCTTGCCCTCGGGCACGCCGTTCTGCGCCGCGCCGGCCAGGAACTTGGGCCGCTCGGCATCCATCGCGGCCTGGATCTTCTTGCCCATCGCGCGGCGCAGCATATCGGCGCCGCCGAGGCTGTAGCCGGCCATCCGGCGGGCGATCTCCATCACCTGCTCCTGGTAGACGATGATGCCCTGCGTCTCGTCCAGCAGCGGGTCGATCAGCGGGTGGATCGACTCGCGCTGCTCGCGGCCGTTCTTGACCGCGCAGAACTTGGGGATGTTCTCCATCGGCCCCGGCCGGTACAGCGCCACCAACGCGACGATGTCCTCGATGCAGGTCGGGCGAAGCTGGCGCAGCGCGTCGCGCATCCCGGCCGATTCCACCTGGAAGACGCCGACCACATCGGCGCGGGCATAGAGTTCGTAGGTCGCGCGGTCGTCGAGCGGAATGGCGCCGATGTCGATCTCGACGCCGCGCAGCTTCAGCAGGTCGAGGCAGTTGCGGATCACCGTCAGCGTCTTCAGCCCGAGAAAGTCGAACTTGACCAGCCCGGCCGGCTCGACCCACTTCATGTTGAACTGCGTCGCCGGCATGTCAGAGCGCGGGTCGCGGTAGAGCGGCACCAGCTCGACCAGCGGACGGTCGCCGATGACGACGCCGGCGGCATGGGTCGAGGCGTTGCGATAGAGCCCCTCCAGCTTCTCGGCATAGTCGAGCAGCGTGCCCACCGTCGGGTCGCGCCGCACCTCCTCCTCCAGCCGCGGCTCCTCCTTGCGCGCCCGCGCGACGGACATCGGCTTGACGCCCTCGACCGGAATCAGCTTGGCGATGCGGTCGCACTGGCCGTACTGGATCTGCAGGACGCGGCCGACATCGCGCACCGCCATCTTCGACAGCAGCGCGCCGAAGGTGATGATCTGGGCGACGCGCTCGCGGCCGTATTTCCGCTGGACATAGGCGATGACCTCCTCGCGCCTGTCCTGGCAGAAGTCGATGTCGAAATCCGGCATCGAGATCCGCTCTGGATTGAGAAACCGCTCGAAGAGAAGGCCGTAACGCAATGGGTCCAGGTCGGTAATCGTCAGCGCATACGCCACGAGAGAGCCGGCGCCCGAGCCGCGGCCCGGGCCGACCGGTATGTTGCGCGCCTTGGCCCATTTGATGAAGTCGGCGACGATCAGGAAATAGCCCGGGAACCCCATCGCCTCGATGACGCCGAGCTCGAAGTCCAGGCGCCTTTCGTACTCCTCGACGGGCGCCGCATGCGGGATGACGGCCAGCCGGGCGGCCAGCCCCTGACGCGCCTGGGCGCGCAGCTCGTCGACCTCGTCCTCGGCAAAGCGGGGCAGGATCGGGTCGTGCACGCGCGGGCGGAAGGCGCAGCGCATGGCGATCTCGACGGTGTTCTCCAGCGCCTCGGGCAGATCGGCGAAGCGGGCGACCATCTCGTCCTCCGGCTTCAGCCAGTGCTCCGGCGTCAGCCGGTCGCGCGACGCCTGGTTAAGGTACGCACCCTGCCCGATGCAGCGAAAGGCATCGTGCGCGTCGTGCATGTCCGGCGTGGCGTAGAAGACCTCGCAGGTCGCCACGAGCGGCAGGTCGAGGTCATAGGCCAGCCCGACCAATTCCGGCTCGGTCGCATCCTCGGCATCCGTGCGCAGCCGGCCTTCGGTGCCGTGGCGCTGGATCTCGACATAGAGCCGGTCGGGGAACAGCTCGGACAGGCGGCGGGCCAGCGGCTCGGCGGCACGCCCGGCGGCGACCAGCTGGCCGAGCGGGCCGCGCGGGCCGCCGGTCAGGCAGATCAGGCCGCCGGCGTGCTCGGCCAGCCGGTCGATCCCGACCTGCGGGGTGCGCGAGAGGTCGGTCTCCATATGCGCCGCCGTCGACAGCGCCATCAGGTTCCGATAGCCCGCCTCGTCCTGGGCATAGAGCGCGATCGGCGCCGGTTCCGGCGGGCGCTTGCCCGGCTCGACGGGCAGGTGCGCCAGCGCCAGCTGCAGGCCGGCGATCGGCTGCACGCCAACCTTCGCGGCGCCCTCGGAGAACTCGAGCGCGCCGAACAGATTGTTCGTATCCGTGACCGCGACCGCCGGAAATCCGGCGCCGGCGACCAGCCCCGGCAGCGCCTTCATCCGGATGGCGCCTTCCAGCAGCGAATAGGCCGAGTGGACGCGAAGGTGAATGAAGCGGGTGTGGGGGAATCGGGGCATCTCTGCCCCGATCCTACCCCTGTGTACGTCCGCCTGTCAGCCCTCTCGGGCCAGACCGGCCGGCTCAGATCGCCCGGATCGGATCGCCCGGATCAGAGCAGGATGCGGCCGCCGAAGCAGCGCACCATCAGCTCCTGCCGGTCGAGGCCCATCGCCGCCAGCTCTTCGTCGCCGAGCGCATTCAGCCTCGCAAAGGTCTCGGCGCGTCTAGCGCCACCCGACCGCTCGGCAATACGGCCGAGCCATCCTAAAAATCCCTGCCCGATCGCGCCGGGGCGGGCGTTCAACGGATTGATGTCCGTCCGGTAGCGGTGTGTGGACTGCTCGTATGTTGTCGTCGAATTCATGGTGTCGCTCCTGAACCAAGAGTTACACCCGATCCGCGCGCTTCCTCTGACGCAAAGGTCAGCGAGGCTGACGGTCTTTTCAAGCGGAACGGCATGCAAAGGCGCCCTGCGCCCCGCGCAAACCGAAGTTCGGATATTCTTTACCCTGCCGTGCGTCTGGGTGATCTAAGGCGTGGACGCACCTGACAGCGGGGAACCGTCATGCCGGACACCGAAGCGCTTTCGTTCGACGACCCGATGCAGCGCCCGCGCTTCACCGGGCTCGCCACCTTCTTCCGCCTGCCCTATGTCGAGGACTTCGAGGCCGACCCGCCCGGGATCGGCGTCTGCGGCGTGCCCTATGACGGCGGCGTCACCAACCGGCCGGGGCCGCGCCACGCGCCCCGCGAGGTGCGCAACCAGTCCAGCCTGATGCGGCGGATCAACCAGGCGACGGGGGCGAGCCCGTTCGACGCGGCAAAGATCGCCGACATCGGCGACGCCTGGGTTTCGAAGCCCTACGAGCTCGAGGGCGCGCATCGCGAGATCCAGGCGTTCTTCGACCGGGCGCGCGAGGCCGGAATACGGGTGCTCGCCTGCGGCGGCGACCATTCGGTAACGCTGCCAATCCTGCGGGCGCTGGCCCGCGACCGGCCGCTGGGGATGATCCACATCGATGCGCATTGCGACACTGGCGACAACTATGGCGGCTCGCGCTTCCACCACGGCGCGCCGTTCAAGATCGCCGTCGATGAGGGGCTGCTCGACCCGAAGCGGGTGGTGCAGATCGGCATCCGCGGCAGCCTCTACATGGCCGACATGTGGAAGTTCAGCTACGAGACCGGCATGCGCGTGATGATGATCGAGGAGGTCGAGGCGCGCGGCTGGCGCGCCTGCATCGACGAGGCGCGCGAGATCGCCGGCAGCGGGCCGGTCTATGTCTCGTTCGACATCGACAGCCTGGACCCGGCCTTTGCGCCCGGCACCGGCACGCCCGAGGCCGGCGGGCTGACGATGCGCGAGGCGCAGGGCATGGTTCGCCGGCTGGCCGGCATGGAGATCGCCGGCGCCGACATGGTCGAGGTCTCGCCGCCCTTCGATGTGGGCGGGATCACGGCGCTGAACGGCGCCACGATCATGTTCGAGCTGCTCTGCGTCATGGCGGGCGGCCAGCCGGCCAGCCTGCCGGGCTGAGGAGAGTGCCTGGAGCGGGTTCCGACCGGTCGGACTCGCCTCCTTGCCCGGCGTCTGTTGCACCGCCCTCAGGACCTATGAGCGATTACAGACGCTTACGGGCCGTCCACGCGTGGACGGTCGCGCGGGTGGGGACCGCCTGCTCGCAAGCTCTGGTCTAGCCGCCCCGGCGAAGCGTCGGCAGGCCGATCCCGGTCGCTTCGAACCCGCCGTCGACGGCCAGCGTCTGCCCGGTGATGTAGCTGGCGCGCGGCGAGCAGAGGTAGAAGATCGCGTCGGCGATCTCGTCCTCCAGGCCATAGCGGTCGAGCGGAATGGCGTCGTGATAGTCTGCCCGGATCTCCGGCGTGTGCACGGCCTTGGCCATGGCGGTTTCAACCGGCCCCGGCGCCACGCAGTTCGCCCGGATGCCGAGCGCCGCGAACTCGGCCGCCATCTGCTTCGTCAGGTGCATGACGCCTGCCTTCGAGGTGCCGTATGCGACGCGCAGCGTCGAGGCGCGCTGGCCCGAGATCGAAGCGATGTTGACGATCGCGCCGCCTCCCTTCGGGTCCCGCATCATCAGCGGCACCGCCGCGCGCGCGCAGAGGAACGGCCCCGTGAGGTTGACGGCCAGCACGCGCGTCCACTCGGACGCCGTCGTCTCGAGGACCGGCTTGAAGACGGCGATGCCGGCATTGTTGACCAACGCATCGAGCCGGCCGAAGCGGTCGGCGACGCTCTGGACGGCCGCCGCGACCTGCGCCTCGTCGGCGACATCCGCGGTCAGCGCCAGCACCCGGTCGGGCGCCTCCAGGGCTGCCGCCGACTGCGCCTGCGCCTGGCCGTCGATGTCGAGCAGGGCCGTGCTCCAGCCCTCGGTCAGGAAGCGCCGCGCCGTGGCCAGGCCGATGCCGCGCGCGGCGCCGGTGATCAGGACGGTGCGGTCCGGCTGGGCTGCCATCAGACGATCCGCCCGTGCTCGAGCCGCACCACGCGGTCCATCCGCTCGGCCAGCGTGTGATTGTGCGTCGCGATCAGCGCGGCGAGGCCGGTCTCGCGCACCAGCGCCAGCAGCATGTCGAACACGCGACCCGCCGTTTCCGGGTCGAGATTGCCGGTCGGCTCGTCGGCCAGCAGCACCGCCGGCTCGTTGGCCAGCGCCCGGCAGATGGCGACGCGCTGCTGCTCGCCGCCCGAGAGCTCGGCCGGCCGGTGGCCCAGCCGCTCGGAGAGGCCGACGCGGGCGAGCAGCCGCCCTGCCCGCTCCAGCCCGGCCGCACGGCCGCATCCGGCAACCCAGCCGGGCATGGCGACGTTCTCGACCGCCGAGAACTCGGGCAGCAGGTGGTGGAACTGGTAGACGAAGCCCAGCAGGTCGCGCCGCGCCGCCGTGCGCGCCCGGTCGCCGAGCGCACCGAGATCGCGGCCGTCGATCACAACGGTGCCCGCCGTCGGCGTGTCGAGCAGGCCGGCGATCTGCAGCAGCGTCGACTTGCCGGCGCCGGAGGGCGCGACCAGGGCGACGATCTCGCCCCGGGCGATGTCGAGGTCGACGCCGCGCAGCACCTCCAGCACCTTGCGCCCCTGCCGGAAGGCCCGCGTGATGCCGGCGAGGCGCAACGCCTCGCGCCCTTCATGCATGGGCATCACTCATAACGCAGCGCCTCGACCGGATCCATCCGGGCGGCCCTGCTGGCCGGGTACCAGGTGGCGAGCAGCGACAGCACCAGCGCGACGATGGCGGTCGTGACGACGTCCGGCAGCTGCATGTCGGCGGGGATCTGGCTGAGCCCGCGCACCTCGACCGGCCAGAGCGGCACGCCGAGCACCGCCTCGACGGCGCCCTGGATCTGGCGGATGTAGGTGACGAAGAGCACGCCGGCGACCACGCCGAGCAGCGTGCCGATCACGCCGATCGACGCGCCGCAGATGAAGAAGACCCGCAGGATGGCGCCCCGCGTCATGCCGAAGGTGCGCATGATGCCGATGTTCTGACCCTTCTCCTTCACCAGCATGATCAGGCCAGAGATGATGTTCAGCGCCGCCACCAGGATGATCAGCGAGAGGATGACGAACATTGCCGCGCGCTCGGTGTCCAGCGCCGAGATGAAGGCGCCGTTCTGCGCCTTCCAGTTCCAGAGCGCCAGCGGCCGGTCGAGCGCCCGCTCGAGCGCCTGGCTGAGCGGGTCCGAATTGTCGGCGGCCAGCGCGTCGGCGTCCGCGAGGTGCACCTCGACGCGGTCGACGAGGTCGCGCTTGTTGAGCAGGCCCTGCGCCTCGTCCAGCGGCAGGAAGACGAGCTGGCTGTCATATGGGTAGTAGCCGACGCGGAAGATGTAGGTGACGGGATAGCTCCGCCGCGTCGGGATGCGGCCGAACGGCGTCGTCTTGTTCGGCGGCGTGATGATGCCGAGCCTGTCGCCGACCGTCACGCCCAGCTTCTCGGCCACGCCGGCGCCGATGGCGATGCCGCCGGCAAAGTCCGCGAGGCTGCCGGCCGACCATTCCGGATCGGCGACCTTGGGCGGCAGGTCGTCGCGCCGAAGCCCGCGCATCAGCACGCCCGTCGCCTGGCCGGTGGGCGCCGAGATCATCACGGTCTGCTCCATCTGCGGCGCGGCGCTGACGACGCCCTCGACGGCGCCGAGGCGGTCCGCCAGCGCGTCGTAGTCGTCGATGCCGCGCGCCTGCGGGTCATAGGCGATGACGTGCGGCTGGGCGCCGATGATCTGGCCGACCAGCTCGATCCGGAAGCCGTTCATCACCGACATGACGACAATGAGCGTGCCGACGCCGAGCAGAATGCCGACGAGGCTGAACCCGGCGATCACCGAGATCGCGCCCTCCTTGCGCCGGGCACGCAGATAGCGCCCGGCAATCATCCACTCGAGGCGCGAGAACATCAGATGCTCTCGAAGATCTGCATTATCCGGTCGGTGGCGGCCTGCGGGCTGACCTCCTCGGTCTCGCCGGTGCGGCGCGAGGTCAGCTCGACGGTGCCCTTCTGCAGGCCGCGCGGGCCGACGGTGATGCGCCATGGGCAGCCGATCAGGTCCATGCTGGCGAACTTGTCCCCGGCGCGGGCATCGCGGTCGTCGTAGAGCACGTCGAGGCCCGAGCGCGTCAGCTCGGCATGGATCTCGCCACAGGCGGCATCGGACGCGCTGTCGCCCTGCCGAAGGTTGACGAGCCCGACCTGGAAGGGCGCGACACCCTCGGGCCAGATGATGCCGTTCTCGTCATGGCTGGCCTCGATGATGGCGCCGACCAAGCGCGAGACGCCGACGCCGTAGCTCCCCATGTGGACCGCGACCTTCTCTCCGTCGGGCGCGGTGACCAGCGCCTTCAGCGGCTCGGAATACTTGGTGCCGAAATAGAAGATCTGCCCGACCTCGATGCCGCGGCCCGAGACGCGGCGGTCCTCCGGGACCTGGGCGTGGAAGGCGGCCTCGTCATGCATGTCGCCGGTGCTGGCATAGGCGCCGGTCCACTCGTCGAAGATGGACTGCAACTCGTCGCGGCTGTCCCAGTCGATGCGCCGGCCGCCCAGCCGCTTCTCGACCAGCGCGCGGTCGTAATGCACCTCGGACTCGCCCGTCTCGGCCAGCACCAGGAACTCGTGGGAAAGGTCGCCGCCGATCGGCCCGGTCTCGGCCCGCATCGGGATGGCGCTCAGCCCCATGCGCTCGTAGGTGCGCAGGTAGGCCGCCATCTGCTGGTTGTAGCTGTGCACCGCGCCGGCACGGTCGAGATCGAAGCTGTAGGCGTCCTTCATCAGGAACTCGCGGCCGCGCATGACGCCGAAGCGCGGCCGCACCTCGTCGCGGAACTTCCACTGGATGTGGTAGAGCATCTTCGGCACGTCGCGGTAGCTGCCGCAATAGGCGCGGAAGATCTCGGTGATCATCTCCTCGTTGGTCGGCCCGTAGAGCATGTCGCGCTCGTGCCGGTCGCGGATGCGCAGCATCTCGGCGCCGTAGTCGTCATAACGGCCGGACTCGCGCCACAGATCGGCCGGCTGGATCGTCGGCATCAGCATCGCTATGGCGCCGGCCCTCTGCTGTTCCTCGTGCACGATCTGCTCGATCCGCCGCAGCGCCTTGTAGCCGAGCGGCAGCCAAGAATAGATTCCCGCGCCGCCTGCCGGATCATCCCGGCGCGCAGCATCAGCCGGTGCGAGACGATCTGCGCCTCGGCCGGCGTCTCCTTCAGCACGGGCAGGAAGTAGCGGGTCAGGCGCATCGCTGTCTCCGGCGGGGGGCGCGCGAGGTCTATGGGCAAAGCCTGTGGGGTGCAAGCGCGGGGGGTTGGCACTGCGTCGACCGGCTGTTACGCTACGTCACATCGCACCCGCGACCGGGAAGGCTACCGGGGAAAAACGAGAGCCAGGCCGCCATGTTCGATCTCGGGAATTTCGTTGAGGACTGCCGCTCCGCCATTCGCAATGATCCCACGCATGGCGGCGTGGCCGAGGTTGTCGAGCGGGCAATGCGCGACCCTGCGGCGATCCTCGCTGCGCTCGGTGAGCCGATCCGGAGCGGCATCACGCCCATCTACGCGTCGCCTGAGCTGACGATCCTGAACCTGGTCTGGAAGCCGCTGATGACGGTCATGCCGCACAATCACGAAATGTGGGCGGTGATCGGGATCTATGGCGGCCGCGAAGACAACATCTTCTGGCGCCGCATCAAGGACGATCCGGGCGGGCGGATCGAGGCCGCCGGTGCCAAGGCCCTGGCGACCGGCGACGTCACGCCCATGGGCAAAGACATCATCCACTCGGTCACGAACCCGATCCCGAAGCTGACGGCCGCAATCCACGTCTACGGTGGCGACTTCTTCGAGGCCGAGCGCAGCGAGTGGGAGGCCGAGCGCTTGACCGAGCAGCCCTTCGACATGGAGCGGGTCAAGGCGATGTTCGCGGACTGCTGAGCGCGAGCAGGGCGTCCGGGCAGGCGGCGCCACGAAGCCGCCAAGAAAGTGACGAGGCCCGCCTTGCTTCGCCGGGCAGCCGGCGAAAGCCGCACGGACCAGCGGCGGCACCGCGTTGCCGGGGCGGGCGGCCGCGACACCGGCCGTCCCTCTGCATCATGCCGGGGCGACGACCGCCTCGGCGCGCAGCGCCTTCGCCGCCTGGGCGAGGCGTTTCTCGACCGCCTCGCCGATCAGCGGCAAGGCCTCGGCGGCGGGCGAGAGGCGCAGCGCGCCGTCCGCCAGCGTCAGCGGGCAGTGCGGCAGGGCGCCGGGCGTGGCGCCAGAGATGGTGCAGCCGAGCCGCATCAGCGCGCCCACCTGCGCCGCCCGCTCGGACGCCTCGGAAGAGAGCAGCAGCAGGATCGGCTCGTCGCCGCCGCCCTTGGCGCCACGATAGCGCGCGAGCAGCGCCGCGGCGATGAAGGCCCGCCCGGCATGGCCGGCGCTCGAGACATTCACGCGGGTGACGACCTCGACGCAGGCCGATGCCCGATAGCCGGGATGCGTCCGCCAGCTGACATCGGCCAGGTGACAGCTGGCGCGGATCAGCCGCTCCTCCTCGGCGTCCCGCGCCGGAAGCGCGGCGAGCAGCCACTCCGCCAGCTCGATGCCGAAGCCGGGCTCGCGGGCGCGCGTGCGCTCGTGGCCGACCACGGTCGAGATCAGCGGATCCTGCCGGCGGATATGCGTCGGCAGGTACTCCCAGGCCAGGCCCTCGCGCAGGCCGAATCCCGAGAGCACGATCTCGGCAGGGTGGAAATGGTCGATCAGGCCTTCCAGCAACAGCGCCGCATGCGGCAGCGTCGGCACCCGGTCGGACGAGACGCCGGGCATCGCGTTGAGGGTCGCCGCGTCCGCCGCCAGGATCCAGCGCGCCACCAGGTGCCCGTCCTCGGGCGAGAAGGCGTGCTCGTGCAGCACGCGCAGTGGGTGCGCGGTGCGGTTGATCTCGACGCGGCCGAGCGTCCGCCAGGCGCCGCCGACGAGGTACAGCCGCTCTGAGGTCCGCGCAAAGCCAGCGGCCAGTGGCGCCAGCGCCTTGTCGATCAGGGCGCGCGCCTTTTCGGTGCCCTTGGAGAGGTCGCCCAGCCGCTGCGGCCCGAGGGGCGTCGTCACCCCCCTGGCGGTGCGGCCGCGGCCGACCGGACACAGCTCCATGGAGGCACCGCCGAGGTCCACGACCAGGCCGCGCGCCGCAGGGTCGCCGAACAGCACCCCCTGCGCCGCCAGACGCGCCTCGTCCTCGCCCGTGGCGATCTGCAGGCGGATGCCGGTCTGCCGCGCGACCTCGTCGCGGAATTCGGGCCCGTCCGCTGCCTCGCGAACGGCGGCGGTCGCCACTGCGGCCAGCGCGCCGACGCGCAGGCCCGGCGCCAGCGTCACGAAGCGGGAGAGGGCCCGCATTGCCCGCTCGCGACCAGCGGGCGACAGCCGCCCCGTCGCGGCAAGCTCGGCGCCGAGGCCGCACATGATCTTCTCGTTGAAGACCATGGCGGGGCAGCGCCGCCCGCCCTCGAAGACCACCATGCGGACAGAGTTCGAGCCCACGTCGACGACACCGATCCGGTCGTCGTCCGCGCGCGGCGCCCGGAACGAACGCGGCTGACCGGCGAAAAGGTCGCCCTGCCCGACGCCTGTGCTCGTGCCCGCATGGGCGCCCGGCCCGGTCTTCGGCCCCTGCTCCGCCAGCGTCCGCCCCTCTCGCTCTGACAGCCTCTCGCGCTCTGCCGGCCCGGCTATTCGGCGGCCTCGGCGACGCGGGTCAGCCGCGGCGCGTCCTCGGCGCCGCTGCGTCCGCGACCCGACAGCGAGGGATAGCGCATGAAGAAGTCGTGCGCCGAGAACAGCTCCTCGCCGGGGCTGCCCTCGGCCCGGACATAGGTGCCGTCCGACATCAGCACCCAGCTCTGCGCCTCGTCGCGCAGATTAGCTGCCATGATCTGGTCGATGATCTGCGCGTGCACGGTCGGGTTGGTCACCTCGACCAGCGTCTCGACCCGGCGGTTGAGGTTGCGGTCCATCCAGTCGGCCGACGAAATGAAGACTCGCGCGCCATCCGAGGGCAGCCCCCCTCCGTTGCCGAAGCAGACGATGCGGCTGTGTTCGAGGAACCGGCCGACGATCGACTTGACGCGGACGTTCTCGCTCAGGCCCGGCAGGCCGGGGCGCAACCCGCAGATGCCGCGAACGACCAGGTCGATGCGCACGCCCTCCTGGCTGGCGCGGTAAAGCGCGTCGATGACGTCGCCCTCGATCAGCGAGTTCATCTTCGCCCAGACATGCGCCGGGCGCCCTGCCCTGGCGTGCTCGGCCTCGGCATCGAGGCACTCGAGCAGTTTCCGCTTCAGGTAGAGCGGCGCGACGTGCACGAGCTCGAGCCCGCTCGGCTCGGCATAGCCCGTTATGTAGTTGAAGATCTTCGCCGCGTCGCGGCCATAGGCGGGATTGCAGGCAAAGAGCGACAGGTCCGTGTAGAACCGCGCCGTGATCGGGTGGTAGTTGCCCGTCCCGAAATGCGCATACGAGACGAGCTCGCCCGCCTCGCGCCGCACGACCAGGGACATCTTGGCGTGCGTCTTCCAGTCGACGAAGCCGAAGACCACCTGCGCGCCGGCGCGCTCGAGCTGGCGGGCGAGCTGGATGTTCGCCGCCTCGTCGAAACGGGCCTTCAGCTCGACCAGCGCGGTAACCGACTTGCCCTCCTCGGCCGCCTCGCACAGCGCCTTGACGATCTGGCTGTCCTTCGAGGTGCGGTAGAGCGTCTGTTTGATCGCCACGACGTTCGGGTCGCGCGCCGCCTGCTGCAGGAATTGCACGACCGTCTCGAAGCTCTCGTAGGGGTGGTGCAGCAGCATGTCCTTCTGGCGCACTGCCGCGAAGATGTCGCCGTCATGGTCGCGCACCCGCTCGGGCAGGCGCGGCAGGTAGGGCTTCCACATCAGCTCGGGCCGGTCGTCGGTGATCAGCAGCTTCAGGTCGCCGATGCCGACGACGCCCTCCACCTCGATCAGCTCGTCGCGCCCCACCTCGAGGCGCGCCGCGATCAGACGCTTCAGCGCGTCGGGCGCGTCGACGTTCAGCTTCAGACGGATGGCGCGACCCTTGCGGCGGCGCTTCAGCGCCGTCTCGAACTCGCGCATCAGGTCCTCGGCTTCTTCCTCGACCTCGAGGTCGCTGTCGCGGAGCACGCGAAAGATGCATCGCCCGCGCGCTTCGTAGCCCGGGAAGAGCTGGTCGAGATAGACCTCGAGCAGCTCCTCCAGCGGCAGGAAGCGGATCTCGCCCGCCGGCCCGTCGGCGAGGCGGACATAGCGGTCGAGCTGCGGCGGCACGAGCAGGAGGGCGATCAGGGGTTCGCCGTCCTTGGTCCGGTTCATCTCCAGCCCGAGCGCCAGCCCCATGTTGGGGATGAACGGGAAGGGATGCGCCGGGTCCACCGCCATCGGCGTCAGCAGCGGGAAGACCTGGGCCATGAAGTGCTCGTCGAGCCGGGCCCTGTCCGCGGTCGTGAGATCGCCGCTGCCGATCACCAGGACGCCCTGGTCGCGCAACAGCGCCTGCAGCTCGTCCCAGCTCCGCTGCTGCGCCGTCTGCAGCCTGATCGCCTCCTGGTCTATCAGGCCGAGCTGCTGCGCCGCGGTCAGGCCGTCGAGCGAGCGCTGCTCGACGCCAGCGCGCATCTGCGCGCGCAGACCGGCGACGCGGACATTGTAGAACTCGTCGAGGTTCGAGCCCGAGATCGACAGGAACCTGACCCGCTCGAGCAGCGGGTTCAGCGGATTGTCCGCCTCCTCCAGCACGCGCCAGTTGAAGGCGAGCCAGCTCATCTCACGGTTGAAGAATCGCTCCGGCGATTCCCTGTCGATGGTGACGAGGTGCGCCTCCGGCGTATCGGTCGTCGCGGTGTTCAGGAAATCGGCGCGCATGGTCACTCTCCCTCGTCCTGCTCGCCCCGCCGGGCCGCGAAGTACTCCATCGCGAGCGGCCGCGTTATCCTCCGGCGCTCGGCCAGCGCCTTCCGGTCCAGCGCGGCGACGTGCTCGCGCACTGCCGCGAAGGACCGCTCCATCCGTCGCAGCAGGAACTCGATGACGTCCTGGCCGACCTGCTGGCGACGATCCCGGAACAGCTTCGTCAACAGACGTGACAGTATCGCGTCATCGGGCGGCATGATTGCGACATGCGGCATCGCGGCGACACGCGAGGCGAGGTCGGGCGTCTCGATCCGCCAATGGCCGGTGGCCCTGCGCCCGGTCAGCAGGAGCGGGATGCCCTCCGCCCCGGAAAGGTTGAATAGATGCAGCAGCAGCGTCTCGATCTGCTGGCGGACGGGCTGCGGCAGCACGCAGACCCGGTCGACGTTCTCGACGATCGTCGCCGGCGCGGCCATCAGGCGGTGGAGCCGCGCTTCCGTCAGCTCGGCGGCGTGCATGCGCAAGGCGCCGGTGCGCTGGCCCCAAATCGCCGCCAGATGCGTCTTGCCCGATCCCTCGGGGCCGGTCAGCGCCAGCCGCCGGTCGGGCCAGCGCTCCCAGGTCTCGATCGCCGTCCAGGCCGTGCGGTTGCAGTCCGACAGCAGGAACTCCTCGGCCGCGAAGTCGGGCCGATAGCCGAGATCGAATGCGAGCTGCCGCTTCTGGGTCACCGTTCCGGCTCGCGGCCAGGCGCCGGCCTCGAAGGCCGATTCGGCGCCGGGGCTGGCGCATGCACGGACGCTGCCGCAGGCAGCCTCGTCGGCGGCGCCTCCGATTCCCCGGGCGCGCCGCCGTCATAGAGCGGGCCGCCACGGTACTGCTCCAGCATGAAGCGGCCGATCACGCCGATGGCAGCCGCCGCCGGCACGGCGACCAGCAGGCCGACGAAGCCGAAGAGGACGCCGAAGGCGCTGAGCGCGAACATCAGCAGCACCGGATGCAGCCCGACCTTGTCGCCGACCAGCTTGGGCGTCAGGACGTTGCCCTCGATCGCCTGGCCGCCGACGAAGATCAGCGCGACGACGCCGATCCAGATCCAGTCGCCCCAGAACTGGGCCAGCGCCACCCCGATGGACAGGATCCCGCCAACGATCGAGCCAATAAAGGGGATGAAGCTGATCAGCCCGGCAAAGGCACCGATCAGCAGGCCGAAGTTCAGCCCGACGGCCATCAGCGCGACCGCATAGAAGGTGCCGAGGACCAGGCAGACGGTCACCTGGCCGCGGACGAAGCCCGCCAGCACCCGGTCGAGATCGCGGGCGATCTGAAGGATCGTCGCGCGGTGTTGGCGCGGCAGGTAGTCGTCGATGGCGGCGACGAGGTGGTCCCAGTCCATCAGCAGGTAGAAGGCGACGACCGGGGTGACTACCAGCACGGCCAGGAAGCTCACGACCGCGAGGCCGCCCGACAGGATGCGCTGCAGCGCCGCGACGCTCCAGGCCTGCACATTCTCGCTGAAATTGCTGAATGCCTGGTCGAGATAGCCCTTCTCCTGCCTGATCTCGGGCATCCACTCGCTGATCAGCCCGCGCGCCCTGGCGATCCACTCCGGCATCACGGCGACGAGCTCGCGTACCTGATCAACCAGCAGCGGCACGACAAGCAGGATCGCGAGAACGATGATGCCGAGCGATGCCAGGGTGATGACGACGGTGGCCAGCACCCGGCTCAGCCCGTGCCTCTCCAGCCAATCCGCCAGCGGGTCGGTCAGGTAGGCGATCGCCGCACCGAGCACGAAAGGCAGCAGCGCGTCGGACAGCAACCACAGCAGCAGGACGAGCAGAACGAGCCCGACGCCCCACCAGCGCATCTGCTCGTTGACCTTCATCCGCACTCCCTCCTATCACCCTCAGCGTGCGCGTTCTGGGACGCCGGCGTCAAGAATTGCTGTTTTTTCGCGGCATTCGTGTCAGACGGTGAACTGCTCGCGCAGCAGTCGCTCCTCGAGGCCCTGGCCCGGATCGTAGAGCAGGCGCAGCTCCACCTCTGGCGCGGGCGCGACCTCGACGCAGGCGACGTCGCGCACCTCGAAATGGTCCGCCGTGGCCGCGATCGGCCGCTTCTGCTGTTCCAGCACCCGGAACTCGAGCCGGTTGTCCAGCATCATCAGCGCGCCGCGCCAGCGCCGCGGCCGGAAGGCCGAGATCGGCGTCAGCGCCATCATCCTGGAGCGGATGGGCAGGATGGGCCCGTGCGCGCTGAGATTGTAGGCGGTCGATCCTGCCGGCGTCGCCGCCAGGATGCCGTCGCAGATCAGCTCTTCCAGCATGACGCGGCCGTCGACGAGGATGCGGATCTTCGCCGCCTGGTGGGTCTGGCGGAACAGCGCCACCTCGTTGATGGCCAGCGCCGCGTGCTTGCGCTCCATGGCGTCGGTCGCGATCATCCGCAGCGGGTTGATGCTGACCGAACTGGCATGCGCCAGCTTGTCCGGCAGCGCCTCGTCGACATAATCGTTCATCAGAAAGCCGACGCTGCCGCGGTTCATGCCGTAGACCGGCACGTTCAGGTCCATGACGGCGTGCAGCGTCTGCAGCATGAAGCCGTCGCCGCCCAGCGCGACGATCACCTCGGCCTCGTCGGGGGACACATGGCCGAAGCGCCGGCGCAAATCCTCGACCGCCGCCTGGGCAACGGGCGACTGGCTGCCCAGCACGCAGATCTTCGGCATCGGCGCGTCCCCAGCCCGACCGGCCCCCAACGACGCGGAGCATAGCGGTCGCCAAGCTTCGCCGCAATTCATGGCCGAATGCCCGCTGGCAGGCGCGATCTACGCGCACGAGGCGCTGGTGCGCGGGCCGAACGGCGAGGGCGCGGGCACGGTGGTCTATGTGGTGACGCCCGAGGCCCGCTTGATGCCGAATGCCTGGCCGGGCCGTCGTCGGCGCCCGCTGCCCTCTTTCGCCGCGCCGGCGCACGGAGCGCACTGGCCGCGGACGATATTCGTGCTAGGGATGCCGTCACGGAAGCGACCCCGAGCCGCTGGAGGGAAAACCATGGATGCCGCAACCCGCGACCGCGGATTCTTTGCCGAAACCCTTGCCGAGCGCGATCCCGAGCTGGCCGCCGCCATCGATGCCGAGCTGCACCGCCAGCAGGACGAGATCGAGCTGATCGCCTCCGAGAACATCGTCAGCCGCGCCGTGCTCGAGGCGCAGGGCTCGGTGCTCACCAACAAATACGCCGAGGGCTATCCCGGCCGGCGCTATTACGGCGGCTGTCAGCACGTCGACGTCGCCGAGCAGCTGGCGATCGAGCGGGCCTGCCGGCTCTTCGACTGCCGCTTCGCCAACGTCCAGCCGCATTCCGGCGCCCAGGCCAACCAGGCGGTGAACCAGGCGCTGCTGCAGCCGGGCGACACCATCCTCGGGATGGAGCTGGCCTCTGGCGGGCACCTGACGCACGGCGCCAAGGTGAACCAGTCCGGCAAGTGGTTCGACGCCGTGCAGTACGGCGTCACGCGCGACACCAACCGCATCGACTATGACCAGGTGGCGCGGCTGGCCGAGAAACATCGGCCAAAGCTGATCATCGCCGGCGGCTCGGCCATCCCGCGCCAGATCGACTTCGCCCGCTTCCGGCAGATCGCCGACGGGGTCGGCGCCGTCTTCCACGTCGACATGGCGCATTTCGCCGGGCTGGTCGCCGGCGGCGTCCACCCGAACCCGCTCGACCACTGCCACGTCGCCACCACGACGACGCACAAGACGCTGCGCGGTCCGCGCGGCGGCATGGTGCTGACGAACGACGAGGCGATCGCCAAGAAGATCAACTCGGCGGTTTTCCCCGGTCTGCAGGGCGGGCCGCTGATGCATGTCATCGCCGCCAAGGCCGTCGCCTTCGGCGAGGCGCTGCGCCCCGAGTTCCGCGCCTATTCCGCGGCCGTTGTCGCCAATGCGCGGGCGATGGCCGAGGCGCTGATCGAGGGCGGGCTCGCCTGCGTCACCGGCGGCACCGACACGCATGTCGTGCTGGTCGACCTGCGCCCCAAGGGCGTGACCGGCGTCGCCGCCGAGAAGGCGCTCGGCCGCGCGCGCATCACCTGCAACAAGAACGGCATCCCCTTCGACCCGGAAAAGCCGATGGTGACGTCCGGCATCCGGCTCGGATCGCCGGCCGGCACGACGCGCGGCTTCGGCGAGGACGAGTTCCGGCTGATCGGCCGGTTGATCGTCGAGGTTCTGGACGGGCTCGCCGTCAATGGCGAGGACAACGGCGCCGTCGAGCAGTCGGTGGCCGGGCGCGTCGCCGAGCTCTGCCGGCGCTTTCCGATCTACGCGGCACGCTGAAGTCGTCCGCCCCGAAGGAGCGGCCACGAGGGTCGCGGAGGAACGCTCGCCCGGGCACGGCAATTCCGCCTACAAGCCCGGTCATCAAACGGAGAGATCGTCATGGGCTTCGGAAACATCGTCGGCGGCCTGCTCTCGAAAGGCATGTCCAGCCAGTCGCACCACAGGCTGCGGACCGGCGCCGAGCATGCGGACCGCGGCGGCGGCGTCGAGGACATGCTGTCATCCTTCCTCGGCGGCGGGCGCGGCACGGCAGGTGGAGGGGCAGGTCGCGAAGGCGGCAGCCAGGGCTTCGCCGACATGGCGCGCAACTTCCTGCGCGGCGAGCAGGCCGGGGGCATGAGCGGCGCCAAGATCGGCGGTCTGGGCGCACTGACCGGCGGGCTGCTCGGCGGCGGCCTCGGCGGCGCGGCAAAGGGCGGCGCGATGGCCATCCTCGGCACGCTTGCGCTCAAGGCCTGGCGCGAGCACCAGGCAGCCGACACCGGATCGGCGGCGGCCGCGCCCACGGCGCAGCCGACCGAGGACGAGGTCGAGGCATTGACCCACCCGCAGACCGAGCGGCTGGTGCTCCGCGCCATGATCGGCGCGGCCCAGGTCGACGGTCGTATCGACCAGGCCGAGATGGACAAGATCCTCGGCCAGATGAACGAAGGCGACGTCACCGAGGACGAGCGCCGGGCGGCGCGCGAGGAGATCTCGCGGCCCGTCGACGTCGACGCGATCGGCCGCGAGGTCTCGCGCCCGGAGGTCGCAACCGAGATCTACCTTGGCGCGCTGATGAGCGTCGACATCGACACCGAGGCCGAGCGCGACTACTTCCGCCGCCTCGCCAGCGCGCTCCGCCTCGAGCCGGGCGCCATCGATCGGCTGCACAGGATGACCGACGCGCCCAAGCCCTGATCGCCGCGGCCAGGCGCGTCTCGGTGCGCCTCGGGGCCGTTGGCATGGCCGGCTCGCCGGCACCGCCGCCTGCCCGGCCGGCATCCCGCACGACTGATTGACACCGCCGGGCGCGAGCTTTCATAGTCCGCGCCCGTCGCCTCGGGGCATGCGGCCCGCGGGGCGTCGTTCTTTTGGCCGGCCCCGGCGCGCGACCGTCGGGGCCATCTCAGGGAGACTGCCGTGATCGCGCCCGTTATGCCGACCTATGCACGGGCACCGCTCGCCTTCGAGCGGGGCGAGGGGTCCTGGCTGATCACCACCGACGGCGAGAGGTTTCTCGACTTCGGTGCGGGGATCGCCGTGAACTGCCTCGGCCATGCCCATCCGAAGCTGGTGGCAGCTTTGGAGGCGCAGGCGCGACGTCTCTGGCACACCTCGAACCTCTACGAGATCCCCGGCCAGCAGCAGCTGGCGGCAAAGCTGGTCGACGCGACCTTCGCCGACACCGTGTTCTTCTGCAATTCGGGCGCCGAGGCGATGGAACTGGCCATCAAGATGGCGCGCAAGCACTGGTCCGCGAGGGGCGAGAACCGCTACCGCATCGTCACCTTCGAGGGCAGCTTTCACGGCCGGACCATCGCGACGATCTCTTCGGCCGGCAATAAAAAGCACACCGACGGCTTCGGCCCGATGCTCGACGGCTTCGACGTCCTGCCGGTCGGCGACATCGACGCCGTGCGCGCCGCCATCGGCCCCGAAACCGCGGCGATCATGATCGAGCCCGTGCAGGGCGAGGGCGGCATCCGCCCGGTGCCGCCGGAGTTTCTGCGGGCCTTGCGCGCGCTGGCCGACGAGCACGGTCTGCTGCTGATCTTCGACGAGATCCAGACCGGCGTCGGCCGCACCGGCACGCTCTTCGCCCACGAGCAGATCGGCGTGGCGCCGGACATCATGGGCATCGCCAAGGGCATCGGCGGCGGCTTTCCTATGGGGGCGTGCCTCGCCACCGAGCATGCCGCGGCGGCGCTGACGGCCGGCACGCACGGCTCGACCTTCGGCGGCAATCCGCTCGCCATGGCGGTCGGCAGCGCGGTGCTCGACGAGGTGCTGGCGCCGGGTTTTCTCGACGAGGTCCGGCGCAAGGCCGGGCTGCTGCGCCAGAGGCTGGCGGAAGTCGCCGACGGGCATCCGGACATGATCGCCGAGGTGCGCGGGCTCGGCCTGATGCTGGGCGTCCGCTTTCACGACGCCGTGCCCGTCGGCGACGCGGTCGGCGCGGCGCGCGCGGAAGGCATGCTGACGGTGCCGGCCGGCGAGAACACCATGCGCCTTCTGCCGCCGCTGAACTGCACGGACGACGAGATCGGCGAGGCGGTGCGCCGGCTCGATTCCGCCTGCGCCGCGCTCGAGGCCAAAGCCGCATGAGCCCCCGGCATTTCCTCGACCTCGACAGGGTGGCGCCGGGCGATCTGCGCGCCATCCTCGACGACGCGGCGCGCGTCAAGGCGACGCGCGACGGCTGGCCCCGGCTGCGCCCGGACGAGACCCAGCCGCTGAAGGACCGCATCGTCGCGCTGATCTTCGAGAAGCCGTCGACGCGCACGCGCATCTCGTTCGATGTCGGCATCCGCCAGATGGGCGGCCAGACCATGGTGCTCTCGGGCCAGGAGATGCAGCTCGGCCATGGCGAGACGGTCGCCGACACCGGCCGCGTGCTCAGCCGCTATGTCGACGCCGTGATGATCCGCACCTTCCGGCAGGAAACGCTGGACGAGCTGGCCGGCGCCGCCACCATCCCCGTCATCAACGGGCTGACGAACGCCTCGCACCCCTGCCAGATCATGGCCGACGTCATGACATTCGAGGAAAAGCGCGGGCCGATCAGGCGGCGCGCGCGTCACCTGGGTCGGCGACGGCAACAACGTCTTCAACAGCTGGGCGCACGCCGCGCGCGCGCTCGACTTCGACCTGGTCTTCTCCGGGCCGGAGACGCTGCAGCCGGACCCGGCTGTCGTCCGCGCCGCAGGCCGGCACCTGACGCTGGAGCCCGACCCCGACCGCGCCGTCGAGGGCGCCGACGCCGTCATCGCCGACACCTGGCTGAGCATGCACGACGATGTCGGCAGCCGCGACCGCCGGCACAATCAGTTGAAACCCTACCAGGTCACGAGCGAGCTGATGGCCCGCGCGGCGCCCGAGGCCCTCTTCATGCACTGCCTCCCCGCCCACCGCGACGAGGAGGTGACATCCGACGTCTTCGACGGCCCGCGCTCCGTCGTCTTCGACGAGGCCGAGAACCGCCTGCACGTCCAGAAGGGGATTTTGCGGTGGTGCCTCGACGACGGCTGACGGATTATCGGGTCTGGTGCCGCGAGCGCGTCGACGACGTCATCGAGACGGCGCGCGTCAGGGCAAATCTTCGAGCCGCATCCGCTCTTTCGGGATTGGCGGTCCACGATCTTTGAACGGAGCACCGTCGGCGGCTGCGGGTAGCCCAACCTGCCTGGCACGGCTCTACCGACCGGCCATGCGGCGAGCCCTCTTGGACTACCCCTTCAGCTCGACGCTGATCGAGCCGAGGAGGCCGAAATCTGCCTCGACGCGGTCGCCGGGGAGGATTTCCAGCGGAATTGTGACGACGCCCGTGGTGACGAGCTCGCCGGCCGCGATGGTGATGCCGAGGCCGGCGACCTCGTTGACCAGCCAGGCCAGCGCCACGCGCGGGTCGCCGAGGACGTTGGCGCCGGTGCCCTCGCGGGCATAGCGGCCGCCGACGCCTTCGTGCACCACCAGCGCCCGGACCGGGTGGGCGGCGAGGTCGGTCTCGGCCCAGGGGGCGGAAACGGGCGGGCCGACCACCAGGTCGCGGGCGGCCGCGTTGTCGGCGATCAGCGCCGGGCCGCCGGCATGCGCGAAGTCGGCGAAGCGCGAATCGGGCAGCTCGATCGCCAGGTGCAGGTCGGCAACCGCCGCCATCACCTCGGGCACGGTATATGCCTCGGCCCGCGGGCGCAGTTCGTCCGCGAAGCGGAAGGCGAACTCCGGCTCGGCGACGCGCATCATGTTGCCCGCCAGCGACAGGGTCGCCGAGACCCCGTCCTTGACGCCGTGCAGCCGCTCGGCCAGCAGGCGCCCGGCCAGCGGTCCGTCGACGCCGATATGCCGCTGGCCCGCGACGTTCGTCCCGGCGATCTTCCAGCCGGCGCGGGGCTTGGCCGAATACCGCTCGAGGCACGCCTGGATGGCATAGCCGTCGGCCCGCGTCTCGGGCGCCAGCCCGGCCGGCAGGGCGTCCATCACCGTGCCGGCCTGCCAGTGCCGCCAGATCAGCGCCGCCGCCTCTTCGTGCCCTTGCGCCATGCCGTTTCCCCATCCGTCGCACTGCATCTGCGCCCCCTCTACGCTGCGGCGCGCCGATGCGCTAGACGGGCGCGAGGGGCCGCCGGGACAGGAATGCGGCGCCGCCGGAACCGGAGTGCCGCGTCGCCCCATGCAGCCGCTGCTCGACATTGTCCTGCCCGTCTTCGCCATCATCGGCGTCGGCTATCTCTGTGGCGCCCGCCGACTGCTCGGTGCCGAATCGAGCGCCGCGCTGAACCTCTTCGTCTACTGGGTGGCGCTGCCGGCGCTGGTGTTCCGGGCGATGGCGTCGGTCGACCTCGGCCGGGTCTTCGACGCGGGGTTCATCGCCGGCTTTCTCGGCCCGGTGCTGCTGGTCTGGCCGGTCTCGGGCCTTGCCGCGCGGCTGCTGTTCCGCGGCGGCCTCGCCGAATCGACGCTGCACGGCGCGAATGCGGTGCTCGGCAATTCCGGCTTCATGGGCATCCCGCTCGCCATCACCGCCTGGGGCGAGGCGGCGATGCTGCCGGCGATCGTCGCCACCATCGTCAACACCGCCGTGATCCCCGGCATCAGCATCGCGCTGATCGAGACCGAGCGCGGACGGGCGGCCGGCCTCGTCGGCGTGCTGGGAAAGGTCGGGCGCGCGCTCGCGACCAACCCGATCCTGGTCGCCCCCGTGCTCGGCCTCGTCTGGGCCGTGACGGGGCTTGCCCTGCCGACGCCGGCCGACACCTTCGCCCGCATCCTCGGCGCCGCCGCCGCGCCCTGCGCGCTCTTCGCCATCGGCCTCTTTCTCGTCGGCAAGCCGCAGAGCGAGGGCCGCGCCGAGGTCGGGCTGATCGTCGCCACCAAGCTGCTGCTGCTGCCGGCGCTGACCGCGCTCGCGCTCTTCTGGCTGATCCCGGTCGACCCGCTCTGGGCCAAGACGGGGCTTCTGATGGCGGCGCTGCCGACGGGCGCCGGCACCTTCGTCCTGGCGCAGGCCTATGGGATCTACGTGCTGCGAACCTCGTCCGCGATCCTCTGGGGCACGATCCTTTCGGTGGCGACGCTGACCGCCTTCTTCGTCGCCTTGCCGCCCGGCGCGTGAAGGTGCGCCGACGCCACGCCATGCGTCACCGCTGCGGAGAGCCGCGCCGCAGGGAGCGGAGCCGTGGTGACCCGGCCCGCCCTCCGGCACGCCGGACGTCGAAACCAACGGAGCCCCGCACCATGTCGATGATGAGCCTGCTCGAGGCGCTCAGTTATGTGGTCACGATCCTCGGCTTTCCGATCGGCATCTATGTCTTCGCGGTCCAGCAGCGGCGCGCCCGCCAGCACGAGGAAAGCGAGCTGCACCGGACGCTGTCCGAGGAGTACGACCGCTTCCTGCGGCTGGCGCTGGAGAACGCCGATCTGCAGCTCATCCTCGGCGGCGTGCCGCAGAGGGCGCTGAGCGTCGAGCAGCGCGAGCGCCAGCTGATCCTGTTCCGCATCCTGGTCTCGGTCTTCGAGAAGGCGTTCATCATCCTCTACAGCGACCGCATGAGCCCGGATACCAGGCGGATGTGGCTGTCCTGGAAGGACGACATGCGCGAATGGTGCGGGCGGCCCGAGTTCCGCAGCCAGCTCGACGTGCTGCTCGAAGGCGAGGACGATCAGTTCAGCCGGCATATCCGCGCCATCGCCGCGGCCGGGTCGGCAAGGCGCGAGCCTCAGGCCGCTCCTCCGGCCAGGGGATAGACCCCGGCCCTCGGCGGTCCGCCTCGAAGCCGAGCGTCGCCGGATCGAACTCGTAGTGCGCGCCGCAGAACTGGCAGTCTGCCGTGAGCTGCCCCTCCTCGGTCGTCATGTGGGCGATGTCCTTCGCCGAGTACTGCGCCATCGCCGCCTCGACGCGCTCGGCACTGCAGGTGCAGCCGAACTGCACCGGCTGAGCCTCGTAGACCGACGGCACCTCCTCGTGGAACAGGCGCAGCAGCAGGCCCTCCGGGCTGACATGCGGCCCGACCAGCTCGTGCGCGTCCATGGTCGCCATCAGCATGTTGACCCGGCTCCAGTCCTCCTCGCGCGAGCCCATGGCGGCGACGTCGTCGGCCGTCATCAGCCCGTCCTCGCCGGACGGCGCGTCGGGCGCATGCCCGCCCATCTCGGGCATCTGCTGGATCATCAGCCCGCCGGCCCGCCAGCGCGGCGGCGCGCCCGGCTCCTGCGCCTCGGCGCCGACGATGGCGAAGCGCGTGGCGAGCTGCTCGGACTGGGCGAAATAGGTCTCGGCGCAGGCGGCGAGCGAGCCGCCCGCCAGCGGCGTGATCCCCTGATAGGGCCGCATCCCCGGCCCCTGGTCGATGGTCACGCCGAACGCCCCCCGGCCCAGCAGCTCGAAGGGAGCGAGTCTCGCCGAGGCGACGTCGCCACGGTCGAACCCCGCATAGGCGCGGATGCGCGCCGGCTCGCCTGCCCGCTCGGGCGCGAAATAGTCCGTCGCGATCAGCCGCACCGCCCCCTCGCCGCGGATCTGCAGCGAAAACCGCCAGCGCAGCTTGACCGCCTGCCCGACCAGCGCCGTCACGATCACCGCTTCGGCCACCAGCGCCGCGACCGGCGCCGGATAGCGGTGCTGGCCGAGGATCGTGCCGAGCGTCGCGATCGAGCCGCACCACCCGGCCGCGCATGTTGGCGCGGCCGAGGCGAAAGGGCAGGATGGCGTCGTCCGGCGTCATGGAGCACTCCTCGGGCACTTCCGGCGGCAAGGCCCACCACATAGGGGCCGGCGCGCCTGCGCGCAAATCCGCGCATCGCCGCCCCCGCCGGCCCATGGCAGAGAGCCGCGCCATGCGGCGGATCGGCGAGCCATTCAGGCAAAAGCCTTATCGCGACCGGATCGGCGCCTATGCGGTGATTTCCGGCGCGGGCGCGCATGCTCGGGGCATCCTCCTCGTCGACCAGGAGGGTGAACTGCAGCTGCCGGGCGGCGGCATCGACCCTGGCGAATCGCCGCTCCGGGCGCTGCACCGCGAGGTCGGCGAGGAGACCGGGTGGCGGATCGCGGCGCCGCGGCGCCTCGGTGCCTTCCAGCGCTTTGCCTGGCTGCCGGACTATGGCTTCTGGGCGCGCAAGGTGCAGCTCGTCTTCATCGCCCGCGCCGTCCGCGCGAAGGGGCCGCCGCTCGAGCCCGGGCACCTGCCCGTCTGGCTGGCGCCGGCCCAGGCCGCCCGCCGGCTCGACATCGCCGGCGACCGCGAGATGGTGCGCCTGGCGATGGCGGCGGGCTTGGTCTGACGGAACCGACGGAAGGTCCGACGCGCCTCGCCCTTCTTCACGCGGCCTTCACGCGGCCTGCACGCGGCGCAACCACGCGGCGGAACGTCGCTCGGCCTCGACGGCAGCGCGGCATGCGCCCACCTGCGCGCGACAGGGTACGCGAAGGTGCCCTCCACAAGGAGATGGCCATGCGCCCGACTCCGCTTGCTGCGCTCGCCGCCGCCCTGCTCGGCGCTGTCCTGCTCAGCACCGTCCTGCTCGCCGCCTGCGCGACGCCGCAGTCATCATCCGAAGCCGCGCGGAACCTTCAGAGCACGCAGCACCAGCCAGCGGACTGATCGCCCCTCAGGCCTTCAGGCGGTAGCCGCTCGCCAGCCAGCCGAGCGCCACGCGCCAAAGCACAAGGTCGACCACCAGCGTGACGGCGAAGCCGATCCACAGATTGGCGTCGCCGACCCCGAGGGCGCCGTGCCGGAAGCCGTCGATGAGGTAGAAGAAGGGGTTGGCGTGCAGGACGATGTCCATTCCTCGCGGCAGCGTGTCGATCGAGTAGAACGTCCCCGACAGGAAGCTGAGCGGCGTGATGAGGAAGTTGGTGATCGCCGCCATCTGGTCGAACTTCTCGGCCCAGATCCCCGCCAGCGAGCCCGAGCAGCGACATCATCACCGACCCGGCCAGCGCGAACCACAGCATCCAGAGCGGGCTGGCCGGCCAGATGCCGGCCCATGGGAAGATCACCGCCATCACCGCCGCCGCGCAGACCAGCCCGCGCAGGACGCCGCCCGCGACATAGCCCGTCATGATCTCGCCGGGGCTCAGCGGCGGCATCAGCGTGTCGACGATGTTGCCCTGGACCTTCGAGATCATGATCGACGACGAGGTGTTGGCGAAGGCGTTCTGGATGACGACCATCATCAGGATGCCGGGCGCCAGAAACTGGAGGAACGGGACGTCCCCGACAGGGCCCCGCCGCGCCGCAAAGGCCAGTCCGAAGACCGTCATGAACAGCACCGAGGTCGCGACCGGCGCCAGGATGGTCTGCGCCCAGACGCCGAGGAACCGCATTGCCTCGCGCTTGATCAGGGTCCACAGGCCCATCCAGTTCACGTGCCCGAAGCGGCGCTGCCCATGCCCGGGCATCTTCCGGGGATGCGGGCCGGGGATTGGCCGGGAATGGTCGTCCGGGATTGGTCTCGTGTTCGGGCGCCGATGCCCTGTCCATGCCGCCGCCTCGGCCGCCGCCGAAAGCGGGCTGCCTTGTAACCGCGTCGCCGGCGCATAAGATAGTGCATCGGAAAAGGCCGGCTCCGCGCGGGCGGCCGGGCCAGCGCGAGGAGACGGATATGTCCTGGACCGACGAAAGGGTCGAGAAGTTGAAGGAGCTCTGGGCCGAGGGCATGAGCGCCAGCCAGATCGCCAAGGTGATGGGCGGCGTGACCCGCAATGCGGTCATCGGCAAGGTCCACCGCCTCGGTCTGTCCAATCGCGGCGGCCCGGCCCCCGACGAGGGGCAGAGGCCAGCCGAGCCTGTCGCCCCCGTCGCCAGCCCGGCGCCTGCCGCGGCGGCCCCGCCCGCGCCGGAGCCCGCGCCCGCCCCGGTCGAGGAGACGCTGCCCGCCCCGGCGGCGCGCCGGACGGCACCCGTCATCCGCGACGCGACGCAGCCCCGCGCCCCAGGCGCGCCGACCCCCGAGGAGGAGGCGGCGCGCGCGACCCTGGCCGAGATCGAGAAGTTCGCCAAACGCATATCGTTGCTCGAGCTGACCGAGCGGACCTGCAAATGGCCGATCGGCGATCCGAACGACGAGGGTTTCGCCTTCTGCGGCCTCGCCTGCGTGGCGGGCAAGCCCTACTGCCAGTACCATGTCGCGGTGGCGTTCCAGCCGATGTCGTCGCGCCGCGACCGCGCCCGCGTCGGCCGCTGACGGCGCGGGCTTTGCCGGGGCAAGCGTTCCGGGGGCGAGCGTGCCGGGGGCGGCCGTCTCGGCGGTGACCATGCCCGGGCAGGCCTCCACTCCGAGGTCTGGCCGGGCGCTGCTCGGCGCGCTCGTCGCGCTGCCACTCGCGCTCACCGCCCCTCCCGGCGCGGCGCGCGACGGGCCGCAGATGGGCGCCGAGGTCAACCCCCTGCCCCAGCCGCGCCCGGCCGAGCTCGCCTTCGATGCGCCGGGGCTTTGCCTGCTGATCGACCAAGCGGCACAGCGCCACCGGCTGCCGCCCGAGTTCTTCGCCCGGCTGATCTGGAAGGAAAGCCGTTTCGACGTGCGCGCGCTCAGCCCCGCCGGAGCGCAGGGTGTCGCCCAGTTCATGCCGGGCACGGCGCGGCTGCGCGGTCTCGGCAACCCGTGGGACCCGCGCCAGGCGATCCCGGCCTCGGCGCACTTCCTTGCCGACCTGAAGGCCCGGTTCGGGAATTTCGGTCTCGCCGCGGCCGCCTATAACGGCGGCCCTGACCGGGTGGCGGCCTGGCTCGAGCGCGGCGGCGGCCTGCCAGTACGAGACCGTCGACTATGTCCGCTCGATCACCCACCGCCCGGTCGAGTGGTTTCGCGAGCCGGGCCGCGAGGTCGAGGATCGGCCGCTGGAGAAGGGCCTCGATTTCACTGCCGGCTGCGCCCGTCTGCCGGTCATCGCCACCCGCGCCATGGGTGTCGACCCCGACCGGAAACCCTGGGGCGTGCAGATCGCCGCCGGCATCAGCCAGCGCGCGGCGCTGAAGGCGTTCGGCCGCGCCCGTTCGCGCGCCGCGTCGGTGATCGGCGACCGCGACGCCATCGTCGTGCGCTCGCGCCTCGTCGCCGGGCGCACGGCGTATTCGGCGCGCATCGGCGCCGACAGCCGGGCCGAGGCGGCGCAGCTCTGCCGGCGGCTCCGGCGGATCGGCGCGCCCTGCGTCGTGCGGCGCAACTGACCGCCGCCTCGCTCCAGCCGCTTTGCCTGTCGCTTTCGCCGGCCGCCTGCGATAGGACGCGGGCCCGACCCCCAGAACCCGATGGACCGGCCCGCGACGCATGGACCTGCTGCTCGAGCTTTTCTCCGAGGAAATCCCGGCCCGCATGCAGGCGCGCGCAGCCGATGACCTGAAGCGGCTGGTCACCGGCGCCATGGTCGAGGCTGGCCTGACCTATGCCGACGGCCGCGCCTTCGCGACGCCGCGCCGCCTGGCAGCTGGCGCTCTCGGACCTGCCGAAGATGACGCCCGAGACGGTGGAAGAGCGGCGCGGCCCGCGCACCGACGCGCCCGAGAAGGCGCTGGGGGGCTTTTTGCGCTCGACCGGCCTGTCGCGCGACGACCTTCAGGTGCGCGACGACAAGAAGGGCCAGGTTTATTTCGCCGCCATCCGCCGCCCCGGCCGCCCCGCGGCCGAGGTCGTCGCCGAGGCGGTCGAGCACGCCGTCCGCAGCTTTCCATGGCCGAAGTCGATGCGCTGGGGCGCAGGCAGCCTGCGCTGGGTGCGGCCGCTGCACTCCATCCTCTGCCTGCTCTCGGACGAGGCGGGGGTCGAGGTCGTGCCGGTCGAGATCGACGGCATCCGCGCCTTCGACACGACGCGCGGCCATCGCTTCATGTCGCCCGATCCAATCCGCGTCACCGGCTTCGAGGACTATGTGGCGAAGCTCGAGGCGGCGCACGTCATCCTCGACCCGCAGGCGCGCGCCGAGCGCATCGAGCACGACGCCCAGCAGCTTGCCTTCGCGCAGGGGCTGGAGGTCGTGCCCGACCCCGGCCTGCTGGCAGAGGTGGCGGGGCTGGTCGAGTGGCCCGTGACGCTGATGGGCAGCATCGGCGCCGATTTCCTCGACCTGCCGGCCGAGGTGCTGCAGACCTCGATGCGCGAGCACCAGAAATTCTTCTCGGTCCGCGACCGGACGGGCCGGATCGGCCACTTCGTCACCGTCGCCAACATCGAGGCGCCCGACGGCGGCAAGGCCATTCTCGCCGGCAACGGCCGGGTGCTCGCCGCCCGCCTCTCGGACGCGAAGTTCTTCTGGGAGAACGACTTGCGTGCCGTGCATGATGTCGGGTTGGAGGGCATGGCCAAGCCGCTGGAGTCGGTCACCTTCCACGCGAAACTGGGCAGCCAGGCCGACCGCATCCGCCGCATCGAGGCGCTGGCGCGCGAGATCGCCCCTGCCGTCGGCGCCGACCCGGACCTCGCCGCCCAGGCCGCCCGCGTCGCCAAGGCGGATCTGGCCAGCCAGATGGTATTCGAGTTCCCCGAACTCCAGGGCACCATGGGCCGCTATTATGCGCAGGCCGCCGGCCTGCCCGACGAGGTGGCCGCCGCCTGCGAGGCGCACTACCGCCCCCTCGGCCCCGCGGACGCAGTGCCGACCGAGCCCGTCAGCATCGCCGTCGCCATCGCCGACAAGCTCGACATGCTCGACCGGCTTCTGGGCCATCGACGAGAAGCCGACCGGGCAGCAAGGATCCCGTTCGCCTTGCGGCGGGCGGCGTTGGGGGTGATCCGGCCCGTTCTGGATAGCAAGATACGGACTACAACATTTCTGGACTCGGCTCTCGCAACATCGGCTTCGGATGCACAGCGGATGCGTGGGCGAGACTGGAAGAAGGCGGAGCAGAACTATCGCATTCGGCCGCCGATTTGACGATCAGCGCCCGAATACGATTTGGATTGCTCTTAGCGCGGAGCGGTCGACGCGCAGTGCTACATCGGAATGCGTTTGGATGAGGAGCAGCAATGAGACCTCCTCTCCTTCTTCGCCGACCGCCTGAAGGTTCATCTCCGCGATCAGGGCATCCGGCACGACGTCATCCAGGCCTGCTTCGAGCTGGGCGGCCAGGACGACCTCGTGCTGCTGGTCAACCGGGTGCGCGCGCTGCAGGACTTCCTCGCCACCGATGACGGCGAGAACCTGCTCATCGCCTATCGCCGCGCCGCCAACATCGTCGCCAAGGCCGAGGACGAGGCCGGGCCGAACGTCGTCTTCGAGGGCGAGGTGCAGCCGCGCCTGTTCGAGCAGGACGAGGAGCGCGCCCTGTCCGCCGCGCTCGACGCGGCCGAGCCCGCCATCGCCGCGGCGCTGGCGGTCGAGGACTTCGCCGCCGCCATGGCCGAGATTGCCCGCCTGCGCGCACCCGTCGACGCCTTCTTCGACCGCGTCACCGTCAACACCGACAACCAGATCGTCCGGCGCAACCGCCTGTGCCTTTTGACGCGCATCCGCCAGGTCATGCGCCGCGTCGCCATCTGGGACGCCATCGAGGGCTGAGCCCAAGGCCGGCAGGGCATCGCGCGGTCCGGGTTTTCCTTGTGCAGTGCAGCATGAGGGCGTATTGACGCTCGCATGGACATCGGCTGGATCGCGCTTTCGGGGCCGTCGCCCGACCCCGCCCTGCATGGCGAGAAGGCGGCACTGCTGGCTGCCGCGCATGACGCGGGGCTGACGGTTCCGCCTGGCTTCGCCCTGCCGGCGGGCCATCAATCCGGCACCGCAGGCGACGGCAACGACAACGATGACGCCGTCGGCGCGGCACTGGCCCGCCTGGAAGAGGCGACGGGCCTGCGCCTCGGCTGCCCTGACCGGCCGCTGCTGCTGGCCGTGCGACCGGCCGCCGAGGTTCCGGCCGGCGGAGTTGCGCCGGCCATACTCAACATCGGCGTCACTTCGGCCACCCTGCCGGCGCTGGCGGCGCGCCATGGCGAGCGAACGGCGCGCGACCTGCACCGCCGGCTGATCCACGCCTATGGCGCCGCGGCGCTGGGGCTCGAGGGCGAGGAGTTCGAATATGCCCTGCACGACGCGCTCCGCGACGCCGGCTGCGAGAGCGAGACCGACCTGACCGCCCACCAGCTCGCCGAGCTGGCCGAGACCTGCCTGAAACTCATCGACGACGCCGGGATGGACGCCTTCCCGGACGATGCCCGCGCCCAGCTCGACGGCGCGCTGGCCGCCCTGCCCCGGCTTTGGTCCGGGCGCCGCGCCGCGGCGCGCCGGGCGGCGATCGGCGCCGCCGATGCGCCGCTCGGGACCATCGTCCAGGCCATGGTCCTCGGCATCGGCCACGCCCCCTCGGGCGCCGGCCTCGCCCAGCTCCGCGACGAGGCGACGGGCGAGCCGTGCCTGGCCGGGCGCTATCTCGCCCAGGCCCAGGGTGACGACGCGCTGATGGGCCTGCGCACGCCGCAGGTGCTGACGACCGACGAGCGCCACATGCTGGGGCTGCACGAGCCGGCGCTGGAGGAGACGGCCCCCGGCGCCGTGCCGGCGCTGCAGCAGGCCGGGCGCCTGCTCGAGGCCGCCATCGGCGACGCGGTCGCACTGGAATTCACCGTCGCCGAGGGACGGGTCCACATCCTCGAGGTCAAGCGCGCCAAGCGCAGCGCGCGGGCCGCCGTGCGCATCGCCGTCGACCTGGCCGAAGCCGGCGCCATCGACCGCGAGACCGCGCTGATGCGCGTCGACCCGGCCCATCTGGAGGAGCAGCTCCACCCCGCCATCGACCCGGACGCGCCGCGCGACCTGCTGGGCCAGGGCCTGCCCGCCTCGCCCGGGCGCCGCGTCGGGCCCGCTGGTCTTCTCGCCCGATGCCGCCGAGGCGGCGGCGCAGGCGAACGGCCGAGCGGCGCGACGATCCTGGCGCTGATCGAGACCAGCCCCGAGGACATCCGCGGCATGCACGCCGCCAAGGGCGTGCTGACCGTGCGCGGCGGCATGACCAGCCACGCCGCCGTGGTCGCCCGCGGCCTGGGCAAGCCCTGCGTTGTCGGCGCCCGCGGCTTTGTGCTCGACCGCCGCGAGGGCACGCTGCGCGCCGCCGATGGGCGGCCCTGCGCCAGGGCGACGTGGTGACGGTGGACGGCACCACCGGCCAGCTGATCGCCGGCGCCGTGCCGATGCTGCAGCCAGAGGCGACGGGCGCCTTCGCGACGCTGCTCGGCTGGGCCGACGAGGCGCGCCGGATGGGCGTCCGCGCCAATGCCGACACCGGCGAGGACGCGCGCGTCGCGCGGGACTTCGGCGCCGAGGGCATCGGCCTCTGCCGCACCGAGCACATGTTCTTCCAGCGCGGCCGCATCACGGCGATGCAGGAGATGATCCTGGCCGGCACCGAGGACGAGCGGCGCATGGCGCTGGCCAAGCTGCTGCCGATGCAGAAGGGCGATTTCCGCACGCTGTTCGAGGCGATGCCGGGCCGCCCGGTCACGGTGCGCCTGCTCGACCCGCCGCTGCACGAGTTCCTGCCGCATGGCGAGGCCGAACTGCGCGAGATGGCCGCCGCCCTCGACGTGCCGATCGCCAAGATCGCCGCCCGCGCCGCCGAGCTGGAGGAATTCAACCCCATGCTCGGCAAGCGCGGCTGCCGCATCGGCATCGCCTACCCCGAGATCTACGAGATGCAGGCGCGCGCCATCTTCGAGGCGGCGATCGAGGCCGGCCGCGCCACCGGCAGCCCGGTGCGCCCCGAGATCATGATCCCGCTGGTCTCGGCCGTGCGCGAGCTCGAGGTGCTGCAGGCCACGCATCGACGCGGTCGCCGACGCCGTGCACGCCGAGCAGGGCTTGATGGTCGAGTTCACCGTGGGCGTCATGGTCGAGACGCCCGCGCGCGTGCCTGCGCGCCGGCGAGATCGCCGCCTCGGCCGGTTTCCTCAGCTTCGGCACCAACGACCTGACGCAGATGCTTTACGGCCTCAGCCGCGACGATGCCGGGCGCTTCATGCCGGACTATGTCGCGCAGGGCGTCTTCCCGCACGACCCCTTCCACACGCTGGATCTGGACGGCGTCGGCGAGATCATGACCACCGCGCTCGAGCGGGCCCGCGCGCGGCGAGCCGGACATCTCGATCGGCATCTGCGGCGAGCATGGCGGCGACCCGCGGTCGATCGAGTTCTGCGAGCGCACCGGCTTTGACTATGTGTCGTGCTCGCCCTTTCGCGTGCCGGTCGCCCGGCTTGCCGCGGCGCAGGCGGCGATCCGCGCACGGACGGCCAGCCTCGACGCTGCGGGTGGCACGGCGGCCCCGGCCACCATGGCGGGCGGCACGGGAGAAGCGATGCCGCGCGGCGCGTCCGGCGGTGCCGCCGATCTTACCTCTGCCGGCCATGCTTGAGACGCTCGTCTCGGGCGGCAAGCGGGCGCTCGCACAGGCACTGGCACAGATCGAGGCGCAGGCCGACGCGCCCGGGACGGCGGCGCTGCTCGACGCCGCCTACGCGCGACCGCAGGGGATCACGCTCGGGCTGACCGGGCCACCCGGCGCCGGCAAGTCGACCCTGGTCGACGCGCTGATCCGGCACTGGCGCCCGGCCGGGTGCCCCGGTGCCCACGGATCCAGAACGATCGGCGTGATCGCCATCGACCCCAGCTCGGCCGGATCGCGCGGCGCGCTGCTCGGCGACCGCACCCGGCTGACCGTCGATCCCGCCGACGCGGGCGTCTTCGTCCGCTCGATGGCGGCGCGCGACCGGCTGGGCGGGCTGGCTGCCACCGCGTTCCCAGCCATGGTGCTGATGCGCTCGCTCTACGATATCGTGATCGTCGAGACCGTCGGTGTCGGCCAGTCCGAGACGGCGGTGGCCGACATTGCCGACCTGGTGCTCCTCTGCGTCCCGCCGGGCGCCGGCGACACGCTGCAGCACATGAAGGCGGGCGTGCTCGAGGTGCCGGATATCGTCGCCGTCACCAAGTGCGATCTCGGCGCGGCGGCGGCCCGGACGCGGGCCGAGCTCGCTGCCGCCCTGTCGCTCGCGACCCGCACCGCCCCCGTCCTCGCCTGCGCGGCGGCGACCGGCGACGGGCTGGCGGCCCTGACCCGGCAGATCGACGCCGCGGCCTCGGCACTCGCCCCGCCCGTCGAGCGGCACCGAAAGCAGGCCGCCCGCTGGACCGAGCAACAGATCGCCAGCAGATTCGGCTGGGAGGGATTGCGCCGGTTTCGCGCCGGATCCGCAAAGATGTCCTATGATGAACCGTTTACGGCCCTACGCGAACTCCAGTTGCGGCTTTCTGCCGCATTCGGGGATGCATTTGAGTGACTAAACGTTAACAGGCCAGATAATCGGCGCTGTCGCTCGGCTTTCGGCAGTCTTCTTGTCACCAGTCCTCCGTTTGCGGGAGGGGCGTCGAGCGTTCAGTGTACAGAGCGTGTGCGGTTGAGCGGGGAGGGTGCGCCGAGGCGGACCGGTTCGTGTCCGACGTGGAAGAACAGAGAGGGAGTGCGGTTCATGGACGGTGAGCGAACCGGGCCGCGACAGGCGGTCTGCTCGGCGCTTCTGGTCGCAGCGATGCTGATCCCGGCAGGCCACGCGGCCGCCGACACGATCAGTTGGCGCGGCCAGGACCAGCAGAGCCCATACCGCAGCGTCGTCGCCGACGCTTTGGGAAGCGAGCTCGTCGCCCTCAACGCATTTGCCGAGACGCGGAATTTCGCCCGAGCGGCGGCGCTTGCGCGCATCGACCCGGCGCAGGACGAGGAGTCGCGGCGCGAGAACCAGGCGCTGGCGGTGATCGACGCGCTGAACAGCCAGGACGTCCAGACCGCCAGGCAGGCCGACGGCGCCAACGAGGCGCTGACGACCGCGCAGCTTCTGGCCTATCTCGGCAACGATTTCGACACGAGCGTCGTCGACCGTATCCAGGTCAAGGAACGCTCCGAGCAGTGGAGCTGTCTTGCTCAGGCGCTGTACTTCGAGGCGCGCGGCGAGAATGTCGATGGGCAAGTGGCGGTCGCCGAGGTCATCCTCAACCGCGTCGATTCCGATCTCTACCCCGATTCGGTCTGTGACGTCGTCAGACAGGGTGCGGATCGGCGCGGTTGCCAGTTCTCGTACATGTGCGACGGGCGCAAGGAGTACATCGCCAATCACCGGGTCTATGAGCGGGTCGGCAAGGTCGCCTGGCTGATGCTGGCGGGCAAGCCGCGCACGCTGACGGACGAGGCGCTCTACTTCCACGCCACGTCGGTCAGGCCGAGTTGGTCGCGCGTCTATGTGCGGACGGCCGAGATCGGAAGGCACGTCTTCTATCGCCCGAAGGTGAGTCTGAGCCAGCGCTGAGCCCGTCGATCGCCGGCGCCCTGCCCCGGACGTGGGCGCATGGCTGAAGCGACGGTCCGTGAAAACGTCCCGTCAAGGCGACACGGGCTCACACCGCTCGGACACTGGCCGGACATCAGTATTTCTGTTCTATTTTGATACAGCCGCAGGGTCTTTCCGTCCCGCCGCCCTCCGGTATCTTGCAGCTGGCCCTTGCTTCGGCGCGCGTTGGCGTTGCCGGACTTTGTCACCCATGCTAGCGTCGCTTCACTAAAGCGTGAACCGGGAGCCGGCATGCGTTTCACTAAATTTGGGCCGCTCTTTTCCTGGGGGCGGAAGTATTTCCTGCATTTTGAGCCTGAAGTCGAGCCTTTTGTTACTTTGCCGCCGCGCCCGGTGGATGCCTACGGCACGAACCCTGACAACCCTGGCTGGGGCGCGGTTGGCAGCGATCTTCTTCGGCTCGCGGCGGACGATCGTGGACCTGGCGGCGAAATGTCCGGTGCCGATCGCCCCGGCGCGCGCGAGATCTCGAACGCCGTCAGCGACCAGCATGGCGCAGATATCCCCAACGCGGCCGGCGCATCGGATTTCCTCTGGATGTGGGGCCAGTTCATCGACCACGACATATCGCTGACCGAGGCCGGCCGCTCCGCGGAGGCGCCGATCCCGGTGCCGCCCGGCGACCCCGATTTCGATCCGACCGGCTCGGGCGCGGCGACCATCCCCTTCACCCGCGTCGATCCGACACCGACCGGGTACCAGAACGAGATCACCGGCCTGCTCGACGCGTCGATGATCTATGGCTCGGACCCCGGGACCCTCGATCGCATGCGCGTCGACGGCGGCAAGCTGCTGATGACCGAGGACGCCTATCTGCATCTGGAGGGCACCAGAGTCTTCACGGGCGACACGCGCGCCGCCGAGAACGTGGCGCTGATGTCGATGCACACCCTCTTCACGCGCGAGCACAACCGCATCGTCGGCGAGCTCGCCCGGCAGGACCCGTCGCTCGGCGACGACGAGCTCTTCGACGCCGCCCGGGCCCGGGTCGAGGCGCTCGTCCAGGCCGTGACCTATAACGAGTTCCTGCCGCTGCTGCTCGGCGAGGACGCGCCCGGCGACTATGCCGGGTTCGACGCGACGGTGAACCCGCAGGTCTCGGTCGAGTTCTCGGCCGCCGTCTACCGGCTCGGCCATACCCTCCTGTCGAGTCAGCTGCAGCTGATCGCCGAGGACGGCACCGGCGACGGCGAGTTCGCGCTCCGCGATGCGTTCTTCAGGCCCGGTTTCATCGGCGAGCACGGCGTCGAATCGCTCCTGCGCGGCGCCGCCACGCAGCCGGCGCAGGAACTCGACACCATGCTGGTCGAGGACGTCCGCTCGTTCCTCTTCGGCGCGCCGAGCGAGGGCGGGCTCGACCTCGCCTCGCTCAACATCCAGCGCGGCCGCGACGTCGGCATCGCCAGCTATGTCGAGCTGCGCGAGGCCATGGGGCTCGACCCGGTCACGAGCTTCGACCAGATCACCTCGGACGCCGGCGTCGCCGGCCGGCTTCAGGCGGTCTACGGCGATGTCGGCCTGGTCGACGCCTGGGTCGGCGGGCTGGCCGAGGACCACGTGGCCGGCGGCATGGTCGGCGAGACCTTCGCGGCCGTGCTGACCGACCAGTTCACGCGGCTGCGCGCCGGCGACCCGATGTGGAGCGAGGTACGCGGCTTCTCGCAGGCCGAGCTCGACGAGTTGTGGGGCACGCGGCTCGGCGACATCATCGTCCGCAATTCGGCCGTCGACGCGATGCAGACGAACGTCTTCCAAGCGATGACGCGGATCGTCGGCGACAACGGCAGGGACACGCTGACCGGGACCGCCGCCGCCGACTTCATCTGGGCCTCGGGGGCAAGGACCTCTCTGCGGCAACGCCGGCGACGACGAGATCCGCGGTGGCGGCGGCGACGATACGCTGTGGGGCGGCGACGGTGACGACAAGTTGCAGGGCGACGACGGCGACGACCATCTCTATGGCGGCGCCGGCGACAACCGGCTCACCGGCGACCAGGCCGCGACGTCTTCCACATAGACGCGCACGGCGCCGGGGACACCCTGCTCACTGACTTCCAGCCGGGCATCGATCGCCTCGTCTTCTCGCATGTCCGCATGCGCGCCATCGATCTCGACTGGCATGGCGGAGAGCTGACGGTGGAGCTCGACTCCGACAGCAGCATCACTTTCCAGACCGACCTGCACGCCGCCTGGCTCGCCGCCCTCTTCGCCTGAGCCGGCAAGGAGGACCGGCAAGGAGGACCGGCAAGGAGGACTGGCGGCGCCGCCCCGAGGCGCGGCCGAGTGCCGATCGTCCGCCCGAAGCACGATCCGTCCTTGACATCATCGCCCGCGCCATCCATTTCGGCGACACGAAATTTTCTCGCGATTGCGCGGATCCCTGCCTCGAAAGCGGACCATACGGGTCCGGCCATGGCTCTTCCCGGGAAATTCCGATTATGAGCACCGCCCGAGCCGCGCTCGGACAGCGGTGCATGCCCAGAGCGCAGCGGGAGCAGTCCCGGCGCCGGGTTTGAAGGGACGTTCTCTTGACACAAGGTTTCTCCGGTTTCGGCCTGGCCGAGCCCATCCTGCGCGCGGTCGACGCGCGCGGCCACACCGAACCGACGCCGATCCAGCAGCAGGCCATTCCCGGGCAGCGGGATGGCCGCGACATCCTCGGCATCGGCAGACGGGTACCGGCAAGACCGCCGCCTTCGTGCTGCCGATCCTGCATCGGCTCGCCGCCCAGCCGCAGCCCGGCCGCCCGGCCCGGCCGCGCGCGCTGATCCTGGCGCCGACACGCGAGCTTGCCATCCAGATCGGCGACGAGATCCGCGGCTATGCCAGATTCCTCTGCTGCGGCACATCGTCGTCTTCGGCGGCGTCAAGGAGGGGCCGCATGTGAGCACGGTGTCGGAAGCGATCCTCAAGGCCCGCCCCGCCCGCCTCCACATCCTGGAGAAGATGCTCGAGGCCATCGACAAACCCCGGGAAACCCTCTCTCCCCACGCCCCGCGCCTGCTCAGCTTCCGCATTGAACCCGAGCTGATCGGCACAGTGATCGGGCCCGGTGGCCGCACCATCAAGGGCATCACCGAGCGCACCAACACCAAGATCGACATCGAGGATGGTGGGATCGTGACGATCGCCAGCCACGACGGCACCGCCGCCGAGGAAGCCCAGCGGATCATCGAGGCCCTCACCCGCCGGGTCGGCGAAGGGGAGGTGTTCAGCGGTGAGGTGAAGCGGGTGATCCCGATCGGCGCCTTCGTGGAGATTCTCCCGGGCAAGGAGGGCATGATCCACATCTCTCAGCTTTCCGAAGCCAGGGTGGAGAAGGTGGAAGATGTGGTCAACGTGGGCGATCACGTGACCGTGCGGGTGCGGGAGATCGACAACCGCGGCCGCATCAATCTCACCCTGCGGGGAGTTCCCCAGCAGGAGCCGGCCCTGGCCGGCGCCGTGGCCGCCGTCTGAATTTCAGCCCCATCGGCTTTGCCGGTCTCCATGGGGGGCCGGCTTTTTTATGGAGCGGGCTCACGGAGCCCGGGTGTTACTGCGCAGGAGGCCTGGATTCAGAGGGGAAATCCCGGATCGATGTTCTGCATGGCCGTCGCCGTCCGCCGGCACAGTTCCGCGTGGGCCCGGCCATGGCTGGCGATCAGGCAACCTGCCTGGAGCCCATGGCCCAGGTTGTAGAGCAGGGGCTGGCCATCGGCATGGCTGAAGGCGCCGCCGGCGGCCAGCAGCACCGCTTCGGGGGTTGTGGATGTCCCAAGCCCGGGCGCGCTCTTTCCCGACAGCGAAATGTAAAGGTCCGTCTCCCCCCGCAGGATCGTGGCCACCTTCCCCCCCACACTGCCCACGGCTCGGGTGTCCCCCAGCTCCAGGGCCTTCAGCAGATCCTCCAGCCGTTGATCCCGGTGGCTGCGGCTGGCCACCAGCACCAACTCGCCGCATTCCTGCCGGTCGCTGAGGGTGGCAGAGAAGCGATCACCGGCGCGGTTCTCCCGCCAAGCCTCCCCGGGGCTGCCGGAGGGACCATCGCCCACCATGCCGAACCAGAGCTCCTCCGGTTCCGGCAGCAGCACAACCCCCAGCACCGGCCGCTGCCCCCGCACCAGGGCCAGATGGACGGCGTATTCGCCGGTGCCCTGCAGAAAATCCTTGGTGCCATCGAGGGGATCGAGGATCCACAGCCACTCGGCCTCCAGGGGGATGCCGTCCCGCAGCTGTTCGCCGGCGGTTTCCTCGCTCAGCAGGGTCCAGTCCGCCCGGGGAAACCCCTTGTGCAGCCCTTCCAGCAGCCACTGGTTCACCGCCAGATCGGCCGCGGAAACGGGCCCCTCGCCGCCATGGTCGACGCTCAGGGCTGGAGGGAATCCGTAGGGAGGGGCTTCACCGCGGCCATAGGCCCGCAGGATGTCGGCCGCGCCCCAGCAGAGCCGCCGCAGCTCCGCCAGCAACGCCTCGGGATCGACGCCATCGGGGAGCTGCGGGTGAAACTTCATCGGTTCTTCTGTGCTGTGGGCCTGCATCGTGGAGGAGCCCAGGCCCTACGGTCCTGGGAGGTGGCTCCGTGTGCATTGGCCCCAACCCAGGAACCCAGCCCCGGCACCCTCTATCTGGTGGGCACACCGATCGGCAATCTGGCCGATTGCAGCCCCAGGGCGCGACGGGTGCTGGAAGGCGTGGATCGTATCGCCTGTGAAGATTCGCGCCGCACCGGTCTGCTGCTGCAGGCCCTCGGCATCCGCTCGCGGCTGATCAGTTTCCATCAGCACAATCAGTCCGCCCGCATCCCCCAGCTTCTGGAGGTTCTGGCGGCTGGAGAGGCGGTGGCGGTGGTGAGCGACGCGGGCCTGCCCGGTCTTTCCGACCCCGGCGAGGAGCTGGTGGCCGCCGCCCGGCTTCAGGCCATTCCCGTGATCTGTGTGCCCGGCCCCTGCGCCGTCACCACCGCCCTGGTGAGCAGCGGCCTGCCCACGGGCCGCTTTTGCTTCGAAGGATTTCTGCCCCCCCGCCGTGGCCCCCGCAGGGAGCGGTTGGAGACTCTGCGGGACGAAGAGCGCACCATGGTGCTGTTCGAAGCCCCCCATCGCCTGCTCCCCCTGCTGGAAGATCTGCTGGAGGTGGTGGGGGATCGGCCCGTGCGGGTGGCCCGGGAGCTCACCAAGCGCCATGAGGAGCAGGTGGGACCCACGGTGGGCGCGGCCCTGGAGCACTTTCGCCGCACACCGCCCCAGGGGGAATGCACCCTCGTGCTGGGGGGTGCTCCCCCGCCCCGGAGCCGCACTGGGAGGAGGAAAGCCTGCGCCAGGGGCTGGTGGAACTGGTGGAGGGGGGCCTGAGCAGGCGGGAGGCGGCCCGCACCCTGGCCGAGCGCACGGGCCACAGCCGCCGGGGAGCTCTATGCCCTGATGCATCAGGACGAGCGCTCCTCGCGCCCCTGAACAGAGCGGCGGGGGCCAGAATCCAGTTTCCTTCCGCCCCGCCCCCCCGGGCCGGCCCAGCCGTCATGCTCCTGCGTCTGCGCCTTCTGGTGGGCAGCCTGGCGGGCAGCGGGTCGTTGCTGGCGATCCTCTGTCTGGGGGCCCAGAACCTCGATCAGCGCCCCCAGCTCAACCTGGGTTTCGGCAGGACGGCTCCCCGCCCACCGGTTTCGTGGTGGGGGTCGCCCTGGCCCTGGGGGTGATGACGGGTGGGATCGGGGTGGCCCTGCTGATGCCCCGTCCCCAACAGCCCGAGGCCGCAGAGGATTGACCGCTCAGCCCGCCTCCTGCCGCAGGCGGAAGGCGTCGGTGGCCGTACGGACGCTGGCAAAGAACCGCCCGGCACCGATCCGCTCCACCAGGCCGGCCCGGGACAGCTGGTTGTAGAGATCCGTTTTCACCCGGGCCATGGCCAGCACGATGCCCCTGGAGGCCAGCTGGCTTCGAAGTTCGTCCAGCACATCGGCGGCGGTGATGTCGATCTCCACGATCGCTTCGGCGTTCAGCACGAACCAGGCTGCCTCAGAGCCGGCGGCGTCGATCACCTCGAGGGCTGGTGCCGGAAGTGTTCGGCGTTGGCAAAGCAGAGGGGCGCATCGAAGCGGTACACCACCAGTCCCGCCAGAGAGGGCACGGGATCCATCACTTCGTCGTGGGGCCGCAGCAGGCGGGAGAACAGATCCATCACCGACAAACCCACCGCCAGGCCCACCCCCACCAGCAGATCGGTGAGTAACACCCCGGCCAGGGTGACCAGCGCCAGCCTGAACTCACTGCTGCGAAAGGCGAGCAGCCGCCGGAATTCAGCGACGTCAATCAGGCGCAGGGCGGCATAGATCACGATCGCCCCCAGGGCCGCTTTGGGGAACAGGGCCAGCACGGGCCGCAGAAACAGCAGCACCATCAACACCAGGCCGAAGGCAACGAGGGAAAACAGTTGGCTGCTGCTGCCGAGGGCATCCCCCAGAGCGGTGCGGCTGCCGCTGCTGCTCACCGGAAAGCCCTGCATCAGGCCATTGCCGAGATTGATCGCTCCCAGGGCCAGCAGTTCCTGCTGGGCATCGATCCGATAGCCGTTGCGGGAGGCAAACGCCCGGGCGGTGAGGACATTGTCGGAGTAGCCCACCAGGGCGATGCCCACGCCGGCGCCGACCAGATAGCGAAGGGTTGGCAACGGCACCCCTTCCGGCAGGAAAAGCGCGGCAGCCCGGCGGGGATCGGGCCGATGACGGCGACGCCGATCTGATCGAGGTGCCCGATCGCCACGGCCGCCGTGGCCAGCAGCACCGCCAGCAGTGGCCCGGGCATGGCGGGGAAGTGGCGCTGCCCCACGAGGAGAAAGCCCAACACCCCGGCCGTCAGCAACAGGGTGGGCCCGAGCCCATCTGCCCCGCGTTGAGCACCAGTTCCTGGAGGCCGGCGGGCAGGCCCTCGGCCCGCAGCTCGATGCCACTGATCGTGCCCAGCTGGGAGGTGATCATGATCACCGCCACCCCGGCCATGTACCCCACCAGGATGGGACGAGACAGCAGATCGGCCAGAAATCCCAGCCGGGCCGTCGCCCCCAGGCAGCACACCAGCCCCACCAGCAGGGCCAGCAGGGGGCTGAAAGGCTGGAATAGGCGGCCCCTGCCCCCCGCCGCCAGGGGAGTGATGGCGGCGGCGGTCATCACCGCGGTGGTGGATTCGGGCCCCACCGACAGCTGGGGCGACGAACCGAGCAGAACGTAGAGGAGCAGCGCCGGCAGGATCGCCCACAGTCCGTGGATGGGGCCACCCCGGCCAGCTCGCCGTAGGCCAGGCACTGGGGCACCAGATAGGCGGCCACGGTGGTGCCCGCCAGCAGGTCGGCCGGTACTCCGGAGAGCCTCGTCCCGACCATGACCGCCGACCCTTCGTCAGGAAGGGTCCCGGCCGAGGGGCGTCTGGTGCGTTGCCGTGAACCGGTTCAGGATCCCGGC
>CAVUWP010000010.1:0-49089 GCA_963745085.1 uncultured Alphaproteobacteria bacterium | reverse complement strand
CTCGTCCACAAGGCCTGCAGGGACGGCCGATCCGTCCTCTACCACCGCGTCCCGAGGCTCTTCGAGGCACTCGCCATCGCGCGCGGCGACGGCCGCTATGCGAGCACCCTCAAGACCATCGCCCGCATCGAGCTGCTGATCCTCGACGACTGGGGCCTGCGGCGATCGGCGCCGCCGAGCGCCGCGACCTGCTCGAGATCCTCGAGGACCGCCACGGCCGCGGCGCCACCATCGTCACCAGCCAGCTTCCCGTCGACACCTGGCACGACGTCATCGGCGACCCCATCCTCGCCGACGCCATCCTCGACAGGCTCGTCCACAACGCCCACCGTCTCGAGCTCGCCGGCGAAAGCATGCGCAAGCTCAAGGCCGGACGCAAAAGGCTTGACCTCGACCCAGAGACCTGACCCCCTCAACCCATAGGCCGAGGCGACCGCCCATCATCCTGGAACGGGCGCCCACGACGCGCTTGAATGCGTGCCCACGATCACGTGGAATGGCCGCCCAGCATCGCTGGAATATGCACCCGACGGCGCCCTTGTAGCCGAGTTCCGCACCCTGCTCTTCGACAGCTGCGCCGAGCGCTTCATCCGGATCTTGAAGCAGAACCTGCTCTGGCTTCGGACCTTTGAAACCGTCGAGGAGCCCCGCTGGCGCTGCTCGAGTCCCAACGGATCTACAACGAGCTCTGGCGATCGAGCGCCATTGGCCATCGCTTCAGGCGCGACCGGCTGGACAGCCAACCGATCGCCGCGTAAGCGCAGACCGGTGTCCCACGAACCGTGAGGGTACAGTGGTTATCGTGCACATGGTCGAGGTGATCTGCGCCGAACGATGATGCCAGCTGGGATCTCGATGGGCTCGGCATGCTCCTGCACGTGCTCTGAGATCGGTGTGACTTGCCGGATCGAAATGAAATCGCAGGTGCGCTATGAATGAGATCGCCGGCGGAATCGCAGTTGTGATGCCGCGCAATATGCGGTTTTCGCCGCACGGTGCGACGTCGATCGATCTTTTCGTGCGCGAGATCACTCACGCGAGCCGGTATAGCGCCAAGATCACCGTTTTCGCCGAGCGAATAGACAATCCCTTCCCGGAGGCTCGGGTCCGCTTTTGGGAACCGAACGCGACAATGGCCGCGCGGGTGAAGCTCATCGCTGCAGCCGAGCCACGCGCCGTCGTGGTCCAACAGCACCTTCCGACCGCAGTGGCTGTTGCTCGCAAGTTGAAAGGCACGCCGGTAGTCCTGGTGCGGCACAATCTCGTGAAACCTGCACGCGGTCCGCTATCGCGATGGTGGCGGCATCGGCAGTTCCGCAGGCTCGCCGGGCTCGCCTTCGTCAGCGAGTGCTGCGTCAGCGCCTTCCGCAGCAATTGGCCCGACGTTACGCTGCCCGTGTTCATCACTCCGAACGGCGTCGATACCGTTGCTTGGCGGCCTGCGAGCGAAAAGCGCCCACGCATTGTCTTCACGGGCCGGCTTGCGCCTGAAAAGGGTGTGCTCGAGGCCGTGCGCGCGCTGGGGTCTGTGCTGCCACGTTATCCGGGCTGGGATGCGGTTCTGTGTTTCGCAACCGCCCCGCGGACAGATGGTTATGACAGGGCGGTGCGGGCGGCCATCGCCGCGATCGACGGACGCATCGAGGTGCTGGAGAATTCTGCCGCATTCCGACGTGCGCTTGATCGTCGCAGAAGCCGAGATCGCCCTCGCGCCGACGCAGACCATCGAGCCTTTCGGCCGCGTGGCGATCGAGGCGCTTGCGAGCGGCACCGCGTTGATCGCGACGCGGCGCGGCGGCTTTGTCGAGGTAGTCGGCGATGCCGGCGTACTGATTGACCCGCCATCGGCCGAAAAGATCGCGGAGGCAATAGACTGTCTGATCACCAATCCGGCATGTCGCGCGCGGCTTAAGATGCTCGGACCAGCGCGAATCGCCGGTCGCTATGACATGGCCACCGCCACGGTTGCGTTCGACCGCCTTGTCGATCAGCTGACAGCAGGCCCTCCGGTCATTGAGGGACTGGGAAAACGCCTGATCTGCGACGAGCCTGGCTTGGGTGGGAACGGAAGGATGGATTGTCACGTGAGCCGAGGCGGCTGAGCTTGGTCGCGCCTTCGTAGGTGGCGGCACAAGGCGCGGCTGGAGCGCATTCCGGTACTGGCCAGGCTTCGCGCAACCGGCGCGAGAAGGCGGTCTTCGGCTTCAAGGCGGATCTGGCGGTCGAAGCGGGCTCGATCCTCGTCCGGTTGACGCTGACCTATGTCAAGGGAACGCTGGTCGCCGCATCGCCGATGCCCCGATCCTTGGTTGTCGCGGCATTGCCGTGGCGCCATGCGGCTCGGGTGTCCACGTAGCCTTCTTTCCGTTCTATCCATGGAGAGGAGGAAGCGCCAACGGGACGATCATCGGCAGCGGGCTCGGCCGCGGAAGCGGGATGCCGGGACGAAGCTGGCGGAGAGTTGGCTGAGCGTCCTCAAACTGGCGAAGGAGCTCGGCAACGTGGCCGAGGCGTGCCGGCAGCGCGGGCTCGACCGGACCAGTTTCTACGAGTGGAAGCGGCGCTCCCAGACGCAGGGCCTCGAGGGGCTGAAGGACCCGCCGCCGACCCTGAAGTCGCACCCCCAGACGACGCCACCGGAGACGGTGCAGCGGATCAGGGCGCTGGCGCTGGAGCACCCGGCCTATGGCTGCAACCGGCACGAGGCGCTGCCGCCGGGCGAAAACCGTGGTCACACTCACCGCCGTTCCCATAGCTCCTCATATGGGCGTTCTCGGGAATCGGAGCCGCGGTCGATTGTGCCGCGGCCGAGAGCGCGCCCGAGGTGATGAGCACCAGCGCGCTCAGCGCCACGACGACGCTGTGGGTGACTGCCTGTCAAAAGGCGCAGTGCCTACCGCGTTCAGTTCGTGTGCCGGTCGTCCCGGTCGTCGGGGAAGGGCACGTCCGTCAGGAAGGCGTCGCGAGTGCCGCCGCGCAGGCCTTCGCCAGGGCCCGATCCGGGTCCGTCGCGCCGGGCATCGTGGCCCAGCCGGTCTTCATGAGAAACTCGGCCTGCTGATAGCTTCGGGTCTCCTTCAACTCGGAAAGCCGGGCCCCGTTCTCCGGATCGGCTGCGGATTGTGCCACGCAGATCGGAAGCAGGGCAGCGACGACCTCCTGCTGCGCCCTGTCGGACGCCAGGGTTGCCGCCCTGCTCTCGGTCACCCACCCGCCCCAGGAAAAGCCGACGATCGCCACGGCGACGGCGCCGATCGCGGCACCGTACGCTCCAGGTTTCAGCCACTCAGGATTTTTCATGGACGTTCCCTTTCATGATCACGGCCGCTCGCCGCTCTTTCATTTCAGTGTAGCTGGCGAGATCCCTCGCCAGCGCCGCTTCGAGTTCCTCCGGATCAACGGGCACCGAGTGCAGCCGATCGGATGGCCCGCGCGGCTGGGGTATCCGCAGAAACGTCGCGACGCGGCGGTAAGCCGGGAAGGAGAGCCCCTGGATGAGTTCCTCGTCCGTCTCGACGAGGTAGGCGCCCGCCGGCAGATCGTGGCTAGCCGCTGCGACGGAGAACGGCATCAGGAAGGTGACTGTTCTGGTGGTCGTGCGGGAGAGCATCGGAGGCTCCTCTAGGGGTCGAATGACGCCGATCTGACCCGCCCGGCTCTACCCCCTGGTGCCGAACTCGACGGGTGCCGCCTGCAGAGATCCGGCGTTCGGCTATGGCTGCTTGGCCTTCTTCGAGCCAAGAAGCGGCGGTTTCGCTGCGTTCAGGAACCCGGCCGTCACGACTGCCTTCGGCTTCTCCTGCTTCGGCTTCTTCGCTTCCCGGTTTCCGCGCTGCTTGTTGCCTTTGGACATTGCGTGTTCCTCTCGGGTTTCGGTCTGAGCCGGGGTGGGCAGCCCAATGCCTCACCCCGCGCGGCGTTCACATCATGCCGGCCATCTCGCCCACCCCTCGTTCGCCGGCGGCTTCGCTCCTTGCCCCGACCATCGCCTCGGTCGTGATCAGGAGGGCGGCGACGGAAGCCGCGGCCTCGAGTGCGTAGCGGACGACTTTCGTCGGATCGATGACGCCCATCGCGACCATGTCGCCATAGGCTTCGGTCTGGGCATTGAAGCCGAAGGTCCGATCGGACGACTCGAGCACCTTGCCCGCGACCACAGCGCCGTCGATGCCGGCGTTCTCGGCAATCTGGCGCAGCGGGGCCTGGATCGCGCGGGCGACGATCCTGACGCCGGCGGTCTGGTCGGGGTTGGCGCCGGTCAGCCCGACGAGCACCTTGCCGGCGTGGACGAGGGCGACGCCGCCACCCGGCACCACGCCCTCCTGCACCGCAGCCCGGGTCGCGTTGAGCGCGTCATCGACCAGATCCTTGCGCTCCTTCACCTCGACCTCGCTGCCGCCGCCGACGCGGATCACCGCGACGCCGCCGGCGAGCTTGGCCAGCCGCTCCTGCAGCTTTTCCTTGTCGTAGTCCGAGGTCGTCTCGTCGACCTGCGTGCGGAGCTGCGCGACGCGGGACGCGATCGCCGCCTTGTCGCCGGCGCCGTCGATGATGGTGGTGTCGTCCTTGGTGATCGATATCCGCCGGGCCTTGCCGAGCATCTCGATTCCGACATTCTCGAGCTTCATGCCGAGGTCCTCGGAGATCACCTGGCCCCCGGTCAGGATCGCGATGTCCTGCAGCATCGCCTTGCGGCGATCGCCGAAGCCCGGCGCCTTGACGGCGGCGACCTTCAGGCCGCCGCGGAGCTTGTTGACGACGAGCGTGGCGAGCGCCTCTCCCTCCACCTCCTCGGCGATCACGAGAAGCGGCTTGCCGGACTGGATCACCGCCTCAAGCAGCGGGATCATCGGCTGCAGCGAGGAGAACTTCTTCTCGTGCAGCAGCACGAGGCAATCCTCGAGCTCGACCGCCATCTTCTGGACGTTCGTGACGAAATAGGGAGAGAGATAGCCGCGGTCGAACTGCATGCCCTCGACGACCTCGGTCTCGGTCTCGACGCCCTTGTTCTCCTCGACCGTGATGACACCCTCGTTGCCGACCTTCTGCATCGCCTCGGCGATCTGGCGGCCGATCTCGGCGTCGCCGTTCGCGGCGATGGCACCGACCTGCGCGATCTCGGCGCTGTCGCTCACGTCGCGGGACATCGCCCTGATCTCTTCGACCACCTTGGCGACGGCCAGCTCCACCCCGCGCTTCAGGTCCATCGGGTTCATGCCGGCGGCGACCGCCTTCATGCCCTCGCGGGCAATCGCCTGCGCGAGAACCGTGGCGGTGGTGGTGCCATCTCCGGCTTCATCGTTCGTCCGCTGCGCCACCTCGCGCACCATCTGCGCGCCCATGTTCTCGAACTTGTCCGAGAACTCGATCTCCTTGGCGACGGTCACGCCGTCCTTGGTGACCCGTGGTGCGCCGTAGCTCTTGTCGATGAGCACCGTCCGGCCCTTGGGGCCGAGCGTGACCTTCACGGCATTGGCGAGGCCGAAGACGCCCTGCATCATGCGGTCGCGTGCGTCGGCGCCGAACCTGACATCTTTGGCGGTCATTTTGGATGTTCCTGTCTGAATGTGAAAAGCGGAAAGACGTCAGGCCATGACGCCGAGAATGTCGCCCTCGTGCATGATGATCAGCTCCTCACCATCCAGCTTGATTTCCGAGCCGGACCACTTGCCGAAAAGGACTCGGTCGCCGGCCTTGACGGACATCGAGATCAGCTCGCCTCCCTTTGAACGGGCGCCTTCGCCGACGGCGACGATCTCGCCCTTCTGGGGCTTTTCCTGCGCGCTGTCAGGAATGAGGAGCCCGCTCGCGGTCTTCGCCTCCGCCTCGATGCGACGGACGAGCACGCGGTCGTGCAGCGGCATGAAGCTCATCGAGCTCTCCTGAAATCATTGATGATTGAGTGCGCGGCGACTCGCTTCACCAGCGAACAGCTGCATCGGAAGCTGTTTAGCACTCTACCGCGTCGAGTGCCAGCCAAATCGATGGCATGAAATGCGACGTGATCGTTTAGGAATTTTACGAAGGGCGATCTTGCCGTGACAAATCTTTATCCTTGCAAGATTCTGTACCCACCACTATCTACGGATTGCTTAGTTATCGCTATCGAGCCACTGTTTCCTCTAGAGGCGCAGCCACTCGGTTATGCTCTGGCTGCGCCAGGCTGCCGCGTCTCGCGGGCAGCGCCCAATTCAGGAGACATCAAGATGGCCTATGGCACCGTGAAATGGTTCAATTCCACCAAGGGTTTCGGTTTCATCCAGCCCGATGACGGCGGCAAGGACGTGTTCGTCCATGCATCCGCCCTCGAGCGCGCCGGCATCCGGTCGCTCGACGACGGCCAGAAGGTCGCGTACGACGTGCAGGATGGTCGCGACGGACGGCTCTCAGCCGAGAACCTGTCGACGACAGGCTGACGCCGTAGGGAGACCCGGAGGTGCACGCCGTGCCTCCGATTGTCCTGCAGCCGGAAACCCCATCGTCAGGCGCCTCCTCAGCCAGTGCGCCCATCGCCAGATGCGCGCACGCGCCGGACGGAAGGGGAGCCGGATGACAGAATTCAGAGCCGGTCAAGCTCGACAGCGCGCGCCGCACCGGCGACGTGCCCCGTACGCGTGTCTGCCTGCGCTGCAGGACCATTTTCGAGAGCGAATGGTCGGGCGAACGGATCTGCCGACGCTGCAAAAGCACTACGAGCTGGCGCAACGGCCTGCCGCACAGCGGCAAGCCGGAGGGCCGGCGCCGGTGAGCGCGTCTCGCTGGGCCGTTCCGGCCAAGGCAAGCGTCTGACCGGGCGCATCCGTAAGCTTCCGAAGGATGTCATCATGGCGCCGTCGGCGGCGTCGCGGCCGCGAACCATCAGGACGCGCCCGATGCGCGGCGTGTTGTAGGGCGCGTCGAACGTGTGCCAGCGGCCCCCAAGATAGGCCTCGAACCACGCGTAGACGTCGCCGGACCGGAGGGCGGCACCCCGATGTCGCCGAGATAGCCGCTCGCATAGCGGGCGGGCACGTTCATCGCGCGGCAGAGCGCGATCGCGAGGTGCGCGAAGTCCCGGGATCTGAAGAGTTCACATATCGTGATGCCGAGCCAAGTAATCCAGCGCCGCAAGATCTCGCTTTACCCAAGAAACGTCCCTCGCGATTTGTAAATCGCGTGCAGCAGGGCTCGAGACCATGATGACGTTCCGGATCCGGCATCGCACCCGCTACACATCGGCGTCTTCGGCGCCGGCTCAAATTCGCTTTGACATCTATGAATAACCGGACTACCTTTTCGCCGGTTTCGCCAGAGCAGTCAGGGGGCTGGCTCTATCTTTTCATAAAGCACGACGACAAAGCTCGACGAAGGCGTCGCTGACCTGAACATCTACCTTACTGCACTGTAGTCGGCGCGTCCCTCCGCTTTCGGGGACGCGTGCCGGTTGCAGGCACTATGCCCGCCTGCTCGTGCTGAAGAGGCGGCTCATAACGATGAATGAATTGGGAGAACCCTTATGCGAAAGCTTCTTCTGGCGGCGACCCTGATCGCTGCGCCTGCCGTCGCGCTTGGCTCGGGCGCCAATGGCAAGCGAAACGCAACCATGCGTGACTTTCGACAGACCGAGACTTTCCCCAGGAGAAATGACGGATGACCCGCCTGACCGCCATGAGCGCTTTTGCCCTCGCCCTCGCCATCGGGCCCGCGTTGGGGGAGGTCACATCTGCGGAACTCGACGCGATCTCCATCCCCGACAAGGTCGAGACGTCCATCGGCACGCTCGAGTTCTTCGATGGCGTGCCGACCGACGCCACGGTCGCCACCGTCTACGACAACCTCGACCGCATGCGCGGGATGGAGGTGTTCCTCGACAATGTCGGCGCCGTGTCGATGTACAGCGTGCGCAAGGGGCTGGCCGATGCCGGCGCCGAAGGGGCGAACAGGATCGCCCTCTTCGAGCAGCTGATGGATTCCCAGACGCTCGTCGTCACCGCCAACACCTCGACGCTCTACGCCTACACCTACACCGATCTCGCCAAGGACGGGCCGACGGTGATCGAGATCCCGCCCGGCATGCTCGGCTTTCTCGACGACGCCTGGCAGCGCTTCGTCGGCAACATGGGCGTCACCGGGCCGGACAAGGGCAAGGGCGGCAAGTATCTGGTGGTGCCGCCCGGCTATGACGGCGACATCCCCGACGGGTATTTCCTGCTGAAGCCGCCGACCAACCGCAACTTCATGTTCCTGCGCGGCTCGATCAAGAACGGGCTGAAGCCTGCGGTCGAGAACATCACCTCGAACCTGCGGGTCTATCCGCTGAAGGACGCGGCGAACCCGGCGGCGACCGAATTCGTCAACATGTCGAACAAGGCGTTCAACACCGTCTTTCCCAGCGACTTCTCCTATTTCGAGAACCTCGACGAGATCATCCAGGAAGAACCGATCGACGCGATCAGCCCCGAGGTGCGCGGCGCGATCGCGGCCATCGGCATCGTCAAGGGCCAGCCCTTCGCCCCCGACGAGCGGATGAAGAATCTGCTGACCGAAGCCGCCACGCTCGGCGACGCGACGGCGCGCGCCATCACCTACCATCCCCGCTATCGACGGCGTGCGGATCTATCCGGACGATCCGAACAGCGTCTGGTCCACGGCCTTCGCCAACAAGAACACCAGCTTCGAGGCCGACGGGACGATGGGCCTCGACGCGCGGGTGCTCTACTACTTCAACGCGGGCGGCGTGACCCCGGCCATGGCCACCACGCGCGCCGGCGCAGGGTTCGGATTACGCCCTGGCCGTCCTCGATGCCGACAAGCAGGCGTTCGACGGCGCGAAGACCTACCGGCTGCATCTGCCCAAGGACGTGCCGGTCAACGACTTCTGGGCCGTCACGCTCTACGACACCCAGACCCGCTCGCAGCTTCAGACCGGCCAGCCGTTCCCGACCATCGGCAGCCAGACCGAGGGCATGACCGCGAACGCCGACGGCTCCTATGACGTCTATTTCGCGCCCGAGGCGCCGGAGGGCAAGGAAGGCAACTGGCTGCAGACCGTTCCCGGCAAGAGCTGGTTCACCATCCTGCGGATGTACGGTCCCGCTGGAGCCCTGGATCGACAAGACCTGGCGGCCGGGCGAGATCGAACTGGTGCAGTGAGGCGTCTGCCGGACGCCGCTTTGCGGACGGGCAACCGGATATGCCCGGAACAAGAGGAAGAAGACTATGCTGCGAATTCCGATGGCAGGGGCCTTGTCCTGGCATGTCGCTGGCCGCGACGGCGCAAGCCGATGTCTCGCAAGAGACGATCGATGCGCTTGGCGCGCCAGACAGCGTCGAGACCTCCATCGGTACGCTGGACTTCAAGGACGGCGCGCCCACCGCCGAGACCGCGCAGAAGGTCTTCGACGCGCTCTACTTCACCAACGCGCTGAACGTCTACAACAACAGCTTCCGCGGCGCGTCGGCGCTCGGCATCGCCAAGGGCTTCCAGGAGCATGGGCGCCGGCAGCGGCGACATCGTCATCTTCGAGGAACTGATGGACTTAGACTCGCTGTTTCTGACCGGCAACGCCGACACCGTCTATTACCTCGCCTACGTGGATCTTTCCGATGGACCGGTGGTGATCGAGCAGCCGACCGACGGGCTCGGCACGATCAACGACATGTGGTTTTCCTGGGTCATCGACGTCGGCAGGCCGGGACCCGACCGCGGGGCGGCAAGTACCTGATCGTCGGACCCGGCTATGACGGGCCTCTGCCGGAGGGCGGGTATTTCGTCGCGCATTCCAGCACCAACACGGTTCTATACGCCACGCGCGCCTTCATCAAGGACGGCGACGACCCCAAGCCCGCGGTCGAGAACATCAAGGAGAACCTGAAGATCTATCCCTATGTGCCCGGCAGTTTCGGCACGCCCATCGCCGAGGCGCTCAAGGGTACCGTCAAGCTCGCCGGGGAGCCCGAGATTCCCGAGATGAAGTTCATCAACGGCAGCGGGAAGTCGTTCAACACCATCCCGCCCAGCGATTACGGCTTCTTCGAGTGGGTCAACGAAAACGTCCAGACCGAGCCGGCGACGAGCTATGACATCGAGCTGGCGGGTCAGCTTGCCGCCATCGGCATCGTCAAGGGCAAGGACTTCGCCCCCGACGACCGAATGAAGAAAATCCTGACCGACGCCGCCGCGGTCGGCCAGGGAGTCGGCCGTGCGCTCCAGTGGAACTTCGCCGACAAGCATCCCGGCTGGGCCATTACGATGACTCGCAATGGAGCCTGATGCTCTGGCAGGGCGGCGCGTTCTTCGAGACGCCGCCGCCGGCCTTCGAGGACGGCATGTTTAAGCCGCTGCCGCCCACCGGCGCGCGCACGCTCGACAGCCGCACGGCCTTCTACTACGCCTACACGCTCGACAGCCCGGCGATGATCATGCAGATCCCGGGCGTCGGCTCGCAGTATCTCATCGCCTTCCGCGATGCGAACGGCGAGGGGTTCGACGGCGCAAAGACCTACAAGGTGATGCTGCCAAGGACGTCCCGGCGGAAGCGTTCTGGTCGTTCACGCTCTACGACAACCAGACCCGGTCGATGCTGCAGACGCCGCAGAAATATCCCCGCGCCGGGTCGCAGAGCTATCCCTCGCCGGCGGCGACCTCGGCCGAGGACGGCTCAACCACGATCTGGTTCAGCCCCGATCAGCCCGATGGCGTGGACCGCGGCAACTGGATCCAGACCGACCCCGACAAGGGCTGGTTCACCGCCCTGCGCCTCTACAGCCCTCTGCCGTCGTTCTTCGACAAGTCCTGGCGGATCAGCGAAATCGAGCTGGTCGAATGAGGTATCCTGCCACTGCCCGGCGGAAAATCAGCCACATTTCCCTTTGGCGCCGGCTCGCAGTTCAGCTAGGAGGTCCATGCGGGCTCGACTATGCCTTCACCGAGCATTTCGCACGGCAGGCGGATTCCGCTATCTCTCGATCGATTACGATCCGACCGGCAGGGACCTAAAGTTCGACACTTGCGGCCCGTTGGTCGGCGCGACCCGAGCACGGCAAGACATACGAAGCCAAGATGTCGCTCAAGGGCGGCGGGGTGGATGTCGAAGGCTGCGTCGCCTTCATCTGCCAGGGCGAGATGTGGTGCCGGGTGAAATGACACGGCTCGGAGAGTGGCTCCGGGCCTGCACTGAAAGGGAAGAGAAAATGAACATATTGACGCGCCGCAAAATGGCGCAGCTTGCAGTCGCGGCGTCGCTCGCCGCCATGGTAACGCCCGCCGGGGCAGAAAGCACAGCCGAGATCAATGCCGCAGCCGAGCAGACGCTGAAGCGGCTGACGGCGACCGAGCCTGTCAGCGAGAAGATGATCAAGGAAGCGAAGGGCATCCTGGTCTTTCCCGATATCATTAAGGCCGGATTCCTCGTCGGCGGCTCGGGCGGCGATGGCGTGCTCCGCGTCCGCGGCAGGCCGGATGGATACTACCGCTCTGCCTCGGTCTCCTTCGGCCTGCAGGCCGGGCTCACCGAGTTCGGATATGTCGTCTTCCTCATGGACGAGACAGCGATGAAGTACCTCAAGCAATCCGACGGCTGGGATCTGGGAGCGGTCCCGAACCTCACGATCCTCGACAAGGGCGCCGCGGCGCAGCTGTCGGCGGCGAGCGTCCAGAAGGGCGTCTATGTCTTCTTCCTCGACCAGAAGGGCCTTTTCGGTGGCCTCAGCCTCGAGGGCACCAAGATCTCGAAGATTGCCGAATAGGCGCGGGATCGGCTCCATGGCGGGACGCGCGATCGGGGCGGCAGGCGGGGCCCTGGTCGCCGCGCTCGGCGCGGGTCCCGTCCGGGGGGCAGTCGGGCCAATCGCTGCAGGAGGCGGCCCAGAACCCGATGGCCAGCCTGATCAGCGTGCCCTTCCAGAACAATTTCAACGTCGGGACGGGCGAGCGCGACGTCACGCAATACGTGCTGAACGTTCAGCCGGTCTATCCGGCGATACTGACCGCCTCTGCGATCGCCGCGGCGATGAAGCCGTCGTAAAGCTCGGCGCCCTGCGAGCTGTCGTCCCAGGGCGTACGAGGCCGACCGTTGCTTGTTCCGCGTCGGATGGTTCGAGCCGTCGTAGTCGACTAAATGCGGTGGATCTCTGGAGAATACGACAGCCCGCTCGCCGTTCATTAGCCGGCGGACATCCTCCCGCTTCGTGCTGTCGCCGCAGAGGAGGCGATGATCGGGTAGCGTCCAGAGATCGCCCGTGCGCGAAACCGGTTGCGCGGAGGCCCGGGCACGACCACCGGCGGCACGCCACCGGCCTCGCCTGTCAACCGGCACTGAAACGGGACCCCCTATCGGCTTCCAAAAGGGACGCCCTGCGGGTGTGAGGGGCCGGGCCTGATCCGGCGGAGCTGGTCGGGGTTGCGGAGCCGGATCAGGCCCGGCCCCGGTCGGAGCGGCAGGGATCAGGCGCGGTTCTTGAAGCGCCAGCTCTCGTTGCCGGTCTCGACGATGTCGCAATGGTGGGTGAGCCGGTCGAGGAGCGCGGTGGTCATCTTGGCGTCGCCGAAGACGCTCGGCCATTCACCGAAGGCGAGGTTGGTCGTGACGATCACCGAGGTGCGCTCGTAGAGCCGGCTGATCAGGTGGAAGAGCAGCTGGCCGCCGGATTGGGCGAAGGGCAGGTAGCCGAGCTCGTCGAGGACGACGAAGTCGAGGCGGGTGAGGTGATCGGCGATGCGGCCCTGGCGGCCGGCACGTGTCTCGGCTTCGAGCTTGTTGACGAGGTCGACGACGTTGAAGAAGCGACCGCGGGCGCCGCGGCGGATGCAGGCGCGCGCGATGGCAATCGCGGCATGCGTCTTGCCCGTGCCGGTGCCGCCGATCAGACGACGTTGCGCTGCTGATCGAGAAAGCCGCCATTTGCGAGGTCACGCACCAGTGTCTCGTTCACTGTGGCGGCATCGAAGTCGAAGTCGTCGATGTCCTTGGCGAGCGGCAGCTTGGCGATCGTCATCTGGTACTTGATCGAGCGCGCCTGCTTTTCGTTGATCTCGGCAACCAGGAGGTCGCCGATGACCCGCTGGGGCTCATGCTGCCGTTTGACGGCGGTGGCGACGATCTCGTCATAGGCGCCGCGCATGCCGAAGAGCTTGAGCTCGCCCATGGCTTCGAGGACTTCGGAACGCTCCATCAGATTGCCCTCCTGAGGCTGTCGTATCGGGTGCAGTCGGCGACCGGCGCGCAGCGCAGCCGTAGCGCCTCGGGCGTCATGATCGTGACCGGCGGGCCCGGATCGCGGTGTCGCGCGAGGATGTTGAGGATCACGTCAGCGGAATGGACGCCTTCGCTCAGCGCCTCGGCGCAGGCGACCTCGACCGCGGGCAGCCCGTCAGTCAGCACGGCGCCGAGGATCTCCACCATCTGGCGGTCGCCGTCCGACGCGGCCCGGAGCTTCCGGCGCACCCGCTCGAGGGCGGCCGGAAGCACCCAGTGCTTGAACGGGGCGCCGTTGCGGAGCGCGCCGGGCTTGCGGGCCAGCACCGGGACGTAGTGCCAGGGATTGTAGACCGTCCCGCCCCGGCCGAAGGCGCGGGCATGTTCGCCGACGACGCGGCCGTCCTGGCGCAGCTCGATGCGGTCAGCATAGGCGCGCACCTCGACCGGGCGGCCGACGGCGCTGGCCTCCACGGAGTATTTGTTGTTGTCGAAGCGCACGAGGCAGGTCTTGGACACCGAGGCCTGCACGGCGTGGAAGCCGTCGAAAGGGCCGCGATAGGGCACGAGGCTCGCCCTCTCGGTCTCGAACACTTCCCAGATCGTCTTGCCGCCGATCTCCGGATGGGCCTGAACCTTCGCCCGGGCGACGCACTGGTCGGCCAGCCAGTCGTTGAGCTCCGCCATGCTCTTGACCCGTACGCGCGGCGAGAACAGCCGCTCGCGCACCGTGCCGACCTGGTTCTCGACCTGGCCCTTCTCCCAGCCGGACGCCGGGGTGCAGGCGACCGGTTCGACCAGGTAGTGGCTGCACATCTGCTGGAGTGAGCCAATGGAACGCCAATGATCCGAGAGACATTGGCGAACGCGATTGTAAGCGCGCTCCTTGCCCACGAAGATCGCGTCCACCGCGGTGTACCGCACCCGGTCTTCCAGCTCTGGGTCGACATCTGCGCCCGCCACAACCCGGCGAGGGTCGAGCAAATCAGCGGCGTGCCGGCGCACGAGATCGAGCGCACGGCCGAGATGCGCTGGCACGCCCGCCCGGTCGCCTACATGGCCTGGAGCGGGGTCGAGCAGCAGTCCAACGCCACCCAGATCGCACGGGCGATCGGGCTGCTCTACGCGCTGACCGGCTGCTACGATGCCAGAGGCGGTAATGTCGAGTTCCCGAAGATCCCCACCGACAACATCCAGGGGGACGAGTTCCTGTCGCCCGAGCAGGCGAGCCACGACACTGGGACTCGCCGAGCGCCCGCTCGGTCCGGCGCGCTTCGACAGCGTATGCTCGGCGGACGTCTACCGGGCCATCCTCGAGCAGCGGCCCTACCCGGTGCGTGGATTGGTCAGCTTCGGCTCGAACCTCGTGCTCTCGCATGCCGACGTGGCGACGGCCACCAAGGCGCTGCAAGCGCTCGACTTCCACGTGCGCGTCGATCTCTTCATGAACCCGAGCGCCCGGTTCTCGGACGTCGTGCTGCCGGCCACTACCCCGTTCGAATCCGAGGGCCTGAAGGTCGGGTTCGAGATCAGCGAGGCCGCCTGCGGCCATGTCCAGCTGCGCCGCCCGCTGGTGCCGCCGATCGGCGAGGCGCGGCCGGACACCGAGATCATCTTCGACCTCGCCTGCCGGATGGGCCTCGGCGACAGGTTCTGGAATGGCGACATCGACGCGGGCTATTCCGCGCTGCTCGCGCCGAGCGGCGTGACGCTCGAGGCGCTCCGCGCAGCCCCCGAGGGCATCCGCGTCCCGCTCGAGACCCGGTATCGCAAGTTCGCCGAGGTCGTGAACGGCGCTCCGCGCGGCTTCAACACGCCGTCGCGCCGAATCGAGTTCTATTCCGAGCGGCTGCTCGATCACGGCTACCCGCCGCTGCCGGATAACGAGGCACCGCTGGTCAGCCACAGCGCCGAACCCAGGCTTGCGCCGCGCTACCCGCTGACCCTGACCTGCACCAAGGACGCGCTCTACTGCGAGAGCCAGCACCGGGGCCTGCCCAGCCTGCGCCGGCGGGCGCCAGACCCGCAGGTTGACATTCACCCCCGGGCAGCTGCGGCCCGCAACATCGCCGCCGGCGACTGGGTGCGGATCGAGACACCCCCGACGGCCAGGCGCGGGCGCGGGCGCGCCTCGACGCCACGCTCGCCCCGGACGTCGTCTGCGGACAGCATGGCTGGTGGCAGGCTGCTTGCCCCGAGATCGGCGCTCCGGGCTATCCGCCTGTCGGGCCGGAAACGGCGAACTTCAACCTCCTGATCGGCCACGACGCCGTGGACAGGGTCAGCGGATCAGTGCCGATGCGCGCCTATGTCTGCCAGATCGAGCGCGTCGCCGCACAGAGGTCGCAGTGATGAGCTATGAAGCCTTTGCCGAAGGGGAGCGCCGCGGCTGGGCGGATGAGGCGCGAGCGGCTGCCTATGTCAACCTCTCGGGCGGTGACCAAAGTGGCGGGGAACGGAACGCTCGGCAACGGCAACGATACAGTCCGATCCGGAACCGGCGATGATGGCGTATTCGGTGGGAACGGGCGCGATGAGCTCGCCGACGAGGAGGGCAACGACGTAATCTTCGGTGAGAACGGCAACGACCTCCTCAGTGGCGGCGAAGGTTGCGACCTCCTGAGCGGAGGCAATGGCGACGACACGCTCATCGGAGCCGAGGGAAGTGACTGGCTCTTCGGTGGCAACGGCAACGATCTCTTGGATGGAGGAACGGGTGCGAACACGGTGTCCGGTGGACGCGGAGACGACGTTGGCATCTTCCGATCGTCGTCCTCTCAATCGAAGTTCGCGAAGTACGATGGCGGCGAAGGCTGCGATACGCTCATTCTCGAGCTGACTGAAGAACAAGCAACATCTGCGGAGTTCCTGGCGGAGCTCGCAGCCTATAACGCTCTACAGCACAGGCATGGACACAAAGCCGACTGCGAGCCGTACTTCGTGTTCGAGGCGATCGGACTGAAAGCTCCAACTGGGAGAAAATCGAAGTCGTCGTCGTCGACGAACCAAAACCCGTGACAATCTCGATCTCGATGCCGAGGCGGAGGAAGGCAGCCCGCTCGGCTTCAAGGTCTCGCTCGACCGGGCGGCTACGACGGACATCACGGTCGACTGGATGATCGTCTTCGACGGCAGCGCCTCGGCGGACGACCTGCCGCAGGGCGCTCCGCTCAACGGCACGGTGACCATCCCAGCCGGCGAGACCATGGCTCAGCTGGACATTCCTACGTTCGACGACGCTCTCATGGAGGCCACGGAGGATCTGCGCATCGAGCTGTCGAGCCCGTCGGCGGGCGCCGAGATTGGTGACGGCAGCGGCACCGGGACCATTATCGACAACGACGCCGCGCCGCCGCCCGAACTGTCGATCGCCGACGGCCCGGACCAGGCCGAGGACGACGCCGGAACCACGCTCTTCAGCTTCACGGTGACGCGCAGCGGCGATCTCTCGGGCGAGAGCACGGCCGACTGGGCGGTGACCGGCATCGGCGCCGACCCGGCGAACCCGGCCGACTTCGTCGGCGGCGTGTTGCCGAGCGGCACGGTCACCTTCGCCGCCGGCGAGGACACCGCGACCATCGAGATTCCGGTCCAGGGCGACACCGATGTCGAGCCGGACGAGGCCTTCCGCGTCACCCTCTCGGGCCCGACGAACGCGACGCTCGGCGCCGCCGAGGGCGACGCCACGATCCTCAACGACGACGCGGTGGTCGTGCCGCCGCCCGAGCTGTCGATCGGCGACGCCCCTGACCAGGCGGAGGGCGACGCCGGGACCACGCTCTTCAGCTTCACAGTGACGCGCAGCGGCGATCTCTCGGGCGAGAGCACGGCCGACTGGGCGGTGACCGGCATCGGCGCCAGCCCGGCGAACCCGGCCGACTTCGTCGGCGGCGTGTTGCCGAGCGGCAACGGTCACCTTCGCCGCCGGCGAGGACACCGCGACCATCGAGATTCCCTCCAGGGCGACACCGATGTCGAGCCGGACGAGGCCTTCCGCGTCACCCTCTCGGGCCCGACGAACGCGACGCTCGGCGACGCCGAGGGCGACGCCACGATCCTCAACGACGACGCGGTGGTCGTGCCGCCGCCGAGCTGTCGATCGACGACGGCCCGAGCCAGGCGGAGGGCGACGCCGGAACCACGCTCTTCAGCTTCACGTTGACCCGCACCGGCGACTTCTCGGGCGAGAGCACGGCCGACTGGGCGGTGACCGGCACCGGCAGCGATCCGGCGAACGCGGACGACTTCGTCGGCGGCGGTTCCCGAGCGGGACGGTGGAGTTCGCCGCCGGCGCGGACACCGCGACCATCGAGGTCCCGGTCCAGGGCGACACCGACGTCGAGCCGGACGAAGACTTCCTCGTCACGCTTTCGGACCCGACGAACGCGACGCTCGGCAACGCCGAGGGCGACGCCACGATCCTCAATGACGACGCCGACATGGTCGACGGAGCGCTGACGATCTGGACGAACGGCGGCCAGGTCTTGATCGATGGAGACGCCTTCGAAATCGGCACTATCGGCGCTGCTGCTGCTAACGATCTCTGGACCGAAGACGGTTCGAGCGATGCATGGAGCGAGGGTGCCAATTGGGATGACGGCACACCGCCGGTCCCAGCGGACGGAGCAGTGTTTGCCGCCCTCGGAAGCGGCGGGACCAACATCGTCGACGCGAATTTCGAGATCGCCTCGCTCGAATACACAGGCGAAGGCAGCCACACCTTGGATCTCGCCGGCTCGAACGTGCTGGAGGTGAGCAATGACGTCACGTTGCTCGCTGCCGCCCCTGCTCTGCGCCACACCCTGATCGTTCAGGAGGGGGCGGAGATCATCGCCACCGTCGCGGCCATCCGGATTGGCTACAGCGATGCCGGCTCGGAGGCTGTCTCGGGCAACGTAGTTCTCGATACCGGATCATCGCTGGATGCATCTGTCGCCGGCACGCTGTCGATCGGTGAGACCGCCGGCCCGGGCGCGTTCGCCTCCAGCGGAGGCGATGCGGACGGATCGCTGACGGTGGGATCGAACACCGTGTTGCGGCTCGGAGCGCCCGGCGCGCCGGCGAGCCTGCTCAACATCGGGCGCAACAGCGACGACAATGTGGGCGGCACGGCGACCGGGCTGTTCGACGCCTCCGAGGACGCCGCGACGGTCGAGATCGACGTCGTCGAGCTCAACGTCGGTCGCGGCATCGACGCCAACCGCATTGGCATCGGCGAGCTGCGTCTTGGAGGTGGTGTGTCCCTGTCGGCGACCATAGCCAACATCGGCATTGGGGACGGCTCCTCCGGGACGATCGACTTCGGCGACCGCACCTTTTTTATCGGCAACAGCGGCGCCCGACGCCGTCAGCGGGACATTCGAGAATCTTGATCAAGGCGGTCAGATCGAGGCAGAGTTCGGAGAGGATACCTATACGTTCGAGATCGACTACACAGCCGGGGACGGCAACGACATCTCTCTGGAGCTGGTCAGCATCATTTAGCCGATGCGGCGTTGCTTGTGAGCGCGCGTCAGCCGGATGGCGCCACTCTACCGGGAGCAGCCTCATCAACGCCATTGGCGTTGCGCCATCTGCCTGCCGCTCATGCAAGGATTGTCTCGACGATCCCCGTCGCCATTACCATTGCACGCAACAGAAGGTGGGATCGGTCGATCTTCACCTCCAAAAGCTCGGTTGGCATGGTCAGGCGGCGATTTTCTCCTTACTCGCGCGGAGACGATGGTCCCTGTCGCCCTCGGGCCGCCTCGTCAGAGACGCAGCTCGGCGGCGTGGAAGCTGTCCCGACAGTCATGCAACCGGGATCCGCATCGCCATAGGACGGAGCGCGTTTGCCCAACGGGTCCGGCATATAGGTGAACCCGGGGCGGAACCGTCCGAAGCCACCTTCGCAAGATGAAGGCCCGCGCGGCGCCGGCGGTTCTGACGGCAGTACTGACGCCGAGCCTCCTCTCGCGTGGTACCGCTATGTCGAGCCCTGCACCCGGTGTCCGGGAGACAACCGAGGTTGCCGCCCGGTCGGCGCATCACAAATGCCTCGGCGGCGACCCGAGCATGCTCGCCCAACCTCCGGCCACTCCAAGCTGCGGATGACCGGGTTGGGTCACGGCCTGCCCATACCGCTGTTGCGGGTTCCGAAGGCACTCACGACATAGCAGACCTCGTCCGTGAACTGGGAGGACGCGCCACATCCGGCCATTCGCCGCGAATATGACGAGCGTGATTCCATCAGACCAAGGACGAGAGCTCCGAACCGGGCCGGCGTACTCTTGCCCGCTGATCACGCGATGAGTTCGGCAACCGCAAACATTCCGTCCCGTCGCGCTGACAGCTCTACGGTCAAGCCTCACGATCGTCTCTGGCTGAGGCGCCAGGCTTGCCCCTCCAGCGACACGGAGAGGTGTTGGCCGAGGCTTTTCGGATGGGCTCTTTTGTCCGTCGAGCCCAGGCCACTGACGGACCAGGGGTCCTGCCGGCTCTGGCCCCGGGTGCGCGTGGCGACGAGCGTCATGCCGGGCACCGCAGGCGATCCGGCCTTCTCCCTGAACAATGGCCGTCTTTGGACTGCTCGTCTCGGCGAGGGACGCCATTACTTTGTTGAGTACGCGCCACCGGTACTGCAGAGCGCAACCAGCGCATCCATGTCGATGGCGCGGCACACCTTGCCGGGTGGGCGCAAGGTGGTCATGTGCGCTGCTGCGGCCATGGCGTTGACGACCGCCTCCTCGGTCGCCTCGACCGCGGCCATGTAGAAGGGGTCGAACTCGTCGTCTGACAGGAAGCGGAAGTCGTGCGCGCCGCGGGCGAGCCGCGCGCGCGGGATCGGGTTCGCGGTGCTGAACGCGAGGAAGATGTCGCCGGAGCTGTTGCCGCCCGGGGTTCCGTGCCGCCCGATGCCGATCGTCGCGCGACGAGCGAGCCGGTTCAGCTGGTGCGGCATCATCGGCGCGTCCGTCGCGATGACGACGATGATCGAGCCCGTCTCGCGCTCCCAAAGGCGATCGCCCTCCAGCCTGTCGCCGACGAGCACGCCCAGAACGGTGAGCCAGTCGCGTCGGCCGTGGTTCGCTTGCACAACGGCACCCACCGTCCAATCGCCGACGATCCGTGAGGACGTTCCGGTGCCGCCCTTAAAGTCGTAGCAGATCATGCCCGTGCCGCCGCCGACATTGCCTTCGGGCACGGGCCCGCCGCGGGCGCCCTCGATGGCGGCGCGGACATGGGCCTCGGTCACGTGCTGGCCGTTGATGTCATTCAACACGCCGTCATAGGTTTCGGTCACGACTGGGAGCGCCCAGAAATGCGCATCGTCGCCCAGCGCCGTCGCGTAGGTCTCGATCATCCACCGCACCGCCGCGTGATGGGCGATGCCGACGGAATGGGTGTTGGTCAGGATCACCGGCCCGTAAAAATGCCCGGCGTCGGCGATCCAGTGGCTGCCGGTCATCTCGCCATTTCCATTCAGCGCGTGCAGCCCGGCCCAGACGGGAACCGGCTGCGGATCGCGCCCGCGCGGCAGGATCGCCGTCACGCCAGTACGCACCGGGCCGCGGCCGGGGATCAGCGGGCCGTCGCCCGCGAGCAGCGTGGTGCAGCCGACCTCCACGCCCGGCACATCGGTGATCGCGTTCAGCGACCCCGGGCGACCGGGGAAGGGCAGCCCGGTCTCTCTCGCGCGCGGCTTCGGCATATTTCCCCTCCCGGTGCTGCGGCTCGGGTGTTATAGAAGTATCGGCAGCGCCAGTCCATGTTGGTTTTGTTGCAGTCGGCTGTGCGCCCGAAAACGACAACAGGGAGGCACCAGATGTCCCGACAACTCCTTCTCACGTTGGCGGCTACGGCCGGCATCGCGCTGTTCGGCGCCATGCCCGCGGACGCCCAGGACAAGATCCGGATCGGATCGCCTTATGCCACTACCACGCTCGACCCGATGCGCTCGGCGGCCGCGGGAAACATCGAGACCTACGGTCAGCTCTATTCACGCCTGCTGCGCCGCGACGAGAACGGCGAGCTGCAGCCTGGCCTCGCCGAGAGCTGGGAGGTCTCCGAGGACGGCACGACCATCACGCTGCACTTGCGGGACGCCGAGTTCTCGAACGGCGACCCGATCACGGCCGAGGACGTGGTCTTCAGCCTGATGCGCGTCCGCGACAACGAGGAGTCGGCATATCCGGCGCCGCTGCAGACGATGGAGAAGGTCGAGGCGAAGGACGACCGCACCGTCGTCATCTCGCTCAAGCATCCGTTTGCGCCGTTCCTGGGCAACCTCGAGGTCTTCAACGCCGGCATCGTCGACAAGTCTGACGTCGAGGCGCGCGGCGAAGACGCCTTCACCAAGGACCCCGTCGCGTCAGGTCCCTATATGGTCGAGGAGTGGATCCCGAACGACCGGCTCGTGCTGGCGCCTAACCCGCACTACTGGCGCGAGGGCTATCCGAAGAACGAGGGCGCCGAGCTGATCGAGGTGCCGGCCGAGAACACGCGCGTCTCGATGATGCTCTCGGGCGAGCTGGATGCGGCCCGCGAGATTCCATGGAGCCAGGTCGAGCAGCTGAAGAACGCCGAAGGCATCGAGATGCCGCTCGAGCCCTCGACGCAGATCTTCATCGTCCTGCTGAACCACGCCCGCGCCCCTTTTGATGACGTGAAGGTCCGCAAGGCCGCGGCGATGGCGCTCGACACAACCGGCGTCACCAAGGCGATGACCTTCGGCAACGCCACCCCGGCGAACAGCACGCTGCCGATGGCACTGGACTACTGGGACAAGGACGCGCCCGGCATCCCTTATGACCCGGAGCAGGCGCGCACGCTGTTGGGGGACTCCGGCTACGACGGAGAGGAGGTCGTGATCCTGATCACTGACAACCCTGAGCGCGAGAAGATGGCCGTGCTGATGCAGGCCCAGTGGAGCGAGATCGGGCTCAACTCGCGGATCGAGAAGGTGGACGGAGGCACATGGTGGAGCCGCGTGCCGGAGGGCGACTACGACGCCGCGCCGACCTGGTACTACAACGAGACGACCGACCCCGACCTGGCGTTGCGCTGGGCGCTCTGCGGCGCCTGCGGCAGCGACAGCTTCCACACGAACTACAACAACGAGGAAGTGAACCGGCTGACCGAGGAGGGCGCGGCCGCGCTCGACCCGGCAAAGCGCGCGGAGATCTATGAGGAAGTCCAGCAGATCACGCTCGATGAGGTGTCGCAGATTCCGCTCTATTATCCGCCCTTCGCCAACGCCTACAGCGACCGCGTGGAGGGTCTGAGCATGACGCCAGCGCTGCAATGGACGCTCGAGAGCGCCGACATCGCGAAGTGATCCGCGGCGGGGCGGGCCACCGCGCCCGCCCCGCTCGCGAGGCGACCGATGTCCTCCCTGCGCTACGTCCTCTGGCGGCTGGTCCAGCTGATCCCGGTGCTTATCGGGATCAGCATTGTCTCGTTCCTGCTGGTCAAGCTCTCGCCTGGCGATCCGATCCGGCTGATGCTGGGGCCGCGCGCCACCGAGGATGCGATCGCCGCCCTGCGCGAGCGCTACGGGCTCGAGCGGCCGCTGATCGAGCAGTACTTCGTCTACATGCGCAACCTGATCGAGGGCGATCTCGGCCGCTCGATCCGCTTTCGCGTGCCCGTCATCCAGTTGATTGCGGAGTACCTGCCACGCACGCTGTTTCTGATCGGCTATGTGCTGGCGCTGCGCGATTCCTGCGTCTGTGCTGCTGGCTATCGTCGCGGCGCGACACCAGGACCGATGGCCCGACCGAGTGATCCGGGCGGCGAGCCTCATCGGCATGACCATCCCGGTCTTCTGGCTGGCGTTGATGATGGCGCGGCTCTTCGGGGTCGAGCTCGGCTGGTTTCCGGTCAGCGGCTTCGGCCGGAGCTTCGCAGAGCATCTGCACCACCTGTTCCTGCCTGCGGTGAGCACGGCGGTCTGGCTGGTGCCGCTGCTGTTCCGGAACCTTCGCGCCGCGCTGATCGAGCAGATGGAGAGCGACCACGTCACAGCCAGCCGCGCCAAGGGACTGCCCGAGGGCTACATCTTCCGCCGGCACGTGCTGCCGAATTCGATCCTGCCGACGCTGCATCTGCTCGGCGTGATGATCGCCTTCCTGATCGGCGGCTCGGTCGTCGTCGAGATCGTCTATGCCGTGCCAGGGCTGGGCGCCTTAATGGTCGGCTCTGTAATCGGGCGCGACTACTACGTCGTGCAGGGCCTGACGCTGGTCTATGCGGCCGGCACAGTGCTCGTCACGCTGGCGGTGGATCTCGCCACGGCAGCGCTGGACCCGCGGGTGAAGCTGTGAGCGCGCGCGGCCGCCGCGGCTTGGGTGAGATCCTGGCCGGGGCCGCCGTCATGGCCGCCTGGCTCGCCCTCGCCCTCGCGGCACCCTGGGTCGCACCATATGATCCGAACGCCATCGACCTCGGCGCGATCCTGCTGCCGCCCGGCGCGGAGCACTGGTTCGGCACGGACCATCTCGGGCGCGACGTGCTCTCGCGCGTCGTCTATGGGGCGCGAATCGACATCTGGATGGGATTAGCCGGCGTGATCCCGCCGCTGGTCATCGGGGTCGCGATCGGGCTCCTCTCCGGGTATTTCGGCGGCTGGTTTGACATGGCCATGATGCGGCTTGTCGACGTGACGGTCGCCTTCCCCTTCTTCATCCTGGTCATTGCCATCGTCGGCATGCTGGGGCCGGGGCTGACGAACTATTTCATCGCGCTCGCGCTGGTCGCTTGGGTCGCCTACGCTCGGCTGATCCGGGCCGAGGTGCTGGTGCTGAAGCGCGCCGAGTACATCGAGGCGGCGCGTGCGCTGGGCTTCTCCTCGCGCGCGATCCTCGTCAGCCATGTCCTGCCGAACGCGACGGGGCCGATCGTCGTCTATGCCATGACGGACGCGGTGCTCGTGATCCTGGCGGGGGCGAGCCTCGGTTTCCTCGGCCTCGGCGCGCAGCCGCCGACGGCAGAGTGGGGCGTGATGATCGCCGACGGGCAGCCCTATGTCGTGCAGGCCTGGTGGATCTGCCTCTTTCCGGGGCTGGCCGCGGTGACGCTGGGTCTCGGGTTCCTGATGGTCAGCGACGGGCTCTCGCGCCTGCTCCAGGTGGAACTCATGACCGAAGCAGTCCTGTGCGTCGAGAACCTCTCCGTCGCCTTCGGGACCGTGAAGGCGGTCCGCGGCGTCTCGTTCGAGCTTGGCCGCGGCGAGGTGCTGGGCATCGTCGGCGAGAGCGGCTCGGGCAAGTCCGTTACCTGCCGCGCCATACTGGGCCTGCTGCCGCAGCGGGCGCGCATCGCGGGCCGCGTGCTGCACGACGGGCGTGACCTCGTCGCGCTGAGCTCGGCGGAGATGCAGCGGGTGCGTGGCCGGCGGATCTCGATGATCTTCCAGAACCCGTCCTCGCATCTCGACCCGCTCATGACCATCGGCGCCCATGTCGCCGAGCCCTTGCGCCGCCATTTCGGCCTGGGCAGAGGCGAGGCGCGGGCGCAGGCGACCGCGCTGCTCGAGGCGGTAAAGATCCGGGACGTCGCGGCGCGTTATGGCGCCTATCCGCACCAGCTCTCGGGCGGGATGAAACAGCGTGTGCTGATCGCCTCGGCGCTGGCCTGCGAGCCCGAGCTCCTGCTGGCGGACGAACCGACGACGGCGCTCGACGTCACCGTGCAGGCGCGCATCCTCGAGCTGATCCGCGAACTCAATCGCGCCCGCGGATTGTCCACGGTGCTGGTCTCGCACGATCTCGGCGTGATCGCCGAGATCTGTGACCGCGTCATCGTCATGCGGCATGGCCAGGTCGTCGAAACGGGACCGGTGGCCGACATCGTGACCAGGCCGCAGCACGATTATACTCGTCTGCTGATCGGCTCGCAGCCCGGCCGGCTGAAGGCCGAGCTCCGCGCCGAGGCCAGTGCCGGGGGCGGGCAGGAGCCGCCGCTGCTCGAGGTCGAAGACCTCTCGGTGCACTTTCCGGTCGCCGCGGTGCCCTTCGCTCCCCGCCCGCCGGTGCGCGCGCTCGACGGGATCAGCCTATCGGTCCGCGCCGGCGAGTGCTTCGGCGTCGTCGGCGAAAGCGGGTCGGGCAAGAGCACCCTCGCCCGCGCCGTCATCCGGCTCGTCGAGCCGACCGGGGGCGCGATCCGGCACCGGGGGCGGGACGTCGCCGCGCTGTCCGGTCCCGCACTCGCCGCCTATCGCCGCGAGGTGCAGATGGCCTTTCAGAGCCCCTACGACTCGCTCAACCCGCGCATGACAGCCATCCGCACGATCGCCGAGCCGATCCGGCGGCACAGGCTGGCTGCAAAGGACGAGGCGTTGGACCGCGCGGCCGAGCTGATGGAGCAGGTGGAGCTGCCGGCCGAACTGGCCCAACGCCGACCGCGCGAGCTCTCGGGCGGCCAGTGCCAACGCGTCGGCATCGCCCGGGCGCTGGCGCTCTCGCCCGGGCTTTTGATCGCCGACGAGATCACGTCGGCGCTCGACGTGACCATACAGGCGCAAGTCCTGGTGCTCCTCCGCCGGCTCCGGCGCGAGCGAAACCTGACCATCCTCTACATCAGCCACGACCTTGCCGTGGTCCGCCGCCTTTGCGACCGGGTCGCGGTGTTTCGCGCCGGGCGAATGGTCGAGATCGGTCAGACCGAGCGCGTCTTTGCCGAGCCCGCCGATCCCTATACGGCCGAGCTGATCGCCGCGGCTCCCGACCTCGATGCCATCATCGCGTCGCAGCTGCCCGCCGCGAATGCGCGGAGCGCAGGCACATGACGCCGCCGGACGACGCGCCGACACCTGTCGGATGGGCCCGGCTCGAGGCCGCGCTCGACCGGCGCGTCGACGAGATGACGGCGGCCGAGCGCGCTATCGCCGCCTATCTGCGCGACAATCGCGCGATGATCCCCTACGAGACCGGCGCCACGATCGCCGCCGCCGCGGATGTCAGCGAGATGAGCGTCATCCGCTTCATCCGTTCGCTTGGCTACGCCAACCTGAAGAGCCTGAAGGAGGAGCTGCGACCCCGGACAGACGCCGACGCCCGTGCAATCGACGAGGTCATGGCGCGATTCCGGCCGCAGAGCGATGATCACGAGCACCTGCGGCGCAGCCTCGAGCTCGAGCTCGAGGCGATCGGGCGCGCCTACGACCAGGCGATGACCCCGCGCTGGCACCGGATCGTCTCACGCCTCGTTGCCGCCGAGCGGATCCACGTCGTTGGTTTTCAGGCCAGCCAGGGACTGGCCGTGGATTTCGCGACGCGCCTGAAATGGGTGCGGCCGGGCGTGCGTTTCGCCGAGGCGCGGGCGGGGATCTATTCCGAGGTGCTGGAGAGTGATCCGATGCGCGAATGCCTGGTCTTGATCGACACGGCCTCCTATGCGCGCAAGGCGATCCTGCTCGCACGGAAGGCGCAGGAGGTGGGGCTTCCGACCATCATCGTCTGCGACCGCTACAGCAATTGGCCATTCGAGTTCACGGAAGACGTATTGGTGGGGCGCACCCAGGTCGGCACGTTCTGGGACTCTCTGGCCAGCCTTACGGCCGTGCTGAACCTGCTCGTCAACTCGGTCGCGGCCCAGCTCGGGGAAAAAGCAGTGGAGCGCTTCCGCTTGCTTGCCGACTGGGGCGAGCACTTCGGCGAGTTCGATGCCGCCACGAGCCGGAGTGCCGAGCTTCGGCCAAGCCGGCAGTGAGCGCCGGAGCCACCTTACTGCCGCGAATGAGCGCTATCGGGGAACATAGGCCGGCGGTGCCCGGCTCCTGCGACACTCACAATGCGCCATCAATGGTCATTCCTTGTGGATGCCGGCCTCTTCACAAGCCCCGAGCCCATCATTTTCAAACCGGCCGGCGAGAAATCCAGTCGTGCGTACGCTCGTACGCATGAGCAACGCGCATCACGGTTGCCTCAGCAAAAGGTCGGCCGACGATCTGCAGCCCGATCGGCATGCCGTCGCGGTCGAAGCCGCAGGGCACCGAAATCGATGGCAGGCCCGTCAGGTTGAACGGAAACGTCAACCGCCATGAGGCCGCGAGCACGCTCTCCTGCCGCCCCCCGATCTCGAGTGTGGTCGCGCCGTGCTTCCATCCGGTTATTGCGGTCGTCGGCACCGCGATGACGTCGACCTCCCGGAAAACCCTACGGAAATCGTCCATCAGGACGCGCCGAAACTGCTCGGCTTTCAGATAGTCGGCGCCGGTGACGAAGCGCCCGATCTCGACGAGGGCGCGGACGTCGGGCTCGTAGGCCGCGGTCCTGCCCTCGGCCAGCCATCGGTCGTGGAAAGCCGTGGCCGAAGGCAGCTCGACCGCATAAATCGCGCCGAGCCCGTATTCGAGGTTCGGCACCCGGAAATCGCTGACAATCATGCCCGATGCGGCCAGGTCGCGGATGGCCTGCTCTACGGCCTCGACAACAGCCGCCTGTGTCCGGTCGAAGAAATGGTTCCGGCAGACGCCGAGCCGCAATCCCGTCACCGGCTGGCCCAGCATCCGGACGTAATCCTCCGCGGGCCGGCGGCAGCTGCCAGGATCGTTCGGATCATACCCGGCCAGCACGTTCAGGAGAAGCGCCGCATCGGCCACACTGGCTGTCAGCGGCCCCGCGCAGTCCAGAGACCAGCTGTGCGGCACCAGACCGTCCCGACTGACCAGGCCGAAGGTCGGCTTCAGCCCCACGGTGCCGCAGATGCTGGCGGGAATCCGAATCGAGCCGCCGGTATCTGACCCGAGCGCGGCGCAGCATAGGCCGGCGATGACCGCCGCGCCCGAGCCGCCGCTCGAGCCGCCGACCACGCGCTCCGTGTCCCACGGGTTGCGGCTGCCCGGCGTCACGGTGCCCCAGGCGAACTCGTGCATCCGCGTCTTGCCGATCAGGACCGCGCCGGCCTCGCGGAGCCGTGCGACGGCGTGCGCGTCGCGTCGCGGGAACTCGATGCCGGGGGCCCGGGTGCCGACCGTCGTCGGCATGTCGGCCGTCAAATAGTTGTCCTTCACGGCGATCGGCACGCCGTGGAGCGGACCGCGGAGCGCGCCGGAGGCGATCTCGCGCTCGGCCTGCCTGGCTTGCTCCATTGCCGAGTCGCATACGTGGGAGAAGCTGGCGAGACGCGGATCGAGGCACGCGATCCGGTCCAGCATGGCCGCCGTGAGTTCGACCGGCGAAGAACGTCCCGCGGCGATCTCGCCGGACAGCTCCGAAATCGTGCGGTGGGCCAGGGCGTCCGGGTCCGAGGTCATTCGTCGTAGCCCTGCGCCGGGTCGAAGATGACGACCGGCTGCACCTGCGAGAGGTCGAGGCCGCGCAGCTTACGGATCTCGTCGAGCACGGGCGCGAAGGCCTCGAGGTTTTCGCGCAGCCGCTCGGCATCGAAGTCGACGCCCATGATGTCCCGGAAGGGGTCCAGTGGCTGGTCAGGCATTTCGCACCTATTCGGATCGCGGGCTTCAGGGATGCCGCGCGCCGCCCCCGCCCGGCCGGTCCGGCGGCGACTTCGAGAAGCATCTCGACGACGTCGTCGGGGGCCGGCGACCCGGCCTCGCCCCGGCGCGGCATGCCGGCCACGAACGGGGCGAGCTGGCGCGCGGCGATGCCGTGCACGCGGCGCAACTCGGCGACGGGATCGGCGTGCTCGTCGACCCGCAGGTCGACGCGGCGATAGTCCTCGTCGCCGATGACGGCCAGGGCCGCCGCCTGCCGGCCGCGCTTGTCGCCGCCGACGGCCTGCGCCGCCTCGAGCGCCCGCATCAGCCGTTCGTCGAGCGCCTGGTCGATAGCCGCCGCGAAGGCGGTCGACATTGCCTCCAGCACCTCCGGGCCGGTCAGCATGTTGCCCTGCACGGCATAGTCCGGCGCCGTGCGCTGCCCGCACCAGCCGGTGCACCCCGCGCCCGTCCAGGCCGCGCCGTCACCCTGCGCGCCGATGACGCCGAGCTGGCGGAACTCGGCCGCCGCATCCTCGGCCATGGCGCGCCCGACGGCCTCTGCGGCGCCCGTGCCGGCGGCCATCGCGTCGAGGAGCCTCAGCGCCAGATAAGGGTTCACCCAGGACTGGGTGCTGACGGCGCCGACGCGCGCCCGCATGTAAAGGCAGATGGCGCCGACGGCCGGCACGGCTGAGGCGACGGCGGCGCCGAGCTCGCCGGTCCGCGCGCAGCGGCCGACGATCGAGTAGGTGTTTATCGTACCATACTGCATTCTGCTCAGACCTTCAGATGCTCGGCCAGGGCGTGCGCGGCGCCCGGATCGCCAGCCTGCCCCTGCTCGACGATTTCGCCGAGCTTGAGCACCGCGTACCGGTCGGCCACGGAGAGGGCGAAAGCAAGATGCTGCTCGACCAGCAGGACGGCCGCGCCCTCTTCGCGGCGCACGCGCTTGAGGATTTCGCTCATGCGGCGGATCATGGTCGGCTGCAGCCCCTCGGACACCTCGTCGATCAGCATGACGCGCGGCCGCGCCAGGACGGCGCGCGAGACCAGCAGCATCTTCTGCTCGCCGCCACTGAGCGTGCCGGCGCGCTGGCGCAGCCGCTCCTTCATGCCGGGAAAGAGATCGGCCAGCAGGTCGACGCGGTCGCGGAAGAGGCGGTCCGAGGCAACGCCGAGCCGGAGGTTCTCCTCGACGGTGAGATCCTGGAAGATCGTGAACTCCTGCGGCGCATAGGCGATGCCAAGCCGCGCCATCGTGTGCGGCGGCGCGGCGGTCACGTCGCTCGCCGTCGAATCGGATGGCGCCGTCGCGGGCGGGAGAAAACCCATGATCGCCTTGAGCAGCGTGCTCTTGCCCATGCCGTTCTTGCCGAGGACGGCGAGGATCTCGCCCGGCTGCAGCGCGAAGGACACGTCGTGCACGACCATGGCGGCGCCGTAGCCGCGAGGAGAGCCCCTTTGCTTCGAGGATGGGCGCCCGCGTCATGCCGCGCTGTCGACCTCCTCGCCGCGAATAGACCGCGCGAACGAGGTCCGAGGAGATCACCTCCTCGACCGTGCCCTCCATCAGCAGGGCGCCCTGGTGCAGCACGACGATGCGCGACGAAATCTCGCGCACGAAATCGAGGTCGTGCTCGATCAGCACCACGCAGAGGCGGTGCTCGCGGACGAGCTCCTGCAGCATCGCGCCGATCGCGCTGCGTTCGGCCTTGGTCAGCCCGGCGGTCGGCTCGTCGAGGAGCAGGACGCTCGGCTCGGTCGCCAGCACCATTGCGAGCTCGAGGCCGCGCTTCATGCCGTGCGATAGGTAGCGGGTCTCGGTGCCGAGCCGCTGGTCGAGGCCGGTCGCGCGAAGGATGTCGATCGCCGGGCCGGGCAGGCGCACCTCCGAGCGGCGCGAGAACAGTGCCGCGCCGTCGATGCGATGACGCGCCAGCATGAGGCACTCGCCGACCGTCAGCGTGTCGAAGAGGCTGGTGTTCTGGAAGCTCCGGCCGACGCCCAGCGCGACCACCTTCTGCGGCGCGCTGCGTCCGATCTCGGCGCCGTTGACGAAGACGCGCCCGCCCGAGCGCTCGCCGCCGTCCGAGACGCAGCGCATGAAGGTGGTCTTGCCGGCCCCGTTCGGGCCGACGATGCTGAGCAGCTCGCCGGCGCGGCCTTCGATGTCAATGCCGTCCAGGACCTTGAGGCTGCCATAATGTCGGGTCAGGCCCTCGGTCCGGATCGGCGCCGCGCCCGCATGGCCCTTGGCCAGCCGGGGCTGAGCCAGCCCCAGCCGCATCGCCTCGCCGGAGGCGGCGGGCCTGCGCACCAGCCCGGCCGCCCGGCGCACGCCTGCGGCCATCACCGGCGCCAGACCCTGCGGCAGGAGCACGATCACCGCGATGAAGGCCGCGCCGACCAGCAGCTTCCAGAGAAAGGGCAGCGATCCCGACAAGTAAGACGAGGTCACGTCGATGCCGATGGCGCCGAGGACAGGCCCGAGCAGCGTCCCGCGACCGCCGAGCGCCGTCCAGATCAGCAGCTCGGTGCCCAGCAGGAAGCCGGCCAGCTCGGGCGCCACGACGTTGGCGAAGGCGGCATAGCCGAAGCCCGCCACCGCGCCGATCGCGCCGGCCGCGACCATCATCCCGATCTTCATGCGCGACACAGGGACGCCGAGATAGGCGCAGCGTTCCTCGTTCTCGCGGATCGCCACCAGCACGCGGCCGAAGTCGCTCCTGACGAAGAGCCAGCCCACGGCCGTCACGACGATCAGATAGCCGCCGGCGATCCAGAACCACGTTTCGTAGCTCCAGTAGTAGGTCGGGAAGGCGGAAAGCCCGCTCGACGAGCCGGTGAACTGGCCGCCGGCGAAGATCAGCTGAACGAGGACGATTGGCAGCGCGAGGGTGATGATGGAGGCATAGAGCGGCGACGCGCCGTGATAGAAGGCGAGCCAGCCGATCAGCGCCGCCGTCGTCATGGCGACCACGATGCCGAGCGCCAGAGCCAGGACCGCCCAGCCCGCGCCGAAACCGTAATGCGTGAACACCAGCGCGCAGGCATAGGCGCCGATGCCGAAGAAGGCCGACTGGCCGAAGGTCAGGATGCCGGTGTAGCCCCAGAGCACGTCGACGGTCATCGTCAATGCGGCGAGGAAGAAGGCGCGCACCAGAATGCTGGTCATGTAGGTGTCGATGTAGAGCGGCGCCGTGCCGATCACGACGGCTGCTGTCAGCGTGCCGATCGCCGCCGTCCGGTACGCTGCGTTCGTGCGGCCGCGCTCAGCCAAGGCCGAGCCCCTTCGGCCGAATGCGAAGGATCGCCGCAGCCAGGACGACGATGGTCAGCCCGCCGATGATCGGGCTGATATAGCTCGAGACGACGACCTGCGCCCCGCCGAGCAGCAGCGAGGCGACGAACAGGCTGGGGATCGAGACGCCCGAGACCAGCACCAGCATGAACGAGTTCACCAGCCAGGGCAGGCCCATGTTCGGATCAACCGACAAGAGCGGCGTGATCAACGCGCCCGCGGCGCATGCAAGGCCGCGCCGATGCCGAAGGTGATGGCGCGCACGCGGCCGCTGTCAATCCCGAGCCCGCGCGCCAGCTGCTCGTTCATGATAACGGCGCGGGCGTTAAGCCCGAAGCGGGTGAGATAGAGCAGCGCGGTCAGGCCCGGCGGCGATCGCGACCCCGACCAGCATCACCACAAGGCGATAGGCCGAATAGTCGATCGCGCCGAGGATCGATCGTGCCCGTCATGGGACTCGCCGCGAACTGGACCTCACGCCCGAAGACGAGCGTGATGAGCTGGCCGATTACGATGCCGAGCCCCCAGGTGGCGAGGATGGCGTCGAGCGGCCGGTCGTAGAGCGGCCGCACGATCAGTCGCTCGATCACAAGGCCGCCGGCGAAGCCCAGACGAGCGCGGCGGCGCCGCCAACCAGGGGCTGATCCCCGCGGCGGTTGTCATGTACGCGGCGTAGCCGCCGACGGTCAGGAAGGCGCCGTGGGCGAAGTTGATGAGCTTCATCACGCCCAGGATGATCATCAGCCCGGAGGCCACGGTGAACAGGATCGCGGCCGTCGTGACGATATCGAGAACGAGGATCATCCGGTCTGCATGGCTGTCCAGTCGAGGGGGATGGCCTCTCTCCCCCCTCGGCCATCGTCAGTTGCGCGTCAGCGATTCGGGCACTGGTCGCCGGGATCGACGTTCTCGAAGCTCTTGATGACTTCGATCGAGCCGTCATCCTTCACCTCGCCCAGATACATCGTCAGCGGCGCGTGACGCTGCTTGTTCATCTGGATCGTACCGCGCGGCCCGCCGACGCGGACTTCGTCCAGCGCGTCGATGACCGCCTGCGCATCGGTCGAGCCGGCCTTCTCGACGGCAGCCTTGTAGAGGTAGATGGCCTCGTATTGCGGGACCGACAGGTCGTTCGGCGTCTTCAGGTCGATGCCGAATTTCTTCTCCATGGCCGCGAGGAACTTCTTGTTGGCCGGGCTGTCGATGCCGGTCACGTAGGAGCCGACGATGTAGATGCCGGTCGCATCGCGCGCCCATGGTCTTCGCCGTCCCCTCGTCGACTGCGAGGTTGCCGTAGGGCAGGTCCACGCCGGCGGAGCGCAGCTGCTTGGTCAGCGTCACGTTGGGCGCGCCGCCCGCGGTCGAGGTGATCAGTGCGTCCGGGTTGGCCGCCTTCAGTTTCGAGATGATCGCCGTCCAGTCCGAGCCGTCCATCGGCAGGTATTCTTCGCCGACGACCTTGCCGCCCTTCTCCTCGATGTAGCTTGCGGGTGAAGTCGAGCATGCCGCGGCCGAAGGCGTAGTCGCTGCCGATCAGGAAGAAGGTCTTGGCGCCCTTCTGATTCGATGAAATAGTCGACGACCGGCGCCACCTGCTGCTCGGGCACCCAGGCGTTCGACGTACATCCAGGGGCTGCAGGAATGTCCCTCGTAGAACGAGGTGTAGATGTAACGGCGTCTGCCGCGCGGTTGACGATCGGCAGCCCGGCATTGCGCGCGGCGCTGGTCTCCATCGAGATCAGCACGTCGACCTCGTCCTGGAAGACAAGGCTGATCGAAGGCGCGCTGCGCGCCCTGCGCGCCCGACTGCCGTCGTCCGCGACCACGAGCTCGACGGGACGCCCCAGGATCCCGCCCTGCGCGTTGATTTCCTCGACCGCCAGTTCGGAGGACTGAACGACCGAGGGCGCGACCACGCTGTTCGCGCCGCTGAGGCCGACCGGGATGCCGATCTTGATTGGATCGTCGGCGGCAATGGCGGCCGCAGCCTGGCAACCGAACGCCAGCGCTGCCGCCAGCGCGAGATGTCTTGACGCCCATCGACGTATTCTCCCTCTGTTGGAGGCCTGTATTCAGTACCAGCCGGGCCGCGACTGCCGTGCCCAGCATCTCGCCGTAGACATCCGTCCGGCGATCCCGCAGCACCTGGTTGAAGTCGTTCAGCTGCGCCGCCGCCGCGCATCTGACAGGTTGCACTCGGCCATTAGGATCGCCGGTTCGGTCTTGCTCGCCGGCCCGGCCAGCGGCCAGCCCGTATGGCTGACGATGATGCTCTGGCCGATGAACGGCTGGCCGCGCTCGGTCCCTTCCGGTCAGGCGGCCGCGACGAACACCGAATTGCTGTGCGCCCCCGCCATGCACAGGATGTTGGCCATTGCCATCTGATCGTCCGGCTGGTTCGGCATCGGCACCCAGTTCGTCGGCACGCAGACGATGTCCGCCCCCTGGAGCGCGCAAAGACGCCAGCACTCGGGGAACCAGCCATCATAGCAGATCAGCGCGGCCACTCGCCCCATCGGCGTCCTGACGACGGGGAAGCCGAGATCGCCCCTCTCGAAGAACAATGCCTCGGCCGCCCAGAGATGGTTCTTGCGGTAGACGCCCAGGACGCCGCCCGGGCCCACGATCGCGGCGCTGTTGTAGAGTGCGTCGCCGGTGCGCTCGCAGAAGCCGCCGACGATGTGGACCCGCAGTCTGCCGGCCAGCTCGCGCCAGTTGCCGATGGCGGCGGAGTTCTCGACCGTGCCGGACAGGGCATAGGCCTCGTCCCGGGTCTCGAACACATAGCCGGAGTTGCAAAGCTCGGGCAGGACGATCAGATTGGCGCCGTCGCCCGCGGCCCTTTCTATCATCTCGACGCCCTGGCGGACGTTCTCGTCCAGCCGGCCGATCGCCGGCTCGAATTGCAGGCAGGCCACGACGGCCGGGGCTTCGAGGTGGGAAGACATCGAGACGCCTTTCGAACGCCGCCGTCGGTTCCGACGGAACGCCGATCAAACACTCGGCGAGGTGACGCGTCAATCCGGCGGGTCCGGGAGAAGATCGGGCGAGGGCCGGGTGATCCCCTGCGATCAGTTGGGCGGATGGCGAAGGTGCCAGTCCGTCATGCGCTGCCAAGCATCGCACAGCCGGATCGACATCGCCTCCGCGAAGGGGCGCGCGATCGCCTGGAAGCCGATCGGCAGCCCGTCGCCGGTGAACCCGCAGGGCGTGGCGATCGAGGGCAGGCCCATGACGTTCGCCGGCGCCGAGAGGCGTACGAAGGCGGGCGTGACCGGCTCGGGCTGGCCTTTGCCCCAGTCGATCGCCTCCTGGCCGACCTTCGTCGCCGGCGCCGCCGTCGCGGGGGCGATCAGGACGTCAATACCCTCGAACATGCGCGCCCAGGCCTGCTGCATCAGGGTGCGCACGCGCAGCGCCTGGATATAACGGGTCGCCGGCACGAACTCGCCCGCCTCGAGGAAGGCACGGACGTCCGGCGTGTAGAGGTCGGGATTGGCGCGCAGCATCGTGCGGTGGTATTCGCTCGCCTCCGGCAGGCAGATGGCGAACTCGACCGCCATGATCTGCTCGGCATACGGGATCTCCACCTCGGACAGCACGGCGCCCTCGGCCGCCAGTTGTTCGATGGCGGCGCGCACAGCCGCTTCGACCTCCGGATCGACATTCTCGAAAAAGTAGTTGCGCGGCACGCCGACGCGCATGCTCCTCGCGTCCTGCCCCAGCGCAGCCGTGTAGTCCTCGACCGGCACGTCGACACTGCCCGGATCGCGCGGGTCGTATCCCGCCATGACATTCAGGCAGACGGCGGCGTCGCCGACGGTGCGCGTCAGCGGCCCGACATGGTCGAGCCCCCAGGCGAGCGAGGTGACGCCCGCCCGGCTGCACCGGCCGAAGGTCGGCTTCAGCCCGACCGTCCCGCACAGCGCGGCCGGGATGCGGATCGAGCCGCCTGTGTCGGAGCCGAGGCTCATATACGTGCTCCCGGCGGCGACCGATGCGCCGGAGCCGCCGGACGACCCGCCGGGTATCCGGCCAGCGTCCCAAGGGTTGCGCGAGGTCGGCGTGGCAATGCCGTAGGCGAACTCGTGCGTGTGGGTCTTGCCGAGGATGACGGCACCGGCGGCGCGAAGCTGCGCGACGCTGGCCGAGTCCTCCTTCGCCACCCAGTTCTCGCGCACGCGCGAGCTGGAGGTGGTCGGCACGCCGGCGACGTCGTAGAGTTCCTTGATCCCGACAGGGATGCCGTGCAGCTCGCCCTTCCAGTTCCCGGCGGCGATCTCGGACTCCGCCTGCTTCGCTTCGCGCATGGCGCTGTCGCCGACGAGGATCGAGAACGCGTGCAACCGGTCCTCGGTCGCCGCGGCGCGATCGAGGCAGGCCCGCGTCACCTCCACGGGAGAGACCTCGCGCGCGCGGATCAGCTTCGCGACCTCGCGGAGCGGCATGGAAGTCAGGTCGGTCATTTCGCCGCCCTCCAGCGCGCGTCGAACGAGTTGGTCGGCGGCGTCTCGCCGAGTTCGACCTTGTCGAGCGCGTCGAAGAGCTGCAGCACGCCGTCAAGAGCCGGCGCGACCACGCCGTGCCGGTCCGTCTTCAGCTCCAGCCGCGCCGCCTTGGCCAGCACCGAGAGATCCGCCGCCTCGATGGACCGTCTGGTTTCGCTCATCGCCCTCTCTCCGTTATGCTCCCGACTCGCTGGGGCCGGCGCAGCATGGGGCCAGCCTCGACGCCCGTGCAAGATCGGCCCGGCTCTTGATCGGCGGGCTGATGAGCCGTCGCGGGCGCTTGATCGACCCCGGGTTCCATGCTCACGCTGCTCGCCAGGGGAAGAGTTTCCGAGTCGGATGCACGCCATGAGCGACGCGATCAAGCTGGTGTTCGACATCGCGGCGTTCGCCTCGATCATGGTGCTCGTCGTCTCGGGCCTCGCGGTCATCGCCAGCCTGATGGGGATCTTCAATCTCGGCCATGGTGAGTTCGTCCTCCTCGGCGCCTACACCGTCTTCCTGTTTCGGGAATGGGGGCTGCCGGTCTGGTTGGGAATGCTGGTCGCGCCGTTCGCGGTCGGCCTGTTCGGCGCTGGCGTCGAGCGAACGGTGATCCGGCGCCTCTACGCGCAGCCCGTCATCGCGATGCTCGCGACCTACGCGATCGGCCTGATCATCCGCGAGATCGTCCGCGGTCTGATCGGCGGCCAGTATTACGCGATCGAGGAGCCGATCCGGGGCGCGTTTGTCATCGGCGGGCTCGGCCTGTCGATCTGGCGCGGGGTCATCATCCTGGCGACGCTCGCCGTCATGGCGCTGGCCTGGCTGTTCCTGACGCAAAGCCGAACCGGGCTGCAGATCCGCGGCGCGCTCGAGAACCCGGCGCTGGCGCGCGCCTCGGGCATCTCCACGGCCAAGCTCTATGCGCTGACCTTCGCGCTGGGGGCGGCGTTGGCCGGGCTCGCCGGAGCGCTGATGGTACCGCTGTTTTCACTGTCGGCCGATCTGGGCGTGCGCTTCCTGGTGCAGGCCTTCCTCTCGGTGATGCTCGGCGGCATCGGCACCTTCGAGGGGCCACTGCTGGGCGCCGCCATCATCGGCGCCATGGTTCCGGGCTATCAGTGGCTGCGCGAGATTCCGGGCGTCGCCGAGGCGGTTAGCCCAGTCGTGGCCGAGGTGCTGGTGTTCGTGACGGCGCTGGTCATCGTGAAGTTCCGGCCGGCGGGCCTGATCAGCAAGGGGAGAAGATGACGGTGAACGACAGGATCACGCGCCGCGGGCTGCTGCAGGGGTCGGGCGCGCTGGCGGCCGCCGGCTGGCTCGCCGTCGCCGGTGGCTGGGTGCTCCGCCCGACATGGGCGCACGCCCAGGGAGCGATCAAGATGGGTATCGCCACCGACATCACTGGGGCGATCGCGCCGAGCGGCAACGCGAACTGGCAGACGGCGCAGTTCGCCGTGAAGCGGATCAACGACGCCGGCGGCATCGCCGGGCGGCCGGTCGAGCTGTTCCTCGCCGACACCGCCTCGGACCCCGGCATCGCGGTCGGCAACGTGCGCCGCCTGCTGCAGGAGGACCAGGTCGATGTCGTGCTGGGCGGCATCACCTCGGCCATGCGCGAGGCGATCAAGAACCCGATCGTGCGCCGCGGCAAGACGCTCTACATCTACCCGCAGCTCTACGAGGGCAAGGAGTGCACCGAGGGCCTGTTCTGCACGGGCCCGACCCCCTTCCAGCAATGCGGCCGCTTCCTGCCCTACCTCATCAAAGAAAAGGGCCACAAGCGCTTCGCCTTCCCGTCCGCCAACTATATCTGGCCGCAGGTACTGAACCAGTGGGCACGAAAAGTCATCGAGGAGAACGGCGCCGAGGTCGTCTACGAGGAGTATTTCCCGCTCGACCAGCTTGAGTACTCCGCCGTCGTATCAAAGATCATGTCCGAGAACGTCGACCATGTCTTCAACACCGTGATCCCGCCCGGGCTGCAGGCGTTCACCAAGCAGCTCTACGAATCCGGCTATTACGACAAGGGCACGCTCAGCTGCGTCTACTTCGACGAGAACTCGGTGAACTACGTGGCGCCGCGCGAGCTCGAGGGCGTATACTCCTGCCTCGACATGTTCCACACCGTCGAAGACGCGTTCACGCAGAAGCTGCTGGCCGAGTACAACGCGATGTGGCCGGACACCAAGTACCAGCTCACCGCCGGAACGGCGGCGACCGGCATGTATCGGGGCATCATGCTCTACCAGAAGGCGGTGGAGGCGACGAACGGCGACGTCGCCCGCGACGCGGTCGCCGAGGCGCTCGACAGCGCGGCGATCGACGAGGGTCCCGGCGGTCCGGCCAAGATGGTTCCGGGAACCGGGCACTGCGAGATGAACATGTACATCGCCCAGCAGCATGGCGGGAAGTGGGACATCATCTCGGCCGAGTCGATGGTGCCGCCGAAGGAGTGCGAATCCTGAGCGGAACGGGAACCGCGGCCGCGGCCGACCGCGGCCCTGGCGGGCCGGAGACGAGCGGGGCGCCCGGGCACCGGCGGGCCATCCCCGTCCTTCCGCTGATCGAGGCGGCGGTGCTGGTCGGCCTCGCCGTCCTACCCCTTTTCGTCAGCGACTTTCACGTGATCATCGCCTCGCGCATGATGCTGCTGGCGATGCTGGCGATCAGCTTCGATCTCTGCTGGGGCTTTTCCGGCATCATGACGTTCGGGCAGGCGCTGTTCTTCGGGGTGGCGGGCTATGTCGCGGCGCTGTTGGCGAACAATGCCGAATTCTCGCAGATCTGGGGAATCGTGCCGATCACCATGCTGGTCGGCCTGACCTGCGCTTTCCTGATCGGCTGGTTCCTTTTGCTCGGCCGCCGGACGCCCACCGTCATCTTCGTCGCGCTCGGCACGCTGACCGCCTCCTATGCCGCCGAGCGGCTGGTGGCGGGATGGCAGTATGTCGGCGCGGCGAACGGGCTCTCGGTCTGGGCCTTCATGAAGGCCGGCTCCTACGAGTTCGAGCCGGGGGCGGTCTTCTACTACACGATCCTCGGCTTCCTGCTCGTCTGCTATCTGTCCAGCAGATGGGTCGTGAACTCGCAGTTCGGGCTGGTGCTGGCGGGCATGCGGCAGAATGAGGACCGGCTCGCCTTCCTCGGCTACCGCGTACAGGTCTACAAGGCGCTGGTCTTCTCCTTCGCCGGGATGATCGCGGGGCTCGCCGGCGGGCTCTACACCTTCCACGAGGGCTTTGTCGGGCCGGCCAGCATGGGGATCCAGCTCTCGACCTTCGCCGTCCTCTACGGCCTGTTCGGCGGCATCGGCACGCTGATCGGCCCGGTGCTGGGCGTCGCGGCGATCGAGACCATCTCGTTCACGCTTTCCGATGTCGAGGCGGTGCGGGGCTTCTGGCCGGTGATCCTGGGCGTCATCATGCTGGTCGTCGTCACGCTCTGGCCCAGCGGCATCATGGGCCTCGTGCTGTCGCGGCGCGAGCGCATCGGCTCGTTCGGCGTCGGCCGGGCGTCCGCGCCGGACGTGCGCACGGCCGATCCGGCCGGAGACCGGCGTGGCGCTGCTTGAAACGCGCGGCATCCGCAAGCGGTTCGGTGCCCTGCAGGCGCTGGACGGGGTCGATGTGACGGTCGGCGAGAACAGTTTTCACGGCCTCATCGGCCCGAACGGCTCGGGCAAGAGCACCCTGCTCAAGGCGATCGCCGGGGCGCATTTTGCCGACGAGGGCACCGTCGTCTTCGCTGGCCGCGACATCACCGAAATGCGCCCGCCCGAACGTTCCCGGCTGGGCCTGAGCCTGAAGTTCCAGATCACCGCCGTGCTGCCCGAGCTTTCGGCCTACGACAACGTGCTGCTCGCGCTGCAGGCGCATGAATCGCCTTGGGCGCTGCTGCGGTCCGCGACCCGCCGGGCGATGCACCGCTCGGTCATGGATGCGCTGGTCCGCTTCCGACTGGCCGACCGCGCCGACGACCTGGCGGGCGAGCTCAGCCACGGGCAGCAGCAATGGCTGGAGATCGCGATGGCGCTGACCAGCCGGCCGAAGCTCCTGCTGCTCGACGAGCCGACGGGCGGTATGAGCCCGGAGGAGCGCCGCGCCACGGGCGCGCTGCTCGAGCCGATCCGCGCCCATTGCTCGCTCGTGATCGTCGAGCACGACCTCGATTTTATCAAGGACATCTGCGACCGCCTCACGGTTCTGGACAACGGCCGCGTGCTCGACGACGGCACGCCGGCCGAGATCGAGCGCTCGGCCCGCGTCCAGGAGGTCTACACGACCCGTGTCTGAGCCGATCCTTTCGGTCCGGGACCTCGCGGCGGGCTATGGCTTCGGCCGGGTGCTGTTCGGCCTGTCGCTCGACGCGCCGCGGGTCGGCGGCGTCGCCGTTCTCGGCCGCAACGGCGCGGGCAAATCGACCCTCCTCAAGACCATCGTCGGCGAAATCGCGCCGCTCGGCGGCGCGGTCGTGTTCGATGGGCGCGACTGCGCCGGCGAGGCGACCGAGAGCCGGGTGCGCCGCGGGCTCGGGTACGTGCCGCAGGAGCAGGCAATCTTCGGCACCCTCACCGTGCGCGAGAACCTGGCGCTCGGCGCCATGGCGCAATTGGGCAAGGTGGACTTCGACATTGCGCTCGACTTCTTCCCCAAGCTCGGGGCGCGCCTCTCGCAGCAGGCTGGCACGCTATCGGGCGGCGAGCGCAAGATGCTGGCGATCGGGCGCGCGATCCTCGGCCGGCCGCGCCTCCTGCTGCTCGACGAGCCCACCGAAGGCGTCTGGGTCGGCGTGATCGAGGAGATCGCCGAACGCCTGCAGCTCCTCTCGCGCGAGATCGGCCTCGTCATCGTCGAGCAGCATGTCGAGCTGGCGCTCCGAGTAGCTGAGGAGGCCTACGTGCTCGACCGCGGTAATGTTGCGCTCCGCGGCACTTCTGAAGAAATCCGGGCGCACCCGGATCTGGTCCGTTTTCTGGCTCCGTGATCCCGAAACTGAATGACCGCTTCGGGTCACGGCCTGCCCATACCGCTGTGGCGGGTTCCGAAGGCACTCACGACATAGCAGACCTCGTCCGTGAACTGGGAGGATGCGCCAAAGCCGGTCATTGACAAATCCTGTTGCAGCCACCCTCCCCTGCATCAATCGGTGTCGCGAGTGCCGGCTCCCGCGCCGCTGCGGCGCGAATTTTCGGTGGCGGGAGCGTAGGTTCGGTGAGCATAGCGGTCCAGCCGACGCCAGAGATCGACGGAGACCTCCAGCCCTGTAGCCGCAGCTTTCGCCGCCTGCCCCGGGCTGCCGGCGGCCGCGGCGACAGAGATCCCCTCGAGAATCGGCACGCTCAGGAAGCCCCAGTCCTCCACCACCGGACCGGCCGGCGTTGCGACGCTCGTATGGCTCCCCCGCACAAGCCGGAACGACGCGCCGACCCCGCGTGCGGCCATGCAGAGAAAGGGCACGAGCAACAGCGGCGAGAGCACCGGTCCAAGCCGCACCGACCCGCCCGCCGCTATTGTGCTGGCGCGATCCGACAGTGCGGCGCCAGTGGCGACGGGGCAGAGCCGGTCGGCGGGCGAGCTCCATTCCGGCGGCCCGACATGCGGCATGTGCGCTGCGACGTTTCCGTCCATGGCGTCGATCGCCGCGAGCAGCGCGCCAGGCCCGTCCTGGCCGAGCGCCGCCAGCGCGCGGGCAGCGCGCCCCGCCTCTTCGGCGAGCCCCCAGCTCATGCCGGCGCCGCGGGCCGCCTTGCGGCACATCGCGTCGACCTCGGACAGCGAGACCGTCCAGCTGCCGACAGCGTCGGCGTCCGGGCCGGCCGGTGTCTGGGCCGTCGGATCGCTCATCGTTTCGTCGCTTATCGCCCCGTCGTTCATTGCGGGCTCCCGAGCAGCTCGTGCGGGAAGGGCGCGTCGCGATACATGCTGATGCGCACCCAGCGGTCCGAGCGCGGATCGAAGCGCGAGGCGCCGAAGAAGGACAGCTTGCAGCGCAGCAGGTCGATCGGCAGCAGATCGGCGGCGATCAGGTTGTCGCGGATCTCGGCATAGGGATAGCGGGCGGCGATCTGGGCGCGGCGCGCGATGTGTCGGTGCTCGGGATGGGCGAGCAGGAAGGCCGCGACCGTCGGCTCGCCCCGCCAGCGGTCGAGGTCGCGCGCCATGCGGGCGGCGTCCCGGCCGATCGACAGCGGCTGCTCGTATTCGGCGCCCTCCTCGGTATGGCGCTCGCCGAGGCGGGGCTCGAGCTTTTCCTCGGAGACGTACCAGAAGCGTGCGCAGTTCTGCGGCGCGCTCGTAGTCGATGCCCAGCGCCCAGTCGTAGATGCTGGCAACGATCGCGCCGAGCTCGTCCACGGTCATCGCGCCCTCGATCCGGAACGCCGCGTCCTCGTCGGCGGCCATGCAGCCGGCAAGCCCGTCGACGAGCTCGCCATGCGGCTCGAGCAGCAGCGAGACCAGCGCCTCCTGGCCTTCGAGCGACAGCGCGCCGTCGGCCCAGCGCCAGAGCCGGTCCCAGGGGCGCTCGCACGGCGAAGGCGCCGTCCTCGGCCGTGCGCGCCGCAAGGCTGTCCAGATCGGCGCGCAGCTCGCCGATCTTGCGCTGCTGCAGCGGATGCTCGGACGTCCAGTGCCGCGCGTTCTCCCGCGCCCCGTCCAGCGCTCGGCGGAATGCGGCGATGGCTCGGGGCGCCGGCCGCGGGCAGCGCGCGGACGCGGGCCAGCGCCTCCTCCCGCGCCATCATCCAGTTGTTGAGCAGCACCGGGTGGTTCATCAGGAAGGGCGCCATGCCGAGCCCGGTGGAGTTGCCGACGCCGAGCCGGCGCCGCAGGCCGGGCTCGAGCACCGTCGCGCGCGCCCCGCCGCGGACGCCGGCCAGGTGCTCGACAAGGTCCAGCGGTGAAGGCCCGGGTCAGCCAGACCGACAGCATCTCGGCCTGGAACGGTCCGCAAAGCTCCGGCCTGTCGGCGATCAGCGCGCGGTCGGCGGCGCCGAACTTGCCCGAACCGTAGACCGCGGTCGTCCGCATCAGGTAGCCGACCGCATCGATCTGCGCCCGGTCGGGCTGGCGCCCCTCGGCCAGGGCGGTCGACGACGTGCTCGAACAGGCGGACCGAGCGGTTGGCGCGCGAGAGGCTGAACTCGCGCGCGGTGACCCGGCCGGCCTCCTGCTTCGGGACGTTCCCCGCAAGGCGCTGGAGATCGTCCTCGCCCGGGATGCCGTCGAACAGCGCGAATGTCGCGTCCCAAGCGGTGGCGATGACGCGGTCGGAGCGCATCTCGTCGGGAAGGTCGTGCGCGAAAGTCACCAGGCGAGTAGCTGCGCTCGGGCCCGTGCGCCGAGTAGACGGCGCGGCCGACGCCGTTGGCGTCGATCTCCCAGAGCGGCCGCTCGAAGGTCCAGGCCTCGCGCTCCAGCCGGCGCAGCAGCGTCTGCATGAACGACAGGCGCGTCGGGTGGAACGAGCCCATCCGGGCGAGGCGCATGACCTCGTCCGGGCTGCGGCGGAAATGGGCCGCCTGGGGCATGGTATCGATCTGACCGCCTAACATCGGCGCAGCCTCCGAACGCGACAAAGGCGGCCACGCCCGATCGCGGGCGCGGTCAGACAGAGGTCAGGTCGCGCTGGCATTCTCGGCTGTCCGGCCCTTCTCCAGCGTGATCCGCACGGCGTCCCACAGCGAGGGCAGCAGGACCAGCGAGACCGGCACCGCGGTGACGACGATGAAGCTCTGCAGCTTGCCGACGCCGCCCGAACCGAGCGAGATCAGGATCAGCGCCATCGCGCCCATCGCCATCCCCCAGAAGACCCGCACCCAGGTCGAGGAGCGGTCCTCGTCCGACATGGCGACCGAGATCACGTAAGTCATCGAGTCGCCGGTGGTCGCGACGAAGATCGTCGTCAGGACCAGGAACAGGCACGAGACGATGAAGCCGAGCGGCAGGTTCTGCGTGATCGCCAGCAGCGCCGCCGGCAGGTTGTAGCCCTCGAAGGCCGTCGAGACCGAGCCGGGGTTGGCCAGCTCGATGGCGATGCCGCTGCCGCCGACGATGGTGAACCAGAAGTTCGTCACCAGCGGCGCGACGATCGACACCATCAGCACGATGGAGCGGATCGAGCGGCCCCGGCTGACCCGCGCGATGAACATCGCCATCAGCGGCCCGTAGCCGAGGAACCAGCCCCAGAAGAACACCGTCCACCAGCCAAGCCAGCCGGGCTCGCCGAACAGGCCGGACTCGCCGCGGAACAGCGCCAGGCTGAAGAAGTCCGAGAGGTAGGTACCCATGCCCGAGAAGAAGCCGTTGAAGATAAAGAGCGTCGGCCCGGCGAGCAGCATGAAGGCCAGCAGGAAGAAGGCCAGAACGATATTGACGCGGCTGAGGAACTGGATGCCACGGTTTATGCCGGTCACCGCCGAGACGGTGTAGAGCGCGACCAGCCCGGCGATGACGACGGCCTGCGTCGTCAGCGTGTCCGGCAGGCCGAACAGCGCGTTCATGCCGTACGAGACCTGCAGGCCGAGGAAGCCGATCGGTCCGACCGTGCCGGCGACGACGGCGATGATGCAGGCGGCGTCGGCGGCCAGGCCGATCGGCCCGCTCAGCGCGCGCTCGCCGAAGACCGGGTAGAGCAGCGTCCGGGGCGCGTTCGGCAGGCCCTTCTCGTAGTGGTAGTGCATCAACATCACCGTGGTCAGCGAGCCGAGGATCGCCCAGGCGAGAAAGCCCCAGTGCAGGTAGGACTGCGCCAGGGCGGGTGCGACGGCGGCCTGGGTCAACCCCTCGCCACCATAGAGCGGCGGCGGGCTGATGAAATGCGCCATCGGCTCGCCCGCCGCCCAGAACACGCCGCCACCGGCCAGCAGCGTGCACATGATCATCGAGCCCCACTGGAAGTGCGTGAACTCGGGCTTGTCCACGCCCCCCATCTTCGCCTTGGCGCCCGGTAACACACACAGCATCAGCCCGATCAGGAAGGTCGCGAGCAGCAGCAGCTGCCAGTAGAGCCCGAACAGACGCGCCGACCAAGCAAAGCCCCAGTCGACCGCCGCCGAGAGCGCCTCGAGGTCGATCAGCGCCAGCGCGCAGAAGGCGAGGATGAAGCCGCCCGTGATGAAGAACAAAGGCAGGTTGATGTGCGTGTTCCGGATCGCGTCGATCCGTGTTGCGTCAGCCATGCGAGACCTCCCTTGCCGGCTCTGCCGGTTCGTTTGCCGCCGCCGGCCCGAAACCGGCGTCGAAAAAGGCGAGCCAGTTGCCGCCCATCAGCGCCGCGACCTCGCCCGCATCGAAACCGACAGCGCGCAGGCCGGCGGCGATGCGGTGCCAGTCGCGGTTGTCGCGGAAGAAGCCGGGCATCGGTGGGAAGCCCGGCGCCGCGGCCGAGCCCTCGCCATAGTCGACGCCCCGCGTCCAGCGGCCCGAGCGCATCCACTCGACGACGCTGTCCGGCTGGTCCTGGCAGAGGTCCGAGCCGAAGCCGAGGCGCCGGACGCCCATGATCTCGGCCGTCCGCGCGATCATTTCGCAGAAGCTCTCGAGCGTGCAGCCCGACCCGTCGCGCAGATGGTGGGGGTAGAGCGAGAAGCCGAGCATCCCGCCGCTCTCGGCCAGCGCCCGCAGCACGGCCTCCGACTTGTTGCGGAGCGCCGAGTGCCAGAAGGCCGGGTTCGCATGGGTGATCGCGATCGGCCGCGACGAAAGTTCGATCGCCTCGAGCGTCGAGCGCTCGGCCGAGTGGCTCATGTCGACGACCATGCCGACCCGGTTCATCTCGGCGACGACCTCGCGCCCCATGCGGGTGATGCCCGGATCCTCGGCCTCGTAGCAGCCGGTCGCGAGCAGCGACTGGTTGTTGTAGCTCAGCTGCATGAAGCGGAGCCCCAGCGCGTGCAGCACCTCGACCAGCCCGATGTCGTCCTCGATCGGCGATGGGTTCTGCGCGCCGAAGACGACAGCGGTCCGCCCCGACGCGCCGGCGGCCCGGACCTCGGCCCCGGTGCGGGCATGGCGGATCAGGTCGGGGTGTCGCTGGAACCAGCGGTTCCAGCGCTCGATGTTCAGCACCGTTTCGCGGAACGTCTCGTGATAGGCGATGGTGACGTGGACCGCATCGACCCCGCCCTCGCGCAGCTGACGGAAGATCTTCTCGGACCAGTTCGCGTATTGCAGCCCGTCGATGATCATGCGGGCTCTCCGGCGCGGATATAGGCCGTCTTGGCGGTGGTGTAGAACTCGGCCGCCCAGCGGCCCTGCTCGCGCGGGCCGTAGGAGCTCTCGCCCCGGCCGCCAAAGGGCACGTGATAGTCCGTGCCCGCGGTTGGCAGGTTGACCATCACGCAGCCCGTGCGGGCGTTGCGGCGGAAATGCGTGGCCCGCGCGAGGTCGCGCGTGACAGCGCCCGGGCGGCATCGGCGAGGCGGTCGACGAATTCGTCGTGCACCGCCTCGTGGACGACGAGGCGGGACGATGCGGTGCACTTCTGGCTGGTGCCGCTGAACGCCCCGTTCGTCGCTGCGGCGACGGCCGTGCCGAGATCGGCGTCGTCCATCACGGCAAGCGCGTTCTTCGACCCCATCTCCAGCTGAAGCTTCGTCAGATTGCCGACGGCCGTAGCTGCGATGCGTTTGCCGACATCGACAGACCCGGTGAAGGTGATGGCGTCGATGCCGGGGCTCTCGACCTGGCGCTGGCCGACCGCGGCGCCGGACCCCATGACCAGGTTGAAGAGGCCCGGCGTCAGGTCCTGGCGCGCGATGATCTCGGCGAGTGCGACGGCCGAAGCGGGAACCAGGTTTGCGGGCTTCCAGACGACCGCGTTGCCGTAGGCGAGCGCCGGCGCGATCTTCCAGGCGGCCGTCGCCATCGGGAAGTTCCACGGGCTGATGACTGCGACGACGCCGACCGGCTCGCGGCGGATGTCGATCTCGATGCCTGGCCTGACGCTGTCAGCGTTCTCGCCGAGCTGCCGCAGGCATTCGCCGGCGTAGTAGGTGAAGAATTGCCCGGCGCGGTGGACCTCGCCACGGTCCTCGGCCAGCGTTTTTCCCTCCTCGCGGCTGAGCAGCCGGCCGAGCTCGTCGGCGCGCGCCATCAGTTCGCGGCCGACGGCCTCGAGCGCGGCCTGCCGCTGCTCGGCTCCCGTCCGCGCCCAGATCGGCTGCGCCTTGCGCGCGGACGCGGTCGCATCGTCCAGTCCGGCCGCGTCGGCCTGCGCATAGGTGCCGATCAGGTCCGAAAGATCAGACGGATTCTGGTTCTCGATCACGGAGGATCCGTCGACCCACTCGCCTGCAATGAAGTTCCGGCCGTGCAGCACGCGGCACCTCCTTGGCTCGGCCGCACACTTGACGCCACGGCAGTTTCGGTCAATCAGAAAGATCTGAAGGATGTTTCAGATAATCTGAAATGATGGGCTACAGCATGGAGTCACCTCGCAGCACCGTCGCCGCGAGCCGGGGGAGCCGATGATCAAGACCGAGATGCTCCGGGTGTTCGTCGAGGTCGCGCGGGCCCGGAATCTCAGCACGGCCGCCGAAGTGCTCGGGCGCGCGCCCTCGGCAGTCTCTATGACGCTGAAGCACCTTGAAGAGCACCTCGGCAAGCCGCTGTTCGAGACCGAGCGGAAATCGCGGTTGACCCCTCTCGGGGCCTTCGTGCTCGAGCTCGCCGAACGCGAGATCGCGCATGTCGACCGCACCCGCGCGGCGCTGGCCGACTTCGCCAATGCCAGGATCGGCGATGCCCGGATCGCCTGCGTGCCGTCGTTCTCGGTTACGCTGCTGCCGAGCCTCGTGGCCGCGTTCGCCGACGCGCATCCTGGCGTCAGGCTGGACATCCGCGACCTCGACAGCGGCGCCATCCTGCGCGAGCTCGAGCGCGAGAGGATCGACATCGGGATCGTGTCGAGCGCCCAGCCGAACCCGAGGCTGCACCGCGCGCAGCTGGCCACGGACGAGTTCGGCATCTTCCTGCGCGAGGATCATCCTCTGGCGGCGCGCGAACGGATCTGCTGGCGAGAGATCGCCGACCTCGCGCTGATCGCCAACCCGCTCTGCGATCGCCTGGATGTGCCTGGCCTCCAGGTCACGCTCACCGCCGCGCGCGTGCACGCCCGCAACACGACGACGCTGCTTGCCTTGGTCGCGGCCGGGCTCGGTGTAACCGTCCTGCCCGCGCTCGTCTGCCGCGATGCACCGGCGAGAGTCGTCTTCCGGTCCTTGTTCGAACCCAAGCTGACCCGAAGCATCGACATGCTCTGGCGGGCCGGCGACACGCCGAGCCCCGCCGCGTCGGCATTCATCCGGTTCACGATGGAGTGGTTTTCAAGCGATCTCGGGCGAGCGTCAGCCCCGATGGCCAGAGCGCCTTCATCCTCGCACATGGCAGCAGGGCCCTACGACCGCCCACTCTGAGGGAGCGGCTCACCCTATGACGGGTGACGAGGCAAGAACGACCTACGGGACCTGCTCCACTACGAGGAACACGCGCCATGACCGGAAGTTTGAACCGGTCCGCATCTATGCCCGGCGCCATACTGGGCTCGGCTCGCGATGGCATGCGCACTGGTTGATGGAGATCTCCGGTAGGGTTGGGCCATGCCCCCGCCCGGCTGCAGCCATCACCGCTTCTTCATGGCGTCGCGCAGTGCGGCGCCAAGGGCGCCTCCAGGGTCACCGCTCCGTCCGGAGCTTCG
>CAVUWP010000009.1:0-33024 GCA_963745085.1 uncultured Alphaproteobacteria bacterium | reverse complement strand
GCTTCACCAGCTGCTCGTGGAAATGCTTCACCGTGAAGTCGCGGTAGCGTTCCTGGTAGAGGGCCTGCATCCGCGTCAGCTCGGCCGCCGGCGCCCGCCGCGGCGACGCCTTGCCGAGCCGTCGGTCGCGCAGCCCCTCGGTCCCTTCCTCCGCATAGCGCACCGACAATCGGCGGAAATGACGGCCCGACATGCCGAGCAGCTCGCCCGCCTCGTCCGATGTCAGCCGCCGCTTGCGGTAGCGCTCCATCGCCTCTTCGAACTTGAGCACGAAGACCTCCCATAACACGCTTGTCCGCCGCATCGCCCCCCCCTCCAGAACAGGAGGCGAACGTGGCGGACAACTCACGCGCTACGAAGGCGGACAACTCACGCGTCCCCGACAGTTCCGAACAAGGTCCTTGCAACCCTCACGACCCGCCGCTAAGCACTGCCCCTCTCCAGTCCGCACCGGTAGCTCAGCTGGATAGAGCACCAGACTACGAATCTGGGGGTCGGGGGTTCGAATCCTCCCCGGTGCGCCACACGCCTTCCCAAACAGTTTCTCCGGGGCCGCCGATGGCGGGAAATTCTCGTTATTTCCGAAGGTTATAGCCGCTGGGCTGGGGACTGCTCGGCAGCTCAGGACCCCGAAACGGCGTTCTCTGGCCCGATATTCTCCGGACCTTGGGACTTGGCCATTTCGGTCCCCAGCTTCGTAATACCAGCGCTCACTGATCAGAACCCGTGTGCCCATTCCCGGATGCCGAGGGACATGATGCGCCAAGGCTGGTCGGTGAGCTTGTTCCACGCCTCGCAGCAGTGGGCGACGATGTCGTCGTAGGAGTCGAAGATCCGGTTTGAGAGCCAGTTCTGGCGCATGAACTGCCAGAGGTTCTCGACCGGGTTCAGCTCGGGCGATCTCGGCGGCAATGGTAGGAGCGTGATGTTGTCAGGAACGGCGAGCCGGCCGGAGACGTGCCAGCCCGCCTGGTCGAGGACGAGCACGGCGTGGGCGTCGGGCGCCACGGCGTCGCTGATCTCGGCGAGGTGCGCCTGCATCGCTTCGGTGTCGGCGAAGGGCATGACGAGGGCCGCGCCCTTGCCGAGCCTCGGACAGATCGCGCCGAAAATGTAGGCCCACTTCGTTCGCTGGTCGTGCGGCGCCCGGGGTCGCGTGCCGCGGCGCGCCCAGCGGCGGGTGATCAGGTTCTTCTGTCCGACCCTCGCCTCGTCCTGGAACCAGACCTCGATGCGCCTGCCGTGGGCGTCGCGGTCGCGGATCTCCGCGACAGCGGCCGGGAAGCTTTTTTAAACGCCTCTATCGCCTCCGGGTCCTGACCGTACGCCTGCGGGCGCGCCGAGAGGTTGCGGTAGCCCATCCGCCGGAGCTCGCGCCCGAGCGTCTGCCGGCTCGCCGTGATCCCGAACTCGTCCCGCAGCCAGCCCGCCAGATCGACCAGCCGCCAGCGCACAACCCCGTCGCGCCAGGGCACGGGGCCGGCCTCCACCGCCTGCGCCAGCGCCGAGCGATGCTCGCCCGTCAGCAGCGCCGCCTTGCCGGGCGCCTTGCGGTCGACCAGCCCCGTCGGTCCCGAGGCGTTGAACCGCAGCACCCAGTCGCGCACGACCTGCAGCCCGACCCCGCCGATCCGCGCGGCGTCCGTCCGGCTTCCACCGTCGTAGATCGCTGCCAGCGCCAGCAGGCGCCGCGTCTGCTTCGCGTCCCGGCTCGCCTTCGCCAACCGCCGCAGGTCATCCGCCGTGTAGTCGATGCTCAGCCCAATCGCAGCCGCCATGAAGAACCTCCCCTGTTCTCCATGGTGAATCACGACGGCGCTCGATTGGGAATCCCCCGCGAGAGTCCGGGTCACGGGGCGCTGGTATAATCCGCAGCCTCGAGAATGGGATCGAGATCGAGCGTGAGGCCCGGCGGGTCGAGCGCGAGCGTTCCGCCGGGCAGGATCGAGGTGACGAAACCGTCCGACGTCCGGCGGTGGTGGATCACGACGCGGCGCTCCGTGTCGATGATGAGATAGTGCGCAAGGGTCTGCACGCGGGCGTAATCGACCAGTTTCGCGGCGAAATCGGTCTGCGCAGTCGCGGGCGACGTGATCTCGACGAGAACGACCGGGTCATCGCAGCGCGTGGCGTCGGCGGCAAGCGGTGGGCCGCAACGGAGCGCTGCGTCGGGCTCGCGCTGCGTCATATCGTCGATGCGAACCGCCATCCCATCGGCTACGGCCTCGCACGGAAGGTTCCGCGAGGCGGCCCGCAAGGCGTCGAAGGCGGCCGTTTTGGCGCGATTGTGGCCCATGCGTTCCGGGGCCATAGCCACCACGCGCCCGGCCGATAGCTCATAGCGCCCCGGAGGAGCCGCCTCGCACAGCCAGGTTTCGAATGCATCGGCCGTCATGCGGGCGGCTGGAAGCGATTGGTTCACGAGGCCTCCTTATCGCAAGCGTAGCAATCCCTCCAGCTTGCGCCAACTTTCCGCGCCGGCCCACTTTCCGCGCCGGCCCACCAGCGAGGCCACCGCGCCAGCAACGGTCCTCTGTCGCAACCGGTCCCACCACGCGGAATCCGTCAGGTTGAGGCAGCTCGCGGTGGCGGCGAGAGCATGCGGCACGAGCGGCGCCACTTCGAACGTCATTTCGGTATCCTTCCGCGCGGGCGGGCGCGGAGGTCAGCGTCCGGTCAGCCCGGCGACGACGGCGCGGAGCGCCGGGATGCCGCGGCCGGTCTCGGCGGCGGTGACGAGGATCTCCGGGAACGCCGCCGGATGCCGCACCAGCCCCTCGGCCACGGCGGCGGCGGTCTGGTCGAGCGCACCGGCGCGCGGCTTGTCGGCCTTGGTCAGCACGAGCTGGAAGACGACTGCGGCGCGGTCGAGCAGGTCCATGATCTCGTGGTCGAGCGCCTTCAGGCCATGCCGCGCATCGACCAGCATGAAGGCGCGCGCCAGCGTCGGCCGCCCCGCCAGATAGCCGCGCAGCAGCGCCTGCCATGCCGCGACCTTCGCCACCGGCGCCTTGGCGAAGCCGTAGCCCGGAAGGTCGACGAGGTAGCCCGCCTCGCCCAGCGAAAAGAAGTTCAGCTCCTGCGTCCGTCCAGGCGTGTTCGATGCGCGCGCCAGCCCCTTGCGCCCGGTCAACGCGTTGATCAGCGTCGACTTGCCGACGTTCGAGCGCCCGGCGAAGCAGACCTCGGGCCGGTCCGCCTCGGGCAGCCCGTCCGGCGCCACGACGCCCTTCAGGAAATCGCAGGGCCCGGCGAAGAGGCGCCGGCCGGCCTCGACGCGGTCGTCGGGCGTTTCAGGATCGATGGCGAAGCGGACCGTCACGCCGCCGGCGGCCCCTGCCAGCGCTCGCCCACGACAGGGGAAGGAGCCTGCCGCGCCGGGCCGCGAGGGCGCGGCAGGCGACGGAACGGCCATCAGATCAACCGGGCGGCGTCGCCCCTGCGCACACCGCCGCCGCGACGACCTGGGCGTTCACGCCGAAGTCAGTGTGGCCGAGATGGCGGCGCAGCAGCGTCGGCACCGGCACGTCGCTCTCGCCCGTCGAAGGGTTCGCCGTCGTCGCGCGGCAGCGCTCGCAACGCGAGACGACGCGCAGCCGCGCCGCGCCGATGGCGATCTCGCGCCCGACCATGTCGAGCTCGCCCCAGGGCGCCGGTCCGTCGAGCCAGAGGTTCATCCGGAACCGGATCGGCTCGAGCGGCTGGCCGGCGATCTCGGCCAGCGCCTGCCGGCTGGCGGTGCGAGGCGATCGAGACGTGGCAGTCTCCTCGCCGTCGGTGAAGGCGCCCTCGGCCAGCCGGGCCAGGCGATACGGACCAGGCTGGCGCGGCTCGGCCAGCGGCGCGATCCAGCCGGTCAGCGGCCGCGGCGCCGCCCGGTTCGTCGGGGTCGATCGAAAGGTCCGGCCGGTCCGGGTGCGAGAGCGCAGACGCAGCCGGCGCCCGCAGTCCCAGCGCGGTCCGCGTCCGCGCCAGCGCGGTGACGTGGCGCTGGGTGACGAAGTTGCCGGCAGTGCAGCCATCCGGGCGCGCTCCGCGTCCCAGTCCGAGCCCGCATGGGCAACCGCCCAGGCGCGGTCGTAGGGCAGCGGCCTTCCGGGCTCGAGCCGCACCTCGTCCAGCGGCTCCTCGCCCAGGCTCTTGACCGGATGGCGATAGATCTCGGCGAGCCGCCAGCTCACTGCTTGCCCTCGGCCTTCCTGCGTCGCTTGAAGGTCGACTTGATGTTGCCGAGCAGGTCGATGTCCACGCCCTGGCTCCGCATGATGATGTACTGCTGGATAAAGGTGATCGTGTTGTTCGTGATCCAGTAGATCACCAGCCCGACGGCGAACCGGCCGAGCATGAACATGAAGACAAAGGGCATCCAGGCGAAGATCATCTTCTGCGTCGGATCGGCCGGCGTCGGGTTCAGCTTCTGCTGCAGCCACATCGTGATGCCCATGACGATCGGGAAGACGCCGATCGAGAAGATCGCGAGGAAGCTGGCCGGGTCGGGCGCCGCAAAGGGCAACAGGCCGAAGAGGTTGAGGACCGAGGTCGGGTCCGGCGCCGACAGGTCGTGGATCCAGAGGATGAACGGCGCGTGGCGCATCTCGATCGTGACGAACAGCACCTTGTAGAGCGAGAAGAAGATCGGGATCTGCAGCAGGATGGGCAGGCAGCCCGCCGCCGGGTTCACCTTCTCCTTCTTGTAGAGCGCCATCATCTCCTGCTGCATCTTCTGGCGGTCGTCGCCGCAGCGCTCCTTGATCTTCTCCATCTCGGGCTGAAGCTTCTTCATCCGCGACATCGAGACGTAGGACTTGTAGGCGAGCGGGAACAGCAGTGCCTTGATGATGAAGGTCAGCAGGATGATCGACAGGCCCATGTTGCCGATATGCAGGTGCAGCCAGTTCAGCACCTGGAAGATCGGCTTGGTCAGAAAGTAGAACCAGCCCCAGTCGATGGCCCAGTGCAGGTTCTCGATGCCGAGCCGCTGCTCGTAGCCGCGCAGCGTGTAGAACTCCTTGGCGCCGGCGAAGACCCGGTTCACCGCCTCGACGGTCTCGCCGGGGGCGACGGTGGCCACCGGCAGGCGCATGACGCCGCGGAACTCGTGCTCGGTGCCGCGCAGGAAGGTCTGGTAGAACCCGTCGAAGGCGGTGCCGGGTTCGGCGACCATCGTGGTCATCCAGTACTTGTCGGTGAAGCCCATCCAGCCGTTCTGGTCGACGTGGAAGGATTCCAGGCCGCCGGCCTGTCCGGCAACGGGCTTCAGGTCCTCGAGGTTGCCGTAGCTGATCTCCTCCAGCTTGTCGTCGACGAAGGCGACGGCGCCCTCGTGCAGGATCCACAGCTTGGTCGACGCCTCGCCGCCGATCCGCGTGACGCGGCCGTAGGGGGCCAGGCTGACCGGCGCCCCGGTCTGGTTCTCGACCGTTTGCCGGATCGTGAACATGTACTGGTCGTCGACGGCGATCTCGCGGCGGAAGATCAGCCCGGCGCCGTTGTCCCAGACCAGCGTCACGGGGCTTTCGGGCGTCAGCGTTTCGCCGCTCTCGACTGTCCAGGGCGTGTTCTCGTCCGGCAGCGTTCCGGGGTCCGAACCCTCGACGGGCACCCAGCCGAAATCGGCGAAATAGGGAGCCGTCGCGCCGGCAGGGTTCAGCAGGATCACCGTGTCGGCGTCGGGCTGCAGCGAGACGCGGTAGTCGTTGAGGTGCAGGTCGTCGAGCCGCGCGCCCTTGAGCCGGATCGAGCCGGTGACCGACGGGGTGGCGATCTCGATGCGCTGATCGGCCGCCAGGGCGTCGGCCCGGCTTTCGGCGAGATCGGGCGCCGCGACGGCGCCCGCGGTCCCGGGAACGGGAACGGACCCCGCTGCGCCCGGTGCTGCCGGGACCGCCCCCTGCTGCTCGACGGGCACGTCGCCAGCGGGCGTGGCGGGCGGCGGCGCGGGCGGGAAGAGCATGTACCAGCCCAGCACCACCAGCATCGACAGCACCGCTGCCAAGATCAGGTTCCTGCCGTCGTCCCCGCCCATTCGGCCGCTCCAGATTAAATCCGCCGGGTTGAAGCGGCCCGCCGGCGCGAGGTCAAGGGAATTCGCGGACGACCGCGGAGCCCGAAGCGCCCCGCCTAACAGCTATGTTTCCGCTGGCCGTCTGCAATGGAGGAGCGGCGTCGTGGCGCCACGGCGGTGGTCCGGCGTTCGTCCCGGCACTTGCCCCAGCCCTCGCCCCAGCCCTCGCCGGAGCGGAAACCGGTGTTGCGTCGCCCGCGCCCGGCGGTTAGCTGACTCCGGCGGCCCGAGGCGGCGGCCAGGGGCGAGGAGCTTCCCGATGTCGATTCCCCAGCAGGGCGGCGGCCCGGTCGAGAGCCGGAGCGATCTCGTCGGCTATCTGGCCGCTGGCTGCAAGCCGAAGGCGGACTGGCGAATCGGCACCGAGCACGAGAAGTTCGGCTATTGCGTCGATACGCTGAAGCCCCTGCCCTATGACGGCGCGCGCTCGGTGCGCGCGGTGCTGGAGGGCCTGAGCGCCCGCTTCGGCTGGGCGCCGATCACCGAGGACGGCAACATCATCGGCCTGAGCAAGGGCAAGGCGAACGTCAGCCTCGAGCCCGGCGGCCAGCTGGAGCTGTCCGGCGCGCCGCTCGAGACGATCCACGAGACCTGCGACGAGGTGAACCAGCACCTGGCCGAGGTGAAGGCCGTGGCCGACGAGATCGGCGTCGGCTTCATCGGCCTCGGCGCCGCGCCGATCTGGATGCATGACGAGATGCCGGTCATGCCGAAGGGCCGGTACGCGCTGATGACCCGCTATATGCGACAGGTCGGCACGCACGGCACGCAGATGATGTACCGGACCTGCACGGTGCAGGTGAACCTCGACTTCGCCTCCGAGGCCGACATGGTGCAGAAGTTCCGCGTCGCGCTGGCGTTGCAGCCCATCGCCACGGCGCTCTTCGCCAACTCGCCCTTCTTCGAGGGCAAGCCGAACGGGCACCTTTCGTGGCGCGCCCGCATCTGGCGCGACCTCGACGCCGACCGGACGGGCATGCTGCCCTTCGTCTTCGAGGACGGCATGGGGTTCGAGCGCTATGTCGACTATGCGCTCGACGTGCCGATGTACTTCGTCTACCGGCAGGGCCGCTATATCGACGCGCTGGGGCAGTCCTTCCGCGACTTCATGGCGGGCAGGCTGCCGGCCCTGCCCGGCGAGCGCCCGACGCTCGAGCGACTGGGCCGACCATCTGACGACCATCTTTCCCGAGGCGCGGATAAAAAAATTCCTGGAGATGCGCGGCGCCGACGGCGGCCCCTGGCGGCGGCTCTGCGCCCTGCCGGCGCTGTGGGTCGGGCTGCTCTACGAGCAAAGCTCGCTCGACGCCGCCTGGGACCTCGTGCGCGAGCTGGACGGCGGCCGACCGCGACCGGCTGCGCATCGACGCCTCTGTCGAGGGGCTGAACGCTTCGATCGCCGGGCGCAGCGTGCGCGACGTGGCCGCGCGACTGCCTCGAGATCGCCGAGGCCGGGCTGGCGCGGCGCGCCCGCACCGGCGCCGGCGGCATGATCCCGGACGAGACGCACTTCCTGAACGCGCTGAAGGACATCGTGGCGAGCGGCCGCACCCCCGCCGAGGAGCTGCTTGAGCGCTATCACGGCGACTGGCGGGGCGACCTGACGCGCATCTATCGCGAGTACAGCTACTGACCGTCCGGTCCGACAGGGAGGAGCGCATGCCACATGCAGCGTCGTCGCACAGCTTCCGGGCCACGGTCCGCTGGACCGGGAACACCGGCGCGGGCACCGCGACCTACGGTGGGTATCGACGAACCCACCTGATCGAGGCGAGCGGCAAGCCCGCCATCCAGGGCTCGGCGGACCCGGCCTTCCGGGGCGACGCCGACCGCTGGAACCCGGAGGAGATGCTGGTCGGGTCGATCTCGGCCTGTCACATGCTGTGGTTCCTGCATCTCGCCGCCGCCGCCGGCGTGGTGGTCGAGAGCTACGAGGATCGCGCCGACGCGGAGATGCGGATGAACGCTGACGGATCGGGCGAGTTCACCGGGGCGACGCTGCGGCCGCATGTCACGATCTCGGCCGGCGACGCCGCCGTGACCGGCGCGCTGCACGACGAGGCGCACGCAAAGTGCTTCATCGCGCGCTCGCTGAACTTTCCGGTGGCGTGCGAGCCGACGGTCGGAACGCTGCGCGCGACGGGCTGAGGGCCGGGGGCGGGGCAGACGGGGGACGAGATGGAGACTGTTTCCGAGAACCGGGCATTCGGCGGCGTCCAGGGCGTCTATCGGCACGCCTCGGGACGCACCGGCTGCGACATGACGTTCGCGGTCTACCTGCCGCCGCAGACGCGGAAGGGGCGGGTGCCCTGCCTCTGGTTCCTCTCCGGCCTGACCTGCACGCACGAGAACGCCATGCAGAAGTCCGGCGCACAGCTCTGGGCGGCGCGGCACGGGATCGCGGTGGTCTTCCCCGACACGTCGCCGCGCGGCGAGGCCATCGCCGACCACGACGAATACGATCTCGGCCAGGGCGCCGGCTTCTATGTCGACGCAACCGAGGAGCCCTGGACGCCGAATTTCCGCATGTACTCGTACATCACCAAGGACCTGCAGACGCTGGTGACGACCGAGTTCCCGATCGAGCCCGAGCGCCAGGGGATCACCGGGCACTCGATGGGCGGACACGGCGCGCTGACCCTGGCCATGCGAAATCCCGAACTGTACCGCTCGGTCACGGCCTTCGCGCCGATCTCGCATCCCTCCGCCAGCGAATGGGGACGCAAGCAGCTGAACGCCTATCTCGGCGACAACGAGGAGGCATGGGCCGGCTACGACGCCAGCCTGCTGCTGCGCGCCCGCGGCTGGGGCAGCGACATGCTGGTCGACCAGGGCAGCGGCGATCCGTTCCTCGAACGGCTGCAGCCCGAGGCGCTCGCCGCCGCTCTGGCCGAGACCCGCACGGTCGCGACCTGCCGACTGCTCGAGGGCTACGACCACTCCTACTACTTCGTGGCGAGCTTCATGGAAGACCACATGCGCTGGCACGCCGAGCGGCTCTGAGCACCCGGCGATCCGCACGGGCGATCCGCACGGGGCGGGCCGCACGGGGTCGGCCGCTCTGGCGCGTCGCCCGGCGCTCGGCTATATGCCGCGCATGGACGGCAGTCGCAACGAGGATGGAAGCGGGGACCGGCCGGGCCTCGCGTTCCGCAAGATGCACGGGCTCGGCAACGACTTCGTGGTCATCGACCAGCGGCGGCGCGAGGCGGCGCTGACGCCCGCGCTGGTGCGCGCGATCGGCGACCGACACCGCGGCGTCGGCTTCGACCAGCTGGCCGAGATCCTGCCGGGCGGCAACGCCACCGCGACCGTGCGCTTCTGGAACGCCGACGGCAGCCGCGCCCAGGCCTGCGGCAACGCCACGCGATGCATCGCCGACCTGCTGATCGACGAGACGGGCCTCGCCGAGGTCACGCTGGCCTCGGACAACGGCGTGCTGTCCGGCCGCCGACGCGCCGACGGGACGATCGAGGTCGACATGGGGCAGCCGCGCTTCGGCTGGCGCGACATCCCGCTGGCGCGCGCGGCCGAGACGGCGGCGCTGCCGATCGAGGGGGCGCCCGCCGCCTGCTCGATGGGCAACCCGCACTGCACCTTCTTCGTCGAGGACCTGGGGGCGGTGCCGCTCGAGGCCTTGGGCCCCGGGGTGGAGAACCATCCCCTGTTTCCAGAGCGCACGAACGTCCAGTTCGTGCAGGTGCTGGCGCGCGACTGCGCCCGCGTCCGGGTGTGGGAGAGGGGTGTCGGCGTGACGCTCGCCTCCGGGTCGTCCTCCTGCGCCGTGCTGGTCAACGCCGCCCGGCGCGGGCTGATGGACCGGCGGGCGACGATCGTGCTGGACGGCGGCGCGCTCGAAGTCGAATGGCGCGCCGACGACCATCTGCTGATGGCCGGCCCGGTCGCGCAGGTCTTCGAGGGCGCGCTTTCGCCGGCGTTCCTCGACGCGGTGGAGCGGGCATGACCGCGCCGGCACCCGTCTTCGCGACCTTCGGCTGCCGCCTCAACGCCTACGAGACCGAGGCGATGCGACGGCTGGCCGCCGAGAACGGCCTCGGCGAGGCGGTGGTCGTCAACACCTGCGCGGTGACGGCAGAGGCGGTGCGCCAGGCCCGCCAGCGCATCCGGCGGCTGCGCGCCGAGCACCCGGGCAAGCGGCTGGTCGTCACCGGCTGCGCCGCGCAGACCGAGCCGGAGACCTTCGCGGCGATGCCCGAGGTCGACCTCGTGCTCGGCAACCTCGAGAAGATGCGGCCCGAGACCTGGGCCGGGCTGGCGACCGAACTGGCGGCCGACCCGGCAGCGGAACTCTCGGGCAGCCTGATCGGCGAGACCGAGGCGGTGCGCGTCGACGACATCATGTCGGCGCGCGAGACTGCCGGCCACCTGATCGACGGCTTCGGCGCGCGCGCGCGCGCCTATGTCCAGGTGCAGAACGGCTGCGACCACCGCTGCACCTTCTGCATCATCCCCTATGGGCGGGGCAATTCGCGCTCGGTGCCGGCGGGCGTCGTCGTCGAGCAGGTCCGCCGGCTGGCGGGCCGCGGCTTCAACGAGGTCGTGCTGACCGGCGTGGATCTCACCTCATGGGGCGCCGACCTGCCAGGGCGGCCGCGCCTCGGCGGCCTGGTCCAGCGGATCCTGCGCCTGGTGCCGGACCTGGCCCGCCTGCGCGTCAGCTCGATCGATCAGGTCGAGGCCGACGCGGCCCTGCTCGACGCCATCGCGTCCGAGCCGCGGCTGATGCCGCACCTGCACCTCAGCCTGCAGGCGGGCGACGACATGATCCTGAAGCGCATGAAGCGGCGGCACGGCCGGGACGATGCCATCCGCTTCTGCGAGGATGTCCGCCGCGCCCGCCCCGGCATCGTCTTCGGCGCCGACCTGATCGCCGGCTTCCCGACCGAGACCGAGGCGATGTTCGAGAACACGCTCGCGCTCGTCGCCGAGTGCGGCCTGACATGGCTGCACGTCTTCCCCTACAGCGCCCGCAAGGGCACGCCGGCGGCGCGCATGCCGCAGGTGCCGAAGGCGGCCCGCCGCGAGCGCGCCGCCCGCCTGCGCGCGGCGGGCGACGGCCGGGCCGCCGCCTGGGCCGCGCGGCAGGTCGGCACGACCCAGCGCGTGCTTGTCGAGCGCCCCCGGATGGGCCGCACGGAGACGTTCGCGGAAGTGCGGTTCCGGAGCGATCGCGCGCCCGGCCGCGTCGTCGATGCCGCCGTGCGGCAAAGCGACGGGCCGGTGCTCGTCGCCGCCGACGGTCTGTAGCCGCGGCCGGCCGACCTCCGCCGAGGAGGTTCGATCATCGCACCCGGCGCTCGCCTGCCGCCCGGCGGACCGCGACCCGCGGCGGAGTCTGGCCGGCGTGCTCATCCGGCTGCATCCGGCTGCCGGGCCCCATTGCGCCCCGTCGCCGCAGCGTTTATCCGGAGTCGGGTCCGGAATGATGGGGGGAGCCGGTGGAAGCGCACGAGACTGTCTCTTCTCGGTCGGCCGATGCGGCAGCCTATCCGCCCGCCACTGCAACGGCCGGGACGCGCGCGGTCAGGATCTTCTCCTGGGCCATGGTCGCCATGACGTTCGCCTACATCCTCAACAACTATCTCATCGTCTGGCGCAGCTGGCCCGGCGCGGGGGCGGCCTTCGCCGGCAACGCGAGCGCGCTGGCGCTCGTGCAGGTGGCGATCTACGTCGCGGCGGTGGCGCTTGCCGTGGCCTACGTGCTCGGGACACCCGAGCGGCCGCTCCGTGCCGACGGTGCCCGGCTGAGCGGGATCGTCCAGTTCATGATCCGCGCCGCCTTCTGGGCCGTGCTGCTGATCGGCATCGTCGACTCGACGATCTCTTTCCTGCGCATCGAGGGGATGCTGAACGACGTCATCGGCCCCGCGCTGGGCAGCAGGATGGACTTCAACGAATCGCGCGGGCCGCTGGTGCATTATCCACTGATCCTCGTCGGCATCGTCATCGCGGCGCTGACGCGCGGCACGCTCGGATTCCACTGGCTGGCGCTGCTGGTCGTTGTGGCCGAGCTCTCCATCGTCCTGTCGCGCTTCATCTTCTCGTACGAGCAGGCCTTCATGGGCGACCTCGTGCGCTTCTGGTACGCGGCGCTCTTCCTCTTCGCCTCGGCCTACACCCTCTCGCAGGACGGGCACGTCCGGGTCGACGTCTTCTATTCGCGCTTCTCCGACAGGACCAAGGGGCGCACGAACACGATCGGAACCCTGCTGCTGGGCATCGTCTTCTGCTGGACGATTCTCATCCTGGGAATGTCCACGCGATCCTCGGTCATCAATGCGCCGCTGGTCAGCTACGAGATCACGCAGTCCGGGTTCGGTCTTTACGTGAAGTACCTGATGGCCGGATTCCTCGGCGTGTTCGCCGTCTCGATGATGGTGCAGTTCTGCGCCATGCTGCTCGAGGGCGTTGCCGACTGGCGAGGCGATCCAGGCTCGCACCTGCACGACCACGACGGCGAACTTCCGACCGGAGCCTAGGGCACGCTCGATGGAAATCGTTTTTCTGATCCTGCTGATCGTGCTGATGGCGACGGCGCTCGGCATGGGCTATCCGGTGGCGTTCGCGCTGCCCGGCTCGGCCATCCTGACAATCCTGCTGGCCGGCCTCTGCGGTTGGATCTTCATCGGGCATCCGGACGCCTATTTCGCGCAGGGCGGCCCGCACGAATGGCTGTCGGCCGGCGTCACGAACTTCCGAGGGGTCTACTGGGAGGTCGAGCGCGACACGCTGATCGCCGTGCCGCTGTTCATCTTCATGGGCATCATGCTGCAGCGCTCGAAGATCGCCGAGGACCTGCTGCTGACCATGGCGCAGCTCTTCGGGCCGATCCCGGGCGGGCTCGGCATCTCGGTCGTCTTCGTCGGCGCGCTGCTGGCGGCGACGACCGGCATCGTCGGCGCCACCGTCGTCGCCATGGGCCTGATCTCGCTGCCGGCGATGATGCGCAACAAGTACTCGATCCCGCTCTCGACGGGCACGATCGCCGCCTCCGGCACGCTCGGCCAGATCATCCCGCCCTCGATCGTCCTGATCATCCTGGCCGACCAGCTCGCCTCGGCCGTCGACCAGGCGCAGACCGGGCGCGTCGAGCTCTTCAAGTCCGCGACGGGCGAGCTCTCGATGCCGTCCGAATACGCCGTCACCTCGACCTCGGCCGGCGACATGTTCATGGGTGCGCTGGTCCCCGGCCTGGTGCTGGTCGGCATCTACATGATCTTCATCCTGGTGATCGGGCTGATCCGCCCGTCCGCCGCGCCTTCGGTTCCGTTCGAGGAGAAGCTCGACGCGCGGCTGGTCATGCGCGTCGTCATGACCCTGGTGCCGCCGCTGGCGCTGATCTTCGCCGTGCTCGGCTCGATCATCGCCGGCGTCGCCACCGTGAACCAGGCCGGCGCCATCGGGGCCATCGGCGCGACCATCATGGCGAGCTATCGCCTGCACGAGGACGAGCCGTTCGCCCATACGCCGGCGCTGCTGGCCGTCGGCTCGCTGGTGGCGATCGCCGTCCTCACCTCGTTCTACGACACCAACATCCGCAATCTCGCCTCTGGCAGGGACGTCCTGGCCATATGGCTGACGCTGGCAGCGGTCGCGGTGTTCGTCGTCGCCGTGCTCTGGGCGATCTGGCGCGCCTTCCGGATCGACAACACGCTGACCCTGGTGATGCTGGAGACCGCCAAGACCACCGCGCTGGTCTTCATCATCCTGATCGGCGCCGCGATGCTGACCGCCGCCTTCCGGGCCTTCGGCGGCGAGGACCTGGTCCGCGACTTCCTGGTGACGCTGCCGGGCGGCTTCTGGACGCAGTTCATCATCGTCATGGGGGTGATCTTCTTCCTGGGCTTCTTCATCGACTTCCTCGAGATCGCCGTGGTCGTCGTGCCGATCGTCACGCCGATCCTGCTGATGGACCCGGCAGCGAACGTCACGGCCGTCTGGCTGGGCGTCATGATCGGCCTGAACATCCAGACGTCCTTCCTGACGCCGCCCTTCGGCTTTGCGCTGTTCTACCTGCGCGGCGTCGCGCCGCCCGAGGTCTCGACGGTCGGGATCTACAAGGGCGTCGTGCCCTTCATCATGCTGCAGCTGCTGGCGCTGGGCATCGTCGGCTCGTTCCCGCCGCTTGTGAACTATCTGCCCACGAGAATCTCGCTGACATCCGAGACGGCGCCGCCGCCGGTCAACCCGCGGCTGCAATACTGCATGGAGCGCTATGTCGGCGAGCAGTTCGCCGAGCGCGGCGACGAGCTGCGCGCGGTGATCGAACGGGCCCAGGCGCTGCCGCTCGACGAGCTTCCCGAGGATCATGCCGACGATCTGCGCGACGCCTTCGCCGCGGCGGGTGACACGTTCGACAGGTTGAAGGACGTGCAGGCGGCCGCGGCGGCAGTGCAGGCAGCCGCCCCGTCCTATCGGCCGGTGCACACCGAGGTCCGGACGATCGAGCGCGATGCCGCCAGGCTGGCGCGCGGCGCCACCGCGCTGCGGGCCGATCTCACGCGCCTGAGAAGTGTGGACCCGGAAAGCCCGCGCATTCCGCAGATCGAGGCGCGCATCGACGAGCTCGCGGCCGAGCGCGAAGCGCTGCTCGCCCGCATTCCCGGTGAGTGGAAGGAGCAACACGAGACTTTCTCCGAGCTGACCAGCGCCGAGGAAAAGGCGCGGCGGGCCTACCAGCGCGCCGCCGACGACGCCTTCACGCCTGTGATCGAGGTCAGCAACCTCCTGGTCGCGACGCCGCGGCTGGCGGCGCTGGAGGCGGATCTCGCGCAGCTCCGCTCGGACGTGCCGGCCGGAGACCCGCCGGCGCTGATCCAGCGCATCGAGGAACTGCGCTCGGCGATGCGTGACGCCGAGGCCAGCCGCGACGTCATCGGCGGGCTGTCGGATGCGCGCGAGGCGCTGCGCCGGAGCCCGGACCCGCAGGCCGCAGCCGAGGCGCTGGACGAGTCGATCGCGGCGCTGACGGCCGAGCTCGAGTGGCGGCGCCGGGCCGAGTTCGGCCATCCTGCCCGGCTTGCAGGCCTATCGCGACGGGCTGCGCGACACGATCGGCCTGCGCCAGCAGCCCGTCCTGCCCAGGGAGCAGGCGCTCTATGTCGCCGCGTGCACGTCGACGCACCGCGACGTGTCGTTGAACTTCTAGCCGGCGGCCGCGCGGCGCCACGCCGCCGCCTCCGTCGGAGGGACAAGGAAGGCCGCGACGGAGGAGGAGATGACCGAACCCTGCATTATCTGCGTCGCCATCACTGGCTCGGTTCCGCGCAAGGAGAACAATCCGGCCGTGCCGATCACCATCGAGGAGCAGGTCGAGTCGACGCACGAGGCCTTCGAGGCCGGCGCGACCATCGCGCACTGCCATGTCCGCAACGCCGACCAGACGCCGACCTCGGACCCCGACAAGTTCGCGCGCCTGAAGGAGGGGCTGGAGAAGCACTGCCCCGGCATGATCGTCCAGCTCTCCACCGGCGGGCGATCCGGCAACGGGCGCGAGCGCGGCGGCATGCTGCCGCTCCGGCCCGACATGGCCTCGCTCTCGGTCGGCTCGAACAACTTCCCGACGCGCGTCTACGAGAACAGCCCGGACCTGGTCGACTGGCTGGCCGCCGAGATGCTGGCGCACGACGTCAAGCCCGAGATCGAGGCCTTCGACCTCAGCCACATCTTCCAGGCGGTGAAGATGGCGGGTGACGGACGCCTGAACGGGCCGCTGCACATCCAGTTCGTCATGGGCGTCAAGAACGCCATGCCGGTGGACCGCGACGTCTTCGACTTCTACGTCTCGACGGTCCGGCGCATCGCGCCCGACGCGACATGGTGCGGCGCCGGCATCGCCTCCGGCCAGATCGCGCTGAACGAGTGGTCGATCGCCGCCGGCGGGCACACGCGGACGGGGCTGGAGGACAACGTCCGGCTGGACCGCGACCGGCTCGCGCCGTCGAACGCCGCGCTGGTCAGGCGGGCCGTCGAGCTCTGCGAGAAGTACCAGCGCCCGGTCGCGACCGTCGCCCAGGCCCGGCAGATCCTGGGCCTCCGCCCCGGACCGCAACCCGCCGCCTGATGGCGGTTTCGCCGTTCGAGAGCGCGTGGGCGGGGCCGCATCTCGGCGACCCGGAGACGGCGGCGCTGTTCTCGGACGCTGCCGAGATCGCCGCCATGGTCCGCGTCGAGGCGGCGCTGGCGCGGGTGCAGGGCGGGCTCGGCCTGATCCCGTCCGAGGCCGGCGGGGCGATCGCGGCGGCGCTGGACGGCGTCGTCGTCGATCCGGCCGCGCTCGGGGCCGGCACCGCCGGCTCGGGCATCCCGGTGCCGGCCCTGGTCGCAGGCGCTGCGGGCGATCGTGGCCGGGCCGGCCGCGCCCTATCTGCACTGGGGCGCGACGACACAGGACATCGTCGACACCGGGCTGGTGCTGCGGCTCACCGAGCTGTGCGCGCTGCTGGGGCGGCGGCTCGAGGCGGTGATCGCCGCGCTGGCAGGTCAGGCGCGGGCGCACCGGGACCTCGTCATGGCGGCGCGCACCTGGGGGCAACCGGCGACGCCCACCACATTCGGACTGCGCATCGCCGGCTGGCTGGCGCCGCTGCTCCGGCACCGCGCCCGGCTGGCCGAGCTCCGGCCGCGCCTGCTGGTCGTCTCGTGCGGCGGCGCCTCGGGCACCATGGCGGCGATGGGCGCGCAGGGCCCCGCCGTCGAGGCCGCGCTGGCCGAGGCGCTCGGCCTGGGGCTGGCGCCGAAGCCCTGGCACGCCGAGCGCGACGCCGTCGTCGAGCTTGCCGGCTGGCTGTCGCTGGTGACGGGGTCGCTCGGCAAGATGGGCGCCGACCTGAAGCTGATGGCGGCGGCCGGTACGGCGCGCGCCGGGGCGGCGGGTGGCTCGTCCACCATGCCGCAGAAGGCCAACCCTGTGGGCGCCGAGGCGCTGACCGCCCTGGCCCGTCAGAACGCGGCGCTGCTCGGCGCCCTGCACGGCGCGCTCGTCCATGCCGAGGAGCGCGATGCCGGCGCATGGGCCAGCGAATGGCTGTCGCTCCCGCCCATGGCGGTGGCGGCGGGCGCGGCGCTCCGCCACGCGCTGGAGCTGGCGAGGACGCTGCAGCCCGACCCGGCCGCCATGCAGGCAGAGATCGCCGCAACGCACGGCACGCTGCTGGCCGAGGCGGCGCAGTTCGTGCTGGCCGCCCGCATGCCGCGCCCCGAGGCGCAGGCCGCCGTCAAGGATGCGGCCGCGGCGATGGCCCCTGGCGAAGACCTGCTCGCCGTGCTGCGCCGCCGGATCGACACGCCTGTCGAGGGGCCTGTCGATCGTGTCGACTGGGACGCGCTGGCCGATCCGGGGCGCCACACCGGCGCCGCCGCCCTGCTGGTCGACCGCGTCCTCGCATTGGTCTGAGCGGCCGCGGGGTTGGCGCCAGCAGGCTTGCCGGCGGTGGTCACGCCCGGCAAGGCACCCGGTCGCCACCATCGGAACCGGCGGCAAAGCCGAGCGTCTGCCCTCGGCTGCGCGTGAACGGATGCGTTTCACTGACGATTTTGTATGGCTGCAGAGAACCGGCTCAGCGACGACCCGATCCCCGGCTTCACCGATTGCTTCCGCGCCCCGAACCGTGGTCCTCGGGATCGACGACGCCGCCCGGACGGTGGCGGTGTGCGGCCCGGATCCGATACTCCAACGCTGAAGCCTGCCTGGATGCCGCGGAGGTCGGCCTTGGGCTCGCCTGCATGCCGGCCTTTGTCGCGGGGGATGCATTGCGGTCGGGCCGGGTCGTCCGGCTGCTCGGCGCGTTCGAGACCGCCCCTTGCGGCGTCCACGTCCTCTACCCGCACAGACGGCACCTCGCCGCCAAGGTGCGGGTGCTCGTCGATTTCCTGGCGGAGCGCTATCGCGGCGCGCCGGGACCGGCCACCACGGGCGGCACCTCGATCATCATGGCGGACGCGCCCTCGGCCAGCACCTCCCGCGGCCCGGTCTCGCCCCAGTTCCGGCCCGTAGGGCGGGATCGGGAATGGCTCGGGGCCGACGACCTCGCGCCAAACTCCGCGCGCAGGCCCGAGGCAGTCGCAGCCAACGCCGCGGTAACTGGCCCGGTCGTGATGGGGCGTGCCGATCCAGGCGCGCGCCGCCGCGATCACCCTGTCCGGGTCGGCGGGGAACCCGATCCCGGCGGTCGAGGTTAGCGCCCTGAGCAAGCCGCGGCAGGAAGTTCGCCGGACAAGCGGTCTCTTTCGGGGCTCACGGGCAGTTTCGGAGGCCAGCCCCCGTCCGGCGCGCCCCTGCCGTGGATTGCCCCACTTTCGTCGCGTGGGAAGGAGCCCGAATTGCCGAGCCCGGGCCGTCGCGGAAGGGAGCCGGGCGAGACTTCGTTCGCAAGTGCTCGCGCCCGCAGAATTCTTCGCCGTCCTTGCAGCCCCCATTGCTGCGCTTGTCTGCCTGGGCGGCCTGCCCGCCACCGCGTCGGCGGCCGGTCAGGTCCTCGATGCTTCGGGCGGCGAGCCGATGTACTATCTCCGCACCTTCGGGTCGCCCGGGCACGCGATCACGAGCATTCTCTGGGGCACGATCTGGCTCGCAACGGGCGTCGTCGTGATCATCACCGCGCTGGTGGCCGGCGGCGCGATGCGATCCAGGCGGGTCGCGGACATGCGCGCCGACGGCCATTCGGTCGGTCGCTCGCATGACGAGAAGGCACTGCGCTGGATCTATGGCGGGCTGATCGTCACGGTCGCTGCCCTCGCCGTCTTCGTCGCTGGACTGTCGGCACGATGGCCGCCATCCAGGCGCCGAACGACCCGCCCGCCGCGTCGATCGAGGTGACCGGGCACCAGTGGTGGTGGGAGATCGCCTACAAGGACCAGGACGGATCGACTATTTTCGAGACGGCGAACGAGATCCGCGTCCCGGTCGGTCGCCCGGTAAAGTTCGTGCTGCGCTCGGCCGACGTCATTCACTCGTTCTGGGTGCCGCTGCTGGCCGGCAAGACCGATCTCATTCCCGGTCAGGAGAACGTCGCCTGGCTGCGCGCCGACGCCGAGGGTGTCTATCGCGGACAATGCGTCGAATACTGTGGCGAACAGCACGCGCACATGTCGTTTCTCCTGTTGGCGGTTCCGCCGGACGAATTCGCCAGCTGGCTGTCTCAACAATCGCTACCGGCGACAAGCGGCGACGCCCAGGCCGGTCCTCCGCGCGCGTCAGCCGCCTCTCCGAGCACCGATTCCGGCCGCCACCGAAACCGAGACGAGGGGACGGACGTGAGCGATTTGCCGAGGCAGTACACGCAGGAGCCAGAGGTCGGCTCCGTCACTGCAGGAGCTGCGCGACCGGCTGGGGCAGAGCTGGGAGCCTGCTCCCGGCCTCTTCGGCTGGCTGGGGACCGTCGACCACAAGACGCTCGGGAAGCGCTACATCATCACGGCGTTCCTGTTCCTGTTGCTGGGCGGCATCGAGGCGCTGATCATGCGCGTCCAACTGGCCCAGCCCGGCATGACGCTGCTGACGCCCGAGCAGTACAACGAGCTCTTCTCGATGCACGGCCTGACGATGATCTTCCTCTACGCGCTGCCGGTGCTGTCGGGCTTCTCGATCTTCCTGTTCCCGCTGATGATCGGCGCGCGTGACATGGCGTTTCCCGCGCCTGAACGCCTTTTCCTATTGGGTTTTTCTGTTCTCCGGGCCTCTTCATGTACGCCAGCTTCCTGATGGGCGCGGTGCCGAACGATGGCTGGTTCAACTATCCGCCCTTATTCCCTGAAGCCGTTCAACCCCGGGCTGAACATGGACTTCTATGCGCTCGGGATGATCTTCCTCGGCATCTCGACGACCACCGGAGCGATGAACTTCCTGATCACCTTCCTGCGCACGCGCGCGCCGGGCATGTCGCTGAACCGCACGCCGGTGATGCTGTGGGGCACGGTGACGGCGTCGGTCGGCAACCTGCTGGCAGTGCCGGCGGTCAGCCTGGCTTTCTTCCTGCTGTGGCTCGACCGTCAGTTCGGAACGCATTTCTACGATGTCGCAGGGGGCGGCAAGCCGCTGCTCTGGCAGCACCTCTTCTGGCTGTTCGCCCACCCCTGGGTCTACATCATCGTCCTGCCGGCGATGGGCATGGTGTCGGACATCCTGCCGGCCTTCTGCCGACAGCCGCTGGTCGGCTACACCCTCGTCGTGCTCGCCACGGTGACGACGATGATCCTCGGCTTCGGGGTCTGGGTGCACCACATGTTCGCGACGGGCATCCCCTACCTGTCGCTGTCCTTCTTCAGCGGTGCGTCCTTCATCATCACGATCCCCAGCGCGATCTCGACCTTCGCCTGGATCGCGACGATCTGGTACGGCAGGCCGGTCATCAAGACGCCTTTCCGCTACTGCGCCGCCTTCATCGTGATGTTCGTCGTCGCCGGCGTCTCAGGCGTGATGACGGCAAGCGTGCCGGCGGACTTCCAGCTGCACGACACTTACTTCGTCGTCGCACACCTGCACTACACGCTGGTCGGCATCAACGTCTTCGGGGTGCTCGCTGGACTCTACTTCTGGTTTCCGAAGATGACCGGGCGGATGATGAACGAGGGGCTCGGCGCAATTGCCTTCTGGTTCGTCTTCATCGGACTCAACGCCACCTTCCTGCCGATGCACTGGACCGGGCTGATGGGGATGCCGCGCCGCATCTACACCTATCCCGAGGGGGTCGGCTGGGACTGGATGAACCTGACGAGCACGGTCGGCAGCTTCATCCTGGCCTTCGGCTTCCTGCTGGTGCTGATCAATCTGCTGCACGGCCGCTTCTTCGGCGAGCGGGCCGGCGACAATCCGTGGGACGCGCCGACGCTGGAGTGGGCGACCTCGTCGCCGCCGCCCGTCTACAACTTCGCCGTCCAGCCGGTGATCGCCAGCCGCCACCCGCTGTGGGAGGACCGGATCCACGAGGGCACGGGGCGGAGCGAAATCACGCGCGGACCGATCCTCGACAAGGGCAAGGAGATGATCGTCACCAGCATGCTGGATGCCGAGCCCGTGCTGGTCGCCAAGCTGCCCGAGGACTCGCTCTGGCCCTTCCTGGCGACACTGGCCATGACCGGATTCTTCGTCGCGCTGCTCGGCAGCTGGAACTACGCGGCCGGCATCATGGCCGTCGCATTGCTGCTCTGCGCCTTCTTCTGGAACTGGCCGCGCGCCAGTCTGGAGCAGATCACGAGGCCGCGGCATGGCTGAGACGACGACGCACGAACCACCGAAGGAGCAGAGCGAACTGATCTTCGACCGCCTGACCCTCGGCAGCACGGATGCGCGCGGCAATGGCTGGTACGGCATGGCGACGCTGGTCGTGACCGAGGCCTGCCTCTTCGCCTATCTGCTGTTCAGCTACTACTACATGTCGTTCCACTACGGGCGGGAATGGCTGCCGGACGAGCTGCCCGGCTTCAAGCTGTCCGGGCCGATGACGGGCATCCTGATCGGCAGCAGCGTCGTCGTCTGGTTCGGCGAGCAGGGCATGAAGAAGGGCCGCAGCTGGCAATGCATCGCCGGGCTGGCCGGCGGCGCGGTGATGGGCCTGGCCTTCGTGGCGCTCGAGGCCAAGGAATGGAGCGACAAGCCGTTCGGCTTCGGCGCGGACTCCTACTCGTCCCTGTTCTTCACTGTCACCGGGTTCCACATGGCGCACGTCGTCGGCGGGGTGCTGATGTTGTCGGCCATGGCGATCTGGACGGCGCTCGGCAAGTTCGACAGCCATCGCCGTGACCCGGTCAGCATCGCCGCCTTCTACTGGCACTTCGTCGACGTGGTCTGGATCTGCGTCTTCACGACGATCTATCTCACGCCCTACCTCTTCCACCAGGCGGAGATCTTCAAGTGACGAGCAGGGACGACGGCCCCCGCTTCAACATCGGCCACCCTGCGCCCGGTCGAGAGCGCGCGGGCTGGCTGCTGCTCATCTTCGCCTTCTCGCTCGCGCCGCTCGCCTGGAGCGTCCAGATCGCCGCGATCAGCTCGATCGCCGGGGTGACGTGTCTCGGTGCCGCCGGCCAGGCGATGGTCCGGCCGCTCTCGGGCTGGGAAGATCCCGCGATCAGGCTGATCAATCTCGGCGCGCTGGCGCTGGCGGTCGTTGCGCTGGCTCTCTCGACCATCAACGTCATCCGCACATGGCGGGCCGCCGAGGCGCCGCGCGGTGGCGTGCTGAGCGCAGGCGAGGGCCGGGCGCACTGGATGGCGGTCGGCGGCTTCTTCGCCGCCCTGCTCTTCCTGGTGGCGATCGCCTTCAACACGATCCCGGTCTTCTGGAATGGGCTGTGCCCGCTCTGACAGCAGCGCCCGATGGTCCGGAGCGACCGCCATGCCGAGAGTCCGGCGCAGGCGCGGCCGCGGCGCCAGAAAGCGGATCGGCGGCGCCGCCTGATCGTCGCGGCGCCCCGATGTGCGCCCCTTCCGGCGCCTCCGCGGTCGAGGGGGTGAGTTCGGAGCAGCCGCGGCGCATTCGGCCGCGGCCCCCGGGTGCGCTGCATCGCTTCTGGCCGGCCGCGGCGGTGATCGGCCTTCTGCTCGCGCTCTGGACTGGCCCACTGCCACGCCTGGCAGCGGTCTCGTTCACCACGCACATGGCGCTGCACCTGGGGCTGGTGCTTATGGCGGCCCCGCTCGCGGTCTTCGCGCTGGCCCGCGCCGGAGCGCTGGGGCGCGACCGGCTTGGAGTCGGCGCCGCGCTCGGCTTCTCCGCCGTGGAGATGCTGGTCGTCTGGTCCTGGCACGCCCCGGCGCTGCACGCGGCCGCGGCGCTGAACGACGGCGCCTTCACGCTGCAGCAGGCGAGCTTCCTGCTGGCCGGGATGCTGGTTTGGCTGCCCGGCGTGGCGGGGCGCGGCCGCGCCGCGGCCGCGGCCGGCACGCTGGCCATGCTCGGCAGCTTCACGCACATGACGATGCTGGGCGTTCTGCTGGCGCTGGCGCCGGGGCCGATCTATCCGCCGGGGCTGTGCGGCGGCGCCTTTGGCCTCGACGCGCTGATGGACCAGCGGCTCGGCGGCGTGATGATGGCGCTCGGCGGAGGTCTCGTCTATCTCGGCGCCGGCATCTTCTTCGCCGCGCGGCTGCTGCGCGACCCCGGAAGCGCCGCCTAGTCGTCGCGCCGCGCCGCATCCTCGCCGGTGCCGGTGCCGGTGGTCGTGCGAGCGCTCGGGTCAACCGGCGCCGGCGGCTCGGCCGAGCTGTGCGCGCTGAGCGCGGCGGTCGGCTCTTCGCCAACATAGGGCTGCGACGAGTACCAGGTGGCCAGCGCATTGATCTGGTGGTCGGTCAACCCGGTCGCGGCGAAGTGCATGACGTTGGCGAAGTCTGTTCCGCCATAGGGGCGGTCGCGATAGAGGTGAAGCCAGGCCTCGAGGAAGCGGCGCTCCTGCCCGGCGATGCGTGGATAGGCCGCGCGGGGCGACACGGCGCCCTCGTCCTCGTGGCACGAACTGCACGGCGGCACGAAGCGCTGCGGATCGCCCTCGGCCGCGAGCCGCTGGCCGAGGGCGATCAGTTCCTGTTGGTCCTGGTCCTGGTTCTGGTCCTGGTTCTGCGCTTCGCCCGCCGCGGAGATATTCGCGTCCGACGGATGCTTTCGCGCGATGCGCGAGGCGATCTCGTCCAGCTCGGCATCCGAAAGCGGCGCGGCGATCGGCTGCATGATGCCGCTCGACCGCTCGCCCGAGGCATAGCCGCGCAGGGTGGCGAGCAGGTACTCCTTCGACTGGCCGGCGATCTTCGGCGCCGTGCCGTCGCGGCCCATGCCGTCCTCGCCGTGACATCGCGCGCAGTCCTGCATCGTCTTGTCGAGACGGGCGGCGAGGCCGCCGAAGCTCATCCGGCCGCCGGGGACGTCGTTCGGCTCGATCTCGCCGTAGGCGAGCTCGTCATAGTGCTTCGCGTCGAGATCGCGGTACTTCTTCAGGAACGCGACCATCGCCCAGACCTCGTCCTGCCGGTGGTCGCCCGTCCATCCGGGCATGCCGGTGTAGCGGATGCCGTTCCAGACGATCCAATAGAGCTGCCTGGTGTCGTAGTTCTGCAGATGTCTGGCGAGGTCCGGCGGCGACGGCTCCATCAGCTTGACGAGCGGGTTGCGCTCGCGGCCGGGGGCACCGTGGCAGGGCGCGCAGCCGGTTTCGAAATAGCCGGCGCCGAGCCGTATCAGCGCGGGATCGGACAGATCGACGAAGTCGGGCTTCTCGACGCCCATCGACCAACTGCGCGACCAGTGCTGCATGTAGGTGTGCAGGATCCAGGCCGCGCCGGGATAGGGCCCGATCCGGGCCGCAATGTTCAGCGGCGCCGCGACGTAGAAGACGATGCCTCCGAGCACAATCGCCGTGGCGAGCACCGCGAACGGCCGGCGCCGCAGCGCGCGCGCGACGCGACCACCTCGCTCGGCATTTTGAGCAGAGGACGACATCACTTCAGGGTCATCAAGTAGTCCACGATCTCGGCCGTCTCGGACTCGGGCAGCATGCCGAAGGACGGCATCCGCGCGCCCGGTTTCACCTCCTGCGTGTGCCTGATCCAGATTACGAGGTTCTCGGGGCTCATCGTCAGGAGGTTGGCCCCGATCGTGCCGCGCGACGCCAGGTGCGTCAGGTCGGGCCCGATCTCGCCCGCCGCCTTCGTTCCCGCGATGCGGTGGCAGGCGCCGCACCCCGTCGAAAGGAAGAGGCGCAGCCCCGACGACATCACGTCCGGGCGGTCGCTGCTCTCGGCGGCCGCCGCAACCGGAGCGATTGCGTGCGGCATCGCCAGCGAGGCTGCGACAACGAGTGCCCGTGCAAACGCCTGCGCAGAAGACTGTCCCACCGTCGCCATCCTAGGCGCGCACCGCTTCAAGTATCATTCCTGGGCATTCTCTGTTGGCGAACGCCCGATCCCGGCAAAGGTTTCAGGCGAGTGGATGAACCTCTCGAACGCTCGGCTGTCCGGCGCCCGGAAGCCCCCTCGGCACGCAGTTGATGGCGCAGAGTCTGTTTGCAAGTTACACGGGCTCCGAGGCCAGACTGATCGGTCAACCGGCACGGAAACGGCGTGGCGCGGTCGGCGCGTGGTCGTCGCTTCGACCTGGTCATGCGTGACTCAGATTGTCGTAATCCCGACCATCGTGCATCTTCTTGACCACGAGGGGCACGGAACCGGCCGTTGGGATTCGGAAGAGACAAAGTCGCCTTTCAAAACAGGCTCTCCGCTACCTTGGCGATGGCGAGCACATGCACGGTGACGAACTCGTCGCGGCAGTGCTTGCGCAGCGTCTTCGGACCGGCGCCGAGCACGCGGGCGATGTGCGTCTCGGGGATGATGTGGCGCGGCATCACCTCGACCTGCTTGTTGGCGACGCCGATCCAGGGCGATGGCTGCACGTAGCCGGCCGGCGTCTCGGCGAGCCTGCGCTCGGCCGCGACGCAGCACCCCGGGCCTGGCAGTTGGCGGCAATGGCGGCGCGGTTGATCTCGGTCAGCATGCCGATCCGGTTCTAGGCTGCGGGCGAGCCGCTTCCACTCGGTCTTCGCCGTCGGCGGCAGGTGCGCGGGGCAGCTTGGGAGCCCGTCGGGCGCCTTCGGCTCGCGCCCGCTTATCGGCCGGCATGTCAATCGGCACCAGAACGGAACGGGACCCCAGATCGGCTCGCAAAGGAGACCCTCTGATGAGTTGGAGAGCTTGGCCTGATCCGGCGGAGCTTGTCGGGTTAGGGAGGCGGACTCGGTCACCGGTTCTTCTCGGGTGCTGTGGAAAAGATGCAAAGGTCCCCGCCTTCGCTAGCGCCATTACGCAGTCTCAAGGACTTACGAAGCTGGGGACCGAAATCGCCAAGTCACAAGGTTTGCAGGATGTCGGTCCGGAGAACGCCGTTCTGCGGCCCTGAGCCACCGACGCAGACTCCAGCCCTGCAGCTATATCCTTTGGAAACAGCGGGAATTTTCCGCCGACACCGGTCGCGGAGAAAGTGTTCGGGAAGGCGTGTGATGGCTCTCGCCAGCAGCATGCGGCGGGATGCAATCGCCATGGTCGAGCATGCGGACACGACTGGCTATGCGTCGAGGTACTCGGACAGGGTCGCCTCGACGCCGCGTTCGTGGAGCGCTGGGAGCCAGCGGGAGAAGGCGGCGCGCAGGCGCTCGTCGCGGCCGACGCTGCCGTAGACCTTGTCCATCTCAAGCCATGCGGCAGGCCGCGACCGAGCCTCGGCCGCGACGGCCGTCAGCCGGTCCCACGCCGGATCGTTGGGCCCGATCGCGGTGCCGTCCTCGCGGAGGCCGGCGCAGTAGCGGCACCAGAGGGCGCTGGCGAGCGCGAGACCGTCGACCGTGGCGTCGCGGGCCCGCGCGTCGCGGATCGACGGGACGATGAACTTCGGCTGCCGGTTCGAGCCGTCGTGGCAGAGGCGGTGGATCGTGTCGGCGACCTTGGGGTTGGAGAACCGGGTGCGGATGGTCTCGAAATAATCGGCAGGGTCGGTTCCCGGCACGGCTTGAACGCCCGGGATCACCTCCTCGCGCTGGATCTTCTCGAGGTAGCGGGGGATCAGGTCGTGGCGCATGGCCGCGTCGCTGAACTCGATGCCGAGAAGCGCGGCCGGGTAGGCGATGATCGCGTGCCCGCCGTTCAGGATCCTGAGCTTCATGGTCTCGTAGGGCGTGACGTCCCGGGCGAAGGTGACGCCGACCTCGTCGAGCGGGGGACGGCCCTGCGGGAAATCGTCCTCGAGCACCCACTGGATGAAGTCCTCGCAGAAGACCGGCCAGGCGTCGGCCACGCCCCATTCCTCGCGCGCGAGGCGCCGCTCGCGGTCCGAGGTTGCGGGCGTGATGCGGTCGACCATCGCGTTCGGGAACGCGACGTTCTGGTCGATCCAGTCGGCCAGGTCGGGGTCGGAGAGCCGCGCGAGCCCCGTCAGCGTGCCGCGCGTGACCCGGCCGTTATGCGGGATGTTATCGCAGGACATCACGGTGAAGGGCGGATGGCCGGCCTCGGAGCGCAGGCGCAGGCTCTTCAGCATCATGCCGAAGGCGGTCGTCGGCGCATCGGGGTTCCGGGCATCGGCCGCGATCGCCGGGTGCGTCGGATCGAAGGTGCCGTCAGCGTCGAGAAAATAGCCCCCTTCGGTGATGGTCAGCGACACGATGCGGATGTCGGGCTCGGCCATGCGGGCGCAGATCGCCTCGGCGTCGGCGGCGGGCAGGTAGTCGATCATCGGGCCGGTGACGCGCGCTGACGCGCCCCCGGCGCTCTGCTCGACCAGGAGCGACAGGTAGTCCTGCCCGGCCAGGATCTCGCGGGCCCTGGCATCGTTCGGCATGACGCTCGCGCCGACGATCGCCCAGTCGCGGCCGCGCCCCGCCGAGAACAGCCGGTCGAGATAGGCCGCCTGGTGCGCCCGGTGGAAATTGCCGACGCCGAAATGCAGGATGCCGGCAGACAGGTCCTCGCGCCTGTAGGAGGGCCGGCCGATGCGTGCGGGGAGGTCGCCGAGCGTAGCCCACGACGGTCCGGGGATCAAGGGTCGCCTCCTTGCTTCACAGGCGCCGCCTCGGAGCAACGTTCCGCCGGCCAGTCCGCGGCGCGCCTTCGGTGATCGTCGGGCCGCCGCATCATTCCGCCGGCGCGGCCGCAACGGACGGCTGGCCGTGCCGTTGCAGCGCCTTCGATCGCTGCAGATCCCACCAGGCGAACACGAAGTATATGACCGTGCACCAGATGGTCACGTCGTAGAACAGCTCGCGGTTGACGTAGTAGTCATAGAGGTCGGGGCTGTTGAAGAGCACGCGCCATGCGAGCACGGCCGGCACCAGAAGCCCGATGACGATCCAGACGGCGCGGATAGCCTTTGTCAGATGAGAGGTGTCCTTGACGTGCTCGTGGGTCTCCTTTCGCGCCAGCTCGGCGTGGTATTCCTCGACCCGCCGGTCGAAGTCCGCCTCCCGCTTCTCGGCCTCGGGATAGCTTCGGTCGGCGCCCGCCCGCTTGGCAAGGATGGTGTAGCAGACGATGGAGAGGACCCAGGTCGGCAGGAAGAGATAGACGAACGGCATGATGTTGATGAAGTTCAACCCAAAGCCGAACACGAGACAGATACCCCAGGTGATCAGCGCCGGCATGTTGTCCTTGACGCCCTTGAGGCGGTGCCAATTGGATTTCATGCCCATGCGCGGGAAGATGTGCTGTTCGGCGAAGACGATGCCGCCGATCGGCACGAGCACCAGGCCGGCGTAGGCAAGAATTGGCAGGATGCTGCGGTAGATGAACGGGAAACAGCTTCCGACCACGACCACGGCGCCGACGGCGAGCGTTATCTTCTGGCGGGCGATGTTCGGGAATACGGCCTGGGCCGCAAGACCGGCGCGATAGAGGTTGGGGTTGGCCGTTGTCCATCCCGCGATGATGACGATCACAAAACCGGTGGCGCCGAGCGCGTAATAGGCGACATCGCCGGGCTCGACGACGGCGATGCTGAGCTTCATGATCGACGCCGTCGCCGCCCCCATCAGTGCCGCGGAGATCCAGGCGATGTAGTGGCCGAACAGCATGCCGGTGGCGGTGCACAGGCCGTAGACCGATTTCTTGGCGTAGCGCAGCAGGGCCATGTCGATGAGGCCGAAATGCGCGAAGGTATTCGCGGCCCAGGCGAAGCCGATGACCTCCCATAGTCCAATTCCCGGTTCTCCCTGGGCGTTGACGCCCGTGAAGACGGTCGTTCCGGCGAGATTCGACGAAATCCGAGAAACTGGCGAGCGTCGTGTAGCCGGTCAGCGTTTCGTTCAGCGTAGGGATCAGCACCATGCCACCGGCCGTGAACATCACCATCAGCCAGGGTGTGCAGATGGTGGCGAACTCGGCCACCACATTGAAACCGTAATAGGCCACCGTCACGGCGATCACGCTTGCCGAAGCGGCAATGAGCGCGAAGTAGAGATTGGTCGGATAGGGGTAGACCTGCGGCGGGATGTCGAAGAGCGCCCGGACGGCGGTGGCGGATACGGTGATCATCGCCGCGGAGATGGCCACGAAGATCAGCACGTTCGCACCGTTGTAGAGCCGCGGGACCAGCTCGCCCATATTGCGGTCCAGATAGGTGTAGAGACTGAGCCGCGTCTTGACCGCGATCGGCGCGCAGATCAGCCAGAAGCTCAGCACGGCAAGCGTATTGCCGATGAGCAGCCCGATCAGGATGTCGTGGATCGTCGCGCCCATGGCCACGAATGCGGCGCCTATGACGAACTCGGTCGCAGCAACGTGTTCGGCACCATAGAGGCCGAGGAAGTGACCGGGTCCATGCAGTCTGTGCTCGCGGCACAGGCAGCAGCTCGTCGTCCATCTCGGAAACGGGTTTCTGATAGGCGTCCGCTACATGTGTCACGCTATCCTCCCCTCGTGTTTTTGCTTAAGGGGCGGGCTGGGTCGTGCCCGTCCGGAGCTAGTCGTCGCTGATGAACCTGGCGCGCTCGATCACCTTCTCGGTGACCCATTGTGCGTTCTCGAGCGCCTCATCGGTCGGAATTTCGCCCGCAACTGCCCTGGCGATCTGAGAGCCGACGGCGGTCGCCATGCCCGGGAACTCGGGGATCGCGACGTACTGGATTCCGGTGTAGGGCACATCGTCGACGGTGGGGCTGGACGGATCGGCCGCCTGGATCGAGGACAGCACCATCTTGGCGAAGGGCGCTGCCTCGAGATAGTCGGGGTTCTCATAGAGGGGGCTCGCGTGCCCGGCGGCGCGTTGATCCGGCCGTCCTCCTCGGCCGACGGCCGGTCTACTCCTTCGACATCACCCAGGCGACGAAGGGCTGCACCTGGTCCCGGTACTCCGAGCCCGAAGAGATCCCCGGCGCGGAGACCCAGATCCAGTTGGCCCGCCTGCCAAGGCCACGATAGGCGCGAGCGCGAAGCCGACCCGGTCCGCGACGTTCGACGTTCCGGGTCGGTGACCGACGAAGCTACGTCGTCGCGTCGATCCAGATCGCGCATTTCCGTTCTGAACAGTTCAGCGTCTCGGTGTACCGTTTAGCTGACGTCAGGCGGTCCAGTCCCGTTACCAGGCTGACATAGTCGTTGACTGCGCTCGCCCGCCTCGCTGCCGAACTGCGTTCCCAGTTGTCATCGAACCAGCGCGCGCCATAGAGTTCGCCATCGCCGTGGTCGGCGCGATGTTTCGCCCCAGCCCGGCTTGCCACGCAACAGATGCCATAGACGTCTTCGTTCTGCTTCCCGATCATGGCGGCGTGTGCATATGAAATCCCGGGTCGGCGCGTCCGGCATCTCGAGCCCGGCATCCTCGAACAGGTCCATCCGTAATGGTGAACGCGGACTCGGCGTAGAACGGCGCTACGTAATTTCTCCTCGTAGCCAAGCTCTCCCTGATCGACGGCGGGATACCCTCGACGTCATAACCCTCTCGCATTTCGCTCAGCGGGAACAGCCAGCCCCGTCGGCCAGATCGGCACCTCATAGGTCCCGATCGTCACGACGTCGAGCGCCGGCCCCGGTCGCGATTGGTGGTCACCCGCTCGCGCAGGGTTTTCTGGTCCAGCGTCACCCAGTCCAGTTCGATCCCTGGGCCCTCGACGTGAAGGCCGCGGACAGCCTCTGCATCCGCTCCATCTGCGGGTTCTCACGGTCACGACTGTCAGGGTGGTCTCTCCGAAGGCGGCAGGCGCGACGGCCAAAGACACGACGACAAGCGGGGCGCAACGTCCCAGCATCGGAATTTCCTTCCTGCGATTTTTTCTTGGAGTTGCCAAAATAGAACACTCTAAGTTGTTCAAGTTCGATCCTTGATTAAAATTATCGCAGACCGAGCTGAAGTCCAGGTCGCGGCTCTGCCGGCGACGATCGTCCTCTCCGCCTCCCGCCAGCAGCGAGACGTGCCCCGACGAATGGCCCGGCGCGTGCAGCCACCGCCAGCCCGGCGCACCCGGCACGCTGCCGTTCTCCGGCAGGGGCCGCACCATCGCGACATAGATCGGGGAGTGGGGAAAAAGCGCCCGATCGTCGGCATCGTTCCGCCGCCGGTCACCAGGTCGCCCGGCGGATAGGCGGTGCGCCGGTCAGGTACGGATGCTCCAGCCTGTGCGCGTAGACCGGCGCCTGCCGGCGGCAGGCCAGCGTGGCGGGCGCGCCGACATGGTCGAAATGCCCATGCATCGGCACGATCGCAGCAGGTCGGCACCGTCGCCGAAGCACTCGGCGGCCGCAGTCTCGATCAGGCGGGCCGATCCCTTAGACCGGCACGACCGGCGCCGATTCGCGGTCGCCGGCCCGTTCGGCCCCATGAAAACGTCGTCAGATGGCCGGCCGGCGATAGGCGACGTCCGCAGCCACGGCCCGCGCATGGCCGCCGCGCCCCAAGACGAAGGCGCGGCGCGATACCGGGAGCTGTCGCGCCACCCGGCCATGTTCGCCGGGCGGGTCGGTCAGGAGCGCCGGGCAAGGGAAAAGGCTCCGTCGCCGGCCAGCGCCATCCGGAGCTGGGCGCGCGTGCGGACTGCGGCGAGCTTGAGAGCGGCGAGGAAGTTGCTCCGGGCGGCGGTCGTCACGGGGCAGCGAGCCCGCGGATGATTATTGATGCGATTTGAAGAAGCGTCCCACCAGTTTTGAGCTGCCCGGAATTCGTTGCCCGCCGCTGAAGCTGAACACGTCCTAGCGGATCGAGCAGGAATAGATGTCGGCCCAGGCGCCGCGATAGGCGACGAAGCTTCCCGGATGGCGTTCCGAGTGTCATAGGCGCGGTCGGCGACGAGCGTCGCGCCGGGCGCGAGCGGTCAGCAAGAAGGCATAAGGCGGCGGCTGCGTCGGCCCCGGCCCTGTCCGGCGGTCGGCGCGAGGCGCACAGGCCGGCCCTCGGCGTCGACGGCGCGTTGGATTTTGACGTCCTCGAGCCCGCAACGGGCCGTCCCATGCAGCCATGATTCCCGCGCCTCCCCCGCCCGCGCCGTTCCTGTCGTCGACGCGGACACAGGGCTGTCGCTCGTGACGATGTCGCCGTCGTTCGGCTCCGCGGGATGCGCATCGAGGATACGGTCAGGCAGGCGCCTGCGTCACGCCACCCGCACGAGTCCCGCACGAAGCGATTATCCAGCGTGGTACGCGGGTGATCACGCTAGGGAATGTCGCGCCACGGCGCCAGCCGTCCGGAACCACCACAGGATGCCGTTCGGCGCCCGGGGATCATCCAGTCCGCGGCACGCCGCGCGGCTTGTTCGGCAGCAGCGGCTGGATCACCGCCCATTCCTCATCCGTCAGTTCGTGACGCCGCATGCGATCCTCCCTTTCCCGCTCGAGGGGAGGGAATCAGAGCTGCCGCCGAAAAGGAATCCCCGTTGGCGTTTTATTAGGACGCGTCCTAACTGAGGGGCCGGCCCGGAGCGTCGGGGCCGGCCCGGAGCGTCGGGGCCGGCCCGGAGCGTCGGGGCCGGCCCGGAGCGTCCGGAGACGACGCGCGGCGTGCGCATTAAGTCGGGACCGGCGTTCTGCAGAAGGCTGGACCGGCAGCCGAACAACTCACATCCGCAACGACGTTCAGGTACGCTTGGACATGCCCTTCGCTCGAAGGACAGAAAGACGGGGGTGAGAGCACCGGCGCCCACCCAACTCGTGCTATGTGCCGCTCTCGCAGCTGCGCCCCTAACCGCGCTGGCTTTAGGTCTCATGAGCGATTTCAACATGGAGCCGCAGTGGATCAGACCTTCGTGTCGATCCAAGGGCAAGTTTCGAGGGTATCCCGGCAGTTCACCCTCGCTCGCGAGCGCGCACCATGCGCCATATTCCGCCATTCACTCCCTGACGCGATTGCCCCTCGGGTCGTGCAGCGGCTGCAGGTGAAGTCGGGCGGGCACCCGTTCGTTGGCAACGATCAGCTCGTACGCGCCGCCGGCGAGGTGCGCCTCCGTGATGCCTTCGGCATTGCGAAGGTAGCCGTACGGAA
>CAVUWP010000008.1:0-43378 GCA_963745085.1 uncultured Alphaproteobacteria bacterium | reverse complement strand
TCGGTCGGCAACCTGCTGGCAGTGCCGGCGGTCAGCCTGGCGTTCTTCCTGCTGTGGCTCGACCGTCACTTCGGCACGCATTTCTACGATGTCGCTCGGCGGCGGCAAGCCGCTGCTCTGGCAGCACCTCTTCTGGCTGTTCGCGCACCCCTGGGTCTACATCATCGTCCTGCCGGCGATGGGCATGGTGTCGGACACCCTGCCGGCCTTCTGCCGACAGCCGCTGGTCGGCTATACCCTCGTGGTGATCGCCACGGGGACGACGATGATCCTCGGCTTCGGGGTCTGGATGCACCACATGTTCGTGACGGGCATCCCCTACCTGTCGCTGTCCTTCTTCAGCGGTGCGTCCTTCATCATCACGATCCCCAGCGCGATCTCGATCTTCGCCTGGATCGCGACGATCTGGTACGGCAGGCCGGTCATCAAGACGCCTTTCCTCTATTTCGCCGCCTTCATCGTGATGTTCGTCGTTGCCGGCGTCTCAGGCGTGATGACGGCGAGCGCGCCGGCGGACTTCCAGCTGCACGACACCTATTTCGTGGTCGCACACCTGCACTACATGCTGGTCGGCATCAACGTCTTCGGGGTGCTCGCTCGACTCTACTTCTGGTTTCCGAAGATGGCCGGGCGGATGATGAACGAGGGGCCGGCGCAATCGCCTTCTGGTTCGTCTTCATCGGACTTCAACGCCACCTTCCTGCCGATGCACTGGACCGGGCTGATGGGGATGCCGCGCCGCATCTACACCTATCCCGAGGGGGTCGGCTGGGACTGGATGAACCTGACGAGCACGGTCGGCAGCTTCATCCTGGCCTTCGGCTTCCTGCTCGTGGTGATCAATCTGCTCACGGCCGCTTCTTCGGCGAGCGGGCCGGCGACAATCCGTGGGACGCGCCGACGCTGGAGTGGGCGACCTCGTCGCCGCCGCCCGTCTACAACTTCGCCGTGGAGCCCGTGATCGCCAGCCGCCACCCGCTGTGGGAGGACCGGATCGGCGAGGGCCGGGGCGGAGCGAATTCACGCGCGGACCGATCCTCGACAAGGGCAAGGAGATGACCGTCACCAGCATGCTGGATGCCGAGCCCGTGCTGGTCGCGGTGCTGCCCGAGGACTGGCTCTGGCCCTTCCTGGAGACACTGGCCATGACCCTATTCTTCGTCGCGCTGCTCTCCAGCTGGTACTTCGCCGTCGGCATCATGGCCGTCGCATGATGCTCTTCGCTTCGCCTGGATCTGGCCGCGCGCGAGCCTGGCGCAGATCACGAGGCCGCGGCATGGCTGAGACGACGACGGACGAACCACCGAAGGAGCAGAGGGAACTGAAATTCGACCGCCTGCCCCTCGGCAGCACGGATGCGCGCGGCAATGGCTGGTACGGTATGCCGACGCTGGTCGCGACCGAGGCCTGCCTATTCGCCTACCTGCTGTTCAGCTACTACTACATGGCGTTCCACTACGGCCGGGACTGGCTGCCGGACGACCCGCCCTGGTTCAAGCTGTCCCTGCCGAAGACGGTCATCCTGCTCGGCAGCAGCGTCGCCGTCTGGTTCGGCGAGCAGGGCATGAAGAAGGGCCGCAGCTGGAAATGCATCGCCGGGCTGGTCGGCGGCTCGGTGATGGGCCTGGCCTTCGTGGCGCTCCAGCCCACGGAATGGAGCGACAAGTCGTTCGGCCTCGGCGCGGACTCCTACGCGTCCCTGTTCTTCACCGTGACCGGCTTTCACATGGCCCATGTCGTCGTCGGGCTGATGATGCTCTCGGCCCTGGCGATCTGGACGGCGCTCGGCAAGTTCGACAGCCATCGCCGGGACCCGGTCAGCATCGCCTCGTTCTACTGGCACTTCGTCGACGTGGTCTGGATTGCGTCTTCACGACTATCTACCTCACGCCCTACCTCTTCCACCAGGCGGAGATCTTCACGCGACGAGCAGGGACGAGGCCCCCGCTTCAACATCGGCCATCCCGCGCCCGGTCGAGAGCGCCGGGCGGGCTGCTGCTGTCTTCGGCTTCCCTCGCGCCGGTCGCCTGGAGCTTCCAGCTCGCCGCGAACAGCTCGATCGCCGGGGTGACGTGTCTCGGTGCCGCCGGCCAGGCGATGGTCCGGCCGCTCCGGGCTGAAAGATCCCGCGATCAGGCTGATCAATCTCGGCGCGCTGGCGCTGGCGTTCGTTGCGCTGGCTCTCTCGACCTCAACGTCATCCGCACATGGCGGGCCGCCGAGGCGCCGCGCGGTGGCGTGCTGAGCGCAGGCGAGGGCCGGGCGCACTGGATGGGGTCGGCGGCTTCTTCGCCGCCCTGCTTTTCCAGGTGGCGATCGCCTTCAACACGATCCCGGTCTTCTGGAATGGGCTGTGCCCGCTCTGACAGCAGCGCCCGGTGACCCGGAGCGACCGCCATGCCGAGAGTTCGGCGCAGGCGCGGCGCGGCGCGAGAAAGCGGATCGGCGGCGCCGCCTGATCGTCGCGGCGCCCCGATGTGGCCCCTCCGGCGCCTCCGCGGTCGAGGGGTGAGTTCGGAGCAGCCGCGGCGATCCGGCCGCGGCCCCCGGTGCGCTGCATCGCTTCTGGCCGGCCGCGGCGGTGATCGGCCTTCTGCTCGCGCTCTGGACTGGCCCACTGCCACGCCTGGCAGCGGTCCGTTCACCACGCACATGGCGCTGCACCTGGGGCTGGTGCTTATGGCGGCCCCGCTCGCGGTCTTCGCGCTGGCCGCGCCGGAGCGCTGGGCGCGACCGGCTTGGAGTCGGCGCCGCGCTCGGCTTCTCCGCCGTGGAGATGCTGGTCGTCTGGTCCTGGCACGCCCCGGCGCTGCACGCGGCCGCGGCGCTGAACGACGGCGCCTTCACGCTGCAGCAGGCGAGCTTCCTGCTGGCCGGGATGCTGGTTTGGCTGCCCGGCGTGGCGGGGCGCGGCCGCGCCGCGGCCGCGGCCGGCACGCTGGCCATGCTCGGCAGCTTCACGCACATGACGATGCTGGGCGTTCTGCTGGCGCTGGCGCCGGGGCCGATCTATCCGCCGGGGCTGTGCGGCGGCGCCTTTGGCCTCGACGCGCTGATGGACCAGCGGCTCGGCGGCGTGATGATGGCGCTCGGCGGAGGTCTCGTCTATCTCGGCGCCGGCATCTTCTTCGCCGCGCGGCTGCTGCGCGACCCCGGGAAGCGCCGCCTAGTCGTCGCGCCGAGCCGCGTCCTCGCCGGTGCCGGTGCCGGTGGTCGTGCGAGCGCTCGGGTCAACCGGCGCCGGCGGCTCGGCCGAGTCGTGCGCGCTGAGCGCGGCGGTCGGCTCTTCGCCAACATAGGGCTGCGACGAGTACCAGGTGGCCAGCGCATTGATCTGGTGGTCGGTCAACCCGGTCGCGGCGAAGTGCATGACGTTGGCGGAGCTGCTTCGCCATAGGGGCGGTCGCGATAGAGGTGAAGCCAGGCCTCGAGGAAGCGGCGCTCCTGCCCGGCGATGCGTGGATAGGCCGCGCGGGGCGACACGGCGCCCTCGTCCTCGTGGCACGAACTGCACGGCGGCACGAAGCGCTGGCGGATCGCCCTCGGCCGCGAGCCGCTGGCCGAGGGCGATCAGTTCCCCCTGTTGGTCCTGGTCCTGGTTCTGGTCCTGGTTCTGCGCTTCGCCCGCCGCGGAGATATTCGCGTCCGACGGATGCTTTCGCGCGATGCGCGAGGCGATCTCGTCCAGCTCGGCATCCGAAAGCGGCGCGGCGATCGGCTGCATGATGCCGCTCGACCGCTCGCCCGAGGCATAGCCGCGCAGGGTGGCGAGCAGGTACTCCTTCGACTGGCCGGCGATCTTCGGCGCCGTGCCGTCGCGGCCCATGCCGTCCTCGCCGTGACATCGCGCGCAGTCCTGCATCGTCTTGTCGAGACGGGCGGCGAGGCCGCCGAAGCTCATCCGGCCGCCGGGACGTCGTTCGGCTCGATCTCGCCGTAGGCGAGCTCGTCATAGTGCTTCGCGTCGAGATCGCGGTACTTCTTCAGGAACGCGACCATCGCCCAGACCTCGTCCTGCCGGTGGTCGCCCGTCCATCCGGGCATGCCGGTGTAGCGGATGCTGTTCCAGACGATCCAGTAGAGCTGCCTGGTGTCGTAGTTCTGCAGATGTCTGGCGAGGTCCGGCGGCGACGGCTCCATCAGCTTGACGAGCGGGTTGCGCTCGCGGCCGGGGGCACCGTGGCAGGGCGCGCAGCCAGTTTCGAAATAGCCGGCGCCGAGCCGTATCAGCGCGGGATCGGACAGATCGACGAAGTCGGGCTTCTCGACGCCCATCGACCAACTGCGCGACCAGTGCTGCATGTAGGTGTGCAGGATCCAGGCCACGCCGGGATAGGGCCCGATCCGGGCCGCAATGTTCAGCGGCGCCGCGACGTAGAAGACGATGCCTCCGAGCACAATCGCCGTGGCGAGCACCGCGAACGGCCGGCGCCGCAGCGCGCGCGCGACGCGACCACCTCGCTCGGCATTTTGAGCAGAGGACGACATCACTTCAGTGTCATCAAGTAGTCCACGATCTCGGCCGTCTCGGACTCGGGCAGCATGCCGAAGGACGGCATCCGCGCGCCCGGTTTCACCTCCTGCGTGTGCCTGATCCAGATTACCAGGTTCTCGGGGCTCATCGTCAGGAGGTTGCCCCGATCGTGCCGCGCGACGCCAGGTGCGTCAGGTCGGGCCCGATCTCGCCCGCCGCCTTCGTTCCCGCGATGCGGTGGCAGGCGCCGCACCCCGTCGAAAGGAAGAGGCGCAGCCCCGACGACATCACGTCCGGGCGGTCGCTGCTCTCGGCGGCCGCCGCAACCGGAGCGATTGCGTGCGGCATCGCCAGCGAGGCTGCGACAACGAGTGCCCGTGCAAACGCCTGCGCAGAAGACTGTCCGACCGTCGCCATTCTAGGCGCGCACCGCTTCAAGTGTCATTCCTGGGCATTCTCTGTTGGCGAACGCCCGATCCGGCAAAGGTTTCAGGCGAGTGGATGAACCTCTCGAACGCTCGGCTGTCCGGCGCCCGGAAGCCCCCTCGGCACGCAGTTGATGGCGCAGAATCTGTTTGCAAGTTACACGGGCTCCGAGGCCAGTCTGATCGGTCCACCGGCACGGAAACGGCGTGGCGCGGTCGGCGCGTGGTCGTCGCTTCGACCTGGTCATGCGTGACTCAGATTGTCGTAATCCCGACCATCGTGCATCTTCTTGACCGCGAGGGGCACGGAACCGGCCGTTGGGATTCGGAAGAGACAAAGTCGCCTTTCAAAACAGGCTCTCCGCTACCTTGGCGATGGCGAGCACATGCACGGTGACGAACTCGTCGCGGCAGTGCTTGCGCAGCGTCTTCGGACCGGCGCCGAGCACGCGGGCGATGTCGTCTCGGGGATGATGTGGCGCGGCATCACCTCGACCTGCTTGTTGGCGACGCCGATCCAGGGCGATGGCTGCACGTAGCCGGCCGGCGCTCGGCGAGCCTGCGCTCGGCCGGACGCAGCACCCCCGGGCCTGGCAGTTGGCGGCAATGGCGGCGCGGTTGATCTCGGTCAGCATGCCGATCCGGTTCTAGGCGGCGGGCGAGCCGCTCCACTCGGTCTTCGCCGTCGGCGGCAGGTGCGCGGGGCAGCTTGGGAGCCCGTCGGGCGCCTTCGGCTCGCGCCCGCTTATCGGCCGGCACGTCAATCGGCACCAGAACGGAACGGGACCCCAGATCGGCTCGCAAAGGAGACCCTCTGATGAGTTGGAGAGCTTGGCCTGATCCGGCGGAGCTCGTCGGGTTAGGGAGGCGGACTCGGTTACCGGTTCTCTCGGGTGCTGTGGAAAAGATGCAAAGGTCCCCGCCTTCGCTAGCGCCATTACGCAGTCTCAAGGACTTACGAAGCTGGGGACCGAAATCGCCAAGTCACAAGGTTTGCAGGATGTCGGTCCGGAGAACGCCGTTCTGCGGCCCTGAGCCACCGACGCAGACTCCAGCCCTGCAGCTATATCCTTTGGAAACAGCGGGAATTTTCTGCCGACGCCGGTCGCGGAGAAAGTGTTCGGGAAGGCGTGTGATGGCTCTCGCCAGCAGCATGCGGCGGGATGCAATCGCCATGGTCGAGCATGCGGACACGACTGGCTATGCGTCGAGGTACTCGGACAGGGTCGCCTCGACGCCGCGTTCGTGGAGCGCGGGAAGCCAGCGGGAGAAGGCGGCGCGCAGACGCTCGTCGCGGCCGACGCTGCCGTAGACCTTGTCCATCTCAAGCCATGCGGCAGGCCGCGACCGAGCCTCGGCCGCGACGGCCGTCAGCCGGTCCCACGCCGGATCGTTGGGCCCGATCGCAGTGCCGTCTTCGCGGAGGCCGGCGCAATAGCGGCACCAGAGGGCGCTGGCGAGCGCGAGACCGTCGACCGAGGCGTCGCGGGCCAGCGCGTCGCGGATCGACGGGACGATGAACTTCGGCTGCCGGTTCGAGCCGTCATGGCAGAGGCGGTGGATGGTGTCGGCGACCTTGGGGTTGGAGAACCGGGTGCGGATGGTCTCGAAATAATCGGCAGGGTCGGTTCCCGGCACGGCTTCAACGCCCGGGATCACCTCCTCGCGCTGGATCTTCTCGAGGTAGCGGGGGATCAGGTCGTGGCGCATGGCCGCGTCGCTGAACTCGATCCCGAGAAGCGCGGCCGGATAGGCGATGATCGCGTGTCCGCCGTTCAGGATCCTGAGCTTCATGGTCTCGTAGGGCGTGACGTCCGGACGAAGGTGACGCCGACCTCGTCGAGCGGGGGACGGCCCTGCGGGAAATCGTCCTCGAGCACCCACTGGATGAAGTCCTCGCAGAAGACCGGCCAGGCGTCGGCCACGCCCCATTCCTCGCGCGCGAGGCGCCGCTCGCGGTCCGAGGTCGCGGGCGTGATGCGGTCGACCATCGCGTTCGGGAACGCGACGTTCTGGTCGACCCAGTCGGCCAGGTCGGGATCGGAGAGCCGCGCGAGCCCCGTCAGCGTGCCGCGCGTGACCCGGCCGTTATGCGGGATGTTGTCGCAGGACATCACGGTGAAGGGCGGATGGCCGGCGTCGGAGCGCAGGCGCAGGCTCTTCAGCATCATGCCGAAGGCGGTCGTCGGGCGCATCGGGGTTCCGGGCATCGGCCTCGATCGCCGGGTGCGACGGATCGAAGTTGCCCTCCGCGTCGAGGAAGTAGCCACCCTTCGGTGATGGTCAGCGACACGATGCGGATGTCGGGCTCGGCCATGCGGGCGCAGATCGCCTCGGCGTCGGCGGCAGGCAGGTAGTCGATCATCGGGCCGGTGACGCGCGCCGACGCGCCCTCGGCGCTCTGCTCGACCAGGAGCGACAGGTAGTCCTGCCCGGCCAGGATCTCGCGGGCCCTGGCATCGTTCGGCATGACGCTCGCGCCGACGATCGCCCAGTCGCGGCCGCGGCCCGCCGAGAACAGCCGGTCGAGATAGGCCGCCTGGTGCGCCCGGTGGAAGTTGCCGACGCCGAAATGCAGGATGCCGGCGGACAGATCCTCGCGCCTGTAGGATGGCCGGCCGATGCGTGCGGGGAGGTCGCCGAGCGTGGCCCAGGACGGTCCGGATCAAGGGTCGCCTCCTTGCTCACAGGCGCCGCCTCGGAGCAAGTTCCGCCGACCAGTCCGCGGCGCGCCTTCGGTGATCGTCGGGCCGCCGCATCATTCCGCAGGCGCGGCCGCAACGGACGGCTGGCCGTGCCGTTGCAGCGACTTCGATCGCTGCAGATCCCACCAGGCGAACACGAAGTATATGACCGTGCACCAGATGGTCACGTCGTAGAACAGCTCGCGGTTGACGTAGTAGTCATAGAGGTCGGGGCTGTTGAAGAGCACGCGCCAGGCCAGCACGGCCGGCACCAGAAGCCCGATGACGATCCAGACCGCGCGGATCACCTTGGTCAGCATGGAGGTGTCCTTGACGTGCTCGTGGGTCTCCTTCGCGCCAGCTCGGCGTGGTATTCCTTGACCCGCCGGTCGAAGTCCGCCTCCCGCTTCTCGGCCTCGGGATAGCTTCGGTCGGCGCCCGCCCGCTTGGCAAGTATGGTATACAGACGATGGAGAGGACCCAGGTCGGCAGGAAGAGATAGACGAACGGCATGATGTTGATGAAGTTCAACCCGAAGCCGAACACGAGACAGACACCCCAGGTGATCAGCGCCGGCATGTTGTCCTTGACGCCCTTGAGGCGGTGCCAGTTGGATTTCATGCCCATGCGCGGGAAGATATGCTGTTCGGCGAAGACGATGCCGCCGATCGGCACGAGCACCAGGCCCGCGTAGGCAAGAATTGGCAGGATGCTGCGGTAGATGAACGGGAAACAGCTTCCGACCACGACCACGGCGCCGACGGCGAGCGTGACCTTCTGGCGGGCGATGTTCGGGAAACGGCCTGGGCCGCAAGACCGGCGCGATAGAGGTTGGGGTTGGCCGTTGTCCATCCCGCGATGACGACGATCACGAAACCGGTGGCGCCGAGCGCGTAATAGGCGACGTCGCCGGGCTCGACGACGGCGATGCTCAGCTTCATGATCGACGCCGTCGCCGCCCCCATCAGTGCCGCGGAGATCCAGGCGATGTAGTGGCCGAACAGCATGCCGGTGGCGGTGCACAGGCCGTAGACCGATTTCTTGGCATAGCGCAGCAGGGCCATGTCGATGAGGCCGAAATGCGCGAAGGTATTCGCGGCCCAGGCGAAGCCGATGACCTCAAATAATCCGATTCCCGGTTCTCCCTGCAGCATTGATGCCCGTAAACACGGTCGCTCCGGCGAGATCCACGAAATCCGAGAAACTTGAAAGCGTCGTGTAACCGGTCAGCGTTTCGTTCAGCGCAGGGATCAGCACCATGCCACCGGCCGTGAACATCACCATCAGCCAGGGTGTGCAGATGGTGGCGAACTCGGCCACCACATTGAAGCCGTAGTAGGCCACCGTCACGGCGATCACGCTCGCCGAAGCGGCAATGAGCGCGAAGTAGAGATTGGTGGGATAGGGGTAGACCTGCGGCGGGATGTCGAACAGCGCCCGGACGGCGGTGGCGGATACGGTGATCATCGCCGCGGAGATCGCCACGAAGATCAGCACGTTCGCACCGTTGTAGAGCCGCGGGACCAGCTCGCCCATGTTGCTGTCCAGATAGGTGTAGAGACTGAGCCGCGTCTTGACCGCGATCGGCGCGATGATGAGCCAGAAGCTCAGCACGGCAAGCGTGTTGCCGATGAGCAGCCCGATCAGGATGTCATGGATCGTCGCGCCCATGGCCACGAATGCGGCGCCTATGACGAACTCCGTCGCAGCCACGTGTTCGGCACCATAGAGGCCGAGGAAGTGCCCGGCGTCCGTGCAGTCTGTGCTCGCGGCACCGGCAGTAGCTCGTCGTCCATCTCGGAGACGGGTTTCTGATAGGCGTCCGCTGCATGTGTCACGCTATCCTCCCCTCGTGTTTTTGCTTCAGGGGCGGGCCGGGTCGTGCCCGTCCGGAGCTATTCTTCGCTGATGAACCTGGCGCGCTCGATCACCTTCTCGGTGACCCACTGCGCGTTCTCGAGCGCCTCATCGGTCGGAATTTCGCCCGCGACTGCCCTGGCGATCTGAGAGCCGACGGCGGTCGCCATGCCCGGAAACTCGGGAATCGCGACGTACTGGATGCCGGTATAGGGCACGTCGTCGACCGTGGGGCTGGACGGATCGGCCGCCTGGATCGAGGCCAGCACCATCTTGGCGAAGGGCGCTGCCTCGAGATATTCGGCGATTCTCGTAGAGCGAGGCTCGCGTGCCCGGCGGCGCGTTGATCCAGCCTTCCTCCTCGGCCGACGAGCCCGGTGTACTCCTTCGACGTGGCCCAGGCGACGAAGCGCTTGGCCTCGTCCTGGTGCTCCGAGCCCGACGAGATCCCCAGTGCCCAGACCCAGAGCCAGTTGGCCCGCTTGCCGAGGCCACGATCGGGCGCGAGCGCGAAGCCGACCCGGTCCGCGACGTTCGACGTTCCGGGGTCGGTGACCGACGAAGCTGCGACCGTCGCGTCGATCCAGATCGCGCATTTCCCGTTCTGGAACAGATTCAGCGTCTCGGTGTAGCCGTTTAGCTGAGCGTCTGGCGGTCCGTAGTCCCGTACCAGGCTGACATAGTCGTTGACTGCGCTGGCCCAGGCCTCGCTGCCGAACTGCGGTTGCCAGTTGTCATCGAACCAGCGCGCGCCATAGGAGTTCGCCATCGCCGTGATCAGCGCGATGTTCTCGCCCCAGCCCGGCTTGCCGCGCAGACAGATGCCATAGACGTCTTCGTTCTGCTTGCCGATCGTGGCGGCGGCTGTGCGTATGAAATCCCAGGTCGGCGCGTCCGGCATCTCGAGCCCGGCATCCTCGAACAGGTCCGTCCGGTACATGGTGAACGCGGACTTGGCGTAGAACGGCGCTGCGTAGAGTTCTCCCTCGTAGCTCAAGCTCTCCCTGATCGACGGCAGGATGTCCTCGACGTCATAACCCTCTGGCATTTCGCTCAGGGAGACAGCCAGCCCCGCTCGGCCCAGATCGGCACCTCGTAGGTCCCGATCGTCACGACGTCGAAGCGCCCGGCCCCGGTCGCGATGTCGGTGGTGACCCGCTGGCGCAGGGTGTTCTCGTCCAGCGTCACCCAGTCCAGCTCGATCCCTGGGTTCTCGGACGTGAAGGCCGCGGACAGCCTCTGCATCCGCTCCATATCCGGGTTGCTCACGGTCGCGACTGTCAGGGTGGTCTGTCCGAAGGCGGCAGGCGCAACGGCCAAAGACACGACGACAAGCGGGACGCAACGTCCCAGCATCGGAATTTCCTTCCCTGCGATTTTTTCTTGGAGTTGCCAAAATAAAACACTCTAAGTTGTGTCGAGTCAATCCTTGATTAAAAATTATCGCAAACCAAGCTGAAGTCCAGGTCGCGGCTATATCGCCGGCGACGATCGTCCTGTCCGCCTCCCGCCAGAGCGAGACGTGCCCCGACGAATGGCCCGGCGCGTGCAGCCACCGCCAGCCGGGCGCAGCCGGCACGCTGCCGTCCTCCGGCAGGGGCCGCAGCCAGTCGCCGACGTCGATCGGGGAGGTGGGGAAAAAGCGCCCGATCGTCGGCATCATTCCGCCGCCGGTCACCAGGTCGCCCGGCGGATAGGCGGTCGCGCCGGTCAGGTACGGATGCTCCAGCCTGTGCGCGTAGACCGGCACCTGCCAGCGGCGGGCCAGCGTGGCGAGCGCGCCGACATGGTCGAAATGCCCGTGCGTCAGCACGATCGCGGCGGGTCGGGCACCGTCGCCGAAGCGCTCGGCGGCCGCGGTCTCGATCAGGCGGGCCGATCCCTTCAGACCGGCATCGACCAGCACCCATTCGCGGTCGCCGGCCCGTTCGGGCCCCATGAAAACGACGTTCACCATGGCCAGCCGGCGATAGGCGACGTCCGCAGCCACGGCCCGCGCATGGCCGCCGCGCCCCAAGCGGAGGGCGCGGCGCGATACCGGGATCTGTGGCGCCACCCGGCCGTGTTCGCCCGGCGGGTCGGTCAGGAGCGCCGCGGCCAGGGAAAAGGCTCCGTAGCCGGCCAGCGCCGTCCGGACCTCTGGGCGCGCGTGCGGATTGCGGCGAGCTTGAGAGCGGCGAGGAAGTTGTCCGGGCGGCGGTCGTAGCGGGTGGCGAGCCCGCGGAAGTGCTTGATGCGGTTGAAGAAGCGTTCCACCAGGTTGCGCTGCCGGTAGACCCAGCCGCTGAAGCTGAACGCGTCCTTGCGGATCGAGCGGGGCGGGATGTTGGCCCAGGCGCCGCGATCGGCGACGAAGGCCCGGATGGCGTTCGTGTCATAGGCGCGGTCGGCGATCAGCGTCGCGCCGGGCGCGAGCGGTGCGCAGCAGGCCATCGGCGGCGGGTGCATCGCCCGCCTGTCCGGCGGTCAGCGCGAGGCGCACCGGCCGGCCCTCGGCATCGACGAGCGCGTGGATTTTCGTCGTCAGCCCGCCGCGGGACCGTCCCATGCAGCCATCGTCCGCGCCCCCTTTTTTCCGCTCGCACCGTGCTGGTGGACGCGGACGCAGGAGCTGTCGATCATGACGATGTCGCCGTCGTAGGCTCGCGAGATCGCCTCGAGGATACGGTCCCACACGCCTGCAGCCCGCCACCGGACGAAGCGATTATAGAGCGTGGTGCGCGGTCCATAGCGCTCGGGAATGTCGCGCCACGGCGCACCCGTCCGGAACCGCCACAGGATGCCGTTCAGCACCCGCCGATCATCCATCCGCGGCACGCCTCACGGCTTGTTCGGCAGCAGCGGCTGGATCACCGCCCACTCCTCATCCGTCAGTTCGTGACGCCGCATGCGATCCCCCCTTTCCCGGTTGAAGAGAGGGAATCAGAGCCGCCGCCGAAAGGGAATCCCCCTTGGCGTTTTATTAGGACGCGTCCTAACTGAGGGGCCGGCCCGGAGCGTCCGGAGACGACGCGCGGCGTGCGCATTAAGTCGGGACCGGCGTTCTGCAGAAGGCTGGACCGGCAGCCGAACAACTCACATCCGCAACGACGTTCAGGTACGCTTGGACATGCCCTTCGCTCGAAGGACAGAAAGACGGGGGTGAGAGCACCGGCGCCCACCCAACTCGTGCTATGTGCCGCTCTCGCAGCTGCGCCCCTAACCGCGCTGGCTTTAGGTCTCATGAGCGATTTCAACATGGAGCCGCAGTGGATCAGACCTTCGTGTCGATCGAAGGGCAAGTTTCGAGGGTATCCCGGCAGTTCACCCTCGCTCGCGAGCGCGCACCATGCGCCATATTCCGCCATTCACTCCCTGACGCGATTGCCCCTCGGGTCGTGCAGCGGCTGCAGGTGAAGTCGGGCGGGCACCCGTTCGTTGGCAACGATCAGCTCGTACGCGCCGCCGGCGAGGTGCGCCTCCGTGATGCCTTCGGCATTGCGAAGGTAGCCGTACGGAAGAGCTTGAGCTCGCCCATGGCTTCGAGGACTTCGGAACGCTCCATCAGATTGCCCTCCTGAGGCTGTCGTATCGGGTGCAGTCGGCGACCGGCGCGCAGCGCAGCCGTAGCGCCTCGGGCGTCATGATCGTGACCGGCGGGCCCGGATCGCGGTGTCGCGCGAGGATGTTGAGGATCACGTCAGCGGAATGGACGCCTTCGCTCAGCGCCTCGGCGCAGGCGACCTCGACCGCGGGCAGCCCGTCAGTCAGCACGGCGCCGAGGATCTCCACCATCTGGCGGCCGCCGTCCGACGCGGCCCGGAGCTTCCGGCGCACCCGCTCGAGGGCGGCCGGAAGCACCCAGTGCTTGAACGGGGCGCCGTTGCGGAGCGCGCCGGGCTTGCGGGCCAGCACCGGGACGTAGTGCCAGGGATTGTAGACCGTCCCGCCCCGGCCGAAGGCGCGGGCATGTTCGCCGACGACGCGGCCGTCCTGGCGCAGCTCGATGCGGTCAGCATAGGCGCGCACCTCGACCGGGCGGCCGACGGCGCTGGCCTCCACGGAGTATTTGTTGTTGTCGAAGCGCACGAGGCAGGTCTTGGACACCGAGGCCTGCACGGCGTGGAAGCCGTCGAAAGGGCCGCGATAGGGCACGAGGCTCGCCCTCTCGGTCTCGAACACTTCCCAGATCGTCTTGCCGCCGATCTCCGGATGGGCCTGAACCTTCGCCCGGGCGACGCACTGGTCGGCCAGCCAGTCGTTGAGCTCCGCCATGCTCTTGACCCGTACGCGCGGCGAGAACAGCCGCTCGCGCACCGTGCCGACCTGGTTCTCGACCTGGCCCTTCTCCCAGCCGGACGCCGGGGTGCAGGCGACCGGTTCGACCAGGTAGTGGCTGCACATCTGCTGGAGTGAGCCAATGGAACGCCAATGATCCGAGAGACATTGGCGAACGCGATTGTAAGCGCGCTCCTTGCCCACGAAGATCGCGTCCACCGCGGTCTTCGTCCGCCATGGGCCTCGGACCGATGGCGGCCATCATGGCGGACTGTCGTAGATCCCGCGCGCGCAGGCGCCCTTGTAGAAGGCGAAGGCCCGGTCGTGCGCGTCGAACACCATCTCCTGCGTCTCGCGCGGATAGGCGCGCACGAACGGCATCCGGCTGTGGCAGAGCCGCATATGGGCGACCTTCACCGTCACCGTGACGCCGTCGATCAGCACGACCTCGTGGCTCCAGTCGAACTGATAGGCCTCGCCCGGCTCGAAGCTCAGCGGCACGAACGCCGCCGACACCCCCGTGCTGCCCCGGCGCCGCCAGTTGGAAGCGTACCGCCGGACGGCGTCATACCCGCCCTCGTAGCCGAGACCGCGGAGGTCCTCGCAGATCCGCAGCAGCGTCACCCGCTCCCGGCTGCTCCGCGCCGCATTCGCGGCCAGCAGCCGGTCGAGCTCGTCCCGCCAGGGCCCGAGCTTCGGCTGCGGTTGGACGCTGCGCCTGTACTCGAAGGCGGTCTCCTCCGACCGCAGGACCTTCCGGACGACCTTCCGCGACAGCTTCAGCTCGCGGCAGATCTGCTTGATCGGCTTTCCCTGAACGAAATACGCCCGGCGGATCTTGGCGATCGTCTCCACAACCAGCATCCCAATCTCGGCTCCCGAAACCCTCGGGAGCACCGTGGTCCCCATCGCCAGGGGGGTCCCTTTTGGAAGCCGATCACCCCGGAAACGGGGTCCTTATTGCGCGCCTCTCCACACCCAACTCGCGCCGGCGCGGTCCGCGACCGCCGGGAGGAGACGGTAACCCGCCGTGCCGCCATCCTGATGCGCCAGTCCGCACTGGTGTCAGCGATGCCGACAAGCTCCATATCCTGTGCCGGCAACAACGTCGGCAACGTGCTTGCCGATCACGCCGTCGCCCTTCACCGCCACGCGCGTCGTGGTGCTCTGAGCCGCCATGTCCCCTATCGGTTCGGTTTTGCGGGCCGGTCCGAGCGGGCCCCGTTCAGCGGCGGGAGCCCGGCCCCGCCACGATGTTCCGCGGCTCGCCCTCGGCAAAGGCCCGGATGTTCTCGACCGTCGTCTCGGCGATCCGGTCCACCGCCTCGCGCGTGTTGAAGGCGCTGTGCGGGGTCACGATCACGTTGCGCATGCGCATCAGCACGTGGTCGGCGACGAGGTTCCTCAGATCCTCCCGGTCACACCAGGCCGAGCAGAGGAGCTCGGCCTCCTCGCGGATCAGCGGCTCGTCGGGCAGGACGTCGAGGCCCGCCGCCGCGACCTTGCCGCTGGTCAGCGCGCTGGATCAGCGCGCGCGTGTCGATCAGGTCGCCGCGCGCGGTGTTGATGACGACGACGCCGTCCTTCATCCGCCGGAACGCGTCCGGCCGAGCATGTGCCCGCGTCTCGGGCAAGGACGGGACGTGCAGGCTGACGATGTCGGCCGCCGCGTAGAGATCGTCCAGCCCGACATAGCGGAACCCCAATCGGCCGGCGAGATCGGGGTCCGGCGCCACGTCGTGCGCCAGGACGTCCATCTGGAAGCCCCGGGCGATCCGGATCACATGCTGGCCGATCCGGCCCGTGCCGATCACGCCGAGCGTCTTGCCGGCGAGGTCGAACCCCTGCGAGCCCTCCGGCGAGAACTGGCCGCGCTGCGCACGCTCCATCGCCTCGGGCAGGCGATGGCTGATCGCGAGCAGGAGCGCGAAGACGTGCTCGGCCACCGTGTTCTCGCCATAGCTCGGCACGTTGGCGACCGCGATGCCGCGCTCGGCGCAGTACTCCATGTCGATGTGGTCGAAGCCGGTCGAGCGGGTGGCGATCAGCCTGAGCGACGGCAGCTTCTCGAGCACCTGCCGGTCGAGCTTCGAGTAGATGAAGGTCGAGACGATCTCGGCATCGCGTATCGGCCAGCGTTCTCGCGCCGCAACGGCTCGCTCGACCAAGCTGCATTTCGTGCCGCTTCTTCAGCGGCTCGAACACCGGGGCTTCGCGCGGTTCCACCTCGAAGAGGACGAGCTTCATGTCCCTGCTCCCGTGCCAGCGTCAGCGCCGGACGTAGCGAGGACCGGTCCGCCTTCGCGCGCTTCGGCGGCTCGGACCGGGGCCGCCAGCCCTCCTCCAGACGGCAGGTGAAGGTCAGCCGCTCGCCGGGCTCGAAGGCGTGCACCTGGTCGCGCACCTGGATCTGCCGCGGGCCGGCCCAGCCATGCGGGGCGGAGACCGTCACCTCGTCGCAGCTGACGTCGAGGTGCAGCCAGTAGCCGCGGTAGAGGAACTTCAGGTGCAGGCCCTGCATCTCCTCCGGCAGGCAGGGGCTGATGCGAGAGCGTGTGGTCGGTGAACTCGAGCGCCGTCTGGCCGCGCTGGATCAGGTCGACGCTGCCGGCCATGGCGCCGAGGTGGATGCCCTCGGCCGTCGTGCCGCCCTGGATGTCGAGCAGATCGCTCTCCAGCGCCTCGGTCAGCAGCTCCCACGATCGCGCGCGGTCGCTGCGCGCCAGCACCCAGGAGTGCACGACCCGGCTGAGCGTCGAGCCGTGCGAGGTCCGCCGCATGTAGTAGTCGATGTTGCGCGGGATCGACTCCGGGTCGAACTCGTAGCCCATCGAGCCGAGCAGGTCGCGCAGCTCCGTCGACGAGAACAGGTAGAACAGCATCAGCACGTCGGCCTGCTTCGAGGCCTTGTAGCGGTTGATCGTGTCGCCCTCGGCCTCGAGGATGCGGTCGAGCCGCTGGATGTCGCCATAGCGGGCGCGGTAGGCGTCCCAGTCGAGCTCCTCCAGCCGGTCGTAGTCCTCGAACTGGGCGATGATGCCGTCCTCGAGGAACGGCACGCGCATCCGGGTTGCGATCCCCTCCCAGTCTTGCAGTTCCTCGTCGGTCAGGCCGAGGACCAGTCGAAGCTCCGCCGCGCCTGGCCGGCGCCAGCGCGTCCAGCGCGTCCGCGGCGCGGCGGAGCACCCAGGCGGCCATGACGTTGGTGTAGGCGTTGTCGTCGAGCCCGGGCTCGTCGCGCCAGGGATAGCGGTCGTGGAACTCGTCCGGACCCATCACGCCGAGGATGCGATAGCGCTCGCTCTGCCTCGTCCCAGGTGGCGATGCTGGCCCAGAACCGGGCGATCTCGACCAGCATCTCGGTGCAGTGCGCGGCCATGAAGCCGCGGTCCTCGGTCGTCTGCCAATAGCGCCAGACATTGTAGGCGATCGCGAGGCTGACATGGCGCTGCAGGTGCGGTGTTGTCCGGCGTCCAGCGGCCCGAGCGCGGGTTGAGGTGCAGGACCTGGCTCTCCTCGCGCCCGTCCGAGCCGCTCTGCCAGGGATACATGGCGCCGCGGAATCCGGCCTCGCGCGCGAGGCGGCGCGCGGCATCGAGCCGGCGATAGCGGTAGAGCAGCAGTTCGCGGCTGATCTCGGGGAAGTGGAAGTTCAGGTAGGGCAGGATGAACAGCTCGTCCCAGAAGATGTGCCCGCGATAGGCCTCGCCGTGCAGGCCGCGCGCCGGCACGCCGGCATCCATGTCGACCGTGTTCGGCGAGACGGTCTGCAGCAGATGGAAGATGTGCAGGCGCAGGACCATCTGCCGGCGCGGATGCTCGTCCAGCACGATGTCGCCCCGGTCCCACAGCGTGCGTCCAGGCGAGCGCGTGCGAGGCGAGCAGATCGGCGAAGCCCGGCGCGCCGGCGACCGCCTCCGAAGCGGCGGCGCGCCGGCTCGGAGATGGCGCGGTCGCGCCCGGTGTAGAGCGCGACCGTCTTCTCGACCGTCAGGGTCTCGCCCTTGGCGATCGAGCAGAAGAGGCGCTGCGTGGCGCAGCCTTCCTCGTGCCCGGTCTCTCGCGTCATCTCGACGGGCCCGCCATCGCGGTGGACCCGGGTGCGGGCGGCCTCGGCGATGCGGATGCGCGACTGGTTCGTCTCGCAGACCAGCAGCACGGCGTCGGCCGCCCAGCTCGCGCGTCCCGAGCGGCGCCAGGTGCTTGCTGTTGAGCTGCCGGTAGCGCTCGACGCCGGCATTGATGACCCGCCCGTCGAGCGCCGAGCGGATTTCCATCGCCGCCCGACCAGTTCTCGGCCGTCAGCCGCATCTCGATCGCGGCGAGGTTCTGGTGGCGCATGTGCACGACCCGACGGCTGGTCGACGGCCGTCTCCCGCCCCTCGCCGTCGCGCACGCGCATCCGGCGGGTCAGCACGCCCTGCCTGCAGATCCAGCTCCTGGGCGTAGGCGAGGATCTCCATGCGCCGGAGGTTCAGCCAGTCGCCGCCCTCGGGCCGGAAGGTCAGCGGCAGCCAGTTCGGCAGGTTGACGAGATCCTCGTTCTCGATCTCGCGGCCGGCCAGCTCGGTGACCCGACGGTTGTAGCCGCCGGCCAGATAGGTGCCCGGATAGTGGACCTCGTCGGCCTCGGCCTCCTCGGCGGCGCCGCGTGTCGCGAAATAGCCGTTGCCGAGCGTGCAGAGCGCCTCGCGCAGACCCTCCACCGCCGGATCGAACCCGTCATAGGAGAGAACCCAGTCGGTCTCAGCCATCGCTTCGCTCCAGTGTATCGGAAAGGCAGTCGAGCAATCGTCCGACGTCGTCCGGCTCGTCGAGCCGGTAGGCCGCCGCCGTCTCCGCCTCGGGTTGCCCCACGAAGATGCCTATCCCGCGCCCTGCCAGCGCCCGGAAGGCGTCCTCGTCGGTCGTGTCGTCGCCGAGATAGAAGGGCAGCACCTCCGGCCGGTCGAGGCCGAGCGCCTCGAGGAGCCAGAGCACCGCCTTGCCCTTGTCCCAGTCGAAGCGCGGGCGCAGCTCGAAAACCTTCTTGCCGTGCGTCTTGCGGAGCTCCGGTACGGCCCTCAGCACCCGGTCGACGGCTGCCTCGACGGCCGCGATGTCGGCGTCGTCGACCTGCCGATAGTGCACAGCGACGGCGAAGCGCTTCGGCTCGACGAGCGCAGCTGCCACCGGCGCGAGCGCATCGCGCAGCAACGCCGATGCACGCTCCACCGCCGCAGTAAATGCGGCGCCCTGCTCGTGCTCGATCCTCAGCCCGCCAGGCCCCGCAATGTCGAAACCGTGGCTGCCGGCATAGACGAGCCCGTCGATGCCGACCAGCCGCTCGACATCGGCCCGGTCGCGTCCCGAGACGATGGCGACCGGGCACGACCGGGCCAGCCGGCGGACGGCCGGCGCGCATGTCGTCCGACAGCACCGCCAGCTCCGGGCGCGCGACGATCGGCGTCAGCGTGCCGTCATAGTCGAGAAAGACGGCCGGCCGGCGTCCCCGGAGCAACGGCTCGATGTCCCCTGGCCGCAAAATCCGCGCGCCCCGCCCCGCGCGCGGTTCCGGCTGGATCTCGACGGAGGCGCAGAGCTCTCCGAGATCAGCGACGACGATGTCCGCGCCCGCCCGGAGCAGTTCCTCGCGATGCCCGGCGCGGTCGACTCCGACGACCAGGCCGAACCCGCCGGCACGCCCCGCGGCAACGCCGCTCAGCGCATCCTCGAACATCGCCGAGCGCGCCGGCGCGACGCCCAGACGCTCCGCGGCGAGGAGGAAGGTCGCGGGGTCAGGCTTGCCCTTGAGCCCCATCCGGGCGGCATCGTTCCCATCCACGATCACGTCGAACAGCTCCGCCAGCTTCGCCCCATCCAGCACGGCACGGGCGTTGCGGCTGGACGAGACCAGCCCGGTCTTCACCCCCGCGCCGCGCAGCCGGCGGATCAGGTCGACGCTGCTTGCGAACACCTCGACGCCGTTCGCCTCGAGAACCTGCCGGAAGAGCGCGTTCTTGCGATTGCCGAGGCCGCACACCGTCTCGCGGTCGGGCGGGTCGGAGGGATCGCCGCGAGGCAGGTCGATCCCGCGCGAGCCCAGAAAGGCCGCGACCCCGTCGTATCGGGGCAGCCCGTCGACGTGCGCGCGGTAATCCGCTTCCGTGAACTCGTGGAATGGCTCGCCCGTGCGCTCCGACCGCTCGCGGAGATAATCGTCAAACAGACGCTTCCACGTCGCCGAATGCACGCGGGCCGTGCGGGTCACGACGCCGTCCAGGTCGAAGACCGCCGCATCGAACCGCGTCAGCGATGCCAGGCGCCCCTCCGCGATGGTCGAAGCTTGCATCCGATCCTCCATTGCCAGCCTGGCAAGGCCGCGCACGAGGTCCAGCGGCCACCCTCATTCCGGCACGCGACTCGAGGCGGAGACCAGCTGTCACGTGAAAGGCAGCAATGTGCCGGACGCTTGCCGGGCTTTCCTAAGGGGCCGACTCCTTCGATGTTTCGGCGCGACCGTGACACCGGTGTGCTGGTCCTACGGTCCGGTCCGCGCCTGCAGATGTCACGGCAGGCCCCGCGATGATACCGGGATGCCGGTCAAACGACAGGCGTTCCACAAGCGACGCCGTCGGCCGGACAGGTAGCCGGTCAGCGGGTCTCGCCGTCCTGAAGCGCCCTCCGCCTCTCCTCGAACTCGGCCTTGTCGATCTCGCCCCGCGCGAAACGCTCGTTCAGGATGTCCAGCGCCCGGCCGGAGCGCGGAGCGACTCCGTGACCGAGAAACCGAAGCACCAGCGCGGCGGCGACGGCGATGAGGGCGATCATCAGCAGCATCATCATCAGGCCGCCGAACCAGCCCCACGCCCCGTCCATCATATGGCCATGGCCGTGGTAGTAACGCTCGCCGTCCTGCGCCCATGCTGTGGCGCTATAGGTCAGGATTGCCGCAATCGCGGCGGCGAGCTTGGTTGAGGATTCTTCATGGCGAGACCTCCAGGTGCACGCGGTTCATACTTCGTGACGGCAGTGGTGCCTAAAGATCCCCAGCCGTCGGCCGAGGCCGACGGGTCTGGATGCCGCGGCAGTCGAGCGGCGGCCGGACGAGAAGGCCACGTATCCGGCGCCCTCCGTCCTCGACTCCTGACGCCCCACCGTCAGTCACACCCTGACCGCGCGGAGCCTGAGGGCGTTGCCAACGACCGAAACCGAGGACAGGCTCATCGCCGCCGCCGCGAACATCGGCGAGAGCAGGATGCCGAAGAACGGGAAGAGCAGCCCGGCCGCGATCGGCACGCCGGCGGCGTTGTAGATCAGCGCGAAGAAGAGGTTCTGGCGGATGTTGCGCATCGTCGCGAGCGAGAGGCGCCGCGCCCGGGCGATGCCATTCAGATCGCCCTTGACCAGCGTAAAGCCGGCGCTCTCGATGGCGACGTCCGCGCCGGTGCCCATGGCGATGCCGACATCCGCCTGGGCCAGCGCCGGGCGCGTCGTTGACGCCGTCGCCGGCCATGGCGACCTTCGCTCCCTGCTCCTGCAGCTCGCGGATGATGCGCGCCTTGTCCTCGGGCAGCACGTCGGCGCGGATCTCGTCGATGCCGAGACGGCCGGCGACGGCTCTCGCCGTGCGCTCGTTGTCGCCGGTCGCCATGACGATGCGGAAGCCGAGCGCGTGCAGCTCCTTCAGCGCCGCCGGGCGTCGTCTCCTTGACCGGGTCGGCGACGCTCACGAGGCCGGCGACGGCACTGTCGAGCACGACGAACATCACCGTCTCGCCCTGGTCGCGCCGCTCATTCGCGGTGTCGCCCAGTCCGCCAGCATCGATGCCGAGCTCGGCCACGAGCTTGGCGTTGCCGAGCGCCACGGCACGGCCGTCGACGGTGCCGCGCACGCCCTTGCCGGTGACCGCCTCGAACTCCGCCGCCTCGGCCAGTGCGACGCCGCGCTCCTCGGCGCCGCGCACGATCGCCTCGGCCAGCGGGTGCTCCGAGCCGCGCTCGAGGCTGGCGGCCAGCCGCAGCACCTCGGCCTCGTCGTGGCCTTCCTCGGGCAGCACGGCGACCAGCCGGGGCTTGCCCTCGGTCAGCGTGCCGGTCTTGTCGACGATCAGCGTGTCGACCTTTGCGAAGCGTTCCAGCGCCTCGGCGTTCTTGATCAGCACGCCCGCCTGCGCGCCGCGCCCGGTCGCCGTCATGATCGACATCGGCGTGGCGAGGCCGAGCGCGCAGGGACAGGCGATGATCAGCACCGAGACGGCACTGACCAGCGCATAGGCGAGCGCCGGCTCGGGCCCCCAGACGGCCCAGACGATGAACGCGATGACCGCGACCCCGATCACCGCCGGCACGAAATAGCCGGCCACGCAATCGGCGAACTTCTGGATCGGCGCGCGCGAGCGCTGCGCGTTCGCCACCATCTCGACGATCTGGGCCAGCATCGTGTCCTTGCCGATGCGCCTGGCCTCCATCACCAGGCTGCCGGTGCCGTTGATCGTGGCGCCCGTCACCTTGTCGCCGGCGACCTTCTCGACCGGGATCGGCTCGCCCGAGATCATCGACTCGTCGACCGAGGAGCGGCCCTCGACGACCTCGCCATCGACCGGGATCTTCTCGCCCGGGCGGATGCGGATGCGGTCGCCGACATGCACCTCGTCGACCGGCACCTCCTCCTCGCGCCCGTCCGTCGCGGATCGACGCGCGCCGTCTTCGCCGCGAGGTCCAGCAGCGCGCGGATGGCGGCGCCCGGTCCGCTCGCGCGCGCGCAGCTCGAGCATCTGGCCGAGCAGCACGAGGACGACGATCACCGCGCCCGGCCTCGAAATAGACGCCGACCGTGCCGTCCGTCGTGCGAAAACCCGCCGGGGAAGATGCCGGGCGCCGATCACGGCGACGACGCTGAAGGTCCAGGCCGCCAGCACGCCCATGGCGATCAGGCTGAACATGTTGAGGTTCATCGTGCGGAACGACCGCACGCCGCGCACCAGGAACGGCCAGCCGGACCAGAGGATCACCGGCGTGCCGAGCACGAACTCGGCCCACATCGCCGGGTACTCGCCGATCCAGCCGCGCACGGCCAACCCGACATACTCGCCCATGGCAATGATCACCACCGGCACCGTCAGCACGGCGCCGACCCAGAACCGCCGCGTGAAGTCGACGAGCTCCGGGTTCGGCCCCTCGTCGGCGGCGGGGATGCCCTTCGGCTCCAGCGCCATACCGCAGATCGGGCAGTCGCCCGGGCCGACCTGCTCGATCTCCGGGTGCATCGGGCAGGTGTAGATCGTGCCTTCGGGCATCGGCTCGGGCGCGGGCACGCCTTCGAGATACTTCTCTGGCTCGGCCTCGAACCGCTCCTTGCAGCGCGCCGAGCAGAAATAGAAGCGTTGGCCCGCATGCTTCGCCATGTGCTCGGCGCTCGCCCGGTCGACGTTCATGCCGCAGACGGGATCCTTCGCCGTCAGATAGGCCTCCGGCTCGGCCACGAACCTGTCGTGGCAGCGCTGGCTGCAGAAGTGGAAGGTCCGGCCCTCGTGCGAAAGCTCCGGCTTTGCCGCGCCCGGATCGACGGTCATGCCGCAGACCGGGTCCCGGACGGCGCTGTCCGGTGCCGTCGCCGTGCTCGGCGTGATGTTGGTGCGCGCTCATCGGCTTGTCCTCTCGGCAGGCGGTGCGTGGGCAGGTGCCCGCGCGACTCTGGCGATCGGCCAGAGATGGGGCTTCCACCTACCGGAAGGTCAAGGGCCTGTCGTGAGATCCTGATGGCCCCGCGCGACGCTCGCGTTTTTTCCGTACGGACACGCTTGACCTTCCAGCAGGGGCAAGCCCCAACGCTTCAAGCAGGGCGAGGAGGTCACGATCCGCGTGGCCAACAACCTTTCGGAATCGGCTCGGTCCACTGGCACGGCCTCTTGCTGCCGTTCACGCGGGACGGCGTGCCGGTCCCGTGGATCCGCGTTGACGCCCACGCCGAGCGGGCGTCGTGAAGGGGCATTCGTCGAGGGTCTTGCATGATCGCTGTGCTCGGCAATCCGGTCCACCGTCACCTGCTCGCGGCGCAGGTCCTGTCCCTGATCGGCGTTGGCTTGACGACGGTGGCGCTGGACTCCTCGCCTACGAGCTGGCCGGCGCCGATGCCGGGGCGGTGCTCGGCACTGCCCTGGCGCTCAAGATGGTGGCCTGTGTCGGGTTGGCGCCGGTCGCAGGGGCGCTGGCCAAAGTCTTCCCCCGGCGGCCGTTCCTGATCGGGCTCGCAGGGCGGCGAGCTTTGCCGCGAAACCGACGAATTGCCGGTGGCGTCGGCCGGCGGTGCGAGTTTCGGCGGCCGCGGATGGCGGTCGGGCCCAGGCAGGCCGGAATGTTGCGCGACGGCATGTGAGGCTCGCTTGAGACGGGGTGGAGGTCCATACCCCGCCGAGCGGCACCGCGCGACGTCAAGCCGGGCGGAGATCGATGACGGGACAGGAAAAAGGTGCGCGCCGGTCAAGCGCCGCTGAGCCCGCCAGCGAGCGATGAGCGGCATCAAGCCACGAGTGATCGAGATAGCTCTCGGCGCCGGTGGCCGCCCTGGCCGACAATGCGCGGATCAACGCGCTGGTCTCGATCAGCGCCTCGATGCCCGGCGACGCTCGCGCGGCCGTCGCGCGGGAAGATCGCCTCGCTCGTGTACTCCGCCCAGGCGAGGTCGGCATAGCGCCTGTCGATCGCGGCCTCCCGCATGGCGGCGCGGGCGGCGGCTTCGCGATCGGCGAAGAAGCGTTCATGCGCGCGGACAAAGCCGCGCATGAAGCGGTGCAGCAGGTCGCCATGCGCCGCCGCCCAGTCGCGCATGACGTCGAGGCTGGTGAACTGGAAGTCCGGCACCATCTCGCGCGGGTTGCAGAGCGCGACATAGCCCTCGTCGAGCGCCATGCGATCGAGCGGCGCGCCCTGCAGCCCGGCGTCGATCTCGCCCGCTCGCAGCATCTCCCAGCGCGCCAGGATCGGCCCGCAGGGGACGAGCTCGTAGTCGTCGGGATAGTGCAGCCCCTCGGCCGCGAGCAGCTTCATGATCAGCGAGGACGAGCCCGCCCGGATCGACGAGACGCCGATCCGCCGGCCGCGCAGCCCGGCGAGGCCCTCGATCCCGGGCCGCGCGATCAGCAGGAAACGGCAGGCGGTTGACGTTGCCGCCGATGATGACCTGCCCGCCGCCGGCCTCCGCGTCGAGGATGACGTGCTCGGTGACGCCGTAGGCGAGGTCGGCGCGGCCGTCGCCCAGTCGGTCGTTCACCTCCTCGATCCCCTCGATGTGGTCGATCGCGAGGTCGATCCCCTCGGCCGCGAACAGCCCCTCGTGCAGGCCGATCCAGGCCGGCACGTTGAAGTAGTTGCGCGAGACGACGGCGAGCGTCAGCCGGTCCATCGAGAACCTCCCCTCCGTCGTCAGAGCCCGAGATAGGCGCGCCGGACGTCCTCGTTGCCGGCGAGCTCGTCGGCGGTGCCGTCGAGCACGGTCCGGCCGGTCTGGATGACGTAGCCGCGGTCGGCGATCTCGAGCGCCAGCTCGACCGACTGCTCGGCGATCAGCAGGGTGACGCCGCGCGCGCGCAGCGCCGCCAGCCGCTCGTAGAGCGCCTCGACGATGGTGGGCGCGAGGCCGAGCGACGGCTCGTCGAGCAGCAGCAGCGTCGGGTCGCTCATCAGCGCGCGGCCCATGGCCAGCATCTGCCGCTCGCCGCCCGACAGCGTGCCGGCGTACTGCCGGCGGCGCTCCTTCAGGCGCGGGAATAGCTGGAAGACCTCGTCCAGCATCTCGCCGGTGCGGCTGCGGTCGGCGAGCGCGGTGGCGCCGAGGCGCAGGTTCTGCTCGACCGTCTGGTTGACGAACAGCAGCCAGCCCTCCGGCGACAGCGCGATGCCGCTGGCGACGATCGCGTGCGGCGCGGCGACCCTGGATCGCCTCGCCCTGCCACAGGACCTCGCCGCCCGCCGGCGTCACCAGGCCTGCGATCGCGTTCAGCGTCGTCGTCTTGCCGGCGCCGTTCGAGCCGAGCATCGCCACCGCCTCGCCGCGCCCGACCGCCAGCGAGACCGAAGAGACGCCGACCAGGTCGCCATAATGCACCTCGAGCCCGCGGACCTCCAGCAGCGGCGCCTCGGTCGTGGCGGCGGCCGTCCGCTCGGTCCCGGCTGCTGGTCGATGCCGTCCGGGGCCGCCGTCTTCTTCTGCTGCTGCGGCCGAGATAGGCCTCGATCACCGCCGGGTTCTCCATCACCTCGCGCGGCTCGCCCTCGGCGATCACGCGGCCCTGGTTGAACACCACGACGCGGTGGGTCAGGCTGAGGATCACCTCCATCAGGTGCTCGACGATGATCAGGCTGATGCCGCGCGCGTGGATGGCGCGGACCAGCTCGATCGCCGCGCGCGCCTCGGTCGGCGTCAGGCCGGCCAGCGCCTCGTCGAGCAGCAGCAGCTGCGGCTCCGTCGCCAGCGCCCGCGCGATCTCGAGGCGCTTGCGGGCCGGCGTGCCGAGCGTGCCGGCGCGCGCGCCGGCGACATGCGTCAGGCCGGCGAAGTCCAGCAGCTCCTCGGCACGCGCCCGGGCGACGCGGGTCCGTGCGTGGTGCAGGAAGGCGCCCGTCATGACGTTCTCGAGCACCGTCACGTCCTCGAACACGGTCGGCACCTGCCAGGTCCGGGCGAGGCCGAGCCGCGCATGGCGCGTCGGGCGAGAGCCGCGTGATGTCGCGGCCGCGAAACGTGATGCGGCCCTCGGTCGGCCGCGCGTCGCCGGCGAGGCAATTGAAGAAGGTGCTCTTGCCGGCGCCGTTCGGGCCGATCAGGCCGACGATCTCGCCCTCGTCGAGCCGCAGGTCGGCGTCGTCGACGGCGCGGAAGCTGCCGAACGCCTTGACGATGCCCTCAGCCTCGAGCAGCACGGTCGCGCCTTCCCCGGGTCAGCCGGTGCCAGCAGATCGGCGCCGATCCTGATGAGCCCGCCCGGCGCGAAGCGGCTGACCAGGATGATGATCCCGCCATAGACGACATAGGTGATGCCGGCGCCGCTGCCGCCGAATTGGGCGTTCGTCCACTGCTCGAGCGGGACGAGGATCATCGCGCCGAGCAGCGGCCCGAACAGCGTGCCGGCGCCGCCGAGCGCCGCGACGATGACCATGTTCACCGAGATCAGGATGCCGAGCGCGCTGTCCGGATCGACGAAGCCGACCATGCAGGCATAGAGCGAGCCCGCCAGCGCCGTGAAGCCGGCCGAGAGCAGCAGCGCGATCAGCTTGTAGCGCCGCACAGGCACGCCCAGGCTGCGCCGCCGCCCGCTCGTTGCCGCGGATCGCGCGCAGGTAGAAGCCGAGCCGCGCATGCGTCAGCCACGCCGTGACCGCCAGCAGCACCGCCAGAACGCCCAGGAAGATCCAGTAGTAGTAGCCGCGGGTCGATGAAGGAGAGGTCGAAGACAGTGCGCGGCAGGGCCGGCCCGGACAGGCCGATCGCGGCGCCGAGGGCGGGCGTGTTGACGACGATGATGCGCACCAGCTCGGCCACCGCGATGGTCGCCATGGTGAAGTAGTGGCCGCGCAGGCGGAAGGTCGGCGTGCCGACGACGGCCGCCAGCAGGCACGCGGCGGCGATGCCGAACGGCGCCCCGGCGATCGGCGGCCAGCCGAGCGTCTGGTAGGTGAGCAGCGACGCCATAAGCGCCGCAGCCGAAGAAGACGGCATGCCCGACCGAGATCTGCCCGGCATAGCCGCCGATGATGTTCCAGGCCGAGGCCGAGAGCGCCGAGCAGCACGACCAGCGCGCCGACGCGCTGGTAGAAGACGTTGTCGACCAGCAGCGGCCAGACCACCGCCGCGACGACCACGACGACGCCGAAGACAGCATCGCAGCGGCGCAGGCGCGGCCTGAGCGGCGCCGCGCGCGCGACGGCCTCGGCGTACGCGAAGCTGCGGAGGCGGTGTCGTCCATGCCCACATCTTGCCGAGCAGGCCCTGCGGTCGCCACCAAAGGCGGCGAGGAACAGGGTGAACACGCCGATATCCTTGTAGGCGGCGCCGAAATAGAAGGCCGACAGCGCCTCGATGACGCCGATGCCCAAGCCCGCCAGCAGCGCGCCCGGCACGCTGCCGAAGCCGCCGAGGCAGACGACGACGAAGGCGATCAGCGCCAGCCCCTCGCCGACCGTCGGCGAGATGTAGAAGAACAGCGCGATCAGCGCGCCGGCGACCCCGGCGCAGGCCGCCCCGATGCCCCAGGCGAGCGCCTGGGTGGTTCTGGCCGGATGCCGACCAGCATCGCCGCCGTCCGGTTCTCGGCCACGGCCAGAAGCCGGCTGCCGAACATCGTCCGGGTCAGCAGCAGGTGCAGGCCGACGGTGATCGCAAGCGCCGCCACGCCCGCCAGCAGGCGCGGCGCCGCGATGCGCAGGCCGCCGAGCTGATCACGTCGCCGACCAGCGTGTTCGGCAGCGAGACGAAGTTCGCCGAGAACGCCCAGAGCGCCGCATAGCGCAGCACCAGCGCCAGCCCGAAGGTCGAGAGGATCTGCGCCAGCATCGGCCCGCGCATGACGTGCCGGATCAGCGCCATGTAGACGAAGACGCCCAGCAGGAACAGCGCCACCGCCGCCAGCGGCACGAAGATCGCCGGCCCGAGGTGGAGCAGCGTGAAGGCGAAGAACGCCAGGTACATCGCCAGCATGACGAAGTCGCCATGCGCGAAGTTCACGACGTTCATCATGCCCCAGATCAGCGTCAGACCCGAGGAGAACAGGGCGTAGACCGCCCCGATCAGCAGACCGTTGACGATGACCTGGGCGACGATCATCGGGCCGGGACTACTCCCAGCCCTTGAACGGCAGCGTCAGCTCGCCGGCGGCGCGGTCGTCCGGCCAGACCGAGATGTACTTGTCGCCCTTGAGCTGGACGAGCAGCGCCGCGGCCTTCTCGTTCTGGCCCTTCTCGTTGAACTTCACGCCGTTGTAGCCGATCATCAGCTGCTCGGGCGAAAGGTCGGTCGCCTGCAGCGCCTTCTGGATCGCCGCCGGCTCGGTCGAACCCGCCCGGTTGATCGCATCGACCAGCACCAGAAAGCCCTGCATCATGCGCGCCGTGGTGTCGTCTATGTCGCGGCCGGTCGCTCCTTGAAGAGCGCGTTGACCTTGGCCGAGTTGCTGCCCTCCTGGCTGGCGTCGAAGGCGCTGCGGTTGATGACGCCCTGCGCGATGTCGCCGACCGTCTGGATGTAGCTCGGGTCCGAAAAGCCGGAATCGTCGCCGATCAGGATCGTCGGCTTGTAGCCCTGCGACTGCATCGTTCGCGTGTAGAGGATGGCGTCCGAGGTGTAGCTGATGAAGATGACGACGTCCGGGTTCTCCTGCTTGAGCTGGAGCACCTGCGACGAGACGTCGGCGCTGTTCGCGGCATAGGGGAGCTGCTGGTCCACCGGCAGACCGCGGCTTTCCGCCTCGGCGATGATCGTGTCGGCGATCGAGGTGCCGTATTCCGAGTTCTCGTTGACGATCGGCGATCTTGTCGACCTGCACGCCCTTGGATTTCTGGTCCTCGATGAAGTCCATGTAGATCCGCGCGATGTCGGGGCCGATCGGCGTCGTGCGGAAGAACCATTTGAAGCCCCGCTCGGTCAAGCCCGGCGCGACCGAGGCGCCGGTCAGGAACGGCTTGCCATAGCGCTCGGCGACGGCGCTGGTCGTCTGGGTGACGCCGGACTGATAGGCGCCGTAGAGCGCGTCGACGTTCTCCTGCGTGATCAGGCGCAGTGCCTGGTTCTGGCCGGCCGACGGGCTGCCCTGCTGGTCGGCGAGCACCAGCTCGATCTTGCGCCCACCGAGGTCGGGCAGGCCCGCGGTCCCGGCCAGCGGCATCGCCGAGAGATCGGGATGCTCGTTGTTGACGAGGTCGACCGCGAGTTCGAGCGCAGCCTTGGCCGAGCCGCCGGCCGAGGCGGCGTTGCCGGTCAGCGGCAGCAGCGCGCCGATGCGCACGGGCCCGTCCTCGGCAGCCAGGGCGCCGCCGGTGGCGAAGCCGGCCGACAGGCAGAGCGCCAGCAACGCCTGCCAAGATCTGCGACGGTCGATCACGATTGTGCTCCCTTGATGTGCCCGGTCCGCGCCGGGCTTTCTGCGCAGCACGCTAGGAGCCGTCCGCGAGGCTGTCAAACGGCGGCCCGGCCGGCCCGTCGATCATCACATGTGGGAGAACATGGCGCGTCCGGGCAGTCGACAGGCGCGCCTTCAGGATGGTGCCGGTCTCGGACTCGGTGATGTAGAGATCGCGATTGTCGGGCCCGCCGAAGGCGACGTTGGTGGTGTGCGTGGCCGCGGCACGAGTTGATGCGCAACGCCGGCTCGCCGCTGCGCCGTGAAGACCCAGACGGCGCCGAGGCCGATGTGGCAGACGACGATCCCGCCCTCGGCGTCGACCGCCAGCCCGTCGGGGCCGCCGCCGCCCGAGAGCTGGATGAAGTTCTGCACCTTGGCGACGCGCCCGTGCGGCATCAGCGGCACGCGCCAGACCGCGTTGCATCGCGCGTCACGGCGACGTAGAGCTGCGTCTCGGCGGGGTTCAGCACGATGCCGTTCGGGCTCGGCACGTTGCGCAGCAGGCAGTCGACGCGTCCGTCGCGCGCCGCAGGCAGAAGACCCGGCCGGTCGGGTCGTGCAGTCCGGTCAGCCCCTGGTCGGTGAAGTAGAGGTCGCCGTTCGACGGCGAAGACCAGGTCGTTGACCGCCTTCAGACGCTCCAGGTCGACGCGCTCGCAGCACCGGGCGTCACCGCGCCGCTGTCCGGGTCCAGCAGCATGATGCCGTTCTTGTAGTCGGCGATGAAGATGCGCCCGTCGCGGTGGATCTTCAGGCCGTTCGGCTCAGCCGTCGTATTCGGCGACCAGCGTCCAGTCGCCCTGCGGCGAGACGCGGAAGACGCGGCCGAAGGGGATGTCGACGATGTAGAGGTTGCCGTCGCGGTCGAAGGACGGCCCCTCGATCAGCGAGTCCCGGCGCTGCCCGCCGGCTGGCCCTCGATCCACTCCGATCGCCGGGCCGCGTCGCGCCAGCGGTCGGGCAGGGCGCTGAAGACCTCGGTGTCGATCACGGGCGGCGGTGCGAACATTGGCGGCTCCTCGCCTCGGCCCGCGCAGTCTAGGCCGCCGTGCGGTCGATGCCAGCCGTATTCGTGCATCCGATTCGGGAGGTCTGCGGCGCGCTGGCCGGATGTCCGATCATCGCCAGGCGGCTCGTGGCATTCGCCCGCCGTTGCTGCGCCTCGCCGTCGCTGCCTCCTGGAGCCCGCCCGGTGCCGGGGCGGAACTGGCGCCCGCGTCCTGCACTGCTCGTGCGGAAAAAAGTGGGGCCGCCGCCGGCGGCCCCAAGTTCAAGGGAGGAAACGCCCAGGATGGGCAAGCGATACGGGGTACCGCCACTGACATTGTATGTGTGCGGCGCAGCAAATCCAATATTGCAACGCAGCGCCATCGATCAAAGCGACTGTGCGTCTGGCGCACAGCCGGGCGCACAGCCGGGCGCACAGTCCGGCGCATGACGTCGGCCGCCGAGGAATGCTTTGGGGTAGGCGAGACCTCGTGCTAACGCTTGCCGAAGATGGCAGCTTGTCCGACCGAGATCAGAACGGCGGTGGTCGGGGGAGGTCTGGTCCGCCTCGCCCTTTCCTACGGCGCAGGCGATATGCCGGCCGACGCCGTCCCGTTCACCGTCGAGAGGTTCGATGTTCAAGACGCTCGGGCATCTTGACGCCGGGGCGGCACGCGCCGTCATCCGCTTCGAGGGTCGCGAGATCGAGGCACGGGCGGGCGACAACCTTGCCGCCGTGCTGCTGGGCGCCGGCGAGCAGGTGCTGCGCCACGCGCCCGTCTCCGGCTCGCCGCGCGGCCTGTATTGCATGATGGGCGTCTGCTTCGAGTGCCTGGTCGAGCTGGATGGCCGCCCGGGTCGGCAGGCGTGCATGGTCGCGGTGCGCGACGGCATGCAGGTGCGGCGCGACCGCGGCGCCGGAGGGACGGGTTGAGCGCGGCAGCCGCAGCCGTCTTCGACCTGGCCGTTGTGGGCGCCGGCCCCGCCGGCATCGCCGCCGTCCTCGAGGCCACGGCGCTCGGCCTCGACTGCGTTCTGCTCGACGAGCAGCCGGCGCCCGGCGGGCAGGTCTTCCGCAACGCCGAGGCGGCGGCGGCAGGCCCTGCGGCCGGCGCGCTCGGCACAAGCTGTGCGAAGGGCGCCGCTCTGGCCGCTGCCCTGCGGAGATCCGTCGTTGACTATCGGCCCGGAGCTGCCGTCTGGCATGTCGAGATCGATGTCGAGCCGCTTGCGCTATGGTATCTGCGTGACGACGGGGTGGACCAGGTGCGCGCCCGCCGCGTGATCCTGGCCGGGGGTGCGCTGGAGCGCCCGGTGCCGGTGCCGGGCTGGACGCTGCCCGGCGTCATGACGGTCGGCGCGCTGCAGATCCTGCTGAAGTCCGCCGCGATGACGCCGCGGGCGTCGACGGTCCTCGTCGGCAGCGGGCCGCTGGTCTACCTGACCGCCGTCCAGCACGCGGCCGCGGGGGGAGAGATCGCCGCCGTGCTTCTGACCCACGATCCGCGCGGCCGGGCGGCGGCCGCGCAGCATCTGCCGGGGCTCGCGACGAGCGGCGCCTTTCCGGCCGGCGTGAAGCTGCTCCGCGCCTTCCGCGGACTCGGCTGCCGGGTGGTCCGCGACGTGGCCGAGCTGCGGATCCTCGGCGAGGGCAGCGCGAGCGGCGTCAGCTATCGGACCGGCAGTGGCGCGACCGGCGAGGTCGCGGCCCGGCTTGTCGGCCTGCATGAAGGGGTGATCCCGGACACCAATCTCGCCCGCGCGCTGGGCTGCGAGCACCGCTGGGACGACGGCCAGCAGGCCTTCCGGCCCGTGCTGGACGCATGGGCGAACAGCACGGTCGAGGGCGTGCAGATCGTCGGCGACGGCGCAGGCATCGCCGGAGCGGACGCCTGCGGGCCGGCCGGCCGGGTCGCCGCGCTCGAGGCCGCGCGGGCGCTCGACCGGATCGGCGACGCCGAGCGCGACCGCCGGGCGGGCGCGCCGCTGCGGGCGCTGCGCCGCGCGCTCCGCGCACGGCCGTTCCTCGACGCCCTCTATGCGCCCCGGCTGGCGGCCGCCCGGCTGGATGACGGGACCGTCGTCTGCCGGTGCGAGGAGGTGACGGCGGGCGCGGTGCGACAGGCCGTCGCCGCCGGCGCGCAGGGTCCGAACCAGGCGAAGGCGTTTCTGCGCTGCGGCATGGGGCCGTGCCAGGGGCGGCTCTGCGGCCCGACCGTCTCGCGCCTGATCGCCGAGGCGCGCGGCGTCCCCGTCGCCGAGGTCGGCCATTTCCGGCTGCGCCCGCCCGTCAAGCCGGTGCCGCTGCGCAGCTTCGCCGCCCTGTCCATTACAGTCGGGCACGACGGCGCGGCATGACCAGCGCCGATGTCGCCGACGTGGTCGTCATCGGCGGCGGCATCCATGGCTGCTCGACCGCGCTGCATTGCCGGCTGCGCGGTCTGTCCGTCATCGTGCTCGAGAAGGATCACGTCGGGCGGCACGCCTCCGGCGTGAACGCCGGCGGCGTGCGCCGGCTGAACCGGCACCCGGCCGAAATCCCGCTGGCGATGGCCTCGGCGGCGCTCTGGCAGGACATCGATGCCCTCGTCGGCGACGACTGCGGCTATCGCCAGGTCGGGCAGGTCCGGGTCGCCGAGAGCGAGGCGGGACTGGAAACGCTGCGGGCCAGGCGCGCGCTGGTCGAGGGGCTGGGTTATCGGCACGAGGAATGGATCGACCGGGAGACCCTGTTCGAGATCGTCCCGGCGATCGCGCGGCACTGTCTCGGCGCGCTCTACACGCGCGACGACGGCTTTGCCGATCCGGCGACGACGACCTGGGCCTTCGCCCGGCGCGCCATCGAGGCGGGGGCCGAGATCCGCAGCCCGTGCCGCGCCGCGCCGCCGGAGCGGGACGGCGCTGCGTGGCGCGTGCCGACCGACCGCGGCGCGGTGACGGGCAAGGTGGTGGTGAACGCCGCCGGCGCCTGGGGCGGCGCCATTGCGGCGGCGCTGGGCGAGCCCGTGCCGCTGGAGGCCATCGCGCCGATGATGATGGTGACGAACCGCATGGCGTCCTTCGTCCGGCCCGTTGTCGGCAGCTTCGACCGGCTGATCTCGTTCAAGCAGTCGCCGAACGGCACGGTGGTCATCGGCGGCGGCTGGCGCGGCCGGGCCGAGCCCGAGCGGAACCTCGCGCACGTCGCCTTCGGCGAGCTGCATCGCCTGATTGCCACGACGGGCGAGCTGTTCCCGGTGATGCGCGATGCGCTGATCGTGCGGACCTGGGCCGGCATCGAGGGCTCGATGCCCGACGCCATCCCGGTGCTGGGGCCGAGCGGAACCGCGCCGGGCGTGATCCACGCCTTCGGCTTCTCGGCGCACGGCTTCCAGCTCGGCCCGGTCGGCGGGCGGATCGTCGCCGAGCTGATCGAGACCGGCAAGAGCAGCCTGCCGATCGAGCCGTTCTCCATCGGCCGTTTCCGGCCAGCCGCCATGCAGGAAGCGTCGTGACGTCCCCGCGCTTTCATCGGGTCGGCGATGCGGACCGGCCGCCGATCCGCATCGTCAGTCGACGGGGCGGCCCACACCGCCCTCGCCGGCGATACGCTGATGACGGCGATCCTGACGGCTGCCGGGCGGCTGCGCCTCTCTGAATTCGGCGACGGGCCGCGCGCCGGGTTCTGCGTCATGGGCGCCTGCCAGGACTGCTGGGTGCGGCTCGGCGACGGCCGCAGGCTGCGCGCCTGCACGACCCCGGCGACGGACGGCATGGCGGTGCTGACTGGCGCGGAGGACGGACGATGGCTGAGCGCGATCGTCATCGTCGGCGCCGGACCGGCCGGCATGCGCGCGGCCGGGGTCCTGGCCGAGCACGGCGCCCGGCCCGTCGTCCTGGACGAGGCGCCGGCCAGCGGCGGTCAGATCTATCGTCGCCAGCCGGACGGCTTCACCCGGAGCTACGCGACCCTCTATGGCTTCGAGGCGGCCAAGGCCGCGGCGCCTGCATGCCGCGTTCGACGCGCTCGGCCCCCGGATCGACCATCGCCCCGGATCGCTGGTCTGGGGCATCGAGGGGCGGCGGCTCCAGGTGCTGCGCGACGGGCGCGGCGAGACGGTGCCCCTCGACCGCCTGCTGCTCGCCACCGGGGCAATGGACCGGGTGATCCCCTTGCCCGGCTGGACGCTGCCTGGCGTCTACACCCTCGGCGGCGCGCAGGTTGCGCTGAAGCACCAGGCCTGTGCGATCGGGCGGCGGGTCGTGTTCTTCGGCTCGAGCCCGCTGCTGCCGCTGGTCGCCTGCCAGTATGCCCGGGCCGGCGTCGAGGTGGCCGCGGTTCTGGACACCGCGGCGTGGCGGACCAGGCTCGCCGCCCTGCCTGGCTTGGTGGCGGGCGGGCGAACCGGCCGGATCGGCCTCCGCTACGTCGCGGCGCTCGCAGCCCGCGGCATCCGCTACCGGCACGGCATCACGCCGCTCGCCATCCTCGGCGACGGCGAGGCGCAAGGGTTCGCCTATGCCGATGCGGCCGGGCGCCGCCGCGAGATCGCCTGCGATGCCGTCGCCTTCGGCTATGGGCTGAAGAGCGAATGGCAGCTCGCGGACCTCGCCGGCTGCCGCTTCGTCTGGGACGCCGGCACGCACCAATGGCGCGTCGGGCAGGATGCGCTCGGCCGCAGCTCGGTCGACGGGATTTACGTGGCCGGTGACGGCGCCCGCATCGCCGGGGCCGATGTCGCCGAGCTGACAGGCGAGCGCGCCGCCCGGGCCATCCTTCGCGACGGCGGCGACCGGAGCCAGGATGACGCCCTGAAGCGCGTGGGGCAAGCAATCGAGGGCCATGCGATCCTGCGCCGCGCCATCGACCGCGCCTTTCCCTTTCCCGCCCACCTCGGCCGTACGGTTCCCGATGACTGCGTCATCTGCCGCTGCGAGGCGGTCAGCGCCGGCGACCTGCGCGCGGCCATCGGGGCCTCGGCGCCGACGAAGTGAACCGCGCCAAGGCGTTCTCCCGCGTCGGCATGGGCCGCTGCCAGGGCCGGGTCTGCGGCCCGGCCGCGGCCGAGATCGTTGCCGATACGCTTGGCTGCAGCATCCGGCAAGCCGGCCGCCTGCGCAGCCAGCCGCCGGTCAAGCCGGTGCCGATCGCGGCCCTTGCCGAGCCATCGGGCGGAGAGGCCGCATGAGCGCGCACCTCGACCTCGACGTCGCGATCATCGGCGGCGGCACGGCCGGTTGCGCCGCGGCGCTGCAGCTTGCCCGCCGTGGCGTCGCCGTCGGGCTGTTCGAGCGGCGCACCGTCGGCAGCCAGGCGAGCGGCGTGAACTATGGCGGCGTGCGCGAACAGGGCCGCGCCTTTTCCGAGCTGCCGCTCAGCCGCCGCTCGCGGCAGATCTGGGACGAGCTGGCGGCCCTTGTCGGCAATGACTGCGAGTTCGAGGCATCGGGCCATCTGAAGCTGGCGCGATCCCATGATCAGATGGCCAGCCTCGAGGCATTCGCCGCCGGCGCGGCCGAGCATGGGCTGGAGATCGAGCTGATCAGCGGCAACGTGTTGCGCGACCGCTATCCCTGGCTGGGACCGGGCGTCATCGGCGCCTCGCTCTGCCGAAGCGACGGCCAGGCAAACCCGCGGCTGGTGGCGCCCTCCTTCGCCGTTGCCGCCCGCCGCGCCGGTGCGCGCATCCACGAGAACGAGGCGGTCGCCGGCGCCACGCGCGGCGCCGAGGGGTTTCATCTCGAGACCGCGACCGGCAGGCGGGTGACGGCCCGGCAGGTCCTGAACGCCGCCGGCGCCTGGAGCGCCATCGTGGCCGGCTGGTTCGGCGAGCAGGCGCCGCTCGACCCGCAATCGCCGAACATGCAGGTCACCGAGCCGCTGGCCTATCGCCTGAAGGTCAACATCGGCGTCGCCGGCGGCGACGTCTATGCGCGCCAGATCCGGCGCGGCAACCTGATCTTCGGCGGCGGCCGCGGCCTGAACGACTTCGACCGGATTCAGGCGCGCGCCGGCGAGCAGAGCACAACGCGCGCGATGGGTCGGCTGGTCGAGGTGCTGCCGTGGGCGCGGGACGCGCACGTCATCCGAACCTGGTCCGGGATCGAGGGCTTCATGCCCGACGGCATCCCCGTCATCGGGCCGAGCGAAACCACGCCCGGCCTGATCCACGCCTTCGGCTTCAGCGGTCACGGCTTTCAGCTTGGCCCGGCCGTCGGCGAAGTGCTGGCAGAACTGGCGCTCTCGGGGGTAAGCTCGGTCGCGATCGGGGACTTCGGCATCCGGCGCTTCGGCGGGGGTGCGCCTGCGAGACGGCCCGAAGAATTGATTGAGCGCGGGGGCGAATCGCCGGCAAGGTAAAGCTTCAAGAGGGAGGGAGCTCATGAAGACGAGAATGATGACGGCAGGCATTCTGCTTGCCGGCGGGCTGGTGCTTGGCGCCGGGACCGCGAACCTTGCGCATGCCGGACCGGACACCAATGTCCTGAACGTGGGAATCGCCGCGCCGGATGCCGGCCGTCTCGACCCGCATCTTTCCGCGACAACGATCGACAAGGCGGTGTTCGGCTGGATGTTCAACGGGCTGGTGCGCTTCGCACCCGGCTCTGCCTCGCCGGAGTTGATCGAGCCGGACCTGGCAGAGAGCTGGGAGACGAGCGATGACGGGCTCGAGTGGACGTTCCACCTGCGCGACGACGTGCAGTGCCATCACGACTACGGACCGCTGACCGCCGAGGACGTCGTCTACTCGTTCGAGCGCGCCGCCGACCCGAACCGCTCGAGCTTCGCCAGCGACTTCGAGGTGTTCGACACGGTCGAGGCGCTCGACGATCACACCGTCAAGATCACGCTGAAGAAGCCGGTGCCCAGCCTGCTCGGCCTGGTGACCAACTATCACGGCGGCAACATCGTCTGCAAGAAGGCCGCCGAGGAGATGGGCGAGGACTTCCAGAAGAAGCCGATCGGCACCGGTCCTTTCATGTTCGACACCTATACGCCACAGCAGAACCTGACGTTGGCGGCCAACCCGGACTACTTCCGCGGCAAGCCACAGCTCGACGGCATCAACTACCAGTATATTCCATCCGACTCGGCTCGCGACCTGGCCTTCCAGTCGGGCGAGCTGGACATGGTCTATGGCAAGCAGGACCAGACCTGGGCCGAACGGACCGAGCAGCTGGAGGATGCCGTGGTCCACGTGATGGAGCCGGCGGAGATGTCGGTCATGTACCTCAACATGGCGACCAAGCCGCTGGACGACATTCGCGTCCGCCGCGCGATGGCCATGGCCACCGACCGCGAGCAGTTCATGGACTTCAAGGGCCGCGACGTGACCCGCATAGCCGAGTTGGTCGTGCCGCAGGGCTATCTCGGCTTTGCCGACATGACCGATCTGATGCCCGAGCACGACGTCGAGGGCGCCAAGGCGCTGCTGGCCGAGGCCGGCCACCCTGACGGCATCACGCTCAAGGTGATCCACACCGCGCTGCCCGGCATGCTGGGCACCATGGAGGTGTTCCAGGCGCAGATGGCCCAGGCCGGCATCAACCTCGACGTCGAGGTCGTCGAGCACGCCACCTTCCATGCGCAGATCCGCAAGGATCTGAGCCAGGTCGTGCACTACTCGGCCGCCCGCTTCCCGGTGGCCGACACCTATCTGACCCAATTCTACGACTCGGCCAGCATCGTCGGCACGCCGACCGGAATCACCAACTTCTCGCACTGCGCCGTCGCCGACGACGAGATCGAGCAGGCCCGCGTCGAGCAGGACCCGGAAAAGCAGAAGGAGCTGTGGAAGACGGCGCAGCAGAAGATCATGGAGGAGATCTGCTCCATCCCGATCTACGAGAACCTGCAGATCTGGGCGACCAAGAAGAACCTGGACCTCGGCTATGACCTGGTCGGCTCGCTGAGCCTCGGCCCGCCGGTCACCGAGAACACGCACTTCACCGAATAAGACCTGCGGCCCGCCGCGCGACGGAGCGCTGCGGGCCGTACCGCCGGCGACGGGCCATCCGCGCCGGCCGGCCAGGGAGGTCGCCCGATGCTGCAGTTCGTCGTCCGCCGCCTGCTGTTCGCGATCCCGACGCTGCTGGCGGTGATGACCATGGTGTTCGTCCTGGTGCGCATCGTGCCCGGCGACCCGGCGCAGACCATCCTCGGCGACCAGGCGAGCGCCGAGGCGCTGCAGATCATGCGCGAGCGGCTCGGCCTCGACCGGCCGCTGGCCGAGCAGTACCTCGACTTCATGACCGGCGCGCTCAGCGGCGACTGGGGCGAGTTCGATGGTCACCGGCAAACCGGTGCTGTCCGAGATCGCCCGCGTGCTGCCCTACACGATCGAGCTGACGGTGGTGTCGCTGATCATCGGCGCCGTCATCGGCATTCCGCTCGGCGCCTGGTCGGCGTTGCACCGCAATGAGATGATCGACTATGTGACGCGGGTCGGATCCCTGCTCGGCCTGTCCTTCCCCGCCTTCGTCTCGGCGATCCTGCTGCTGATCGTCTTCTCCATCCAGCTCCGCTGGTTCCCCGTCATCAGCGCCGGCGGGCGTGACAGCCTTGGCGAATGGGCGCGCAATCTCGCCTTGCCGGCGATCAACCTCGGCCTGATCATGGCGGCCTACATCACCCGGGTGACGCGCTCGTCGATGCTCGGCACGCTGGGCGAGGACTACATCCGGACCGCCCATGCCAAGGGCATCCCCCAGCGCGTCGTGGTCTGGCGGCACGGGATGCGCAACGCCCTGATCCCGGTGGTCACGGTGGTCGGGCTCTACCTCGGCATCCTGATCGGCAATTCGGTGCTGACCGAGATCGTCTTCAACCGCCCGGGCCTCGGCAAGCTCATCGTCGGCGCGCTGGGGCAGCGCGACTACACGCTGCTGCAGGGGCTGATGGTGATCTACACCTTCGTCATCGTCGTGGTGAACCTGCTGACCGACCTGACCTACGGCTTCATCGACCCGAGGGTGAAATACCAATGAGCGACCAGGCACAGGCCCTGCCGAAGGCGCCGCCGCGCAACCCGTTCGTCGATCAGCTGCTGAAGGCGTTCCGGACCAACAAGCTGTCCTGGGTCGGCCTGTCGATCTTCGTCGTCATCGTGCTGGTGGCGATCGCCGCGCCGCTGCTGGCGCCGCACGACCCGCTGGAGCAGAACATCCTCGACCGGCTGGAGGGACCCAGCACCGACTACTGGCTCGGCACCGACGCCTATGGGCGCGACATCCTCTCGCGGCTGCTGTACGGCGCGCGGATCTCGCTGGTGATCGCCGTCGCCGCGATCGGCTCTGCGATGATCATCGGCTCGGCGATCGGCATCGTCGCCGGCTATTACGGCGGCGTGGTGGACCTCGTCATCATGCAGGTCATGGACGTGCTGCTGGCGTTCCCGGCGCTGATCCTCGGCCTGATCGTCGTCGCCATGCTGGGCCCCAGCATCGAGAACCTGATCATCGCGATCTCGCTGACCGCGATCCCGCCATTCGCGCGCATCGCCCGGGCGCCAACCATCGTCGTCAAGGAGCGCGACTACATCGAGGCGTGCCGCGCGCTCGGGTACAACGACCTGCGCATCATGGTGCTGCACGTGCTGCCGAACGTGCTGTCCGAGGTGCTGGTGATGGGCTCGCTCTGGCTCGCCACCGCCGATCCGGGTCGAGGCATCGCTCAGCTTCATCGGGCTCGGCGTCAAGCCGCCGACGGCGAGCTGGGGCGGCATGATCCGCGAGGGCTTCGAGAACATCCTCGACAACATGTGGCTGTCGATCTTCCCCAGCATCGCCATCCTGCTGGTGGTGTTCTCGCTCAACCTGCTGGGCGACGGGCTGCGCGACGCCATCGACCCCAAGACGCGGAGCGACGGCTGATGCCGGCCACTCCCGCCTCGGAGGGGACCTCTGACGACATCGTCCTCGACGTCCGCAATCTGACGACCAGCTTCCGGGTCGAGGGCGCGTGGTATCCGGCGGTGCGCGGCATCAGCTTCGCGCTCAGGTCGAACGAGACGCTGGCGCTGGTCGGCGAATCCGGCTGCGGCAAGAGCATGACGGCGCTCTCGATCCTCGGCCTCGTGCCGAAGAACAACGGCCGGGTCGAGGCCGACCTCATCGGCTTCGACGGCAAGGATCTCTCGCGGCTCTCGCAGGAGGAGTTGCGCGATGTCCGCGGCAACGGGATCTCGATGATCTTCCAGGAGCCTATGACCTCGCTGAACCCGGTGCTGCAGGTCGGCTTCCAGGTCGCCGAGGCGCTGCGCTATCACCAGGGCGCGAGCCGGGCCGAGGCCAACGCCCGCGCACTCGAGCTGTTCGAGCTGGTCAAGATCCCGTCGGCCGCCAGCCGCTTCAGGGAGTACCCGCACCAGTTCTCCGGCGGCATGCGCCAGCGGGTCGATGATCGCCATGGCGCTGGCCTGCCGGCCGAAGGTGATCCTGGCCGACGAGCCGACCACGGCGCTCGACGTGACCATCCAGGCGCAGATCCTGGCGCTTTTGAACGAGCTGAAGGCCGAAACGGGGATGTCGATCATCTTCATCACCCACAATCTGGGCGTGGTCGCCGCGCTCGCCGACCGGGTGGCGGTGATGTATGCCGGCGATATCGTCGAGATCGCCGGCGTCGACGACCTCTTCGCCCGGCCGACCCACCCCTATACCGAGGCGCTGCTCCGCTCGATCCCGCGCAGCGACCGCGACACCCCGACACTGCACACAATTCGCGGCGCCGTGCCGCCAATCAACCGCATGCCAGCCGGCTGTCGCTTTGCCGCCCGCTGCGACCTCGCGCGCGACATCTGCCGCGAAAGGAACCCGCCGCTCGAAACCCTGCAGGCGAGCGGCCGGCACGCTGTGCGATGCTGGGTGCGGGGCGACCACGACCTTGCCGCTCTGGAGGACAAAGCGAATGCCTGACCCCCTCCTGAGCGTCCGCGACCTGAAAAAGTTCTTCCATGTCCGGCGCGGATTCCCGAACCCCAAGACGGTGACGGTGCGGGCGCTCGACGAGGTCTCCTTCGACGTCGAGCGCGGGCAGGCGCTCGGGCTGGTCGGCGAGTCCGGCTGCGGTAAGTCCACCGCCGGACGCAGCGTGCTGCGGCTGGTCGAACCCGATTCCGGGTCGATCCTGTTCGACGGCGAGGACATCGCGACGGCCGGCAAATCCCGCATGCGCGAGCTGAGGAAGCGCATGCAGATCATCTTCCAGGACCCCTATTCGTCGCTGAACCCCCGGATGCGGGTCGGCAACGCGCTGGCCGAGCCGCTGCTGGTGCACGGGCTCGCGGGCCGCAAGGACGCGGGGGAGCGGGTGCGCGACCTGCTCGAGGAGGTCGGCCTGCCGCGCGATGCCGGCATCCGTTTCCCGCACGAGTTCTCGGGCGGCCAGCGCCAGCGCATCGGCATCGCCCGCGCCCTGACGCTCGAGCCCGAGCTGATCGTCGCCGACGAGGCGGTCTCGGCGCTCGACGTCTCGATCCAGTCGCAGATCCTGATGCTGCTGCGCAGGCTGCAGGAGAGCCACAATCTGGGCTTCATCTTCATCTCGCACGACCTCGGCGTGGTGCGCTGGTTCTGCCAGACGATGGCGGTGATGTATCTCGGGCGGATCGTCGAGAAGGGGCCGATCCCGCAGATCTTCGACGAGCCGCTGCACCCCTACACGGTGATCCTGCGCGACGCCTCGCCCGTGCCGGACCCGACCACGCGCAAGGCGTTCGAGCGCATCGAAGGCGAGGTCCCGTCAGCCGTCAAGCCGCCGAGCGGCTGCCATTTCCATCCGCGCTGTCCGCACGCGATGGACATCTGCCGGAGCGTCTATCCCGGCTGGACGCAAATCGACGCCAGGCGGTCGGTCGCCTGCCACCTCTATCCCGATGGGTCGGCCGAGCGACGCCCGGCCATGCTGAGCGGGAATGCCTGAGCCGACCGGCAGCGGCGGCCAGCGGAACGGCGCCGGGCGCATGGCGCTGGTCTCCGGGCGTCGAGAACATCTTCTGACCGGGAATTCTCGTCACCCGAGTGTCCCGCCGGCTCCCGCCGAGCGCGGGCCTCGCCGGACGGCGCGGCCTGCTCACTTGGTGCCAGGCGTGCCGTCGAACTTCTTGTCGATGCTGTCCCAGCAGTCGACATAGTCGTTCTGCAGCGGCGCCTGCTTGGCGGCGAACTCGGTCAACTGCTGCGGAAAGCGCGTTTCGAACATGAACTGCATGGTGTCGTCGAGCTTGGCCGGTTTCAGGTCGGCATTCGCGGCGCCTTCGTATGCGGTCCGGTCGGGGCCGTGCGGCAGCATCATGTTGTGCAGGCTCATGCCACCCGGCGCGAAGCCCTGCGGCTTGGCGTCGTAGATGCCGTGGATATTGCCCATCAGCTCGGACATGATGTTCTTGTGGTACCAGGGCGGGCGGAAGCTGTGCTCGGCCACCATCCAGCGCTCGCGGAACAGCACGAAGTCGATGTTCGCCGTGCCCTCATGCCCGGAAGGCGCGGTCAGCACCGTGAAGATCGACGGGTCCGGGTGGTCGAACAGGACCGCGCCGACGGGCGAGTAGGTACGCAGGTCGTACCTGTAGGTGGCGTAGTTGCCGTGCCAGGCGACGATGTCGAGCGGCGAGTGGTCGA
>CAVUWP010000007.1:0-92323 GCA_963745085.1 uncultured Alphaproteobacteria bacterium | reverse complement strand
TCGATGCGGGCTCTGCAAGGCAGAAAGCAAATCAGCGAGCGCGGGCCGTGCGCACCGCGCACCGCGCACCGTGGCGGCAACCACGCTCGGCAGCACGGTCCCGGCGCGACGCGGCGACGCGTGTGGACGCGACAGGCGCTGCGGCGGGGCTGCCTCGGAGGCTTCTCGTGGGCTGCGGCGGGGTTGACATGGCCGGCCGGCGCCGCGATACACCGCCTCTCGCGGCGATCCGGTCGGGTCGCGGCGATATGGAATCACGCCGTCAGGCGCGCTGTCCGGGGCAGGCCGTTGGCCGCAAGCATCTCCGATGCCGGGGATCGCCGCAGGGCGCGGACAAGAGGAAGGCACGATGTTCGCTGTCATGAAGACGGGCGGCAAGCAGTACAGGGTCGCGCGCGACGACGTTCTCACCGTCGAGAAGCTCGCGGCCGATGTCGGCGAGACCGTACAGTTCAACGAGGTCCTGATGCTCGGGGGCGGCGACTTTGCCGTGGACCGTCCATCGGAGACCCGGCGATCGGCGGTGCGGCCGTCCAGGCCGAGGTGGTCGAGCAGAAGCGCGGGCCGAAGGTGCTGAACCTCAAGCGCCGGCGCCGCAAGCATGGCTCGCGCCGGCTGAAGGGGCACAGGCAGTTCCTGACGACGGTCCGGATCACCGACATTCTCGCCTCGGGAGGCGAGGCGACGGGCGTCAAGGCAGCGGCCGGGCGAGCGCCGGCCGATGGCGGCGCCGGACGGGGACGGGGACCGGGGCAGCGGGCGAGCCCGCGGCCGGCGAGCAGGCATAGGAGGGCGCAGCAAATGGCGCACAAGAAGGCAGGCGGCTCGTCGCGCAACGGCCGCGACAGCGCCGGGCGGCGGCTCGGCATCAAGAAATTCGGCGGCGAGGCCGTCATCCCTGGCAACATCATCTGCCGCCAGCGCGGCACCAAGTGGTGGCCGGGCGACGGGGTCGGCTTGGGCCGCGATCACACGATCTTCGCCAAGACGGACGGCCACGTCGTCTTCCGCAAGGGGCTGAAGGGCCGGACGTTCATCTCGGTCGCCCCGTCGCCGGAGGCGGCCGAGTAAGCTCACGCGCGCAACCGCGGCCGGATCACGGGGGCCGGATCACGGGGGATCGGCGGGCGCGCCGGTCCCCCGTCTGCCTTGGAGGCTTGCGATGGGCGTCGAGATCAGGACCGGGAGGCTGCGGCTTAGGCCGCTGGAGACCGGCGACGCGCCGCGCATCCGCGAACTGGCCGGCGACGAGGCAGTCGCGCGCGGGCTCTCGAGCGTGCCGCATCCCTGCCCAGAGGGCGAGGCCGAGCGTTTCATCACGGCCTGCCTTGAAGAGGGTGCCTGTGTCTGGGCCATCGAGCGCCTCGCTGCGCCGGGGCTGATCGGCCTCGTCGGCATCGAGGGCGAGCGGAGGCGCGACTTTCTGGGCTACTGGATCGGCCGGTCCTTCTGGGGAGGGCTGTTGGGGCAGGGCTGTTGGGGCCAGGGCTGTTGGGGGCCAGGGCTGTGCCAGCGAGGCGGTGCGCGCAGCGGTCGGCTCGGCCTTCGCCACGCTCGACCTCGACGGGCTGCGCTCGGGTTTCTTCGAAGGCAATGAGGGTTCGATGCGCGTGCAACGGAAACTCGGAGTCGTGGTGCCCGGTCGCCGCATGATCGCCTGCCGGGCGCGCGTCACGGACCTGCCGCACATCGACACCGCCCTGTCCCGCGCCGCGTGGGAGGCCCGGGCGTGAAGTTCCTCGACCTCGCCAAGGTCTACATCCGCTCCGGCAGCGGCGGTCCCGGCAGCCTCAGCTTCCGGCGCGAGAAGTTCATCGAGTTCGGCGGCCCCGACGGCGGCGATGGCGGGCGTGGCGGCGATGTCTGGGCAGAGGCCGTCGAGGGGCTGAACACGCTGATCGATTTTCGCTACCAGCAGCATTTCCGCGCCCGGAACGGCGAGCACGGAATGGGCCAGCAGCGCTCCGGCAAGGGCGGCGACGATGTCGTCCTGCGCGTGCCCGCCGGCACCGAGATCCTCGACGAGGACCAGGAGACGCTGATCGCCGACCTGGCCAAGGCAGGCGACCGGGTGCTGCTGGCGCGGGGCGGCAATGGCGGCTGGGGCAACCTGCACTTCAAGAGCTCGACCAACCAGGCGCCGCGCCGCGCCAATCCGGGCCAGCCGGGGGTCGAGCGCACCATTTGGCTGCGGCTGAAGCTGATCGCCGATGCGGGGCTGGTCGGGCTGCCCAATGCCGGCAAGTCGACGTTGCTGGCCGCGACCTCGAACGCCCGGCCGAAGATCGCCGACTATCCCTTCACGACGCTGCACCCGAACCTCGGCGTCGTCGGCATCGACGGGGCCGAATTCGTGCTGGCCGATATCCCGGGACTGATCGAGGGCGCGCATGAGGGGCGCGGCGTCGGCGACCGCTTTCTCGGCCATGTCGAGCGCTGCGCCGTGCTGCTGCACCTGATCGACGCCACCTCGGACGACGTTCTCGGCGATTGGCGCACCGTCGAGGGCGAACTCGCCGCCTATGGCCACGGGCTTGCCGGCAAGCCGCGCATCGTCGTGCTCAGCAAGTGCGATGCGCTGGCCGAGCCGGCGGCGCGCGACCTGCAGGCGTTGTTGCGCGAAGAGGGAGTGCCCGTCCGCCACTGCATCTCGGCCGTCACCGGACTGGGCGTGCCGGAGGTGCTGCGCATGCTGCGCGATCGCATCCGGGCCACGCGCGACCCGGGTGGCCAGGCGTCGGCCGAGAGGTCCGCCGAATGGACCCCGTAGTCGAATGGTAATCGCAGTCGCATGCAGACCGTAGTCGCGTCCAAGACCGGCGCCCGGCTGACCGCTGCCCGGCGCGTCGTCGTCAAGGTCGGCTCGGCGCTGCTGGTCGAGCCGGCGACCGGCCGCTTCCGGGCCGAGTGGGTCGCGGCCCTGGCCCAGGACCTCGCCCGGCTGCGCGCCCGCGGGCAGGAGGCGCTGGTCGTCTCGTCCGGCGCCATCGCGCTCGGCAGTCAGGTGCTGGGCCTGAGCGGCAGCCTGTCGCTCGAGGCCGCCCAGGCCGCGGCGGCCGTCGGCCAGACGCGCCTGGTGCGCGGCTGGGAGGCGGCGCTGGCCGAGCACGGCATCGTGGCGGCGCAGGTGCTGCTGACGCTGGAGGACACGCAGAAGCGGCGCCGCTATCTGAACGGCCGGGCGACGCTGGCGTCGCTGATCTCGCTGGGCGCGCTGCCGGTGATCAACGAGAACGACACGGTCGCGACCGACGAGATCCGCTATGGCGACAACGACCGGCTGGCGGCGCGCGTCGCCCTGATGGCCGGCGCCGACGTCCTGGTGCTGCTGTCGGATGTCGACGGGCTCTATACCGCCGACCCGCGCGCCGACCCGACCGCCCGGCGGCTCGACGAGGTGGCCGCGATCACGCCCGAGGTCGAGGCCATGGCCAGCGGCGCCGGCTCGGGCCTGGCGCGCGGCGGCATGCGGACAAAGCTGATGGCGGCCAAGACCGCGATGCAGGGCGGCTGCGCCATGGCGATCGCGCGGGGCGACGTGCTGCGGCCGCTTTGGGCGCTGGAGCATGGCGCGCCCGCAACCTGGTTCCTGCCGGTCACCGGCCCCTCCGCCGCGCGAAAACAGTGGATCGCGGGCATGAAGCCCATGGGCCAGCTGATTGTCGACGCCGGTGCCGCGGCGGCGCTGCGGCGGGGCAAGTCGCTGCTGCCGGCCGGCGTGCGCGCGGTCGAGGGGGCGTTCCAGCGCGGCGATCCGGTGGCGATCGTCGAGACCGACGGACGCGCGCTCGGCGCCGCGCTCGCCGCCTACAATGCCGAGGAGGCCCGCGCCATCGCCGGCGCGCGCTCGGACCGGATCGCCGGAATCCTCGGCTATCCGGGGCGCGCCGCCATGGCGCACCGCGACGACATGGTCATCTGGGGGAGCTGAGATGGATGCGCCGGACGCCGATATCCCGGCCCTGCTGCACGACATCGGCGGGCGCGCCCGCGCCGCCGCCGCCGAGCTGGCGCACGCGCCGTCAGCCGCCAAGGACGCGGCGCTGGAGGCCGCCGCCGAGGCGGTCATGGACCGGCGGGGCGACATCGCCGAGGCGAATGCCCGCGACGTGGACGCCGCCCGCGAAAACGACCTTTCGCCGGCGATGCTCGACCGGCTGCTGCTGACCGAGGGGCGGATCGCCGCCATCGCCACGGGGCTGCGCGCCATCGCCGCGCAGCCTGACCCCGTTGGCGCGGTGATCGCCGCATGGGCCGTGCCGTCGGGCCTGCGCATCCGCCGCGTCCGAACGCCGCTCGGCGTCGTCGGCGTGATCTACGAGAGCAGGCCGAACGTCACCGCCGATGCCGGCGGGCTCTGCCTCAAGGCCGGCAACGCGGCCATCCTGCGCGGCGGGTCGGAATCCTTCCACTCGTCGCGCGCCATCCACGCCTGCCTGGTCGAGGGGCTGGCCGCCGCCGCCCTGCCCCGCGATGCCGTCCAGCTCGTGCCGACGCGCGACCGCGCCGCCGTCGCCGAGATGCTGCGGATGGCCGATTGCATCGACGTGATCGTGCCGCGCGGCGGCAAGGCGCTGGTGGCGCTGGTCCAGGCCGAGGCGCGGGTGCCGGTCTTCGCCCATCTCGAGGGCATCTGCCACGTCTATGTGGACGCCTCGGCCGACCCGGCCGAGGCACGGGCGGTGGTGCTGAACGCCAAGACCCGGCGCACCGGCATCTGCGGTGCCGCCGAGTGCCTGCTGATCGACCGTCCGGTCGCCGCGACGCTCGGCCGGGCCATCGTCGGCGACCTGCTCGATGCGGGCGTGCGCGTGCATGGCGACCAGGCGGTGCAGTCGCTCGACGGCCGCGTCACGCCGGCGACGGCCGAGGACTGGGGCCGCGAATACCTCGACATGGACATCGCCGCCCGCCTGGTCGACGGCGTCGACGAGGCGATCGCCCACATCCGCCGCTATGGATCGAGCCACACCGAGAGCGTCATCGCCGAGGACGATGGGGTCGCCGAGCGCTTCTTTGCCCGGCTGGACAGCGCCATTCTGATGCGCAACGCGTCGACGCAGTTCGCCGACGGGGCCGAGTTCGGCATGGGCGCCGAGATCGGCATCTCGACCGGCAAGATGCACGCACGCGGCCCGGTCGGGGCCGAGCAGCTGACGACTTTCAAGTACCTGGTCGAGGGCGACGGAACCATCCGTCCCTGACCAACCGACCGATCATCGACCGGCGGGGCGGGGCGCGGCCGCCCGCGCCGTCGCGCCTTCAGCCCGGCTTCAGCGGCCCCACTGCCGCACCGGCCCGCTGTCGACATGCGTGAAAGCCGACCGGCTGTAGCGGCCGACACCGCCTGCGTTCAGCGACCGCGCCGCCGAGGCCACCTGGCCCACGCTGCGCGTCCCCAGTGACAGGTCCACCGCCATCGCCTTGATGTGGTACGAGTTCTTGGCGACGCCCCGGCTGTTGCTGCGCAGCATGGCGTTGGTCTTGGCGGTCCGATAGCCCGAGACGACCTGGAATGGCTCGCTGCAATCCAGCATGCAGTGCGTAGCCGCCATGATGTCGAGCGTGTGCGGATCGATCGGCTTGATGCTGTCCTCGCGCCAGTCACGCAGGATGTAGTTGAACGCCTCCAGCGCCTCCGGGACATACGCGCCCTCGATCCAGTAGACGCAGTTCAGCCTTTCCGCCGTGTGGCCGTTCACCAGGTTCAGCGCCCGGAAGTTGCCGGCGTTCTTGACGATGGCCGGCGCCGCCGCAAAGGCCGGCGATGCTGCGACGAGCCCGGCCGCGACGCCGCCCACGAATGAACGACGAGACACCACCGGCGTGGTCCTTTCGATTCTGCTCATGTACTGCCCTCAAAGTTTTTTGACGTGACTTTTGTCACTTGCCTCGGATCTCTCCGACGGGTTTTGTGCCACAGTGGCTTTTTTATGCCAAGTTGCAAGGTTGCAACGGAAGTGTAAACGGGGCGCGCGCGGCTTGACGGATTACCCTTACACGGCGTTAACGGCCCCTGTGGCACGAACTCCATGCAGGCGCGAAATCATGGAGACGCTCGCCTCGCACGAGCGGGGCCGCAGGATCGTGCTAGTCTGCGCAGAACACGGTTTGGGCCGAGGCTCTCGAGCAACAGTGGTGACGGAATGATCACGCTAAAATTCATTGCAGGCGGCACGGCGGCGGTGCTGCTCGGACTGGCGGCCACGGGCGGCACGGCCTCGGCGCAAGACGAATTCGAGCCTGCACCCGAGGCATCGTCCCAGCTTCGACCGGCCGTCCACGCGCCCGTCCGCCAGGTCCGGCTCCGTGGCAAGGCAGCGGCGCTGCGCGATGCGCTCGTGCGCGCGCTGGACCAGCGGCAGGAAGACGCCCTCATCGCCTATGCCGCGCGGGACTTCCAGGCGGTCTGGCTGGACGCCGACGGCAGGCCCGGTGACGCGGCGCTGATCCTGCTCGACTTTCTGCGCCGGGCCGACGAGCACGCCCTGCCGCTGTCGAAATACCGCGGGCAGGCACTGGCGGCCCGCCTCTCCGGCGCGGCGGGCGATCCGGCCGCGCTGGAAGCGGAGCTGACCGCGGTCTTCCTCGACTATGCCCGGGACGTCTCGTCGGGGATCCTCGAGCCTGCCAGGGTCGACGGCAACCTGCACGTCTTTCCGCAGCGACCGGACCCGGCGGTGCTGGTCGCCGGGGCCGCCACGGCGGCGAACATGGCGGCCTATCTGGACGGCCTCGCGCCGCCCGATCCGCTCTACCGTCGGCTGGTCGAACGCTATCGAGCCTTCCGGTCGGTCGCCGGCGCCGAGATCTGGGGGCCTCCGGTCGGTGCCGGGCCGACGCTGCGGCTCGGCGATCGCGGGCCGCGCGTCGCCGCGGTGCGCGCGCGGCTGACCGCCATGGGCGACCTCGACCCCAACCTCTACGACCAGCCGGCCGCCGGGCGCGACGGCGCCCGGGTCGCGACCGCCGAGGTCAAGACGGACGTGCTGTTCACCACCTTCGATCCGGCCCGGTTCGACCAACCGATGGAAGAGGCGCTCAGGCGCTTCCAGGCGCGCCACGGGCTGAACCAGGACGGGCTGGTCGGCCCGGCAACTCTGGCGCAGCTGAACGTCTCGCCCGCCGCCCGCGCCGAGCAGATCGCCGTCAACCTCGAGCGGCTGCGCTGGCTGAACCGGGACCTCGGCGAGCGGTACGTCCTGGTCAACCAGGCCGGCTTCGAGATGCAGGTCATCGAGCGCGGCCGGCCGGTCTTCGCCTCGCGCGTCATCATCGGCGAGACCGGCAAGCACCAGACCCCCGAGTTCTCCGAGCTCATGACGCACATGATCGTCAATCCCAGCTGGCACGTGCCGATGTCGATCGCGCGCAACGAGATACTGCCCAAGCTGAAGGAGGACCCCGCCTACCTGGCGCGGCAGGGCATGAGGCTGGTCGGCGCCGGCGCCAGCGCCGAGGAGATCGACTGGTCCGGCATCGCGCCCGACGCCTTCCCGGGCCGCATTACCCAGCGGCCGGGCGACGCCAACGCGCTCGGCAGCGTCAAGTTCATGTTCCCCAACCGGTTCTCGATCTATCTGCACGACACGCCGTCCAAGCGCCTGTTCGCGCGCGACGTCCGCGCCTTCAGCCATGGCTGCGTGCGGGTCGAGCGGCCGCACGAGTTCGCCGAGTACCTGCTGGCCGGGCAGGTCGGCGATCCGGGCGGCTATTTCGACGATGTGCTGGCCCAGGGGCGCGAGCGGCGGATCAACCTCGAGCGCCCGCTGCCCGTCTACCTGACCTATCGCTCGGCCTGGATCGACGAGGCCGGGACCGAGCAGTTCCGCGGCGACATCTACGATCGCGACCGCGAGATCGCCGGCGCGCTGGAGGCGCGGGGCGTCCGCATTCTGGGGGCGTCGGCATCCTAGGCGGGCGCGTGCTGTCCGCCGCCTGCCTCTGACGCTTGCCTTGCCGGCCGCGCCTTGGCTAGAAGGGCCCGGCCGAACCTGCGCGGGCGCCTTCCCATGACCTACACCGTCGACGCGATCGCACGCGCGACCGGCCTGACCTTGCTCGGCGACGGATCGCTGGCGGTGCGCGCGCCGGCCGAGCCCGGCGTCGCGCGAGAGGACGATCTGGCGCTCGCGATGAGCCCCGACTACGCCGCGGCGCTGCGCAGCTCGCCGGCGCGCGCCGCGGTCGTCTGGGAGGGCGCCGACTGGCAGGATCTGGGCCTGGCGGCCGCCCTGGTCGCGCCGCAGGCGCGCATCGCGCTCGCCGGCATCACCGCGCATTTCAGCCATCCGCCGGATGTCGAGCCCGGCATCCACCCCAGCGCGGTGATCGAGGCGGGCGCCGAGATCGGGCATGGCGCGCGCATCGGCCCCTTCGTCCGGGTCGGCGCCCGCGCCCGGATCGGTCCGGGCGCGGTCATCGCCTCGCATGTCGCGATCGGCAGCGACGCCGTCCTCGGCGAGCAGGCGCTGCTGCATGCCGGCGTCCGCATCGGCGCGCGCTGCGTCGTCGGCGACCGCTTCGTCGCGCAGCCGAACGCGGTGGTCGGCGCCGACGGCTTCTCTTTCGAGCCACCGCGCAAGGGCGCCCTGGCCAGCGTCCTGGCCGGCGGCAGCATCGACGAGCCGGCGGACGACGCGGCCTGGCTGCGCATCCATTCGCTCGGCGCCGTCGAGATCGGCGACGATGTCGAGATCGGCGCCGGGACGACGATCGACCGCGGCACCGTCGCCCCGACGCAGATCGGATCGGGCACCAAGATCGACAACCAGGTGCAGATCGGCCACAACGTGCAGGTCGGCCGCCACGCGCTGCTCTGCGGCCAGTCGGGCATCGCCGGCTCGACGGTGCTGGGCGACCGCGTGATCCTGGGCGGCAAGGTCGGCGTTCCGGACCATGCCAAGATCGGCTCGGACGTCATCGTCGCGGCCGGCTCGCTCGTGGCCGGCAACATTCCGGAACGCTCGGTCTACATGGGCGTTCCTGCCGTTCCGCGGGGCGACGCGCTGCGCCAGCTCTCGGCCATGCGCCGGCTGCCGCGCCTGGCCGACCAGCTCGCCGATATTCGCCGCAAGCTGGGACTTTGAGGCCGCACCCGTTATGTTACAGAGAACGCGGCACGGCCCCATGGAGGCCCCGATGGAGGCAACGATGACGGATCCGGTCGGCGAGAGGGTGGTCCAGATCATCGCCGAGCAGGCGATGGTCGACCCTGCCGACATCACGCCCGGCACCACGCCCGACGAGCTGGGGCTCGACTCGCTGGCCCTTGTCGAGGTCGTCTTCGGCATAGAGGAGGCGTTCGACGTCTCGGTGCCCTACAACGCCAACGACCCGGCCAATTCGCAGTTCGACCTCTCGAACGTCGGCGCCATCGTCGATGCCGTGAAGCAGCTCATCGCCGAGAAGGAGCGGGCGTGAGGCAAACGCGCCGCGTCGCGATCACCGGCCTCGGCATCGTCTCGGCCCTCGGCACAGGCTATGCGGCGCACTGCGAGGGGCTGAAGGAAGGCCGGCTGGGGATCGGGCCGATCAGCCGCTTCGATCCCGAGCGGCTGATGGTCAAGATCGCCGGCGAGGCGACCCAGTTCGAGGGCGAGAACTACTTTTCGAAAAGCGAGATCTCGCTGCTCGACCGGATCAGCCAGATGGCGCTGATCGCGGCGAAGGAGGCCGTCGAGCAGTCCGGGCTCGACTTCCGCAACGGGCCCGGTGCGCCGCTGGGGCGGCGTGCCGCGACGATCCTCGGCACCGCCATGGGCGGGCTGCAGACCCAGGACGAGAACTACTACGTCGTCTATCACGAGATGAAGAACCGGGTGCATCCGTTCATCATCCCGCGCCTGATGTCGAACGCGCCCGTCAGCCAGCTCTCGATGGCGCACGGGCTGCAGGGGCCCGCCTTCTCGGTCTCGACGGCATGCTCTTCCTCGAACCACGCCATCGGCCAGGCCTTCCACCTGATCCGCGGCGGCACCTGCGACGCGGCGCTGACGGGCGGCACCGAGTCGGTGCTCTGCTTCGGCGGCATGAAGGCCTGGGAGGGGCTGCGGGTCATGTCGAAGGAAGCCTGCCGACCGTTCTCGAAGACGCGCGACGGCATGGTGCTCGGCGAGGGCGCCGCGATCCTGGTTCTGGAAGAGCTCGATCACGCCCGCGCCCGCGGCGCCGAGATCCTGGGCGAGATCGTCGGCTTCGGCATGACGGCGGATGCCGGCGACATCGTCCAGCCGGCGCTGGAAGGGGCGTCCGGCGCCATTCGCATGGCGCTGGAGGACGGCGGCGTCTCCCCTGACGAGATCGACTACATCAACGCCCACGGCACGGCCACCGCGATGAACGACCGCGTCGAGGCGGCGGCGATCAGGGCCGTTCTCGGCCCGCAGGCCGAGAACGTGCTGGTCTCGTCGACCAAGTCGATGCACGGGCATGCCATAGGCGCCGCCGGGGCGATCGAGGCGGTGGCGACGCTGATGGCGCTGACCGAGGGGGTCGTGCCGCCGACCATCGGCCACGAGGAGCCGGACCCGGAGATCGGCCTCGATGTCGTGCCGAACGAGGCGCGCGAGGCCCCGGTGCGGGCCGCGCTGTCCAATTCGTTCGCCTTCGGCGGGTTGAACGCCGTGCTGGCGTTCCGCCGCTGGGAGGGGTGACGGCCCGTCGATTGGCCGCGGGCGGATCCCGGCCGAGGCGGCCGCGCCGGCGTCAGTTCTGGCTGGCTTCGACCGGCTTCAGCTCGTTATAGGCTGCGGTGAACCCGTTCAACGAGACGCTGACCAGGACCTCTTCCTGCAGGAAATAGCCGAACGTCGCGGCCGAGCCCTTCTTGAACTCGTCGATCGCCTGCTCGGCCAGCGGCGCGCGCGCCGCGCAGGTGTCGGGCAGACAGCGCAGCATCGGCACGGGCGCGACGTTGCCCTCGTCGACGCGCACGCGCACGCCATAGGGAATCAGCACCCCGACGGGCGTGTTGACCGTCAGCGCCGCCGGCACCGGCTTGCCTTCCGCCGTGACCCCCTCCAGCCGCTGCAACGTGACGAGCAGCGCGCGCTTGCCGTCCGAGGTGTTGCCGACCTGCTGCATGGCGCAGGTCTCGGTTCCCTCGATGCAATGGATCTCCCACGAGCCATGCGTTGTCTTCAGCACCTGCTTCGGCTGCTGCTGCTGGGCCTCTGCCGCACCTGCGGCAGACAGGCCGGCGATCAAAGCCATGGTGGCGGCACGGGAAAGGATGCGTCTCAACGGCTGAATCCTGGTCTACCGGGTCGGGGGTGCGTCGGAGCGACAGCCTATGCCAACTGCGCCTTGCGAAATCAAGCGCCGTGACAGCCGGAGGGCGAGCCGAGCCGGGGCGGAACAGGCAGAGCGCCCGCGAAAAGAAAAGGGGCGCCGAACGGCACCCCTGAGGGAAGCATGCGCTTCACATTGTCTCCCTGCCGAACTGGCGCACCAATTCGTGCGCGCATCCTACGCGGCGCGCTCTGTCCGTCAACGTGATTCTCGCGCCAAGAAGCTGGCAACATGGAAAAGAGGCCGCGCCCGTGGGGCGCGGCCAGTTCGACAGGGAGGAGGTAAACGCGATGTCCGACGCCGCCGTTCATCGCATCCTCAATCTGACCTACAATCGTTAAGAAAATGTATTAACCCTGCACAGGCGGCATGGTGGAGAACGCGATGACAGAGCCCGGCGCGATCTTCCTCGGCGGCGCTGGCGGCGCTGGCGGCGACGGGCGCGGCTCCAGGCCGCAGCGCCTGCTTCTCGGCTATGGCAACCGGCACGGTCTGATCGCCGGCGCGACCGGCACCGGCAAGACCGTCACGCTGCAGATCCTGGCCGAGGGGTTCGCCGAGGCCGGCGTCCCCGTCTTTCTGGCCGACGTCAAGGGCGATCTTTCCGGCATGGCGGAGGCGGGGTCGCCCGAGCACCCGCTCCACGACCGGCTGATCGCCCGCGCTCGACAGATCGGATTTGCCGACTACGGCTACGCCGCCTGCCCCGTCGTCTTCTGGGACGTGTTCGGCGAACAGGGCCACCCGGTCCGCACCACGGTCACCGAAATGGGGCCGCTGCTGCTCTCGCGCCTGCTCGAGCTCAACGAGACGCAGGAGGGCGTGCTCAACATCGTCTTTCGCGTCGCCGCCGACGAGGGGCTGGCGCTGCTCGATCTCAAGGACCTGCGCGCCATGCTGGCCGAGGTCGGCGACCGCGCGAGCGAGCTCACGACGAAATACGGCAACGTCGCGGCCGCCTCCGTCGGCGCCATCCAGCGGCGCCTGCTGGTGCTCGAGAACCAGGGCGCCGGCGACTTCTTCGGCGAGCCGGCGCTCGAGCTTGCCGACATGATGCGGACGAGCGGCGGGCGGGGTCAGGTGAACATCCTGGCCGCCGACCGGCTCATGCAGTCGCCGAAGCTCTACGCCACGTTCCTGCTCTGGCTGCTGTCCGAGCTCTTCGAGCAATTGCCGGAGGTCGGCGACCCCGAAAAGCCCGTCTTCGTCTTCTTCTTCGACGAGGCGCATCTGCTCTTCGAGGACGCGCCCAAGGCGCTGGTCGACAAGGTCGAGCAGGTCGCGCGGCTGATCCGTTCGAAGGGCGTCGGCGTCTACTTCATCACGCAGAACCCGGCCGACGTGCCGGACGACGTGCTCGGCCAGCTCGGCAATCGGGTGCAGCACGCTTTGCGCGCCTACACGCCGCGCGACCAGAAGGCGCTGAGGGCGGCGGCCGAGACGTTCCGCCCGAATCCCGCGTTCGACACCGAGACGGTCATCACCGAGCTCGGCACCGGCGAGGCGCTGGTCTCGACGCTGGGCGAGAAGGGCGTGCCCGGCATGGTCGAGCGGACGCTGATCCGGCCGCCCTCGTCGCGCCTCGGCCCCTGCGATCCAGAGGCCCGGGCCCGCGCCATCGCGCAGTCGCCCGTCGCCGGGATCTACGACCGCGCCGTCGACCGCGACAGCGCCTACGAGATGCTGGCCGCCCGCGCCGCGCGCAAGGTCGAGGCGGACCCGGAGGTCGATGCCGACGAGCTCGGCGCCGCCCGCCGCTATGGCGGCCGCTACAGCCGCTCGGCAGGCGAGGACGGCGGCGACGAGCCGCGACCGCGCACGCGCCGAGGCGACACCGCCTGGGAGGCAGCCACCAAGTCCGCGATGCGTGCCGCTGGCTCGCAGATCGGCCGCACCGTTGTCCGCTCGCTACTCAAGGGGCTGTTCCGGTGACCGCGGACCCGCCGGCGCAACAGCCGGGCGTGCCGGCGTCGGGCTGCGCTCACTCGGCCGGCATCGCCTCGGCGTCCGGCGCAGGCCTGCCGCGCAGCGGCACGAGCCGGCGAACGACGACGTAGAAGACCGGCACGAAGATCACGCCGAGGATCGTCGCCGACAGCGTGCCCCCGAGCACGCCCGAGCCGATCGCGGTCCGTCCCGCCGAGCCGGCGCCGCTGCTCAGCACCAGCGGCAGGACGCCGAGCGAAAAGGCCATCGAGGTCATGATGATCGGCCGGAAGCGCCGCCGCGCGGCCTCCTTCACGGCCGAGTACAAGGGCTCGCCCGCTTCCTGAAGCTCCTTGGCGAACTCGACGATCAGGATGGCGTTCTTGCCTGTCAGGCCGACCACCGTCAGCAGTGCCACCTGGAAGAAGACGCCGTTCTCGAAGCCGCCGACCCAGGCGCCGGTCAGCGCGCCGACGATGCCGATCGGCATGGCGAGCATCACCGCGAACGGCACCGCCCAGCTTTCGTAGAGCGCAGCCAGGCACAGGAACACCGCCATCAGCGACAGCGCGTAGAGCAGCGGCGCCTGGTCGCCCGACTCGCGCTCTTCCAGGCTGAGGCCCGTCCAGGCGACGTCGAAGCCGGGCGGCAGCTGCGCCGCGATGCGCTGGATCTCGGCCATCGCCTCGCCGGTCGTGACGCCGGCCGCCGGGCTGCCCTGCAGCTGCATGGCCGGCACGCCGTTGTAGCGCGTCAGCTGCTGCGGCCCGAAACGCCACTCGCCGTTCGCGAAATTGGCGAAGGGCACAAGCCCGCCGGTCTCGTTGCGCACGCGCCAGCGGTCGATGTCCTCGGGCGTCGAGCGCGCGCCCGGCTCGCCCTGGACATAGACGCGCTTGATGCGGCCGCGATCGAGGAAGTCGTTCACGTATGACCCCGCCCAGGCGATCTGCAGCAGCTGGGCGACATCGTCGGCGGTGACGCCCATCGCGCCGGCCTTGCGCCAGTCGATGTCGAGATTGTACTGCGCCGCGTCCTCGAGCCCGTTCGGACGGATCGAGCCGATCAGCGGGCTCTGGCTCGCCGCGCCGAGAATCTGGTTGCGCGCCGCCAGCAGGTCCTCGTTGCTCTGCCCGCCGCGTGCCTGGATGATAGAAGTCGAAGCCCGAGACGTTGCCGAGCTCGGTCACGGCCGGCGGCACGATCGGAAAGACCATGGCGTCGCGGATCTGGCTCAGCGCGCCGAAGGCGCGGCCGGCGATCGCCTGCACGCTCTGATCGGGGCGCTCGCGCTCGGACCAGTCCTTCAGGCGGACGAAGGTGATGCCCATGTTCTGTCCGCGCCCGGCAAAGCTGAAGCCGACGACGCCGAACATGGACGAGACGTTCTCGCTCTCCTCGTCGAGGAAATAGTCCTCGATCTGCTCGATCGAATCGAGCGTCCGGCTGGCCGTCGCCCCGGTCGGCGCCGAGACCAGCGTGAACATGATCCCCTGGTCCTCGTTCGGCAGGAACCCGGTCGGCGTGCGCAGAAACAGGAACACCATGACCGCGGCGATGCCGAAATAGATCAGGCCGAGCCGCACCGGCCGCCACGAGGCCCAGCCGACGAGCCTGGTATAGCCGCCCTGTGTCGCGCCGAAGCCGCGATTGAACCAGGCGAACGGCCCGCGCCGCGGCCGCCCGTTGTGCGGCCGGAGCAGCGTCGCGCAGAGCGCCGGCGTCAGTGTCAGCGCCACCAGGACCGACAGAGCCATCGCCGAGACGACGGTGATCGAGAACTGCCGGTAGATCACCCCCGTCGACCCGCCGAAGAAGGCCATCGGCACGAAGACCGCCGAGAGGACCAGTGCGATGCCGATCAGCGCGCCGGTGATCTGCCCCATCGACTTGCGCGTCGCCTCGACCGGCGGCAGCCCCTCCTCCTCCATGATCCGCTCGACGTTCTCGACGACGACGATGGCGTCGTCGACGAGCAGGCCGATCGCCAGCACCATGGCCAGCATGGTCAGCGTGTTGATCGAGAACCCGGCCGCCGACAGGACGCCGAAGGTGCCGAGCAGCACCACCGGCACCGCCAGCGTCGGGATCAGCGTCGCCCGGATGTTCTGCAGGAACAGCAGGATGACAAGGAAGACGAGGACGATCGCCTCGAACAGCGTCTTGATCACCTCCTCGATCGAGATCCGCACGAAGGGCGTCGTGTCGTAGGGGATCGTATAGGTCACGCCCTCCGGAAAGAACCTGGAGAACTCCTCCATGCGCTCGCGCACCGCGCCTGCCGTGTCGAGGGCGTTGGCGCCGGAGGCGAGCCGGATCGCCATGCCGGCCGCCGGCTGGCGGTTGTAGCGCGCGATCGTGCCATAGGTCTCGGACCCGATCTCGACCCGCGCCACGTCCTTCAGCAGCACCAGCCCGCCGTTCGTCTCGGCGCGCAGCACGATCTGCTCGAAGTCGGCCGGCGTTCGCAGCAGGGATTGCGCCGTGACCGTGGCGTTCAGCATCTGCCCCTCCGGCGCCGGCAGCGCGCCGAAGGCGCCGGCCGAGACCTGGGCGTTCTGCGCCTGGATGGCGCCGACCACATCCGCCGGCGCCAGCTCGAAGGCGGCCAGCTTGGCGGGGTCGAGCCAGACCCGCATGGCGTATTTCGAGCCGAAGACCTGGACCTCGCCGACGCCCTGGATGCGGCTGAACTCGTCGACCAGGTTCGATGTCATGTAGTCGGCGAGGTCGACCTGCTCGAGGCTGCCGTCCTCGGAGATCAGCCCGATCACCATCAGGAAGCCTGCCGAGGACTTCTTGACGGTGATGCCCTGGCGCTGCACCGGCTCGGGCAGCAGCGGCGTCGCCTGCGCCAGCTTGTTCTGGACCTGGACCTGCGCGATGTCGGGGTCGGTCTCGGTCTCGAAGGTCAGCGTGACGTTGGCCTGCCCGTCCGCCGAGGACGTCGAGGTGAAGTAGCGCAGACCGTCGAGCCCGGTCAGCTGCTGCTCGATCACCTGCGTGACGGTGTTCGCCACCGTCTCGGCCGAAGCGCCCGGATAGGTCGCGCTGATGCTGACCGAGGGCGGCGCGATGCGCGGATACTGCGCGATCGGCAGCGTGAAGATGGCGAGCACGCCGATCCCCATGATGATGATCGCGATGACCCAGGCAAAGACCGGGCGGTCGATGAAGAAGCTGCCCACGGGAATGCTCCTAGCGCGTCTCGGCGGAGGCGGCGCGCTGGTCCTCGGCGACCGGCGTCGCCTCGGTCGCCCGCTCCTCGGGCGCGACCTTGGCGCCCGGCTGCACCTTCTGCAGGCCTTCGACGATCAGGCGGTCGCCGGCCTTCAGCCCGCCCGAGACGACCCAGTCCGAGCCGCGTGCCTGGATGATCTCGAGCTCGCGGCTCTCGACGACGTCGTCGGCATTGACGACCAGCGCGGTCGGGTTGCCGCGCCGGTCGCGGCTGACGCCCTCCTGCGGCGCCAGGATGACGTCGCGCGCGACGCCCTGCGGCAGCTCGACCTGGGCGTACATGCCGGGCAACAGCAGGGAATCGGGATTCGGGAACTCCATGCGCAGCGTCACCACACCGGTCTGCTCGTCGACATGCGGCTCGGCGGCCGTCAGCTGTCCCGTATGCTCGTAGACCTGTCCGTCGGCGAGCGTCAGCATGACGGTGGGGTCGGCCTCCGCCAGCTCGGCGGCGATCTCGCCCCGGCGCCAGCGGACGACCTCGGCCGCCGACTGGGTCACGTCGACGAGGACCGGGTCGATCGCCCGGATCACCGCCAGCGGCTCGACCTGCCCTTCCGTGACGAGCGCGCCCTGGGTCGTCAGGGACCGGCCGATCACGCCCGTCAGCTGCGCGCGGATCGTGGTTCGATCGAGGTCGATCTGCGCCGAATGCCGCCGCGCCTGAGTGACGTCCAGCTCGGCCGCGGCGGCATCGCGCTCGGCGATCGCGTCGTCGAGCGTCTGCTCGCTGGCGACGTTGCGCCCGACCAGCTCGCGCGCGCGGGTCGCGCTCTTGTCGGCAGCCGTCAGCCGCGCCCTGGCCTGCGCGATCTCGGCCTGCGCCAGCTCGGCGGCCGCTTCGTAGGTGGCGTCGTCGAGGCGGTAGAGGGCATCGCCCTGCTCGACGCGCGCGCCCTCCTCGAACAGCCGCTCCGCGATGATCCCGTTGACCTGCGGCCGCACCTCGGCGACGCCGGAGGCGACGATCCGCCCGGGCAGCATCGCCGTCAGCGTCACGTCCTGCGGCTGCAGCGTGACGACAGTGACGGGCGCGGGCGGCGCCTCGCCCCCCTGCCCCGGCGCCCCTTGCGCCGGGGACCGGGAAGGCGACATCGCCAGCGCCACGACGAGGACGGCGGCCACACTCGTCAGCGGGTCGCCGAAGATACGTCTCGCGCGTGCCGGCATGTTCCGTTCTCCCACAGGCGCCCGAGCAGAGCGTGACCTTCCGGATGTAGGTAGGGCGCGGCCGGTACCGCCAAGCGGCGTTGGCAAAAAATAAGCGCCGCAGCGCCCGCGCTTTACGCAAACGTGAACGGAACGGCAAGCCCTGCCGGCGCGAGACGCCGGCGCCGCGCACGCGCCCGGACGGCCGGATCGCGCGCCGCCACCACCCGCACCGGAGATCAGGCTCCCGCTGCGGCGTCGCCTTTTGCGAGCCCGTCGAAGGCCTTCAGCCGCGCCAGCATCGCGTCCATGCGGTCGAGCGGCACCATGTTCGGCCCGTCCGACGGGGCATTGTCCGGGTCGTCATGCGTCTCGATGAAAAGCGCCGCCGCGCCGACCGCCAGCGCCGCCCGCGCCAGCGGCTCGACGAACTCGCGCTGGCCGCCCGAGGCATGCCCCTGCCCGCCCGGCAGCTGCACCGAGTGCGTGGCGTCGAAGACCACCGGATAGCCCGTCCCCGCCATGATCGGCAGCGCGCGCAGATCCGAGACCAGCATGTTGTAGCCAAAGGACGTGCCGCGCTCGCACAGCAGGATGTTCTCGTTGCCGGTCGAGGCGATCTTGGCGGCGACGTGTCCCATGTCCCATGGCGCGAGGAACTGCCCCTTCTTGACGTTGATCGGCTTGCCGGTCTTGCCGGCCGCCAGCAGCAGGTCGGTCTGGCGGCAGAGGAAGGCGGGAATCTGCAGGATGTCGACCACCTCGGCGGCGGGCGCGCAATGCGCCGGCTCGTGCACGTCGGTCAGGACCGGGCAGCCGACCTCATCGCGGATGCGGTCGAGGTGCTCCAGCCCGCGCTCCATGCCGATGCCCCGCTTGCCCGAGAGGGACGAGCGGTTCGCCTTGTCGTAGCTGGCCTTGAAGATGAAGGGCACGGCGTGGCGCGCGCAGATCTCCGCCAGGTGCCCGGCGATGCGCCGCGCATGCTCCAGCGTCTCCATCTGGCATGGCCCGGAGATCAGGCCGAATGGCCGGTCATTGCCGAGCGAGAGGGTGCCGACCCGCACGGTTCTCGGTTCTCCGACCATCACGCCCAGTCCAGCACGACCTTGCCCGAGCTGCCGGACCGCATCGCGGCGAAGCCCTCCTCGAAGCGGTCGATCGGCAGCCGGTGCGTGATCACCGGCGAGACGTCCAGCCCGCCCTGCACGAAGGCGATCATCTTGTACCAGGTCTCGAAGATCTCGCGGCCATAGATGCCCTTCAGCGTCAGCATCTTGAAGATGACCTTGTTCCAGTCGATCTCGAAGGCCGTCGGCGAGATGCCGAGGATGGCGATCTTGGCGCCGTTGTTCATGACGTCGATCATGTCGCGAAAGGCCGGGGCGGCGCCCGACATCTCCAGCCCGACATCAAAGCCCTCGCGCATGCCGATGCGCGGCATCACGTCCGTCAGCCGTTCGGACCGCACGTCGACGACATGCTCGACCCCGACCTGCCGGGCAAGCTCCAGCCGCACCGGGTTGATGTCGGTGATCACCACCTTGCGCGCGCCGGCGCGACGGGCCACCAGCGCGCCCATGATGCCGATGGGACCGGCGCCCGTCACCAGCACGTCCTCGCCGACGAGGTCGAAGCTCAGCGCCGTGTGGACGGCGTTGCCGAACGGGTCGAAGATCGCGGCGACCTCGTCGGGCACGTCGTCGGGGATCGGCACCACGTTGGCCTCGGGCACGCACACATACTCGGCGAAGCTGCCCGGCCGGTGCACGCCGACGCCGAGCGTGTTGCGGCAGAGATGCCCCCTGCCGGCCCGGCAGTTGCGGCAGACGCCGCAGATGATGTGCCCCTCGGCCGAGACGCGCTGGCCGCGCGCATAGCGGGTGGCGGCCGGGCCGGTATCGGCGACCTCGCCGACGAACTCGTGGCCGACGACCATCGGCACCGGCACCGTCCTGGCGGCCAAGTCGTCCCAGTTCCAGATGTGCACGTCGGTGCCGCAGATCGCCGACTTGCGGACGCGGACCAGGACGTCGTTCGGCCCCGGCTCCGGCACCGGCACCGTCTCCATCCACAGCCCCGGCTCGGGCCGCGCCTTGACCAGCGCCTTCATCTCGTTGATCACCGGATCACCCCCAGCTCGCGGCCGACCTCGGCGAAGGCGTCGACGCAGCGGGCGACGTCCTCGGTCGAGTGCGCCGCCGACATCTGGGTGCGGATGCGCGCCTGGCCCTTGGGGACGACGGGGAAGGAGAAGCCGACGACGTAGACGCCGCGTTCCAGCATCATCTCGGCCATGCGGCCCGCCAGCGCGGCGTCGCCGAGCATCACCGGGATGATCGGGTGGTTGGCGCCGGCGAGCGTGAAGCCGAGCTTGGTCATGCCCTCGCGGAACTGCCAGGAATTGGCGGCGAGCCGCTCGCGGAGCGCGTCGCCCGCCTCGATCATCGACAGTACCCGCAGCGACGTCGCGGCGATCACGGGCGCCAGCGTGTTCGAGAAGAGATAGGGCCGCGAGCGCTGGCGCAGCCATTCGACCACCGGGCCGCGTGCCGCCGTATAGCCGCCCGACGCGCCGCCCAGCGCCTTGCCGAGCGTGCCGGTGACGATGTCGACGCGGTCGGCGACGCCGCAGGCGGCCGGCGTGCCGCGCCCGCCCGGGCCGACGAAGCCGACGGCGTGGCTGTCGTCGACCATGACCATGGCGTCGTGCCGGTCGGCCAGCCGGCAGATCTCGGCCAGGTTGGCGACGATGCCGTCCATCGAGAAGACGCCGTCGGTGGCGATCAGCCGGAAGCGGGCATCGGCGGCCTCCTTCAGGCAGCGTTCCAGATCGGCCATGTCGTTGTTCGCATAGCGGTACCGCCGCGCCTTGCAGAGCCGAACCCCGTCGATGATGGACGCATGGTTCAGCGCGTCCGAGATCACCGCGTCCTCCTCGCCCAGGATCGTCTCGAAGAGGCCGGTGTTGGCGTCGAAGCACGAGGAATAGAGGATCGCGTCCTCGGTCCCCAGGAAGGCCGCGATGCGCTCTTCCAGCTGCTTGTGCTCTTCCTGCGTGCCGCAGATGAAGCGGACGGAGGCCATGCCATAGCCATAGCGGTCGAGCGCCGCGCAGGCGTTTTCGACCAGCTCGGGGCTGTCGGCCAGCCCGAGATAGTTGTTGGCGCAGAAGTTCAGCACCCGCTCGCCCGAGGCGACGGCGATGCGCCCCGCCTGCTTCGACGTGATCACGCGCTCGGACTTGAACAGCCCGGCCTCGCGCAGCGATCCGATCTCGGCAGAGAGGTGGTCGATGAATTGCTCCGTCATGGTCTCCCTTCCCGGTCCGGCACCCCCGGCGGGCGCGACACCCGGATCAGCGTCACCGGCCGGCGCAGGCAACGCATCGCAGAGCGCAGGGGTCGATCTCCAGCCGGCCTTCCGGAATCGGCTCGCCGCATGCCTCGCACCAGCCGAACTCGTCCGTCCCGGCCCGCCGCAGCGCCGCTTCCAGCGCCTGCAGCCTGGCCATGCGGCGGCGAGACTGGGCCGACGCCATCGCCTGTTGCTGCATCGCGTCCATCCGGCTGAGCCGGCCGACTGACGTCTGGTCGAGCTCGACCGGCGCGCGCTCGTCGCCGCTTCGTGCCTCGGCCTCGTTCAGGCTCAAGATTTCCTGATGCAACCGTTCAAGGATTCTCGTTCGGAGCTCGGGCGTCATGCATGGTATCTAGCCATCCGCGCATTAAGTCTCAACCAGACGGTCCGGTCAGGAGGGCGCCATGCCGATCGATGCCAGACGTGCCGAGGAACTGCGGGTCGACCCCGTCTGGACCACGATCTGCAAGGAGGCGGCGCAACTCGCGGCCGACGAGCCGCTGATGGCCAGCGTGGTGCACGCCTCCGTGCTGAACCACCGCACGCTGGAGGACGCGCTGAGCTATCGCATCGCCGAAAAGCTCGCCTCGCCCGACATGCCCGCCCTGCTGATGCGCGAGCTCTGCGAGATGGCGTTCGCCGACCGGCCCGAGATCGGCGTGTCGGCGCGGGCCGACATCATCGCCTGGCACGACCGCGACCCGTTCTGCGACCGCTATCTGCAGCCGTTGATGTACTTCAAGGGCTTTGTCGCGCTGCAATCTTACCGGGTCGGGCACTGGCTGTGGAACAACCGGCGGCGCGATCTGGCGATGTTCATCCAGATGCGCTGCTCCGAGCTGTTCTCGGTCGACATCAACCCGGCGGCACGGGTCGGCCGTGGCATCATGATCGACCACGCGCATGCCATCGTCATCGGCGAGACCGCCGTCGTCGGCGACGACGTCTCGATGCTGCATTCGGTGACCCTCGGCGGCACCGGCAAGGAGACCGGCGACCGCCACCCGAAGATCGGCGACGGCGTGCTGATCGGCGCCGGCGCAAAGGTGCTCGGCAACATCCGCGTCGGCAACTGCAGCCGGATCGCGGCCGGCTCGGTGGTGCTGAAGGACGTGCCGCCCTGCACGACGGTCGCGGGCGTGCCGGCCAAGATCGTCGGCGAGGCCGGTTGCGCCCGTCCGGCCTATCAGATGGACCAGCTGGTCGGCGAGAGCGACCCCGAGGACATCGTCCCCGACTGCTGACGAGATGCGGGCCGGCCGGCGCGAACCTCAGGCGACGGTGCGTGCCGACGCCCGCGGCGCGCAGGCGCCGGATCACCATGCGATACCGCCGGATATAGAACTGGAAGATCAGCGAAAACCCTGGACGCCATCGAGAAGATCCAGGGTCGCTGACCGCGCGGCGCGCGTCGGCAGCGGAGCCTGCACTCTCTACACCGGAGGGACGGGATGAAGACCGCCTTCACCGGACCGCTCGCGGCCGAGCTTGCCGCGCGGCCGTGAAGCACTGATCGCACGGTGCCGCTCGTCGGCTTCGTGCGTGCCCCGGGCCGCTGCGGGCTCGACCGGCAGGGCAGGACCCGGTGTGGACCCGGTGCATGGCGCCTTCTCAACGGACGCGGCGCGGCCTAACCTGCCGGACCGGAACCGCGCCCAGGGACGAGCGCGGGCGCTCTGCGGAGGTCGCGGCAATGGCACTTCTCGACATGGGGCATGCGGTCCGCGCGCATGCGCGGGTCACGCCCGACCGCGTCGGCGCCGGCGACCTGGACCGCACCCTCACCTTCCGGCAGTGGGACCAGCGGGCCTGCCGTCTGGCCAATGCGCTGCTCGGTCTCGGGCTGAGCAAGGGGGACCGCGTCGCGGCGCTGGCCTACAACCGGATCGAGTGGCTCGAGCTCTATGCCGCCGTCGCCAAGGCCGGGCTGGTGCTGGTGCCGATCAATTTCCGGCTGGTCGCGCACGAGATGCGATACATCGCCGAGAACTGCGAGGCGCGCGCCCTGATCGTCGAGGACGCGCTCCTCGGCCCGGTCGAGGAGGTCCGCGCCGACCTGGCCGTCGAGACCCTGATCCACATTGGCGAGCAGACCCCGGCCGGCTATCACGGCTATGAGGCTCTGATCGCCGCGGCGTCGGATGCCGAGCCGGAGACCCGCACGGCCCCCGGCGACATCTGGGCGCTGATGTACACATCCGGCACCACCGGAAAGCCGAAGGGCGCCATCCGCAGCCACGGGGCGAGCGCGCTGATGTCGCTGACGACCGAGGTCGAGCTCGGCTTCAGCCGGCGCGACACCGGGCTGCTGGTCATGCCGATGTGCCACGCGAACTCGCTGAACTTCATGGGGTCCCTGACCTATTGCGGCGCGCCGGTCCGGGTCTACAGCCGGGCGAGCTTCGACCCCGAGCACCTGCTCCGCGCGCTGGCTGACGGCATCGCCACCTTCACCTCGCTGGTGCCGACGCACTTCGTCATGATGCTGGGGCTGGGCAGGAAGGTGCTGGACAGCGTCGACCCGGAGAAGATCACCAAGCTGATGATCTCGTCCGCCCCGGCGCGGCGCGACACCAAGCAGGCGATCCTCGACTATTTCCGCAATTCGGGCCTGTGGGAGCTCTATGGCTCGACCGAGCAGGGCTGGGCGACGATGCTGCAGCCGGAGGAGCAGTTCACCAAGCTCGGCTCGGTCGGGCGCGAGTGCATCGGCTCGGCGCCGATCCGGCTGCTGGACGAGAACGGCAACGACGTGACCGACGGCGATGTAGGCGAGCTGTACTCGGCGACGCCCTACTGCTTCGACGGCTACTGGAAGCTGCCGGAGAAGACCGCCGAGGCGTTCCGCGGGCAGCACCTCTCGGTCGGCGACATGGCCTGGCGCGACGAGGACGGGTTCTATTACCTCGTCGACCGCAAGAGCAACATGATCATCTCGGGCGGCGAGAACATCTATCCGTCCGAGGTCGAGAACGCGCTGGGCTCGCATCCGGCGGTGAAGGACGTGGCGGTGGTCGGCCTGCCGGACGCGAAATGGGGCGAGCGCGTGCAGGGCATCGTCGTGCTGCACGGCGAGGCAAGCGCCGACGAGGACGAGCTGATCGCCTGGTGCCGCGAACGGCTGGCCGGCTACAAGCGGCCACGCGCGATCGCGATCATCGCCGAGGGCGACATGCCGCGCAACGCCACCGGCAAAATCCTGCACCGCGCCCTGCGCGACCGCTTCGCCCGGCAAGAGGTAGGCTGAGCGGGCGGCCACCGGAAAGGAACCCAACGTGAGCGAAGAGATTTCGGCCCGGGACCTGCGCGCCTGGCTTTATGGCGATGCCGAGCTGGCATTGCTCGACGTCCGCGAGCCGGGGCAGATCGCCGACGGGCACATCCTGTTCTCGGTGCCCCTGCCATACAGCCGGTTCGAGCTGGACTTGGCCCGGCTCGTCCCGAACCCGGCGGTCCGCGTCGTGCTGTGCGACGATGGCGACGGAGTCGCGGCACGGGCAGCCGACCGCGCCGGCGCGCTTGGCTACACGCAGGTCGCCTGCCTCTCCGGCGGCGTCGCTGCATGGGAGCGCGCCGGCCACACGCTCTACCAGGGCGTCAACGTCCCCAGCAAAGCCTTCGGCGAGCTGGTCGAGCACGCTTGCCGAACGCCGCACATCGGCGCCGCAGAGCTGGAGCGGCTGCGGGCGGGGAGCACGCGAACGATCGTGGTCGACGGCCGGACCCAGGCCGAGTTCGGCGCCATGAACATCCCGGGCGCCGACTGGTGCCCGAACGGCGAGCTGGCGCTGCGGATCGGCCGGCTGGCGCCGCATCCGGACACCACCATCGTCGTCAACTGCGCCGGGCGCACGCGCTCGATCATCGGCGCGCAGACGCTGATCGATCTGGGCCTGCCGAATCCCGTCATCGCGCTCGAGAACGGGACGCAGGGCTGGACGCTGGCCGGCCTGCCGCTGGAGCATGGCGCCGAGGCCGTTCTGCCCGCGCCCGGCGCCGAGCTCGCCGCGCGCCGCCGCGACGTGCAGGCGCTGGCGCTCCGCCACGGCGTCGAGACGGTGACAGGCGAGACGCTGCAGGCGTGGCTGGCCGACCGCGAGCGGACGGTCTACCTGCTCGATGTCCGGACAGAGGACGAGCGCGCCGGCGATCCGCAGGACCGGCGGGACGAGCTGGCGCGCCACGGCGTCGTCCATGCGCCGGGCGGCCAGCTGGTGCAGGCGACCGACCAGTGGGTGGCCGTGCGCCGCGCCCGGCTGATCGTTCTCGACGACGAGGAGGTCCGCGCGCCGGTCACTGCGTCATGGCTGCGCCGCATGGGGCACGACGCCGCCGTGCTGCAGGGCGGGCTGGACCGGCTTGCCGGGCTGACGCCGGCCCCGCAGCCCGGGATGACATCGCCACCGGAGCCTGCCCGGATCGCCCCGGCCGAGGTCGACGCCCGCCGCCGTCGGGGCGAGGTCACGATCCTGGACCTGCGCCCCTCGGCGGCGTTCCGCGAGGGCCACGTCCCCGGCGCGATCTGGACCATCCGGCCGCGCATTGCGGCGCTCGCCGGCCCCGAGCCGCGCGTGCTGGTGGCCGACGCGCCGGAGATCGCCGCGCTCGCCGCGCTCGACCTCGGCGATGCCGGTCAGGACGACATCCTCCTCCTCGACGGCGGCCTCGACGCCTGGCGCACGGCCGGTCTCGCAGTCGAGGCGACGCCGGAGGTGCCGCCCGAGGACGAGCGCATCGACTTCGTCTCGTTCACGCATGGCCGGCACGACGGCAACGCCGCCGCGTCGCGCCAGTACCTCGAATGGGAGATCGGCCTCGTCGGCCAGCTCGACGAGCAGGAGCGCGCGGTCTTTCGCGTCTGACGGCACTGTCAGGCGGCGGCACTGTCAGGCGGCGGCACGGTCAGGCGGCCTTGATGTTCGACCGCGTCTCGCGATCTAGGTTCGCGCCCTCGACCCGGATCAGCCGCGTCGGCGCCTCCCTGCTCGGCGAGTGGACGTCGCCGACATCGTAGAAATGCGCGTCGCCGCGCGAGAGCCTGTAGGTGCGGACGGGCTCGACCAGCGCCGGCGCGTCGCCGGCGCCTTGGCTGACGATCGTCCAGTCCGTCATCTCGGTGACGCCGTCGGCCTGGCCATAGATCGCCCAGCTCGAGCCGTGGTCGTGCGGACCCGTCGCGGCGGCGCCCTGATAGACATGACCGCAGATGCAGAAGCCGAGCTCGGGATCCTCGAACAGCACCTCTCTGGGGTTCTCGCCATCGGCCCGGTCGGGCAGGTGCCTGTCGACGAAAGCCCGGTCGTTCAGTGCGCGGCTGACGATGGCGCAGAGCGCATCGGCACAGTCGCGCACCGGGCGCCGCGAAAGTTCCGCACGGATGTCATCGGCCAATTCAGACAACGTGTACGCCATGTCGGCACCTCCTTCTCCTGACCCCCACACTAGGACGCGCGCCGATCGGGTGCCAAGCGCCACCGCAAGTCCCGGCAAGCCGCACGGGGCGTCTACCGGCCCATCCCCAGCCCTTCGCGGCGCGGATCGGCGCCGCCCTGCAGCGTGCCGTCCGGCAGGACGCGGATCGTGTGCACGCCCGAGTTCATGTCGGCCGCGTTCGTCGCGTGGCCCATCGCCTTCAACCCGTCGGCGATCGCCGGCGCGGTGCCGGGCTCGAGCGTCACCGTCGTCGGTGTTGCGCTGCGACACATGCGCCAGCGCCGCCGCCTCGGCGGGATCAAGGCCGAAGATCAGCATGCCGAGCAGGTTCTGCGCCACGTATTCCGGGATGCGCGAGCCGCCGGGCGATCCCGTCAGCACGCACCGGCCGGTCGTCGCGCAGGACGATGGTCGGCGCCATCGACGAGCGCGGCCGCTTGCCGGGCGCGACCGCATTGGCGATCGGCGCGCCGCCCTCCGCCGCGGGCAGGAAGGAAAAATCGGTCAGCTGGTTGTTCAGCAGAAAGCCCTCGGCCATGCGGCCGGAGCCGAACGCCGTCTCGATCGAGGCCGTGATGCTGACCGCCAGCCCGTCGCCGTCGACGGCCGACAGGTGCGTCGTGCCCGGCCGGTCGCGCGGGCCGTCCGGCGCATAGAGCCGCCCCTCGCGGAACGGCGGGTCGCCGGGCTCGGCCTCGCCGTCCGAGGCGCTGTCCGGCGGGATCAACCGGGCGCGCGCGTCCATGTAGCCGGGATCGAGCAGGCCCTTGACCGGGACGTCGACGAACTCCGGATCGGCCAGGTACCTGGCGCGGTCGGCATAGGCCAGCCGCGACGCCTCGGCGAAGAGATGCCAGAGCTTGGCATCGCCCGGCGACAGCTCCGCCGCCCCGGTGCGGTCGAGCAGCATCAGCATCTGGCCGACGGTCGTCGCCCCGGACGATGGCGGCCCCATGCCGCAGACCCGGTAGCCGGCGAACGGATGGCAGACGGCGGGGCGTTCGGTCACGTGATAGCCGGCCAGGTCCTCTTCGGCCATCGTCCCCTCGCCCGGGCCGCGGGTGACGGAGTGCACGATCGCCTCGGCGATCGGCCCCTCGTAGAAGGCGTCCGGCCCCTCCTCGGCGATCGCCCGGAAGGTGCGCGCCAGCGCCGGCTGGCGCAGCGTGTCGCCGGCCGGGATGGGGACGCTGCCAGGCACGAAGACGGCGCCGGCATCCGCGTCGACCAGCCGATCGCCGGTGAACGCGATTAATTCGGCGAGGCGGTCCGAGATGGGGAAACCCTCCTCGGCCAGCTCGATCGCCGGCTCGAACAGCGTCGCCCAGGGCAGCTTGCCATAGCGTTCGTGCAGCGCCTCGATCAGCCGGACGAGACCCGGCACGCCGACCGAGTTGCCCGAGGCGACGGCGGTCAGGAAGGGCATCGGCTCGCCGTCTTCCATGAACATGTCGGGCGTCGCGCCGGCCGGCGCGGTCTCGCGCGCATCCCAGCTGGTGACGCCCCCGGCGCCGACCCCGGCCCCGGCGATCAGGGCGAAGGCGCCGCCGCCGATGCCGCTCGACTGCGGCTCGACGACGTTCAGCGCGAGCAGGGCGGCGATCGCCGCGTCCACTGCCGAGCCGCCGGCCTCGAACATCTCGAAGCCCGCCTCCGTCGCCAGCGGGTGGGCGGCGACGATCATGAACTCGCCGGCCGTCGCGAGCGGCTTGGGCGCCAGGCCCGTCGCCGCCTCCGGGTCGGCCCGGGTCTGCGCCGCCGCCGGCGCACCGGCCAGCAGGCCGAGGGCAAGAAAGATGATCAGGCGCATGGCAAACCTCCCGGCGCGCCCCGAACCCCGCGCGCATCCTGCGCGGACGGACGGCCGTTGACCAGCCCCGATCGCCGGTCTGCCGCCGGCGCATCGTGCATGGCTCCGGCGGCACCGGCGCGGTGCTCGCTTGAGGGCACGGGCATCCGGGCTATGGTGACGCATGACGGGCGGCTGGCTGCACATGCGCGGCGCGGGGAGCAGCGGGCAAGATGCGGGCAAGATGACGTGTTGAGACGTCGAGGCGATATCCAGCTTCTGGTTCTCGTGCTGCTGATCGTCGCCGCCGCCGTAGCGGCGATCGCGCTGCTGGCCTGGCTCCTCGACCTCGCGCCGCCGCGTTCCCTCGCCATGGCGGCGGGCCGGCCGGGCGGCGGCTATCATGCCGTCGCCGAGCGCTATCGGGCCATCCTCGCCGAGGACGAAATCGACCTGACCATCCTGGACACGGCGGGCTCGGTGGAGAACGCCCGCCTGCTGGCCGAGGGCCGGGCGGATGTCGCGCTTCTCCAGGGCGGCGTACCGGTGCGCGACGGGACGGATGTCGAGGCGCTGGCCGCGGTCTTCCTCGAACCGTTCCTGATCTTCCACGGCGGCACCGTTCAGCAGGCAGCCGATCCGGTCGCATGGGACAAGCTGCGCGTCGCCGCCGGCGAGCCCGGCAGCGGCACGCGCGCGGCCGTCGTCGCAGCGGCCCGTGCCCTGGCCGTTCCGCTGGCGCCCGAAGCGCTGCTGCCGCTCGGCGGGGCCGACGCGGTGCAGGCGCTGCTGGACGGACGCGTCGACGTCGCCGTCTTCGTCGCGCCGGTGACGGCGCCCTACCTCGCGCCGCTGCTCGAGAGCGAGCGGATCCATATCGCGCCGATCCGCGATGCCGAGGCGCTGGCCCGCCGCCTGGCCTATGTCCGGATCGTCGACATCCCGCCGGCGGCGCTGGACTATGTGCGGCGTATCCCCGAGGCGAGGATCCCGCTGGTCGCCATGGTGGCGGCGCTGGTGGCGCGGGACGGCCTGCACCCGGCGCTCGTCAACCGGCTGGTCCGCGCGGCCGAGCGCATCCACTCGGGGACGGACCTCGTGACCGTCGAGCCGATCTTCCCGACGACGCAGGGCCTCGACCTGCCGGTCAACGTGCAGGCCTCGGCCGCCCTGCGCGACGGCCCGGACGCCTTCGAGCGGCTCCTTCCCTACTGGATGAGCGCCCAGGTCAGCCGCTTCGCGCTGCTGCTGGTGCCGATCGTCGTCCTGCTGCTGCCACTGTTCCGCCTGCTGCCCGGCGTCTATGCGTGGCAGATGCATTCGCGGATCTACCGCAGGTATCAGGAGCTGAAGGCGATCGAGCGCGAGGCCGAACGCGGCGTGGCGCCCGACAGGCTGCGGCAGCTTCTGGCGCGGCTCGAGCAGATCGACGCGGACGCCATGTCGGTGCGGGTGCCGCCGCGCTACCGCGAATATGCCTACACGCTGCGGATGCACATCGACCTGGTCCGTCGCAACCTCGCCGAGCGGGCCGAGCGGCTCTGACGGCTCCGGCGGGCGGCGCGCCGGAGGATCGGCGGCAAACATCACAACGGGGATCGATCCGGCCGACCGGAGCCTGCCCTTGCTTCGGAACGTCGCTTTACCCGAAGCGGATCCGCCGATAGCTTTCCGGCCACGCACAAGAACCCCGGCCGGCACCTGCCGGACCAGGGCTCGCCCCAAGTGAGGAGACGACCCATGAGACATACCCTATCAGCACTCGCCGTCGGCGCGACGATGGCAGCCGCCGCCGCGGGAATTGCCGCGGCCGAGTACCCCGAGCGGCCGATCCAGATGATCGTTGCCTACAACCCAGGCGGCGGCACGGACGTCGCGGCGCGCACGCTGGCGCCGTTCATCGAGAAGTACCTCGCCAACGACGCGCCCATCACCATCCTGAACAAGCCCGGCGCCGGCGGCGAGGTCGGCTTCACGGCGCTGGCGACGCCGAAGCCCGACGGCTACACCATCGGCTTCATCAACACGCCGCGTCCTGAACACCATCCCGATCGAGCGCAAGACACGCTACTCGCTCGACAGCTTCCAGCCGATCGGCAACGTCGTCTACGATCCGGGCGTCTTCGCCGTCTCCCGCGACGGCGACATCAAGACGCTCGACGATCTGGTGGCGGCCGCCAAGGAGCAGCCCGGGCGAGCTGACATACGCCACGACCGGCATCGGCTCGGACGACCACCTGGCGATGCTGAAGTTCCAGCGCCTGACAGGTGTCGAGCTGCAGCACGTGCCCTTTGAAGGCTCGGCGCCGGCGCGCGCCGCGCTGCTCGGCGGGCATGTCGACGTCGGCGTGATCAACGCGGGCGAGGCGATCCCCTATGCCGAGGAGGGCAAGGTCACGCTGCTCGGCCAGATGGCCGACGAGCGCTGGGAAGGTGCGCCGGACGTGCCGACCTTCAAGGAGCAGGGCTACGACCTGGTCTCGGGCTCGGCGCGCGGCATCGCTGCGCCGGCCGGCACCCCGCAGGAGTACGTTGACGCACTGGCCGCCGCCATCGAGCAGGCGGTCATGATCCGGAGTTTCGCGAGAAGGCCAAGGAGCAGGCGCTGCCGCTGCAGTATCTCGGGCCGCAGGAATACCAGCAGTCGCTCGAAGAGACGCAGAAGGAGGCCGAGCAGATCTGGGCCGAGACCCCCTGGGTCGAGAGCCAGTAGAGCCGGACCGACCGACCGGAACCATGCAACCGGAACCATCCAACCGGATCTGACCGGGCGCCCGCAGCACTCGCCGGCGCCCGGCAACCGCGTCACCGGGTATGAACCAATGAAAATCGTCGAGCTGGCCGTCGCGCTCGTGATCCTGGTGCTGGCGGCGCTGGGGCTGGTCGACTCGCTCGGGTTTCCCCGCGCCTCGGCCTATCTGCCGACCACCGTTCTCGGCCTCACCTGCGCGCTCTGCCTCGCCTGGGCCGCGCAGTCGGTCCTGGCGATGCGCCGCGAGCGCCCGACGCTGCGCCTCGACCCGGCCGAGACGCGCCGGCTGCTTACGCTCGCCGTGCTGTCGCTGCTCTATGCGCTGGCGATCGTCGAGATCGGCTTCTTCACCTCGACGTCCTGTTCATCCCGCTCGCCGCGCTGCGCTCGGCTATCGGAGCTGGCTCGGCTCGTCATGCTGCGACGGCCGCTTCGCGCGGTGCTCTATGCCGTCTTCGGCCTGCTCCTGCAGACGCCGCTGCCGCCGAGCTGATCCTGCAGATCCTGCGGGGGCGACGCATGAGCGAGGTCCTGCAGCATATCTGCGCCGCCATCCCGCTGGTCCTGCAGCCCGACGTGATCCTCTTCATGTTCCTCGGCACGGCGATCGGCATCGCCATCGGCGCGCTGCCGGGCCTGTCGGCGACGATGGGGATCGCGGTGCTGATCCCGCTGACCTTCGTCGATGCAGCCGCTGACGCGCTGGGCATGATCGCCGGCATCTACAACGGCGCCATGTACGGCGGCGCCATCCCGGCGATCCTGCTGCGGATCCCCGGCACGCCGGCGGGCATCGCGACCGTCTTCGACGGCTATCCGATGGCCCAGCAGGGCCGGGCGCAGACTCGCGCTCCGCATCGCGCTCGCCTCGTCGTCGCTCGGCAGCGGCGTCAGCGCGCTGGCGCTGCTGCTGCTCGCGCCGCCGCTGGCGGCCATCTCGCTGCAGCTTCGGCCCCAGCGAGTACTTCTGGCTGGCGGTCTTCGGCCTGACCTCGATCGCGGTGCTGCTGAGCGACAACCCGGTCAAAGGGCCTGCTCAGCGCCTGCTTCGGCCTGTGGATCGGGCGCGATCGGCATCGACACGATCACCGGCAACGAGCGCTTCACCTTCGGCCAGATGGAGCTGCTGGACGGGCTCGACATCATCATGCTGCTGACCGGGCTCTACGCCATCCCGCCGGCGCTGGAGCTGGCCGAGAAGGCGCTGGTGATCCACAGCAAGCAGCTCGCGCGTCGGCAAGGAGACCGAGAGCGTTCCGCTGGCGCTCGCTGATCCCGACCTGGATCCGCTCGTCGCTGATCGGCATCGTCGTCGGCATCATCCCCGCGCTCGGCGGCAACGTCGCGGCGCTGATCGCCTGGAACGAGACGCGGCGCGTCGCGGACGAGCCCGGACCGGTTCGGCAAGGGCGCGCCCGAGGGCGTCGCGGCGGCCGAGTGCGCCAACAATGCCGACACGGCGGCGACGCTGATCCCGGCGCTGACGCTCGGCATCCCCGGCAATGCCGTCGCGGCGGTCATCCTGGGCGCGCTGCTGGTGCACGGGCTGCGGCCGGGGCCGCAGCTGTTCCGCGACAATGCCGAGATCACCTACGGCTTCATGCTGGCCATGCTGATCACCGCCTGCATGATGTTCGTCATCGGCCGGTTCGGCGCGACGGCTCTTCGTCAACGTGCTGCGGCTGCCGGCGCTGGCTGCTGGCGCCGATGATCATCGCGCTGACCGTCGTCGGCGTCTATTCGATCAACAACAGCATGTTCGACGTCTGGGTGATGCTGGGGCTGGGCGCGATTGGCTATGCGATGGACAAGATGTCGATCCCGACGGCGCCGGCGGTGCTGGCGGTCATCCTCGGGCCCGATGGCCGAGGCCGAGTTCCGCCGCTCGCTGCTGATCTCGCGGCGGCGAGATCGGCTTCCTCTTCGAGCGGCCGATCTCGATGGTGCTGATCGCGCTGGTGCTGCTGGTGCTGCTGATCCCGCTGATCAGGCGCCTGCGCGGCGGACGCAAGGCGATGGACGTGCCGACGCAGCCGGACGCCTGAAGGCGCTGCCCCCGACCCGGGGGGCGGAGCAGCGCCGCCGTCAGGCGCAGCGGGCGACGAACTGCCAGCCGCCGAAGGCCGGCAACTGCTCGATCTGGTCGCCGGCCAGCGGGTTCCAGACCTCGCCGGGTTTGACCAGCATCTGCTCGCCACCGCAGAGCCTCGGGCCGAGAGCCTGCTCGACGACCTGGATCGCCCCTGCCTCGTCGCGCAGGTCCAGCGGCCTCTCGAGCGACCAGACGCGGACGAACCAGCCCCACTCCAGCGGATCGAACTGGGCGCGCAGGTCGTAGGTGACACCCTCGCGCTCGAAGCTGTAATAGCGCGGCGGCGTGATCTCCGACATCGGAGGATCGCAGGCGGCGAGCACGAGCACGGAGAGCGTCGCGGCGGCCTTCACGGCCAGCGGCATGAAGCGGCGCATGGATCCCCTCCTTCTCCCCCCTGGGCTCCGGATAGCCCGCCGCGCCCGGGCGCGCAAGCTCGGAGCACGCGCGGGCGCAAGCTCAGAGCGGCCACCAGATCGGCACGAGCAACGAGGCGATGACGCCGACCATGACGTTCATCGGGATGCCGAGGATCATGTAGTCGGTGAAGCGATAGCCGCCCGGCGCATAGACCAGCGTGTTGGTCTGATAGCCGATCGGCGTGGCAAAGCTCGCCGACGCGGCGATCATCACGATCACCGCGAACGGCCGCGGATCGGCGCCGAGGCTCAGCGCCAGCGTGATCGCGACGGGCGTCATGACGACGGCGACGGCGTTGTTCGAGACGATCTCGGTCAGCGTGCTGGCATGGCGTAGATGACGATCAGCACCGCCCAGGGCGGCAGCCCGGCGAGAAGCGGCGCCAGCGGCTCGACGACCAGCTGGACGGCGCCCGTCGAGTTCCAGCGCAGCGCCGATGGCGAGCATTGCGAAGATCAGCGCGAGGATGCGCCCCTCGATGGCGTCGAACGCCTCGTCGGCGTCGATGCAGCGCGTCAGCAGCGTCACCGCGACGGCGATGACGGCGAGCCCGGCGATCGGCATCAGGCCGACGGCGCCGCCCAGCACGACGAGGCCGAGCATGGCGATCACGACCGGCGCCCGGCGGCGCCGGTATGGCCGCTCGGTCGGGCGCGTCAGCTCGTCCAGCCGCTGCTCCTCGGCCAGCCGGCGGATGTCGTCCGGGTCGCCTTCCAGCAGGATTGTGTCGCCGACCCGGATGCGGATGTTGTCCAGGCTGGCCGAGACCCGTCCCTCGCGCCGGTGCACGCCGAGCGGATAGACGCCATAGCGGCGGCGGATGCGCAGGTCGCCCAGCACCTTGCCGATCATGCGCGAGCCGGGCGAGATCAGCGCCTCGACGGTCAGCGTCTGGCGCTGGCCCATCGGCGCGATCTGGCCGGGCGTGATGACCGAATTGTCCTCGCGCAGGCCGATCACCTCGGCGACGCTCGAGCGGATGACGACGCGGTCGCCGGCCTCGAGCAGTGACGCCGCGGAGATTGCGCCGCAGCGAGACGTCGCCGCGGATCACGTCGATCACCGTCATGTCGGATCGGCCGAAGGTCTCGACCTGCAGCACCTTCTGCCCGATGAGGCCCGAGCCGTCCGGCACGACGACCTCGGTGAAGTACTTCAGCTCGCGCCGCGCGTTGAGGAAGTCGACCAGCGCGTCGCGCTGCGGCAGGAAGCGCGGCGCCGCAACCAGGATGAGCGCCAGGCCAGCCACAACGATGACCAGCGCCACGGGCGTCACCTCGAACAACCCGAACGGCGCAGGCCGTAGGCGCGCGCGACGCCGTCGACCAGCAGGTTGGTCGACGTGCCGATCAGCGTCAGCATGCCGCCGAGGATGGCGCAATAGCTGAGCGGGATCAGCAGCTTCGAGGCCGGCATGTCGATCAGCTTGCCGAGCCGCGCGACCAGCGGGATCAGCATGACGACGACGGGGGTGTTGTTCATCAGCGCCGAGGCGGCGGCGACGAAGCCGGCGAAGCCCGTCAGGGTACGCTTTGGGTGCCGGCGCACGCCGGCCTGCAGGATGCTCATTACGGGGTCGAGCGCGCCCGTCCGGACCAAGGCCCGGCTGAGGATGAACATGGCGCCGATGGTCAGCGGCGCCGGGTTCGCAAAGACAGCGAGCGCGTCATCGACCGACAGGACGCCGAGGGCCAGCAGGACGCCGGCCCCGGCGATGGCCGTCACCTCGGGCGGGTACTTCTCGCGCACGAAGAGGACGAACATGACGACCAGCACGCCGAGCGTGATGATCGCCGGGAACGGCTCGGGAAGATCAAGCAAGCGAACCTCCGCGCGGCACCAGCGCCAAGCAATCCGCATTTCCGGATGCGGCGCAACACCGCCCGCCACGGCGCGGCGGGCGCGCGGTCAGGCGCCCGGCGCCGATCGCCGCAGCAGCCCGCCGAGGCGGATCGGCGTCACGGACCGCGCCAGGCCCGTCTTGTCATCGGTCTCGACCAGCGTGCCGCAGATCGTGACCTCGCCCAGCGCCGGCTGGAAGCGCTCCGAGCCCATGCCCGTGACGAACCGCTTCAGCGGCTCGGCCTTGTCCATGCCGATCACCGAGTTGTAGTCGCCGCACATCCCGGCATCCGACTGGTACGCCGTCCCCTTGCGCAGGATCATCGCATCCGCCGTCGGCACATGCGTGTGGCTGCCGACGACGAGCGAGGCGCGGCCGTCGCACCAGTGGCCGACGCCCATCTTCTCGGATGTCGCCTCGGCGTGGATCTCGACGATCGCCGCCTGCACGGCGCCCGAAGGACCGCCCAGCGGCGCCGATTTCATGGCCGCGTCCAGCGCCGAGAACGGATCGTCGAATGGCCGGTTCATGAAGACGCGCCCCAGCGCCACGGCGACGAAGACGCGCCGGCCGCGCGTGGCCGGGAAGATGCCGTGGCCCCGGCCGGGCGCGCCCGGCGCGAAGTTCAGCGGCCGCAGGATCCGCGGCACGCCCTCGATGTGCGACAGCATCTCTTTCTGATCAAACGCATGGTCGCCGAGCGTGAGCACGTCGGCCCCGGCGGCGAACAGCTCTTCGGCGATCTTCGCCGTCATGCCGAAGCCCGAGGCCGAGTTCTCGGCATTGATGGCGACAAAGTCGAGCTTCCACTCGGTGCGCAGCCGCGGCAGCGCCTCGATCACGGCGCTCCGTCCCGCCCGGCCGACGATGTCGCCGAGGAACAGCAGCCTCACGCCGGCACCCCCTCCGGCCGGTCGGGACGGATCACGCCCGTCTCGGTGACCATCGCGTCGAGCAGCTCGTCGGTGGCATCCGCCGGCACCTCGTCCACCTGCTGCGCGGCATAGCCGAAGCCAATCGCCCGAACGGGCCCGGCCGCGCGCAGCCCGGCGAGCGTCCGGTCGTAGAAGCCGCCGCCATAGCCGAGGCGCCGCCCGGCCGCGTCGAAGGCCAGCAGCGGCACGACCAGCAGGTCGGGCCGCAGCCAGTCGCCCCCGGCCGGCACCTGGGCGCCGAACGGCCCCGGCCCCATCCGCGCGCCCGGGCTCCATTCGCGGAAGCGCAGCGGCAGCCCCCGCCCTCGATCACCGGCACGCAGAGCCGGAATCCCGCCTCGATCAGCGCCAGCATCAGCGGTGTCGGATCGAGCTCGCTGCGGATGCGCCGATAGGCCGAGGCGACCCGCGCCCCCCCGGCGCCGATGTCGCGGTGCAGCCCCGCCGCCAGGAAGCGGTCGCGCGCGGCCTCGGCGGCGCCGGGACCCGCCTGCCGGCCGCATCGTGCGCCAGCTTGCGGCGCGCCTGCGCCACCTCGCGCAGCGCCGCCCTTCGTTCAACGATGTTCATCGGCGCTGCCTATCGCGCCGACGGCGCCGCTTCAATGCCGAGCATTCCCACGTGGTTGCTCGAGGAAGGGTGGCGGGCCCATCGCAACCGTGGGTCTCAGATCCTCGCGAGCCTGGATAACCAGGTGGGCGCCAGGTGCGCAAGACCACGGTCAAGCACAGAGCCAGCTCCCGCGAGCATGAATAGGCCACCAGGAAACTGTTCCCGCACGGGAAGGACAGCACCCGCCGAAGCACTAGATAGATGAGGTCGCCGCCCAATGAAAGCCCGCCCATGCACCGGCCGCGGACGGCGCTAGCCCGGTGGGCACCGTCCCGAGCCGATGTTGCAGACCGCCGGCACCCGCACGCCGCCCTCGACGCGGTATCGCTTCAGCACCTCGGCGACCGCGCGGCGAATGCGCGGCGGCATCCTCCGGGCCGCCGTCCCTCGCCTGCATGACGCGCGTCGCCGGGCCGACATTTGCCGCCAGGTCGACAAGGTCCTCGAAACGCCCGCGATAGCCGAGGTTGACGGGCTCGGCCTCGACGGCGATGTCGGCATAGCCGGCCTCGCGCAGGATCTCCGTAACCCGGGCGCGGTCGGCGAAGGCCAGCGGGCCAGGCGCGTCGGCAGGCGTCGGCTCCGGCCGGCCGAGCCGGTCCACCGCGGCGGCGAGCGGGACCGAGAACCAGGGGTTTTCGTCGAAAGCCCCCCCCAGGCGAGGAAGAAGGCGCGCCCGCCCGGCCGCAGCGCGGCCCGCAGGTTGCCGGAACGCCGCGACCGGATCCGCGAAGAACATCACGCCGAAGCGCGAGACGACGAGGTCGGCGCCGGCCGCGGCAAAGCGATGCACCTGCGCGTCGGCGCGGACGAACGAGATGGCCAGGACCGTCGCCCGGCCCGCCCGCTCGCGCGCCCGGTCGCGCGCCCGGGCGAGCAGCGGCTCCGAGATGTCGATCGCCGAGAACGCCGCCGCCCGGCGAGACCGCGCGGGCGAGTTCGACGGCCGACGCTCCGGTGCCGCACCCGACATCGATCACCTGCTCGCCGGGTGCGGGTCCGGCGCGCTCCAGAAGCCGGTCGAGCGGCGCGCGCAGAAGCGCGTCGAGCGTCGCCTCGTAGCGCAGCCACTTCGCGCCCGGCGCAGAGCTCCAATAGTCTTCCGCGTCGGCATTCGGGCCACGATCCGTCATCCGGTCTCCCCCAAGGGCCACGGTCGTCAGGGACCGTCGCCGATCTCGGTCTTCAGAAGCCGCTCCATCGCGATCGGATCGAGCAGCCCGGGCGGCGAGAACGGGTCCGACAGGGCGAAGATGATGAACATGACGATGCCGGTGAAGGCACCATAGACGCTCAGCAGCAACATGTTCACCGCGGCCGGAACCGAATGGGCACCGATACCAGCGTCGACGCCGGCGAGCGCCGCGAACCAGAAAAGCGGGTCGACCGGTTCCGCGGACATGTTCTCCCGCAGCTGCCGGAGAGCGGCGATCCGCTCCGCACCATCGATCATATGGTCCCGCAGGGCCGTCTCGCGGGGCGTCGTCGGCACCAGGTCCAGAATTGACAGGTAGATCGTCTCCGAAGCGCCCAGGCCGTCGGCAGCAGAGGTGCTTTCGCGCGCGAGGAACGACCATTCCTCGCTCACCACGGAATGCGGGTAGCGCGAGAGCGTCGTTCTGCACCGCCGCCACCTGCGGCCCGCCATAGCGCCTGATGTCGTTGTAGATGTCGGCGACGGCCGTCGCCTCGTCGACGAGGGCGGATCGGAGCTGCTGATAGGTCAGCATCTCCTGCGCGAAGACCAGCGCAAGGATCAGGCCGTGCATGGCGGCGACGCGGAAAATGACCGAGCCGGCCATCTCTTTCGTGTCGTCCCCGATGCGCGGCGCCGCCAGCAGGCGCGCGACGAAGTAGACCGCCCAGGCGAGCGCGATCGTGCCGAAGATGAAACCGAGGCCGACGAGAACCGTCAACACGCGACGGACTTCCCGTTCCGGGCGACAGCCGCCGGCGCGACGTCACCGCCGCCGCGCATCTAGGCGCCGCCCTCGATCCTTCCCGCCGATCGATCTCGATGCGCTCCGACAGCGCGTCGAGGCTGGCGGCGATGCCGGCCTCCTGCTCGGCGCCGAACAGGTCCTGCGACTGGGCGCGGGACTGGAGATGCGCCTCTGCCGCCTGCTCGGCCCTGGCGGCACGGCGCTCGGCAGCCTGGAGGGCGGCCTCGGCCTCGCTCAGCCGGTCAGCCAGCATCAGCGCGCTCATCAGCATCAGCCGCCCCTCGCCCATTTGGCCGAGCGAATGGCCGAGCCGCGCCGCCTCGCCGTCGATGCGCGCTGCAAGCGCCATCAGATGCTGCTCCTCGCCCTCGCCGCAGCCGAGCCGATAGCTCCTGCCGGCGACCTCCACCGTCACCTCGGGCATCACCCTTCCCCCTGTCCCACCGCGCCGCGCAGGTCGTGCAGCGCCGAGCGCACCGCGCGTGCCGCCTCGGCGCGGAGCCGCGCATCCTCCTCCGCCTGCGCGCGCAGGCGCTCGACCTCCTCGACCAGGCGGTCGCGCTCGGCGCCCAGCGCCGCGACGTCGGCCCCGACCTCCTCGGAGACCGACGCCGACATTGCGCCGTCGTCGATCGTCGTTTCCAGCAGCTTCACCGCGCCATCCAGGCGCCGCAGTGCCCTTTCGAGCTCCTTCATGCCTTCCTGCCCTCCGGACACCGCCGGCAGCGAATCGCAACCGGTTCGCATGCTACGTGAAAGGCTAACCGGAACTCCTGCGCCCGCGCAAATCTCGCGGGCGCAGCAGCCCCGGGTCGTCAGCGGCGCCGCCCCGCGGACTTGACCGCCGGTGCACCGCTCCGCATGGTCGCGCGGCGCGCGCCGGGAAGATTTGGTGTAGAGGGAACCGAGGGGCGCGCGGCACGTGACAATCGAGGGGCCTGGCTTGGACATCGAGCGCATGAAGGCGGCCGATCCGCGCCGTTTCGAGATGGCGAACGCCATCCGCCTGCTCGCCATGGACGCGGTGCAGGCGGCGAAGTCCGGCCATCCCGGCATGCCGATGGGCATGGCGGACGTCGCCGCCGTCCTGTTCGACAGCCATCTGAAATACGACGCCCGGGACCCGTCCTGGCCGGACCGCGACAGGTTCATCCTGTCGGCCGGGCATGGCTCGATGCTGCTCTATGCCGTCCTGCACCTGACCGGCAATGCCGACATGACGCTGGACGAGCTGCGCAACTTCCGCCAGATGGGCGCCCGCACCGCCGGCCATCCGGAGCGCGGCCATGCCACGGGGCTCGAGACCACCACGGGGCCGCTCGGCCAGGGTCTCGGCAACGCCGTCGGCCTCGCCATCGCCGAGCGGGCGCTGGCGGCCCGCTTCGGGCCGAAGATCGTCGACCACCACACCTGGGCGATCGCCGGCGACGGCTGCCTGATGGAAGGCATCAGCCAGGAATTCGATCACGCTGGCCGGGCACCTGGCGCTGAACAAGCTGATCGTCCTCTGGGACAACAACGGCATCACCATCGACGGCAAGATCTCGCTGGCCGATTCCACCGACCAGATCGCCCGCTTCGCCGCCGCCGGCTGGGAGACGATGCAGGTCGACGGCCACGACACCGCGGCCATCGAGCAGGCACTCGGCGCCGCGAAGCAGGCGAAGCGGCCCGTGCTGGTCGCCTGCCGCACGGTCATCGGCTTCGGCGCGCCGAGCAAGCAGGGCACCGCGGCGACGCACGGCGCGCCGCTCGGCGCCGACGAGGTCGCGGCGGCGCGCCAGGCGCTCGGCATTCAGGGCGGCGCCTTCGAGGTCGGCCGGGCCGCCCGCGACGCATGGGCCGAGGCCGGCGGCCGCGGCGCCGGGGCACGGCGCGCCTGGGCCGAGCGACTGGCGGCGCTGCCGCCCGCGCGCCGGGACGAGTTCGCCCGCGTCATGGCAGGCGAGGCGCCGAGGCGCCTGGCCGGCGCCATCCGCAAGCTCAAGCGCCAGCTTGCCGAGGACGCGCCGTCGGTCGCCACGCGCAAGGCGTCCGAGATGGCGCTGGCCGTCATCAACCCCGTGATGCCCGAGACGATGGGCGGCTCGGCCGACCTGACCGGCTCGAACAACACCCGCGCCGGCGGCATCGAGCCCTTCACGGCCGGCAACCCCAAGGGCCGCTATATCTATTACGGCATCCGCGAGCACGGCATGGCGGCGGCGATGAACGGCATGGCCATCCATGGCGGCATCGTCCCCTATGGCGGCACCTTCCTCTGCTTCGCCGACTATTGCCGCCCGTCGATCCGGCTCTCGGCGCTGATGGGGGTGCGCGTCGTCTACGTCATGACGCACGACTCGATCGGCCTCGGCGAGGACGGGCCGACGCACCAGCCGGTCGAGCACCTCGCCAGCCTGCGCGCGATGCCGGGCCTGCGAGTTTTCCGCCCGGCCGACGCCGTCGAGACCGCCGAGGCGTGGGAGCTGGCGCTGACGCATGACGGGCCGAGCGTCCTTGCGCTGACGCGGCAGAACCTGCCGACGGTGCGGACACGCCACCAGAACCGCAACCTGACGGCGCAGGGCGCCTATGTGCTGGCCGAGGCCGAGGGGCGCCGCCAGGCCGTGCTGCTCGCCACCGGCTCCGAGGTCGAGATCGCCATGGCGGCCCGCGACCTGCTCCAGGCCGAGGGCGTCGGCACGCGCGTCGTCTCGATGCCGTCATGGGAGCTCTTCGCCCGGCAGGGCGAGGCCTACCGCCGCCGTGTCCTGCCCTCCGGCCCCGTTCGCGTCGCCGTCGAGGCCGCCATCGCCCAGGGCTGGGACCGCTGGCTCTGTGCCGAGCGCGGGCGCGAGGCCAAGGCCGGCTTCGTCGGCATGACGGGCTTCGGCGCCTCGGCTCCGCACACCGATCTCTACCGCCATTTCGGCATCACGCCCGAAGCGGTGGCCGGGAAAGCGAAATCGCTGCTTTGATCCGCCCCTTCCGCTGGAGCGGGTTGCGGCCGATCGGCATCGAATCCTTGCCGAGCTGTAGGCGCCCGTGCGTCATCCTCAACATTCTCTCATGATTCCAGATGCTTACGGGCCGTCCACGCGTGGACGGCCGCCCGGGTGCCGATACTGCCTGCTCGAAATCTGCTCTAGCCGCCGGACGGGGACAGCAGGTCCTGCGGGTAGAGGACGCGGCGGGTGCCCGCGACCGGCACGTCCAGCGGCAGGGGCCACACCGTGCCGGGCCAGCGCAGCTCCATGGCGCGCTCGCGCGGCCGGTAGAGGGCGGTATAGAGCGTGCCGAATCCCGCGCCGAAGGCCGTCGAGTACAGCGGCGGCTTCAGGAAAGCGCCGACGAATTTCTCCGGCGGGTCGACATGCAGCGTCAGGCGCTGCAGCAGATAGCGCTCGCGCTCGACCGTCGCGGTGAAGCGGGCATGACCGGACCATTCCACCCGCTCCTGGTGGTTGGTCGCCACCGCGGCGTGGGTGACGGTCGTTCCCCGATCCGGCGACATATAGGCTGTCAGGTACTGTCGCCCGGCGTCGAGCACGGTGACGTTGTAGCTCATATGCGTCGGCAGGCGCGCGAGCGCCCTGCCCGCCTCGGCCGCCGTCTCGCAGGTCTGCAGCACATAGCGCAGGATCAGCGGCACGCCGAAGCCCTCGCCGACCTCGCGCCGCCCGCCGAAGGTCAGCGACACGGCCAGCCCGGCATCGTTGATCCCGTCGACCAGCCCCCACATGCCGTCCGAGCAGCCGATGACGCGGCGGCCCTGCCACTCGGTCCGCAGCACCAGCGCGTCGAAGGCATGGGCGTTATAGTCGTAGTTGCGCACCAGCAGCGGCTCGGGGCCCGGCCAGACCGCCTGGCTGCAGGCGGCGAGATAGGGCGGCGGCCGCCAGAAGGACAGGAACCGCGCCGCCTGGTCGCCGCCGCCGGCAAGCTCGCAGAGCCCGTCGTAGAGGCCGACGATCTCCGGCATGTGCTGCGCCAGCGCCCGGCGGCAGGCGAGATAGCTCGGCCGGGTCGAGACGCCCTCGCGCGCCCACCAGCGGTGATAGCCCGGCCAGAAGAGGCGAAAGAGCCCGGCCCATTCGGGTCCGGGCTCGGCTTCCGAGACGGCGCGGAACGTCAGCTCCACGCTAGAGGATCTTGAAGGCCGGCTCTGCCAGTGCCGCGGCCGAGGGCAGCGGCCGGGCCATGAAGGCGCTCTTGATGCCGTCGATCCATCGCTTGGCCTGCTCGGTCAGCTGGAAGCCCTGCGTCATCGACCGGCCCCGCGTCACCAGGATGCCGAGGTCCGCCCCTTCATAGCGATAGTCGCCGGGCTTGAGAATGCGCAGGAAGAACGCCTCCTTCTCGGACTCGACGGCGCGGCGGTGATAGTCGAAGCGGTCGAAGACGACGCGGCCGTCGTCCAGCATGCGATAGATGCCGGTCTCGGGCGCCTGGGTCAGGATGTCGACCGTGTCCTCGGTGTGCTTGATGACCATCTGGCTCCACGAGTCGATCATCGTCGGGATCGGCCCAGCGGGCGTTCAGCTCCTCGACGTCGAGGTCGAAGTCGACGCCCGAGAATTCCAGCAGGTGGAACAGGAAGAGCGGCGCATCCGCATGCGCGAAGGCCGCGTGGTTGGTCATCGAGCTCGCCCCCGTGATGCGCGGATTCAGCTCGCCCAGCCAGATGTCGCCGGACTTCTTCTCGATCAGGAAATCGAGTTCGAAATAACCGCGATAACCCTCTTTCTTCAACTGCTCGCCGAACTTGAAGGTCAGGTCGCGCGCCCGCTGCCGCGTCTTGGGCGGGAAGGCCGTGGCGAAGATCTCGTTGCCGCACCAGCCGCCGCGATAGGGCGTCAGCTCCTTGAAGCCGACCAGTTCCGTCATCAGCGGGCCGACGATGGTGCCCTGCTTGGTCGCGCAGGCCTCGATCGCACTGCCGCGGCAGTCGATCCGCTTCATGATCTTGATCTCGCCCTCGCCGACGATCTCGTGCTCATGCTTGCGGAAATCGGCCTCGGACCTGATGAAGAAGGTGGTGTGGCCGCTGTCGCCGAAGGCCGACTGCAGCACCAGGTCGTGGCCGATCCCCGCCGTCTCGCAGGTCTTCTTCAGGTCCTCATAGCTCTTCACCTCGGCCAGCACGTTCGGCACCGAGGGCACGCCAGCCTTGTTGCCGATGCGCACCGTCTCGATCTTGTTATCGCATTGCGTGCGCAGCTTTGCCTTGGGAAACCAGACCTCGGCGCCCAGCTCCTTGGCCAGCTTCTCGGTCTGCTCGTCGAACATCAGGAAGACGAACTTCGGCTTGCCGCCTCGCCCCTTCACATAGTCGACCACCTCCTTGTGCTGGAGCATGTAGTTGTTGATGTCCTCGATCGACTGGAACTCTTCGTGCGGCATCTCGGATGGCGAGAAGACGTTCGGGTGCCGGCCGTCGTAGCAGTCGAGATAGCAGATATACTTGAACGTTTTGACCCACTCGTCCAGCCCCAGCAGGTTGAAGTTCGTCGCCGAGATGAAATAGACCGGCTGCTCGTTGCGGTGGAAATAGCGGCGGATCTCGGAAATGTTGTTCAGCTTCTTCCTTGCCCGGGCGGGCGCCTTTGCGGCGGTTTCGGTCGTCGTGCCGGTCTTGGCAGCAGTGTTGGTCGCCATGGTTGCCCTCTCCTGTCCTATTCGGCGGCTTTTGGAAGCCCGCGCGCGGCGTGGTTGGCCAGAGCTTCGTCGGTGAACACGCGCAGCCCGAGATCCGGCCGGTAGCCGTGGATCTCGTTGACGTCGAGCGCCCGCATGAAGGCGAGGATGCCCTCGGAGATCACCTGCCCGGGCACCAGGATGGGGAATCCGGGCGGGTACGGGATGATGAAGCTGGACGAGACGATCTCGCGGCCAGTTGCCATCTCGTCCTTCAGCGAGCCTTCGAGCATCAGGTAGTCGCAGTTGTCCTCGTCATAGGCGAGGAAGAAGGCGGCGCGTATGTCGCCCTCGGGCGTGTCGGTGCCGTCGTTCGCGCGGAAGGCATCGTGGAAGCGGCTGAAGTCCGGCAGCGGCGGCAGTTCCTCGGTGAGGCTGCGCACACGGTGCTCGAAGCCGCGCCGCTCCATCTTCGAGGCGTCGCTCTGCAGTTCGTCGATGTCCTTGGCGATCTTGACCAGGACCTCGATCAGATAGGCGACCGAGGAGCGCGTCGTGCCGATGTTCGTCATGAACAGAACGGTGTTGCGCGAGGTCTTGTTGATCTGGATCCCGTACTTGTCCATCAAGATCTGCGTCTTGAAGGTGTCGCCGTCCCAGCCGGTGCCGCCGACGGCTAGCGTCACGCGGGTCGGGTCGAGCACGAACTCGTCCTGGCTCCACGCCTCCCAGATGTCGGACCAGCCCTGCTCGGCGTCGAAATAGCTGTTGATGCCGCTCTGCCGGTACTCGGCCGGGATCATGTCGCCGGAGGTCAGGACGCGGAAATACTTCTGCAGCAACGGATGCGTGGCGATCGCCTTGCGCATCGACATCGCCGCCTCGACCTGGTGCTGGACGAACTCGAAGCCCTCAAGCTCGACCTGGCGACGGCCGACGTCCAGCGAGGCGATGATCTGGTAGTTCGGGCTGGTCGAGGTGTGCGTCATGTAGGCCTCGTGAAAGGCCTGCTCGACCTCGCCCTTGAAGTCCTGGTCGTTGACATGGATCATGCTGCCCTGGCGCAGCGCCGTCAGCGTCTTGTGCGTCGACTGGCAGGCATAGACGCGCACGCGCGCCGTCGGCGAGGGGATCAGCCGGGTCTTCAGCAGCATAGCGTCGTCGGCCAGCTCTAGCGCCTTCTGCTGCCTTTCCCAGGCCTTGCGGTGCGCTGCGCTGCGCAGCTTCACGCGCAGCTCGTTCGCCGTGTTCATGGCGGTGCGGTAGCGGTAGGTCGGATTGTAGCGCGCAAAGGCGAACCAGGCCTCGTCCCACAGGAAGACGAGGTCCGGCTTGATCGCCAGGCATTCTTCCATCACCCGCTCGACATTGTAGACCAGGCCGTCGAAGGTGCAGTTCGTCAGCAGCAGCATGCGGACGCGGTCGAGCTTGCCGGCCGCCTTCAGCTGCAGCAGCTTGTGCTTGATCTCGTGCAGCGGCACGGCGCCGTACATCGAGAACTCGTCCAGCGGATAGCTGTCGAGGTAGACGACCTCGGCGCCCGACAGCACCATGCCGTAGTGGTGCGACTTGTGGCAGTCGTGGTCGATCAGCACGATGTCGCCGGGCCGGACCAGCGCCTGGACGACGATCTTGTTGCAGGTCGATGTCCCGTTCGTGGCAAAGAACGTCTGCTTCGAGCCGAAGGCACGCGCCGCAAGCTCCTGCGCTTCCTTGATGGGCCCGTGCGGCTCGAGCAGCGAGTCGAGGCCTCCGCTGGTCGCCGAGGTCTCGGCCAGGAAGATGTTCGAGCCGTAGAAGGCGCCCATGTCCTGGATCCAGTGCGAGCGGGTGATCGACTTGCCGCGGCTGATCGGCATGGCGTGGAAGACGCCGGTCGGCTGCTTCGAGTACTCCTTCAGCGCCGAGAAGAACGGCGTGCGATAGCGCGCGCCGACGCCGCGCAGCACGTTCAGGTGCAGCTCGAGAAAGTCTTCCTGGTTGTAGAAGACGCGCCGGCACTGGCCGAGGTCGCGCCCGGCGATCTCCTCGACCGAGCGGTCGGTGATGAGATAGGCATCCAGCTCGGGCCGCACCTTGGCGATCAGCCGGCAGAGCTCGGGCCCGTATTGCGACGGGTCGAGCGCGTCGACGCCCTCGTCGCTGACGCGGTTCAGGTACTGCTTCAGGATCGGCAGCGTGTTGTGCGACTTCAGCGTCAGCCCCGGGCGGACGACGATGGCCTGGATGTTGTGGTTGAAGAGGATGGCGATCAGCGCGTCCTCGACGCTGGGCACCATGACCGGCTCGTAGACGAAGGCGTCCTCGGGCCGGCGCATCCGCTGCAGGCTGTGGCGGAGCCAGCGCTCCTGCTGCTCGTTCAGCGCATCGACGACCAGAAGCTCGAAATAGGGCCGTGCCAGCGTGCGTGCCTCGATCGGGACGGTCGAGTCGTCCTCGACCTCCTCCATGTCCGCGCCGTCCCGCGCCAGCGTGACGTTGCGGCGTCGATAGGTGCCGGAGGTCAGCGCCCTGACGACCCGACGCACGGAAAAGGCGAGATCTTCCCAGCTCCGGTTATCGAGCAGCCGGCGCAGATGGCTGAACGCGGCCAGCCCCGGAAATGCCCAGTAGACCTCGATCGGGTAGAGCGCCTCGAAGAGACCCTCGGCGCGCTTGACCTGCCGCGCGACGCCCCGGCCGTCGGGGTCGAGCGTCCCGAGCGCGTCGGTCACCTGGCGGAGCGCGCTCCACCGGTCCGAGCGGAGCTGGACGGCACTGTAGTAGTCGCCGATCGAGTGCATCGAGGCGCGTTCCCCGTCGTCTGGCATCCAATCCCCTCCCAGTAAGCGGGCGACGCGCATCCGACCGCAGCGCACCTCGCGGCGCGGCGCGGCCGCGCGTCTTACCCGGAAGCGATCTGGCGGACGACCGGCGCGGGCGGCACCGATGCGTCGCCTTCCTGGCCCTGCAGGGCCGTCCGCGGATCGCCCGCGTCGAGGCCGGCGCGCGACCCCTGCGCCGGCAGCGCCAGCGGCCCGAGGCCGTGCAGATAGGCGTCCGTGCCCGAGCCGCGGTCATAGACCGCGAAGTCGACCGGGCGGTCGCGGAAGCTCTTCAGCACCTGGCCGAGCCCCCTCATCCCTGTCTCGCGCTGGCGGCGCACGACGTCGAGATCGATCTCGATCGGGAACACGTCCTCCTGACCCGCCGACTGGTGCAGCACCACCGCCGACGGATCGATGACGCAGGAGCGCCCGACACCGCCGGCGCCGAGGCCGTTGACGTCGAAGACGTAGCATTGGAACTGCGCCGCCGTGGCGCGCGCGATCGCCAGCTCGGCGTCCCTGTCGGTCGTCCCCGTCAGCACCGGGTGCAGCAAGACCTCGACGCCCTGCGCGGTCAGTTGCCGCGTCGTCTCGGGGAACCAGATGTCATAGCAGATCGACAGGCCGAAGCGGCCGACACCCGGCACATCGAAGACGCAGAACTCGGTGCCGGCGGCGATCTCGGCCTCGTATGGCCGGAACGGGAACATCTTGCGATATGTGGCGGCGATGCTGCCGTCCGGCGCGATGACGACCGAGGTGTTGTAGATCCGGCCGTCCGCCGCCTTCTCGAACATCGAGCCCGGTATCAGCCAGATGTTGTGCCGCGCCGCATCGCCGCGCAAGAGATCGATGACCTCGTTCTCCAGCGGCTGGGCAAAGCGCGGCAGCGGGCCGTATGGCGCGAGCTCGCTGAACAGGACCATCTGCGTCCAGGGAAATCGCGCCATCAGCACGTCCAGCCGGTGCCGCATCGCCTCGACATTGCCGTGCAGGGCCGCGACGTGCATCTGCACGCCGGCGATCGCGAAAGGGGTCATTTCGGGGGTACTCCGACCAAAGGGAATGCCCCGATATCTGAACCAGTGCCCGGCATTGCAAGATGAAGGCGCCGTGACACCCTACTCCCCCGGCCGCGGCGCGGCCGCCTTCCCCCTGTTCATCTCCACCGCCGCCGCGTCGGCCCGTGCCTCATCGGCCGGGCCGCGGCGCCGCTGCAGCAGGATGACGCCCGCTAGGACGAGAAGCGCCGGAATGAACATGAGGTACTTGGTCGGCTGGGCGGCCGGCCGCAGGACGCGCAATACCTCCTGATCCCAGTCAAGCCCCGCCTCCGCCGCCGGGCTGTCGAAGGCGACGTCGTCGATCATCGTCTTTCCGTCGGTGTCGATCAGCGTCAGCCCGGCCGCCGTCAGCCGCTCCTCGCCGGTCGGCTCGTCGCCGATCGGCAGGATCGCCACGAACTCGATCGGCCCGCCATACTGGTCGAGACCGGCGACGCGCAGGCGCAGGTCCTGACCGGCGGGCGTGTTCATCGCCGCGTCGGCGATCTCGGCGGGCTCGCGCTCCTGGTATGGCGGATAGATCATGTCCATCCAGAAGCCCGGCCGGAACAGCGTGAAGGCCACCAGCAGCAGCAGCGCCCCTTCCCAGATCCGGTTCCTGGCGAAGAACCAGCCCTGGGTCGCGGCGGCGAACAGCAGCATGGCCACCGTCGCGACAATGAAGATGAAGATGCCGTGCAGCCAGTCGACATTGATCAGCAGCAGGTCCGTGTTGAAGATGAACAGGAATGGCAGCGCCGCCGTGCGCAGCGAGTAGAAGAAGGCGACGACACCCGTCTTGATCGGGTCGCCGCCCGAGATCGCCGCGGCGGCAAAGCTGGCGAGGCCGACCGGCGGCGTCACGTCGGCCATGATGCCGAAGTAGAAGACGAAGAGGTGCACGGCGATCAGCGGCACGATCAGCCCGTTCTGCTGGCCGAGGGTGACGATGACCGGTGCAAGCAGCGCCGAGACGACGATGTAGTTCGCCGTGGTCGGCAGCCCCATGCCCAGGATCAGGCTGAGGATCGCGGTCAGGAACAGGATCGCCAGCAGGTTGCCCTGGCTCAGCACCTCGACGACCTCGGCCAGCGCCGAGCCGACGCCCGTCTGGCTGACCGCGCCGACGATGATGCCGGCGGTCGCCGTGGCGATGCCGATGCCGATCATGTTGCGCGCGCCCGAGATCAGCCCGTCGACGAGGTCGCGGAAGCCGGCGACCACCGAAGCGGCGAGCTCGCCGCCTCGGCCGGTCATCAGAGCGGCCAGCGGCCGCTGCGTCAGCAGGATGAAGATCATGTATGCCGAGGCCCAGAAAGCCGAGAGCCCGGGGCTCAGCCGGTCGATCATCAGCGCCCAGACCAGCACGACGACGGGCAGGATGAAGTGTAGGCCCGACTTCGCCGTCGGCCCCGGCAGCGGCAGCTTGGCGCCGGGCTTGTCGAGGTCGCTGATCTCGGGCGTCGGGTGCTTGGTCGCGAGCCAGAGCAGCGCCATGTAGGCGAGCGTCAGCAAGGCGAAGACGATGTAGCCGGCGCTGTCGGGGAAGGCCGGCCTGATCCAGCCCATGCCGTAGTAGACGCCAAAGCTCAACGCGCAGATCGCGGCGACGCCGACGGCAATGCCGAGCAGCCGCTGGACGATAGGCTTCGGCGTGTAGGCGCGCTGCATGCCCTTCATGCCGGCCTTCATCGCCTCGAGGTGAACGATGTAGACCAGCGCGATGTAGCTGATCGTCGCCGGCAGAATGGCGTGCTTGACGACGTCGAAATATGGGATGCCGACATACTCGACCATCAGGAAGGCCGCCGCGCCCATCACAGGCGGCATGATCTGGCCGTTGACCGACGAGGCGACCTCGACGGCGCCGGCCTTCTCCGACGAGAAACCGACCTTCTTCATCAGCGGAATGGTGAAGGTGCCCGTGGTGACGACGTTGGCAATGGACGAGCCCGAGATCAGGCCCGTCATGGCCGACGACACGACGGCGGCCTTGGCCGGGCCGCCGCGCATGTGCCCCATCAGGCTGAAGGCGACCTGGATGAAGTAGTTGCCGGCGCCGGCCTTGTCCAACAGCGCGCCGAACAGCACGAAGAGGAACACGAACGAGGTCGAGACGCCGAGCGCGATGCCGAACACGCCCTCGGTCGTTATCCACTGGTGGTTGACCACCTCGGCAAGCGAATTGCCCTTGTGCGCGATGATCTCCGGCATCAGCGGCCCGAGGAAGGTGTAGACGAGGAAGACCGTCGCGACGAGCATCAGCGCCGGCCCGAGCGACCGGCGCGCCGCCTCGAGCAGCACCATCAGGCCGAGGGCCGAGATGACGAAATCCTGCATGACCGGCGCGCCAATGCGGCCGGCTATGTCGTTGTAGTAGACGTAGAGGTAGAGCGATGTGGCGGCGCCGGCGATCGCCAGCCCCCATTCCCAGAACGGCACGTGATCCTTGGGCGAGCCCGCCAGAACCGCGGCGATGACGGCGAGGCCGACGATGGGGATCCACCAGATCGCGACGTCGCCCTTGGCGCCGTAGATGAAGAGGAAGGTCAGCAGCGCCGGGACGCCGACGCCGAGCACAAGCTGGAAGGGCGTGCGCGAGGCGGGATAGGCGGCAAAGGCCAGGAACAGCGCGAAGGCCAGGTGGAAGCTGCGCGCCTCGGTGTCGTTGAACACGCCGAAGCCGACCATGAACGGCAGGGGCGACGAGATCCAGAGCTGGAAGAGCGACCAGGCGAGCGCGACGCCGAGGATCAGCTTGCCGACCGCTCCCGGCGGGGTGCGCGCGCCGGTGTCGCTGGAGGCGACGAGCTCGTCCAGTTCCTTCTGGGTCAGGCCGCCATGGCCGGCCGCGGCCATCTCGACCTCGGCCGCCTCGAACTGGTCGCTCCGGTCCGTCTTCCTGTCCGCCATGACCGTCCCCTCAGACTTCGGTGCAGGAACCGGCCCCGGGTCCGGGGCCGGCCGGTCGCTTCGCCCGGCTCAGGACGCGGGCAGCCAGCCCTTCTCCTTGTAGTACTTCTCGGCGCCCGGATGCAGCGGCGCGCTCAGGCCCTGGCTGACCATCTCCTCCGGCGTCAGGTTCGCGAACGCCGGGTGCAGGCCCTTGAAGCGGTCGAAGTTGTCGAAGACCGCCTTGGTGACTTCGTAGACCACGTCCTCGGGCACGTCGGCCGAGGTGACGAATGTGGCGCGCACGCCGAAAGTCTCGGTGTCGTCCGGCGTGCCGGTGTACATGCCGCCCGGGATCGTCGCCTTCGAGTAGTAGGAGTTGTCCTCGACCAGCTTGTCGATCTCGGGGCCGGTCAGAGGAATCAGCTTGGCATCGCAGCTGGTCGTCGCCTCCTGGATCGAGCCGTTCGGGTGGCCGACGGTGAAGACGATGGCGTCGACCTTGTTGTCGCACAAAGCCGCCGACTGCTCGGCCGACTTCAACTCGGAGGCGAGCGAGAAATCGTCCATCGTCCAGCCCTTGGCGTCGAGGATGACCTGCATGGTCTCGCGCTGGCCGGAGCCGGGATTGCCGACGTTGACCCGCTTGCCCTTCAGGTCGTCGAAGCTGTCGATGCCCGCGTCCGACCGCGCCACGATGGTGACCGGCTCGGGGTGCACCGAGAAGACCGCGCGCTCTTTCTCGAACGGCTTGCCGGACCAGGGATCCTCGCCGTTCAGGGCCTTGTACTGCATGTCGGACTGGGCGACGCCCATGTCCTGGTCGCCGGCCTCGATGGCATTGATGTTGGCAACCGAACCGCCGGTCGACGGCGCCGTGCACTTCAGGTCGGTGCCGCGGTTGACGAGCTTGCAGATCGACTGGCCGACGACGTAGTAGACCCCTGTCTGGCCTCCCGTGCCGATGGTGATGAATTTCTCCTCGGCCGATGCCGCCGAGGCGCCGACGGCGAACGCGACCGCCGCCGTGATGAGGCCAACGTGTCTCATTGCATTTCTCCCGTTCTCTTTATGGGCGAACTAAGCCATCCCGATTCGGAGAATGTCAACCGATCGGAGGACCGGCCCGATCTCCCGCGAGCGGGGGCTCGCGATCGCCGCCCGCCGCCGCGACGGCGGGCGGGGAATGCTGTCTTGACCGGCGCCGATGCTCCGCCCGGCAGCGGCTTGCGCAGCAGGTGCTCGCCCGACGCGCGGCTCACAGGCGCTCGCGTCCGGGCATCTCGTGGACCTCCTCGAAGGCGTGCGGCTCGGCCAGCTCGGCAACGCGGTGAAAGGCGGCGAGCGTGCGCCGGCGGGTTTCCGCGTCCAGCGCCAGGAAGTCGCGCTCGAAGCGGTCGCCGAGCGGCGCCGGGGCGCGCTCCAGCGCCTCCTCGCCCTTGTGCGTGATCCGGGTATGGACGATGCGGCGGTCCTTGGTCGACCGATAGCGCTCGATCAGTCCCTTCCCCTCCAGCTTGTCGAGGATGCCGACGACCGTCGCCGGGCTTACGTCGGCTTCGTGCGAGATCGCCCGCCCGGTCACCTCGCCAAGGTCGCGGACGCAGACCAGCACCACGTGCTGCGGCAGCGTCAGGTCCACCTCGCGGTCCAGCCGGCGCGAATGGATCTCGATCGCCCGGGCGATCCGGCGCATCGACTTGAAAAGTGCCCGTAGCTCGGCGTTCGGTGCCACGCCTTTCTCCCGGTTGATCCCAAATCGTTATTCCCCTAACTGTTCGCTGTCAAACGGATTGGGGTGGTCGTGCATGTGCGGCATTTGCGGAGAGATCGACTTCACCGGCCGCCCCGCCTCGGCGGCGCGGCTCGAGACGATGGCCGACGTGATGGCGCCGCGCGGCCCCGACGGCGCGGGCGTCGTCGTGCGCGGCCCCGTCGGCTTCGCGCCACCGGCGGCTGAAGATCATCGACCTCAGCGAGGCGGCGGCGCAGCCCTTCGTCGACACTCATCTCGGCCTGACCATCGCCTTCAACGGCTGCATCTACAACTATCCCGAACTGCGCGCGGAGCTCGAGGCCAAGGGACACCGCTTCGCCTCGACCGGCGACACCGAGGTGATCCTCAAGGCGTGGGCCGAATGGGGCCCGCGCTGCGTCGAGCGGTTCCACGGCATGTTCGCCTTCGCGCTCCACGAGCGCGACAGCGGTCGCGCTGGCCTTGGTGCGCGACCGCTTCGGCATCAAGCCGCTCTACCTGGCCGAGACGGAGGGCACGCTGCGCTTTGCCTCGACGCTGCCGGCGCTGGTCCGGGCGAACGGCGTCGACACCTCGATCGACCCGGTGGCGCTGCACCACTACATGAGCTGGCACGCCGTCGTGCCGGCGCCGCGCACGATCCTCAAAGGCGTGCGCAAGCTGCCGGCGGCGACGATCCGCATCTACCAGCCGGACGGCACCTCAGCCGACACGACCTACTGGGCGCCGAGCTTCGAGCGCAGCCCGGAGGACGCGTCGCCGCGGCATGGACGAATGGTCCGAGATGGTGCTGGACGGCCTGCGCACGGCCGTGCGCCGGCGCATGGTGGCCGACGTGCCGGTCGGCGTGCTGCTCTCCGGGCGGCGTCGACAGCTCGCTGATCGTCGGGCTGCTGGCCGAGGAGCGGCCAGTCCGGCCTCGCCACCTACTCGATCGGCTTCGAGGAGGCGCATGGCGAGAGCGGCGACGAGTTCCAGTATTCCGACCTGATCGCCGAGCACTACGGCACCGACCACCACAAGATCTTCATCCCCTCGGAGGAGATGCGCGCGAACCTGCCGGCGGCGATCGCGGCGATGTCCGAGCCGATGGTCAGCTACGACAACATCGGCTTCTACCTGCTCAGCCGCGAGGTGGCGAAGACGATCAAGGTGGTGCAGTCCGGACAGGGCGCCGACGAGGTCTTCGGCGGCTATCACTGGTACCCGCCGCTCGCGGCGTCGAACGATGCGGTCGCCGACTATGCCGCCGCGTTCTTCGACCGGACGCACGCGCGGCTGGCCGAGCACCTGAACCCCGAGCACATGGCCGACCGCGACGAGAGCCTGGAGTTCGTGCGCGCCCATTTCGCCCAAGCCGGCGCCGACGACGCCGTCGACAAGGCGCTGCGGCTCGACACCAACGTCATGCTGGTCGACGACCCGGTCAAGCGGGTCGACAACATGACCATGGCCTGGGGGCTCGAGGCGCGGGTGCCCTTCCTCGACCACGAGCTGGTCGAGCTCGCGGCCCGCGTGCCGGCCGAGCTCAAGCTCGCCGACGGCGGCAAGGGCGTGCTGAAGGACGCCGCGCGCCGGGTGATCCCGAGCGAGGTCATCGACCGGCCCGAAGGGCTACTTCCCGGTGCCGGCGCTGAAATACATCGAGGGCCCGTATCTGGACATGGTGCGCGACGCGCTGACCTCGCAGCCGGCGCGCGAGCGCGGGCTGTTCCGCGGCGACTATCTCGAGCGCCTGTTCGCCGCGCCGGAGGAGCACATCACCCGGCTGCGGGGCTCCGAGCTCTGGCAGGTCGCGCTGCTGGAGCTGTGGCTGCAGGAACAGGGGGTCTGAGCCGGATGGCCGACCGCGAGACGCAACGCCCGCGGGCCGCGCAGGAGCATCGCCTGCGCCGGCGCCGCCAGCAGGGGCTGCAGCCCGGCGACCCGGCCGAGGGCAAGCCCGAGGCGAATGCCTGCGTCGACTGCGGCTGGGGCCGGCTGATTTTCGGCACACCTTCGAGACCGCGGCGGGCTCGCCGAGGCGCTGCGCGCCGAGGGCCCGGACCGGCGCGACATCGCCTTCTACGTGCGCGATCCGCACGTCGTGCTGGCCGCGGCGCCGCAGGAGCTGTTCCTCGACCCGTCGCACACCTACCGGCTGGATCTCGCGACCTACCGCCCGGCCGCGCCGGCGGCACCAGGCCTTCGCGATCCGCCGGCTCTCGACGCCGGCGACGCCGAGGCGGTCAACGTCATCTACGCCGCACGCAACATGGTGCCGGTGCCGCCGGACTTCTTCTGGACGCACCGCGACGCCCGCGCGATGACCGTGCTGGTCGCCGAGGACGTCGAGACCGGCGAGATCCTCGGCACCGTCATGGGCGTCGATCACCGCCGCGCCTTCGACGACCCGGAGCGCGGCTCGTCGCTGTGGTGCCTCGCCGTCGCGCCGCAGGCGCCGCATGCCGCGGCGTCGGCGAGGCGCTGGTGCGGCGGCTGGCCGAGCACTTCAAGGCGCGCGGCGCCGCCTGGATGGACCTCTCGGTGCTGCACGACAACGAGAGCGCCATCGCGCTCTACGAGAAGCTCGGCTTCCGCCGCGTGCCGGTCTTCGCCATCAAGCGCAAGAACCCGATCAACGAGCGGCTGTTCACCGGCACCGCGCCGGAGGACGGCCTCAACCCCTACGCCCGGATCATCGTCGACGAGGCGCGCCGGCGCGGCATCGCCGTCGAGGTGATCGATGCCGCGGGCGGCTTCTTCCGGCTGACCTATCGGCGGCCGGTCGGTGCGCTGCCGCGAGTCGCTGTCCGAGTTCACCTCGGCCGTCGCGATGTCGATCTGCGACGACAAGCGGGTGACCCGCCGCATCGTCGAGGCCGCCGGGCGTGCGCGTGCCGGCGCAGATGACGGACGGCGATGCCGAGGCCGCGCGCGCGGCTTCCTGGAGGAGCACGGCAGCGTCGTGGTCAAGCCGGCGCGCGGCGAGCAGGGCAGCGGCATCTCGGTCGGCCTGACCGACGTCCGAGCAGGTCGAGCGCGGCCGTCGAGCGCGCGCGGCACCGTCTCGGCCGAGGTCATCCTCGAGTCCTGCTTCGAGGGCGAGGACCTGCGGCTCGTCGTCATCGACTACAAGGTCGTGGCCGCCGCGCATCCGCCGGCCGGCGCGCGTCGTCGGCGACGGCAGCACGATCGGTGCGCAAGCTGATCGAGGCGCAGAGCCGCCGCCGCGCTGCGGCGACCGGCGGCGAGAGCCGCATCCCGCTCGACGACGAGACCGAGCGCTGCGTCGCCGAGGCCGGCTTCGCGCTCGACGACGTGCCGCCCGCCGGGCGCGAGCTCCGCGTCCGCAAGACCGCCAACCTGCACACCGGCGGCACGATCCACGACGTGACCGACGAAACGCACCCAGACGCTGGTCGACGCCGCCGTCGCAGCGGCGCGCGCCATCGAGATCCCGGTGACCGGCATCGACCTGATGGTGCAAGAGCCCGCACGCAGCCGGACTACGTCTTCATCGAGGCGAACGAGCGGCCGGGGCTGGCCAACCACGAGCCGCAGCCGACCGCCGAGCGTTTCGTCGACCTGCTGTTCCCGCACTCGATCCCCTCGGCGGCGCGCACGGTGCGCCAGGGGGTGGCGCGATGACGGACGAACCCCTCAGGCTGGCCATCGACACCGAGTATCTTCGGCGACCAACTCGAGGGGCTGTTCTCGATCCCCAGCCCCACGGGCTACACCGACACGGTCGTGCGCCATGTCTGCCACGAGATCGAGCGGATCGGCCTGCAGTTCGACCTGACCAGGCGCGGCGCCATCCGCGCCCGCCTGCCGGGCCGCGAGCAGGCGGGCGCGCGGGCGGTCGTCAGCCATCTCGACACGCTGGGCGCCCAGGTGAAGATCGCTGAAGCCGAACGGGCGGCTCGGTCTCGTTCCCATCGGCCACTGGTCGGCGCGCTTCGCCGAGGGCGCGCGGACGACGATCTTCAGCGAGAGCGGCACCTATCGCGGGACGATCCTGCCGCTCAAGGCGTCCGGCCACACCTTCGGCGAAGAGGTCGACACGCAGGCCGTCGGCTGGGACAATGTCGAACTGCGCGTCGACGCCTACGCCGCCAGCGTCGAAACCCTCGAAAAACTGGGGATCGAGGTCGGCGACATGGTCGCGATCGACCCGCAGCCCGAGTTCCTCGAGAACGGCTTACATCGTCTCGCGCCATCTCGACGACAAGGCGGGGGTGGCGGTGATGCTGGCGGCGATGAAGGCGCTGCGCGACGCCGAGCCGCCGCCGGTCGACGTGTACTGGCTCTTCACCATCTCGGAGGAGGTCGGCCACGGCGCCGCGGCCGTTCTGCTGCCCGGCATCGCATCGCTGGTGGCGGTCGACAACGGCACCACCGCGCCGGGGCAGAGCTCGTCCGAGTTCGGCGTCACGATCTGCGCGGCCGACATGACCGGACCCTTCGACTGGCACCTGACGCGCAAGCTGGCGGCGCTCTGCCGCGACAACGACATCCGCTACCAGAAGGACGTGTTCCGCCACTATCGGTCGGACAACGCCTCGGCCATCGAGGCCGGCGCCGATGTGCGCACGGCGCTCGCCACCTTCGGCGTCGACGCCAGCCACGGCTACGAGCGCATCCATGTGCACGCCCTGCGCTCGCTGGCCGAGCTCCTGACCTGCTACGCCCTCAGCGAGGTCGCCATCACCCGCGACCGCGAGCCCATCGCCGACCTGAAGGGCTTCACCCGCCAGCCCTCGGAGCCGGCCGACCAGGCGCTGAGGCCCGAGAGCGAGGCTCCGCAGAACGCGGAAGAGGCAATCTGAGGCCGGCGGCGATGGCCCCGGCCGATCTCATCGTCTGCAACGGTCGCCTCGTGACCTTCGCCCCGCACCGGCCACGCGAAGAGGCGCTGGCGATCGGCGGCGGGCGCATTCTGGCCGTCGGCACGACTGACGAGATGCTGGCGCTGCGCGCACCGCCGACGCGGGTCGTCGACGCGGCGGGCGGCACGGTGCTGCCGGGCTTCACGGACGCGCACGTGCACCTCTTCATCGGCGCGGCAGAGCTCGACCAACTGAACCTGGCCGGGGTCGAGGGCGAGGCGGCGCTGGCGGGCGCCGTCCGCGCCTATGCCGCCGGGCGGCCGGACGACCTGCTGGTCTACGCGAACGGCGCCGTCTACGAGATGCTCGGGCCCGGTCGGGCGACCACGCGCCATGACCTCGACCGCGTCCTGCCCGACCGCCCCTTCGCCATGATGGGCTCCGACCACCACACCGTCTGGGCGAACACGGCGGCGCTGGAGCGCGCCGGGCTGCTCGACGCCGCCGGACCGCGGCCGGGCGGCGAGGTGGTCGCCGGCGCCGATGGCCGCGCCTCGGGCGAGCTCCGCGAGCCGGCGGCCTTCGCCCCCGTCCTGGCGCTGACGCCGCTCGGCGGCCGCGAGCTGCTCGGCTATGTCACCGGCGAGGACCCTGACCCACCGGCGACGCCGGCGCAGCGCGCGACCGACCGCGCGGTGATCGCCCGCGGCCTGCGCCACGCCGCCGCCAGCGGGATCACGACGCTGCACAACATGGACGGCAACACCTACCAGCTCGAGCTGCTGGCCGAGCTGGACGCCGCCGGCGAGCTGCTCTGCCGGACGCAGGTGCCCTTCCATCTCAAGCCGCACCATTCGCTCGACCGGCTGGCCGACGCGGCGGCGATGCGCGACCGCTGGCAGGGCGACCGGCTGTGGTCCGGCCGCGTCAAGATGTTCATGGACGGCGTGATGGAGTCGCGCACCGGCTTCATGCTGGCGCCCTACCCCGACGTGGCCCACACGGGCACGACGCTGTTCGAGGCAGAGCATTTCGTCGAGGCGTGCATCCGCGCCGACGCCATGGGGCTGCAGATCAGCGTGCACGCAATCGGCGACGCTGCGGTGCGCCGGACGCTCGATGGCTTCGAGGCGGCGAGGAAGGCCAACGGTCCGCGCGACGCCCGCCACCGCGTCGAGCACATCGAGGCGCTCGACGCCGCCGACCTGCCGCGCTTCGCCGCGCTCGGCGTGATCGCCTCGATGCAGCCGCTGCATTCGCCGGCCGCCAAGCTATTCCCGCCGCCCGCGCCCGACACCATGCTGCGCGGCGACCAGCTGCCGCTGGCCTATGCGTGGCGCCGCATCCGCGAGAGCGGCGCGCGGCTGGTGTTCTCGACCGACTGGCCGGTCGCGCCGATCGAGGTCGGCCGCACGCTGAAGGCCGCGGTGGCGCCGGCGCGGCTGCCCGGCTGGCCCGACCAGCGGCAGAGCCTGCGCGATACCCTGGCGAGCTACATCGCCGAGGCCGCCCACGCCGAGTTCACCGAGGACCGCAAGGGCCGCCTGGCCCCCGGTTACCTCGCCGACGTGGTCGTGATGGCGCAGGACCTCGACGCCATGGACCCGGAGACGCTCGACCAGGCCCGCCCGGTGCTGACCGTCTGCGGGGGCAGGATCACGTTTGAGTAACTGCCGCCATCAGAGGGGCCGGCAGAGATGCCCGCCATCGACGACCAGCGTGCTCCCGGTGATGTAGGATCCCTTCGGGCCGAGCAGCAGCTCGACCGGCCCCTCCAGCTCGCTCAGCTCGCCGTGCCGGCGCATCGGCACCGCCTTGATCATGTCCTTGCCCTGGTCGCCGTCCAGCCAGTCGGCGTTCATCTCGGTCGGGAAGTAGCCGGGCGCCAGCGCGTTCACCCGTATGCCATAGCGCGCCCATTCCATCGCCAGGCTGCGGGTCAGGTGGATGACCCCGGCCTTCGACGCCGAATAGGCCGCGACGCCCGCGCCGGTGCCGAAGCCGAGCACCGAGGCCGTGTTGAGGATCGAGCCGCCGCCCGCCTCGGCCATGATCCGCGCGGCGGCCTGCGCGACGCGGAAGACGGCGTTCAGGTTGACGTCGATGACCCGTGTCCAGTCGGCCTCGGGCATCTCGAGGGCCCGCCCGCCCCAGGCGGTGCCGGCATTGTTGAAGAGGCCGTCCAGCCCGCCCATGCGTTCGGCCGCCTCGGCGACGCCCGCGCCGACCGCCTCCGGATCGCCGACGTCCAGCGCCAGCGCGCTGACGCGCCCGCCGCAGCTCGTCGGCGAGCGCCGAGAGCGCCTCGGCCCGGCGCGCTGCGGCAACGACCTGCGCCCCCTCGCCGGCGAGGAACCGCACGACGTGCGCGCCGATGCCGCTCGATGCTCCGGTGACGAGTATCTTCATGCTGGACAGCGCCATACGCTCTCTCCCTCGTGCTTCACTCGAGAACGATGCGCGGCCTCAGCGGTACTTTGACAGGACCTTGCCGGCGGTCCGCAGCGAGACCGCTGCCTCGGCCAGCCGCTTGGCGGCGGCATCGCATGTCGCCCGGCTGGCGACATAGCCGTCGGCGCAGCGGATCGAGGTCTGCAGCGACTGGCGCTCGGCGTCGACCTCGGCCTTGTACTCGTCGAAGCGGTTCGTCCGCTGCGTCTTGCGCGATGGCGTCGACCACCTCCGGGCAGGCGACGCCCTGGCCGCGCAGCGCGATCCCCAGCGCCCGGTCGGCCTGCGGCGCCAGGCAGAGCTTCCAGATCACGTCGAGCTGCACCGCCGGAAACATGCGCAGCAGCGTCCGGAACCGGTCGGGCAGGCCGAGATAGCCGTTGACGACGCCTTCCGGGCTCCAGAACTGATAGCTCTCGACGAACCCGTTGCCGGCCACGGGCTTGCCCGGCAGCGGCGCATCGACGAAGGCGTCCGGCTTCTCGGGCAGCCTGACCCCCTCGCGGATGAAGCCGAGCGCGCGCGAGAACTCCAGCGCCATGCTGCCGTCGGCCCGGAGCGGAATGATCGAGACCTGCGCGCCGAAAGGCAGCGGCGCGATGCGCAGCAGCACCGTCTGGCCGTCCATCTCCATCACCGCCTCGGCGGCATCCTCCACCCGATCGGCCTTGAACTTCCGGCTGTTGCCCTGCGCGTCGCTGAAGGTCCCGGTGAATCCGCCAGGATCGGGCGCGATGCGGATGCGCGCACCTTCAGCGTCGTCGATGCCGAGATAGGTGCCGTCCAGCCTGTCCTGCGCCGCGGCGATGCCGCCCGCGACCGCCGTGCGCCAGCAACCATGCCAGCAGAGCAACCACCAGTCCCCGCATCCCCGTCCTCTTTGTCACCTCGACTAACGACCCATTTACATACTATCTGGCACGATGACAGCAAAATGCCCCGCGAGATCGGGGAGGATTAAATCATGGATTGGGACAAGCTTCGGGTCTTTCATGCCGTCGCCGATGCCGGCTCGCTGACGCATGCCGGGGACGAGTTGCACCTCAGCCAGTCGGCCATCAGCCGGCAGATTCGCGGGCTGGAGGAGCAGCTCGGCGCCACGCTGTTTCACCGGCACGCGCGCGGCCTGCTGCTGACCGAGCAGGGCGAGCTGCTCTACAACGCCACCTGCGAGATGACCAAGCGCCTGACGCAGGCGGCGGCGCAGATCGGCGACACCAAGGACGAGGTCTTCGGCGACCTGCGGGTGACGACGACGGCGGGCTTCGGGACCTCGTGGCTGGCGCCGCGCCTGCCGACGCTGTTCGAGGCGCATCCGGACCTCAGCGTCAACCTGATCCTGACCGAGAACATGCTCGACCTCGGCATGCGCGAGGCCGACGTCGCCATCCGCTTCGGCGATCCGACGCAGGCCGACCTCATCCGCCGCCCGCTGATGGAGATGCGGATGCGGCTCTATGCCTCGGAGGACTACATCGCCAAATGGGGCGCGCCGCACGGACGAGGCGGACCTCGTCCGGCGTCGCCTCATCAGCTTCAGCCCCAGCGCGCCGCAGCCCGCCGCCTCGCGGGTCTGGGTGCACTCCAAGTTCTCGGGCCAGCGCAAGTCGCACCTGACGATGAACAGCTATTTCGGCGTGCTGAAGGCGGCGGTCGCCGGGCTCGGAATTGCCGCCCTGCCCGACTACGTGACCCGCGGCTATCCGCGAGCTCGTCAACGTCCTGCCGCACGACACCTCGCCCAGCTTCACCGCCTATTTCTGCTATCCGCAGGAGCTGCGCCGCTCGCGCCGCGTGCTGGCGTTCCGCGACTGGCTGGTCGCCGAGGTCGACGTCTTCAACCGCGAGTCGGCGCTGCCGCCCAGCCCCTCGGACGAGACGAGCGTCGAGCCCGCAGCCTGACCATGCAGAAAATGCATACCGGCTTTGTTCCGGAAAACTTCTGCTTGCAGCCCTGCGGTGCAGCGCAATAACTCGCTCTGTGGTGGTGCTTCGGCGCCCCAGGTTGTGATACCTCCCTGTTGAACTGGGCCGGGCCAGAAGCCCGGCCTTTTTTCTGGCGTCCGACCATCCCACCGCGGCGATCAGCGCCAGAGGCGGTCGCCCTCGTCGATCGCGTCGTAGAGGTGCGCGACCTCCTCGGCATAGCCGTTGAAGAGCTGCGTCGGGACCTTCTCGTCCGTGCCCAGAACCCGCTCGGTCGCCTGGCTCCAGCGCGGATGCGGCACGTCGGGGTTCACGTTCGCCCAGAAGCCGTATTCGCTGTCCTGCAGCGCCTCCCAGAAGCTGACGGGGCGCTTGTCGGTGAAGCTGATACGCACGATGCTCTTGATCGACTTGAAGCCGTACTTCCACGGCAGGTGCAGCCGGATCGGCGCGCCCATCGGCTTCTGCAGCACCTTGCCATAGGCGCCGACCACCATGAAGGCGAGGTCGTTGCCGGCCTCGGCGATCGTCAGCCCCTCGGTATAGGGCCAGGGATACCAGAACTGGCGCTGGCCGCGCGCGACCTCGGGGTTCTGGAACGTCCGGAACTCGACGTACTTGGCCGACCCCAGCGGCTGCGCCAGCGCGACCAGCGCCGGCAGCGGAAAGCCGATCCACGGCACGACCATCGACCAGGCCTCGACGCAGCGGTGGCGATAGATGCGCTCCTCGACCGGCATCCTGGCGATCAGCTCCTCGACGCCGATCACGAACGGCTTCTCGACCATGCCGTCGATGGTGATCGTCCAGGGATCGGTATCGAGCGCCTGCGCCGCCTCGTGAATCTCCTTGTGCGAGCCGAATTCGTAGAAGTTGTTGTAGGTGGTGTTCAGCGCCTCGGGCGTCACCGGGCGGCCGGCGTCGGCATAGGCCGGGTTCGTTTCCGGCGTCGGCTGCCAGGGCTCGCCCGGCGCGGCGGCCGACGCGGGCAGCGGCGGCAGCGCGGCGGCCCCGGCGATCAGCCCGGCGCCCTTCAGCCAGGCGCGGCGGTTCAGGAACACCGGCTCGGGCGTCACCAGGTTCTCGCTCAACGCCCAGCGCGGCGGCGTGATGCTGTGCATGAAACTCTCCGTCCTGCCGTTCGCTGCAGAATAGCCGCCGGCGGCCCTGTTCCTCATCACGATCGGGTCAGGTGAAGCGTCAGTCCGTCACGATCTCGTCAGCCGAGTACCCCTGCAGGTACAGCAGCGCCGTCAGGTCGCCATGGCGGATGCTGGCGCGCGCGCGCCCGGCGACGATCGGCTTGGCGCGGAAGGCGACGCCGAGCCCGGCCGCCTCGATCATGGCCAGGTCGTTGGCGCCGTCGCCGACCGCCAGCGCGTCCTCCGGCCCGATCCCGCGCTCGGCCGCCAGCCGGATCAGCGCCTCGAGCTTGGCCGCCCGGCCGAGCACCGGCTCGGCGACCCGGCCCGTCAGCCGCCTCCCGGCCGTCAGCAGCCGGTTCGCCTGGTGGACCTCGAAGCCGGCCGCCGCGGCCACCCGCTCGGTGAAGAAGGTGAAGCCGCCCGAGACCAGCGCCGTCGCCGCGCCGGCCCGACGCATCGTGCGCACCAGCGCGCGGGCGCCGGGGTTCAGCGTCACCCGCTGGTCGAACACCGCCTGGAGCTGCGCCTCGGCCAGCCCCTCGACCAGCGCCACCCGGGCGCGCAGCGCGTCCTCGAAGACGATCTCGCCCCGCATGGCGCGCTCGGTGATCGCCTCGACCCGGTCGCGGACGCCGGCGAAATCGGCCACCTCGTCGATGCACTCGACCGGGATGATCGTCGAATCCATGTCGGCGACCAGCAGGCGCTTGCGCCGGTTCGCGACGGGCAGGCAGTTGGCGTCGATCCCTTCCAGCGGCGGGCTCTGCGGCCGGTCGACCGGGATCTCGGCGGCGTCCGGCGACAGGCGGCGCGGCGCCCCGGCACCGGTCAGCGCGCCCAGCGCCTCGGCGATCCCGGCATCCGTCAGGCCGGTTGCCGGCGACGCGGTCAGGACGACGACGTGGTCCATCGCTCCCCTCTCAGCCGAGCAGGCGCCGCATCCGGCGCACGCCTTCGGCGATCTCGGCCTCGCCGCGGGCGAACGAGAAGCGGACGGTGCGGTGGCCGCGCACCGGGTCGAAGTCCAGCCCCGGCGTGGCGGCGACGCCGGCCTCGTCCAGCAGGCGGCGGCAGAACGCGGCGCTGTCGTTCGCCAGCCGCGTGCAGTCTGCATAGACGTAGAACGCGCCGTCGGCCGGCGCGATGTCGGCAAAGCCCAGCGCTGGCAGCGCATCCAGCAGCAGGGCGCGGTTGGCGGCATAGACCCGCTTCAGCCCCTCCAGCTCGTCCTCCGCCTCCAGCGCGCCCAGCGCGGCGACCTGGCTGGCATGCGGCGCGCAGATGAACAGGTTCTGCGCCAGGTTCTCGACCGTGCGCAGCATCGCCTCCGGCACGACCATCCAGCCGACGCGCCAGCCGGTCATCGAGAAGTACTTGGCGAAGCTGTTGATCACGATCGCGTCGTCCGTGACCTCGAGCGCCGAGACGGCCGGCGCGCCATAGTCGAGGCCGTGGTAGATCTCGTCCGAGATCAGCGTCGCGCCGGCGGCACCACACCAGCCGGCCAGAGCGCCCATCGCCGGCCGGTCCAGCATCGTCCCGGTCGGATTGGCCGGGCTCGCCACCAGCAGCCCGTCGAGGCGCCCCGCCTCGCGACATGCCCTGTCGAGATGCGCTGGCACCGGCTGGAAGCGCGTGTCCAGCCCCGTCTCGATCCGCACCGCCCGAAGGTCCAGCGCGCCCAGGATGTTGCGATAGGCCGGATAGCCGGGGTCGGCCAGCGCCACCCGAGCGCCGGCGTCGAAGAGCGCGATGAAAGCCAGTATGAACGCGCCGGACGAGCCGGGCGTCACGACGATGCGGGCGGGGTCCAGCTCGATGCCGTGCCGCCGCCGGTAGAGACCGGCGATGCCGCGCCGCAACTCGGGCAGGCCGAGCGCCACCGTGTAGCCGAGCGCGTCGCCCGCGCGCATCGCCGCCTGCAGCCGGGCCATCGCCGCCCGCGGCGCCGGCGTGCCGGGCTGGCCCACCTCCATATGCACGACGTCGCGGCCGGTCGCCTCCAGCCGGTGCGCGGCCTGCATGGCATCCATCGCCAGGAAGGGCGCGACGGCGCTCCGCCTTGATGTCCTCACCGGCGATCTGCGCGGCGACGTCGCGCGGGCTTCGACATGGCGCTTGTCCTCAACGTGCGAGATAATACATTCGGGTAGCCTAGCTTTGTGCGTCGCCTAGCACAGAATGATGCGGGTACGGGAGCACGCGGCCTTGACGCGACGCTGGAAAATCGCCGGGGCGCTGGTGGCGGCCATGCTCGTCCTGCCCGGTGCGGCGTCGGCGCTCTCGCTGGTGCGCGACGCCGAGATCGAGCGGACCCTGAACCGGATGTCGACGCCGATCTTCCAGGCGGCCGGGCTGGACCCGTCATCCGTCGAGATCCTGATGGTCAACGACCGGTCGATGAACGCCTTCGTCGCCGGTGGTCGGCGGATCTTCCTCAACACCGGGCTGATGACCGAGCTCGAGACGCCGGAGGAGCTGCTGGGCGTCATCGCGCACGAGACCGGCCACATCGTCGGCGGGCACGAGGCGCGTCGGGCGATCAACCTTCGCAACGCGCAGGGGCCGGCGCTGATCGGCCTGCTCGCCGGCATCGCCGCAGGCGTCGCCGGCGGCGGCGAGGCGGCGGCGGCGATTGCCGGCGGCACGCAGGGTATCCTCGGGCGGACGCTGCTCCGCTACAACCGCGCCGAGGAGGCCTCGGCCGACCAGGCGGCGCTGTCCTTTCTGGAGCGCGCCGACATCGACCCGAATGGCCTGCTCGAGGTGCTCGAGCAGTTCCGCGGGCAGGAGGTGCTGGCGATCGGCAACCTCGACCCCTACGTCCTGACGCATCCGCTCAGCACCGAGCGCATGTCGCTGATCGAGCGCCGCGTCGGGGCGCTGAGCGGCCATGCCTGGCCCGCCGACCCGGACCGCACCTACTGGCACGACCGGCTGCGCGCCAAGCTGGCCGGTTTCCTCGAGGACCCGGCGCGCGTGCTCGCCCGCGTCGAGCGCGAGCCGGAGACCGAGTTCACGCTGTACGAGCGGGCAATCGCGCTGCACCGCCTGCCGGACCCCGACGCCGCCGCGGCGGCGGCCGACCGGCTGATCGCGATGCGCCCGAACGATCCCTTCTATCTCGAGCTCAAGGGCCAGATCCTGCTCGAGTCCGGCCGGGCCGAGCAGGCGATCCCGGCCTACCGTGCCGCGGTCCGGCTGGCGCCGAACGAGCCGTTGCTGAAGGCCGGGCTCGGCCGGGCGCTGCTGCAGTCGAACGACCCGGCCGAGAACGCCGAGGCGCTCGTCGTCCTGCAGGAGGCGCGCCGCGACGATCTGGCCGACGCCTCGGCGCTTCGCGACCTGGCAACGGCCTATGATCGGGCGGGCGATCGCGGTATGGCGACGCTGGCCACCGCCGAGCGGTATGCGCTCGTCGGCGACGTCGACAGCGCCGTCAGCCTGGCGCGCCGGGCATCCGGCATCCTGCCGCAGGGATCGCCCGGCTGGCTGCGCGCCCAGGATATCCTGGCGCTCGATACGAAATGATGTGCGGGGGAGAGCCGATGCGACGAACTTTTGCGATCTTTGCGCTGGCGGCGGGGCTGGCGCTGCCTGCCGCGGCCGAGCCGCTCGACCTCGGCAAGATGTCGGACGATGACCGCGCCGCCTTCCGCGACGAGGTGCGCAGCTTTCTGATGGAGAACCCCGAGGTGATCCTCGAGGCGATCCAGATCCTGGAACAGCGCCGGACGGCGGCGACCGAGGCGACCGACCGCGAGATGGTCGAGGCGCATGCCGACGGGCTGTTCGACGACGGCTTCTCCTGGGTCGCTGGCAATCCGGACGGCGACGTGACGATCGTCGAGTTCCTCGACTACCGCTGCGGCTATTGCAAAAAGGCCCAGCCGGCCGTCGAGGAGCTGCTCGAGCGCGACCCGGAGGTCCGCCTGATCGTCAAGGAGTTCCCGATCCTCGGCCCCGACTTCGTCACCGCCGGCCGGCTGGCGCTGGCGGCGCTCGAGCTCGACCGGTCGAAGTTCGGCCCGCTGCACGAGGCGCTGATGGCGCACCGCGGCGACCTTGGCGAGGAGACGGCCTATGGCCTGGCCGGGGAGGCCGGCTATGACGTCGACAAGCTGAAAAAGCTGGCCGACAGCAACGAGGTCGACGACCGGCTGCAGCGGAACTATCAGCTCGCCCAGGCGCTCGGCCTGCAGGGAACGCCGGCCTTCGTCGTCGGCGACGAGATCATCCGCGGCTATCTGCCGATGGAGGATATGCTGGCCGCCGTGCAGGACGCGCGCGTCGCCCGGGACTGATCGGTCATACGTCGGACGACGCCGCCGTCGGTGCGGCGGGCCGGGAAATGGACCCGGGCGGCGAGCCCGGGCAGCGAGTTTTCGCCCTGCGTTTGACGCTTCCCGTTTTCGGCGTATAAGCGCGCCGACCTGCCGTGGGGGTTTTCCGGCCCCGTGGACGAGAGCCAGCGGCAAGAACCAGCGCCGCCCCGTGCGGCCGCCACGCGGAGGGTCGATGACCAAGGGCATCGAGCAGGATGTCGCCTTCATCCAGGCACTGGCGCACCTGTTGCGCGAGTCGGACCTGACCGAACTGGAAGTCGAGCGCGCCTATGGCGAGGACGACGAGCTGAAGGTCCGGCTGTCGCGCGCGACCCTGGCATCGGCCGGTGGCGCCCCGGCTTCCCCGGCAACTCCCGCCGTGGCCAACAACACGTCGCGCCTGACCGGCGGGCAATCCGTTGCCATGCCCGCCGAGCCCGCCGAGCCCGCCGGCGACGAACCTGACCTCAGCAACGCCGTCACCTCGCCCATGGTCGGCACGGCCTATCTCTCGCCCGAGCCGGGCGCCGACCCCTTCGTCGCCCTCGGCGATGAAGTCGCCGAGGGCGACACGATCCTGATCATCGAGGCGATGAAGACCATGAACCAGATCCCCGCGCCGCGCGGCGGGCGGGTGCGCGCCGTGCTGGTCGAGAACGCCGAGCCGATCGAGTTCGGCGAGCCGCTGATGATCATCGACTAGCCGCCGCGCCGGGCAGCGAGACCATGTTCCAGAAGATCCTGATCGCCAATCGCGGCGAGATCGCCTTGCGCGTCATCCGGGCGGCGCGCGAGATGGGCATCGAGACGGTGGCGATCCACTCGACCGCCGACCAGGACGCGATGCATGTCCGGCTGGCCGACCAGAGCGTCTGCGTCGGCCCGCCCGCCTCGATCCAGAGCTATCTCAACCAGCCGGCGATACTGACCGCCTGCGAGATCACCGGGGCCGAGGCGATCCATCCCGGCTATGGCTTTCTCTCCGAGAACGCCGGCTTCGCGCAGATCGTCGAGGAAAGCGGCCTGGTCTTCATCGGCCCCTCGGCCGAGCACATCAGGCTGATGGGCGACAAGATCACCGCCAAGGAGACGATGCGCCGCCTGGGCGTGCCCTGCGTGCCTGGCTCGACCGGCGGCGTCGCGGGCATCGCCGAGGCGCGCCATATCGCGCAGACGCTCGGCTATCCGGTACTGGTCAAGGCGGCGGCCGGCGGCGGCGGGCGCGGCATGAAGGTGGCGCGGACGCCGGACCAGCTCGCCATGGCCTTCTCCGGGGCGCGGACAGAGGCGATGGCGGCCTTCGGCGACGATGCCGTCTACCTGGAGAAATACCTCGCCCGACCGCGCCATATCGAGGTGCAGGTGATCGGCGACAGCCACGGCAACGCCTGCCATCTGGGCGAGCGTGACTGCTCGCTGCAGCGCCGCCACCAGAAGGTCTTCGAGGAGGCGCCCTCGCCGGTGATCGACGCCGGGACGCGCGCCCGGATCGGCGGAATCTGCGCCGACGCCATCCGCGAGATGGGCTATCGCGGCGTCGGCACCATCGAGTTCCTCTACGAGGACGGGCAGTTCTTCTTCATCGAGATGAACACCCGCCTGCAAGTCGAGCATCCCGTCACCGAGATGATCTTCGGCGTCGACCTCGTCCGCGAGCAGATCCGCATCGCTGCGGGCGAGCCGCTCGGCTTCACGCAGGACGAGCTCGTCCCGCAGGGCCATGCCGTCGAATGCCGGATCAATGCCGAGCGGGTCCCGCAGTTCACCCCGTCGCCCGGTCTGGTCGACACCTTCCATGCCCCGGGCGGGCTCGGCGTGCGGATCGACTCGCATCTCTATGCCGGCTATCGCGTCCCGCCGAACTATGACAGCCTGGTCGGCAAGCTGATCGTGCACGGGGCCGACCGCCCGGCCTGCCTGATGCGGCTGCGCCGTGCGCTGGCCGAGATGATCGTCGGGGGCATCGACACGACGCTGCCGCTCTTCCACCGGCTGCTGCAGAGCCCGGAGGTCCTCTCCGGCGACTACAACATCCACTGGCTCGAAGAATGGCTGGCACGGCAGGGCGACTGATGCTTCCATGAACCTGCCATGAAGGACGCGGAATCAGACGATCTGGAGTTGACGCCCGAGCTGGTGCTCCGCGCCTATGGCGCCGGCGTCTTCCCGATGGCCGAGCATGCCGGGGCCGAGGAAGTCTACTGGGTCGATCCGCGCAAGCGCGGGATCCTGCCGCTGAACGGTTTCCGCCTGTCGCGCAGCCTGAGAAAGCGGCTGCTGCGGCAGGACCACCGGGTCCGCGTCGACACGGCCTTCGAGGCGGTGCTCGACGCCTGCGCCGATCGGCCCGAGACCTGGATCAACGCCACGATCCGGACGCTGTTCATCCAGCTCCACCAGATGGGCCACGGGCACAGCGTCGAGGTCTGGCGGGACGACGAGCTGGTCGGCGGCCTCTACGGCCTGCACCTCGGCGGCGCCTTCTTCGGCGAGAGCATGTTCAGCCGGATGCGCGACGGCTCGAAGATCGCGCTGGCGCATCTGGTTGCGCGGCTGCGGGCCGGCGGCTTCACGCTGCTGGACACGCAGTTCACGACGCCGCACCTGGAATCGCTCGGCGCGCGCGCCGTGCCGCGCACCTATTACCACGACCTGCTGGGGCGGGCGCTGTCGCGCCGCGGCGACTTCTACTGCCTGGATGCCGAGGCGGCGACGGCCGACGTTGTGCAGCTGATCACCCAGAGATCATAGCGCGGGTGGTCGAGCGCCGACAGCGCCGGGCTCTCGGCGAACATCCAGCCCGAGAACGCCTCGTCGTCCGGGTGTTTGGCGTCCCAGACCTTCAGGAACGCCATTGTGCCGTGCATGTCGTTGCCCTCGGGAGAGCGGCAGGCCTCGAGCTCGATGTGCAGCCGGTCGACCTGCCGCGCCTGGCCGACGCCGATCTCGAACGTCTTGGTCTGGCCGGTCATCTTGTCGAGCTCGCGCAGGCGTGCGCCGGCCCTCAGATCGGTCGGCGGCGGGTCGATCGGCACCAGCGGCGCGGGCGTCGTCGGCTCGGACGGCGCATCGATCCGCGGCGCACGGTGGAAGCGACCGTCCGGCGAGCGCTCCCACGTCCGCCCCGGTTGCTCCCCAGCGCCCTGACTCCGCCAGGCCCCCGCCCTGCGCATCGCCCTGCCCATCGCCCTGACCGTCGCTCTGCGCACCGCCCTCCGCGCCGCCAGCCTGCGGCACGCGCAGAAAACGCGGCCGGCGCGGGGTTCCGGCCTTCGGCTCGCCGGTGCCCTGCGCGGTGTCGCCGGTGATCCCTTCCGCTGCCGAGCCGCCATCCCCGCCGCCGATCGGCGGCAGCGGCGACGTCTCGATGCGGCCCGTCGCCGGCGCCGTCGGCGGCCGGAAGACGGGCTGGTCGAACCGTCTGCTGAGGGACCGTCTGCTGACGGACCGTCTGCGCCGCGGCGGGCAGCGCCGCCAGCGCGGCGGCAAACCCCAGGCACGTCGCCGCGCACGCCGCCAGCCTGCGCCTACTGGACACCGCCGCCACCGATCGCCTTGCCGACCAGGTCGATCAGGTTGACCGACCCTTGCGTGTGCTCGAAGGCCGCGCCCGGCTCGAGCATGAAGTCCGAGGCGCCCGGGTCGACGGCGACGAAGTTGCCGCCGAGCAGGCCCTCGGAGGCGATCTTGGCGATCGAATCCTCGGGCAGCTTGATGCCGTCGTCGATCGCCATGGTGACGTTTGCGAAATAGTTGTCGCGATCCAGCCCCATCGACGTGATCGAGCCTATCTTGATCCCCGAGAGCCGCACGTCGCCGCCCACGGCCAAGCCTTCCGCCTGACGGAACTGGGCCTTCAGCGGATAACCCCCGCCGCCCAGCGACATGTCGGCCGTGTTCGCCACATAGAAGAGGAAGACGCCCGCCACGGCGAGGACGATGGCCCCGATCAGCGTCTCGGTCGCTTGGCTGGCCATCGTTCACTACTCCGGCCGCCAGGCTTCGTAGTCGCCGTCGCCCCGGGCGCGCAGCGTCGGCTCCAGCACGCTGCCGGGCGGGTGATACGCCTCCGGCGTGCCGGTCAGGTTCGGCTGATAGTCGCGCTCCCAGCGTCGGCGTGGCAGGTGGCCGTCCTTGGGCGGCTCGTCGAAGGTATGGTGCAGCCAGCCATGCCAGTCGGGCGAGACCCGGCTCGCCTCGGCCTCGCCGGAAAAGATCACCCAGCGCCGCTTGCCATCCGCCGTCTGGTAGTAGGTGTTGCCGACATCGTCGTGGCCGACCTGCGTGCCGTTGCGCGCGGTGAAGAGCCGGGTGCCGAGCGTCTGCCCGTTCCACCAGGTGAAGATCTGCGACAGGAGGCCCATGCGTAACTCGGCTGCGATGCGGCGCGCGCAATATGGCGCTTCGCGGACGGCCCGTCCACCCCGCCTCCGCCCGGCGCGCCGGCCGGGATCGCACGCGTACTCCCCGCCCTGCCGCCCCGCGACAGGGTCGGAGTGTCCTGCGCGCAGCGGCCGGATGCATTTTCACGCAACGTTCCAACTTTCGGTTGATCCGGGCGCGCATTTCGCTTCGGGGTTAATGGAACAACAACAACATCGCGACTGGAGGAGTGAACCGACATGCGAAGGATTGCGTGCATCGTTTACCGCCGCTGCCGTCTCGCTGGCGACCGTGGTCGCCGCGACCGGCCCGGCGGCGGCCGGCGCGTTCGCGCTGAAGGAGCGGGCGGCGAGGGCGCAGGGCCTCTCCTTCGCCGGCGTCACGGCGGGCTCCGGCGGGCTGGCCTCGATGGGGTTCAACCCGGCCGCCCTCGGCATCATCGCGTCGGGCGGCGAGGTCGCCGGCGGCCTCTCCCTGGTCGCGCCGATCGCCGATGGCGACGTCTTCCTGAACGGCAATCCGACCGGCCAGACCGTGGACGCCGACGAGCTCGGCGGGCTCGGCAACGCCTATGCCGGCTATCGCTTCGATCCGCACGGCATCCTCGTCGGCCTCGGCGTCTACACGCCCTTCGGCCTCGCGACCAAGTACGAGCCCGACTTCGACCGGACGGGCCGACGGTATTACCTCGCACCTGCAGACCATCAGCATCTCGCCGACCGTCGCCTGGCAGCCGATTCCCGAGCTGACGGTCGGGGCGGCGGTGAACGTGCTCTACGCCGATGCGCGGCTGACCCGCGGCACCAACCTGGCCGCCGGCGTTCCCGGTCTGAACCTCGACGGCGACGACACCACCGTGGGCTTCGGCGTCGGCGCGCTCTGGAGACCCACCAGCGGCACGACGATCGGTCTCGCCTTTCAGAGCGGCTATGACCTCAATCTCACCGGCAATGCCGAGAGCGCGGCGGTACCGGGCATCTTCGACGTGGCCGCCGATGCCGAGCTGCCGGCGACGGTCTCGCTGGGCGTGAAGCAGGCAATCACCGACGACATCCGCGTCATGGGCGAGGTGCAGTGGCAGAACTGGTCGGTGTTCGACGCGATCGACATCGACATCCCGGCCTTCGGGCCCGCCGGCAACGTCCCCGACCCGCAGGACTATGACGACGCCTTCTTCGTCGCCGTCGGCGGCGAGTACGACGTCACCGATACGCTGACGCTGCGCGCCGGCGCCGCCTGGGACCAGACGCCGACCGAGGACCCGGACGTCGCCGCCGGCTTCTACGGCCGCACCGTGCGCGTGCCGGACGAGGACCGGATCTGGCTGTCGATCGGCGCCTCCTACGATATCGGCGAGTCGATCACGATCGACGCGGGCTATTCGTACCTGTTCGCGGTCGACGACCCCGTCGTGGCGCTGCGCACCGTGCCGGGCGGCACGGTCGTCTACGACGGCGGCGCCAACATCTTCTCGCTCGGCGGCTCGTTCCGCTTCTGAGGCTCAGACCGGCTCGATGTCGCCGAGCGCGCGGTCGGCATCGAACCGGGCGATGAAGGCAGCCAGCCGCCCCTCGGCGATGGCCCGGCGCAGGCCGGCCATCAGCGCCTGGTAATAGTGCAGGTTGTGCCAGGTCAGCAGCATCGACGAGACGATCTCGCGCGACCGGAAGACGTGGTGCAGATAGGCTCGGCTGTAGCCCTGGCAGGCCGGGCAGAGGCAATCCTCGTCCAGCGGTCGCGGATCGTCGCGGTGCCGCGCATTGTCGATGTTGACCGGCCCGCGCCGCGTGAACGCCTGCCCCGTCCGGCCGGACCGCGTCGGCAGCACGCAGTCGAACATGTCGACGCCGCGCGCCACCGCGCCGACGATGTCGTCGGGCTTGCCGACCCCCATCAGATAGCGCGGCCGGTCGGCCGGCAGCTGCGCCGGCGCATGGTCCAGCACGCCGAACATCGCCGCCTGCCCCTCGCCGACCGCCAGCCCGCCGATCGCATAGCCCTCGAAGCCGATCGCCGCCAGCCGCTCGGCGCTCTCGGCGCGCAGCTCGGGATAGACGCTGCCCTGCTGGATGCCGAACAGCGCATGGCCCGGCCGGTCGGCAAGCGCGGCGCGCGAGCGCTCGGCCCAGCGCATCGAGAGGCGCATCGAGCGCGGCGGCCGTCGCCTCGTCGGCCGGAAAGGGCGTGCACTCGTCGAAGGCCATGACGATGTCCGACCCCAGCCGCCGCTGGATCTCCATCGAGCTTTCCGGGGACAGCATGTGCCGCGCGCCGTCGATGTGGCTGGCAAACGCGACGCCCTCCTCGGTCACCTTGCGCAGATCGGCCAGGCTCATCACCTGGAAGCCGCCCGAATCGGTCAGGATCGGCCCGCCCCAGTTCATGAAGCGGTGCAGGCCGCCCAGCCGCTCGACCCGCTCGGCGCCGGGGCGCAGCATCAGGTGGTAGGTGTTGCCGAGGATGCAGTCGGCGCCGGTCGCCGCGACGCTGTCCGGCAGCATCGCCTTGACGGTGGCGGCGGTGCCGACCGGCATGAAGGCGGGCGTGCGGATGGGCCCGTGCGCCGTGCGGATCTCGCCGGTCCGCGCCGCGCCGTCCAAGGCTCCGATCCGGAAGGTGAACGCCTCGCCCATCGGCGCCTTCTAGCCGCCCATTCCGCCGCTGGCGACCGGCACGTTCGACCGGCATTTCCGACCCGCCACTTTTGCGCGCTTGCCGGTTCCCCCGGCGCCGCGCGGGGCCTATATAGGTCTGGGAACAGGGAACGGAACGCGATGAACGACGAGACCCGAGCGCCGCGGGAAGGCGAGCCGCTGATCCCGCCATCGACCGAGGACCATCCGCTGTTCGACGGGGTCGTCGGCGCCTGCCGCACCGTCCATGACCCCGAGATCCCGGTGAACATCTATGATCTCGGGCTGATCTACTCGATCCGGATCTCGCCCGAGAACCACGTCGAGATCGACATGACGCTGACCGCCCCCGGCTGCCCGGTAGCGGGCGAGATGCCGGGCTGGGTGGCCGACGCCATCGAGCCGCTGCCGGGCGTGAAGAGCGTCGACGTGCGCATGGTCTGGGACCCGCCCTGGGGCATGGAGAACCTGTCCGACGAGGCGCGGCTCGAGCTCGGCCTGATCTGACGGGCGCCCGGCCATTGTTAACGCGACCGCTGCCATAGATTGCGGGCAGGAGGACCAAGGCATGTTCGGTATTCCAGGCAAGGACCCGGTGACGCTCACCCCCGCCGCGGTCAAGCGCATCGCCCGGCTGATGAGCTCGGGCGAGGTCAAGGGCCTGCGCATCGGCGTCAAGAAGGGCGGCTGCGCCGGCATGGAGTACACCATGGAGCACGCCGCCGAGATCGGCCCGCACGATGCCGTGGTCGAACAGGACGGCGCCCGGGTGATGATCGCGCCGATGGCGCAGATGTTCCTGATCGGCACCGAGATCGACTATCGCACCTCGCTGCTCGAATCCGGCTTCGTCTTCAACAACCCGAACGTCAGCGAATCCTGCGGCTGCGGCGAATCGATCAAGTTCCAGGAGCCGCAGCAGGCCGGCTGATCCCGGCCGGGCGGGCGCATGGCGGTCACGGAAGAGTTCCGGGCGCACGTCCGCGACCTCTTCGCCGGGATCGGCCCGGTAGACGTGCGCCGGATGTTCGGCGGCGCAGGTATCTACAGCGGCGATGCCTGCTTCGCGCTGATCGTCGATGGCGGCATCTGGATGCGCGCCGATCAGGCGCTTGGCGCCGACTATGCCGCCGCCGGTTCCGAGCAATGGCTCTACCAGGGCCGGCGCGGCGGGGTCGCCATGCCCTACTGGCGCCTGCCCGAAGCCGCCGCCGACGATCCGGACGAGGCCGCCGCCTGGGCGCGCCGCTCGCTCGTCCCCGCCGGGCGCGCCGCGGCCGAGAAGCAGGCTGCGAGGGAGCGCAAGGCGACCCGCGCCGCCGGCAGGCGCGCCTGATCCCGCCCCTGATCCCGGCCCTGATCCCGGCGACGACCCTGCCCGGCTTGCCCGTCGGCCATCGGCGGCTATGATCCGCGCCGATCCTCATCACCTGCTCGCACTCCCGGAGAAACGCCATGCCGCGCAAGCTCGTCGCCGGAAACTGGAAGATGAACGGGCTCGGCGCCCAGATGGCCGAGCTCGACGCGCTGATCGCCGGCACGCATCAGGCCGGATGCGATCTCCTGGTGTGCCCGCCGGCGACGCTGATCGCCAAGTTCGCCTGGCGCGTCGGCGACAGTGCCGTCGCCATCGGCGGCCAGGACTGCCACCCGGCGGAAAGCGGCGCGCACACCGGCGATATCGCCGCCGAGATGCTGGCGGACGCGGGCGCCAGCCATGTCATCGTCGGCCACTCCGAGCGCCGCGCCGACCATGCCGAGGACGATGCGCTGGTGCGCGCCAAGGCCGAGGCCGCCCGGCGGGCCGGGCTGGTCGCCATCGTCTGCGTCGGCGAGACCGAGGCCGAGCGCGACGGCGGCCAGGCGCTCGACGTCGTCGGCCGGCAGCTCGCCGGCTCGGTGCCGGACGGCGCCGGCCCGGACACCACGGTCGTCGCCTACGAGCCGGTCTGGGCCATCGGCACCGGGCGGACGCCGTCGGCCGATGACATCGCCGAGATGCACGGCCACATGCGCCGGCTGCTTGCCGGGCGCTTCGGCGGCGACGCGGCCGCCGGCATGCGGCTGCTCTATGGCGGCTCGGTCAAGCCCGGCAACGCCGCAGAGATCTTCGCGCTCGGCGATGTCGACGGCGCGCTGGTCGGCGGCGCCAGCCTCAAGGCGGACGATTTCCTCGGCATCATCGCCGCCGCGAAATGATAAGGCCGGGTCTCGCGACCCGGCCTTGGCTCACCGTCCCCGTGATATCGCGGGCGTCCGTCGCCTATTTCGACAGCCGCGACTTCGCCTGGCCGACCCAGTCGTCGCGGAAGCAGCGGCCCTTGAAGCGAGTGATGTTCGCATCGATCCAGGCCAGATCGGCGTCCGTCATCTTGGCGAGCTGATCGAAACGGTAGAGGCCGAGCCCGTTCAGCTGCCGCTCGAGGTCCGGGCCGATGCCCTTGATCGCCTTCAGGTCGTCGACCTCGCCCGGTCGCTCGCCCAGCAGCATCTTCGGCTTCGGCGCGGCGGCGACGGCCTCGTCCACGGCATCGGCCGTCGCATCCGCCGCCCCTCGCGTCGTCGCCTCGGTGGCCTTCAACGCCTTGGTGGTCTTGCGTTCGGTCTTGCGCGCGGTTTCCTTGGCGGCCTCTTCCGTGGCGATCCCGGTCATCGTCGCGGCATCCTCGACGGCGGTCGCTGCCGTCTCCGTGGCCTGCTTGGCCCTCTTGCCCGTCTGCTCGGCGACATCCACCGCCTGATCCACCGCCTGCGCCTCGGCATCGACGGCGGCCTTCGTCGCATCGGCGCCGGTCTTCATGACCTGGTCAGCCGTCCGCGCGGCGGCCTTGCCGGTCTCACCCGCGATGCGCGTCATCTCCGTGGCAGCGTCGCCGGCTACATCGGCCGCCCGCGCCACCGGCTTGGCCGTGGCCTCATCGGCAGCCGCCGGAGAGGCGAGCTCGCCCGGGTGCGGCACCGCCGCCGCCGCGCCGGCGCCCGGTATGCCCAGCATGCCCGGCATACCCATCATGCCCGGCATTGTGAACGGATTGGCCGCCGGATCGGCCATGTCCTGAAAGCGCCACTCGACGCCGAAAAGCGGCGCCGTGGGGAAGAAGCTGATCCAGAACCGGAACGCCTCGACACCCGGCTTCATCCACATGTCCAGCGCTTCGGCGTCGCGGTCGGAGCCGGTCGGCATGCTGAAGGGAAAAGTTCCGGTCGGGTTCATGAAAGGAAAGCCAGTGCTCATCGTCGCTCCTTGTCGCTCCTCGCTTTGCTGCGTTGCGGCAAAAGGTAGGGAAGGCGATTGTGCATTGCAACATCAATCGCGCGGTCATAAGGTCGCGTCATGACTCTGCCTCCTGTTGAGCTCCATGCCCCTGTCGCGTCGGAGCATGTCGAGCGGTTCGCCCCCAGCCCGACCGGGCCGCTGCATCTCGGGCACGCGCTCTCGGCATATCTCGGCCGGCACGCCGCGCGCCGGGCGGGCGGGCGCTTTCTGCTGCGCATCGAGGACCTCGACCAGGGACGGGTCCGCCCGGAGTGGACCGAGGACATCAAGCGCGACCTCGGCTGGCTGGGCCTGGACTGGGACGGCCCCGTGCTGTGCCAGAGCAGCCGGCGCCGCGCCTACCGCGTGGCGCTGGACGACCTGGCGACGCGCCGGCTGACCTATGTCTGCACCTGCACCCGGCGCGACATTGCCGAGGCGGCCTCCGCCCCCCAGGAGGGGCGCCAGGAGGGCCCGCAGGAGGGCGTGCCGCAAGGGCCCGATGGCCCGGTCTATCCCGGCACCTGCCGCGGCCGCTACCATGCGTCGGACGGGCCGCACGCCGTGCGCCTCGACATGGCGGCGGCCATCGACGCGCTCGGCGGGCCGGCGGTTGTCGACGCGCTCGCCTTCACCGAGCTCGACCGCGGTCCGGGCGGCGAGACGGGAACCCGGCGGCTCTCGGCGGCGCGGCTGATCGCCGAGTGCGGCGACATCGTGCTTCGGCGTCGCGACGGGGCGCCGGCCTATCATCTCAGCGTCGTCGTCGACGACGCGCACCAGGGCGTGACGCATGTCACGCGCGGCCGCGACCTCTTCCCGGCGACGCCGGTGCACCGCCTGCTGCAGGCGCTGCTCGGGCTGCCGACGCCGGTCTACCGGCACCACTGCCTGGCGCGCGACGACGCCGGCAGGCGCCTCGCCAAGCGCGACGATGCCAGGTCGATCGCCGCCTACCGCGCCGCCGGCCTCGACCGGGCCGAGGTGCTGGCGCTGGCCGGGATCAGCGAGCCTGCCGGTTTATCCTGTCCCGAAAGTCCGCCGGGGTCGACGAGCTCGGCTGCGTGAAGATCCGGCGCAATATGCCCGGCGCCAGAACCGACAGCGGGTTGACCGAGAACTGCGGGTCGTCGATGTCGCCGAGAACCCTGAAGGTCATCGCCAGGATCCCCTCGCCCTCGCCGCCCAGGATCTCGCCGAGCAGCGGGATCTCGTTCAGCGCGCCCGTCAGTACGTAGGCCGGCGACAGAACGCCGACCAGGTCGATGCTGTCCGTCGCGTTGTTGATCGTGCCGTTCAGCTTGATCGCCAGCGCCGGGCTGGCGGCGATGGCGTCCGTCACGGTCAGAAGATCGTCGCGCAGGGTGAACGGAACCCACACCTTGCGAAAATTCAGCCCCCCCGACGAGACCTCCGCCTCCGCCTCGGCAAGGCCGCCGTCGCGCAGCACGTCGCGGAAGGTCGACTCCGAGAAGACGACGACGTCCTCGATCCGCGCCTGCCCGCTCAGCCCGGGGCTTTCGGGCGTGCCTGTCCGTACGTCGACCGTCAGCTTGCCGCCCTGCGCGCCGCTGTAGAGACCGGCGGCGTTCAGCGCCTCGCCGGCATCGGGGCTGGTGACCGTCACGCTGCCGGGCGCGGCTGCGGGTATGTCGAGGTTGACGGCGACCGGCGCACGCGGACCCAGCCGGCCCTCGATGCGGCCGCTCAGTCGCCCGTCGGCCGCGCGCGCCACCTGTCCGGTCGCCGGCCGCAGCGCGACCCTGTCGCTCAGGCGAAGTTCCGACAGGTCGAAGCTCAGGCGGACCGGGTCGGGCCCGCCCCCTGCCCCGGCCCCTGCCGGGTCGCCGGCCCCTTCACCGGCCCCCGTACTCTCCAACTTGTCCGAGAGGTCCAGCCGGCGCCCGGTCAAGCGCAGGTCCAGCACGCCGTCGGGCGCCATTACCGCGGTCGCCGCAAAGTCGCCGAGCCCGGCCATCCGTACCTGCCCGAACTCGGCCCGCTCGAGCCCGCCATCGGCCGTCATCCGCAGCGCGCCCTCGGCGTCCAGCGCCGGGCTCTCGAAGCTGAGTGCGCCGATGTCGAGTCCGTCGTCCCGCGTGCCCTCCGCGTGCAGCCGCGCCGGCACGCCCGCCTCCTTCGCCCAGTCGAGGGCGGCGATCTCCAGCCGCACCGGCTCTAGGTCGGCGTCGAGCGTGAAGGCCAGCGGGCCGCCGCCGCTCTGCCTCAGCTCCAGATCGACGCGCGGCGCCCCGTCGATCGGCAGGTCGCCGGCGCCGGCGGCCGCCAGCAGCGCCGGCGTCACCGCCCCGGACAACGCCAGCTCGCGGCCGTCCTCGCCGCCGCCATAATGCTCGTTCCACTCGACGGCGATCGGCACGCCCTCGATGCGCGCATCGCCTAACAGCCGCAGGGCGTCCGTGTCAGCGGCGAGCTCCAGCCGATCGGCGCGCACGGCCAGGATGCGCCCCGGCTCCAGCGCGAACGGCATCGTGACATCCGTCAGCACCGCCTGCGCCGCGACGTGGACATCCTCGACCTTCAGGCGGGCGAGCAGCGGCACGACCAGATCGGCCTCGACCTGCGCCGCGCCCCCGACCCCGCCGAGGTCCCGGCCCAGCTTGCTGATCAGCCGGAGCGGCGGCTGGTTCATCAGCGCCAGCACCGCATCGACCGGCCCCTCGGTCTTCAGCGCGATCCTGGCCGGCGGCACGTCGGCCCAGAAGCCGTCGATCACCATGGACGAGCCGCCGATCTCGATCCGCCCCGCCGGTCCCGGCTCGACATGGCCAGCATCCACCGTCAGGAACAGCGCGTCGAAGCTGACGTGCCCGGTGCCTGTCGCCGCCTCGATCGGGCTCATCGCCTCGACATACCGCGCACCCAGGCCGGAGAAATCGAAATCCAGCGCCACCTGCGGGTCGCCGCGGCCGATCCGCATTTGTGCCGTCAGCCGGTCGATCTCGGCGACCGGGATGTTCTCGTCGATCCAGACCCTGGCGTTGCTGGCGGCGGCCAGCGGCCAGAACGCGACGAGGTCGTCGACGGTCATCCCCTCGGCCTCGGCGCGCAAGTCGGTGATCCAGCCATCCTCGGACGCCCGCGCCCGCCCTTCCACCGAGAACGCCAGGTCGTCCCGGATGAGCCGCCCGCCGACGATCTCGATGCGCTCGTCGTCCAACGACCAGCGCGCCGTCAGGCGCCCGTCGTCGAAGTCGACCGGATCGGCAAAGACATCCGGCAGGTCGAGGTGGAGCATGCCGATGTCGAACTGCCCGGCCAGGCCGTCCAGCCCGCCATCCGCCCCGCGGTCGAGATCGGCATAGCCCGTCAGGCTGGCCCCGACCGCGGCCGCGCTCAGCCGGAAGTCCTCTATCGTCAGCCGCTCGCGCGCGGGATCCACGCGAAAGCGCAGCTGCGCCATGTCGAACGGGATCGGCTGGCCCAGGCCGCGGATCTCGCCGCCCTCGGCGACGACGACGCCGTCCAGTCGGCTCAGCCTGCCGTCGGCCTCGAGGGTCGCGCCGGCCTCGCCCTCGACGGTCCCGCCGATCAGCCTCAGCCAGTCCAGCTGACGGCTCTGGCGGGCGAGATCGCTGGCGGCGACGCGGCCGAACCGCGCGGTGATATCGGTCCGCCCGGCGCCCTTCGCCCGATCCGCCACGATCCGGAAGACGCCGCCCGGCGCCGTGCCGGCTGCCGCGTCCCCCCTGGCATCCACCTCCATGACGGCGCGCGCGCCACCGGCCCGGCGTTGCAGCCGCAGGGTCGCGTCGCTGGTCCGCCAGCCGCCGTCGCCGAGCCGGTCGTCATAGACGACGTTGGCGCCGACAATGGCGATCTCGACGAGACGGGCGAATGCCGGGATCGGCGCACCGTCGCCGACGAAGCCGTCGAGGATGCGCGAGGCGGCGTCGAGGCCGCCATCCTCCTGCGCCGCGCGCTCGTCGCTCCGGCCGTCGCTGCCGCCGCCACCGATCGCGATGCCGGCGCCCTGCCCCAGGCCAAAGCGGATGCCGCCGTCGGCGCCGCGGATGATCTGCAGCTCAGGCTCGATCAGTGCGATCCGGACGGGCTCGAGTTCGCCCCTGCACAAGGTCGGCCAGGTGAAAGCTCGCGGCGAGGCGCGGCGCGGCGAACAACGGCTGCCCGTCTTGCGTGCGCAGCACGACGTCGCGGAACTGCAGGCCGGACGGCGCGTCGCCCTCGCCCAGCTTCAGAATCATGTCGGCGGCCTCGATGCGCACCTGGTCGTTGGCCGCGTTGAAGCGCTCGGCCGCAAGCTTTGCCAGCCCCGGCAGCACGATCGGCCCCTGCAGCAGCCGCAGATACAGCAAGGCAACCACCAGCACGGCGATCGTCGCCAGCGCCAGGGCAACGCGCGCAACCAGAACGAAAATGCCGCCGCAAAGGCGCCACCAGCGCATTGCGCCGCCCTGCCGCGCCGCCCGCCCGTTTTCTGGCCCGTATTCTGGCCCGTCTTTTGGCCGGCCGTCTGACCGGTCGGGACCCGCCGCCTCCACGCCGGTGGCCGCGCTGGCTCTCGATCGGGCCGCGTCGCCGCCCGTCACGCTTGCCGGCTTGTTCATGCGGGATATCTTGAGCGAACGATCCGCCGAAGCAAGCGAGGTCACGCGAGAGCGACGGGGATCCTTCGCCACTACATTCGCAGGAGCGCCAGATGAGCCAGCCCCCCGCCGAGACCGGCCCAACCACAGGGCCCGAGATCGGCGCCCCCGCCCCCGACTTCGTGCTGCCGGCGGATGGCGGGCGCACCGTTGCGCTCCGCGACCTGCGCGGCAAGGCCGTCGTCCTCTACCTCTACCCCAAGGACGACACGTCGGGCTGCACCAAGGAGGCGATCGGTTTCTCCGAGAAGGTGGCCGAGTTCGACGCCGCCGGCGCCGTCGTTCTGGGCCTCTCGAAGGACCCCGTCAAAAGTCACGACAAGTTCGTCGCCAAGCACGGGCTGACCCTGACCCTGCTGTCCGACGAGGGCGGCGAGACCGTCGAGGCCTATGGCGCCTGGGTCGAGAAGTCGATGTACGGAAAAAAATATATGGGCATCGACCGCTCGACCTTTCTGATCGACCGCGAGGGCACGCTGCGTCAGGTCTGGCGCAAGGTGAAGGTGCCGGGTCATGTCGACGAGGTGCTGGCGGCGGCGCGCTCGCTGTGACCCGCAGCCGGCGGGCGAGTCCGCAGCCCGCCGATTCGTGCAGATTGTCTGCAGAAAATGCCCAGCCTTCCGCAAAAATGGTTGCACGACCCTATCCACTCCCCTAACAGTTGCGAAAAAATCGCAGTCTTCAAAAATCTCCCGCACAGGGAGACACAAAAAAAGAACCTTGCGGACAGAGGGGCACCGAATGGCGGCCAGCAGAAATGGCTTGGTCAGCGACGCTATCAGCCACGTCTTCCCGGAACGACGCATCTTTATACGGTCGGAGACGCGCACGCGCTATCTGACGCTCGGCCCCGCCGCGCAGTGCGGGTTTGCGTGCATGATCGTCGCCTGCGTCGGCTGGAGCGGATTCACCTCGTGGACCTTCATCGACAAGGCGGTGGACGGGCGCAGCGTTCAGAACCGGCTGGAGGCGACCGAGGACGCCTACGAGATCCAGCTCGCTGCGCTGCGCGAGCAGCAGCGCCTGCTGGAAGAGGAGCTGAACCGGTCGAATGCGCGCGGCGACGCGGTCACGGACCAGCTGAGCGAGAAGCAGAGGCTGCTGGTCGAGACGGCGACACGCCTGCAGAGCGCCCAGTCAGAGCTCGAGGGGTTGCGCGCAGAGGTTGAGGGCCTGTCCTCGCGCCGTCGCGGCGAGCTCGCCCGGGCCGAGACGCTGGCGGCCGAGACCGACGCTGTCAGGCTGGCGCTGGCCGAGGCCGGGCGGCGCGAGGCGGCGCGCGAAAAGACGCTGGCGACGCTGGCTGGCGCCATGTCGGACGTCATCGCCGACCGCGACGCCGCCGCGGCGCGCGCGCATGCCATGGACATGGCCGTTGCCGACCTCGAGGACCAGATCGGCGGCTGGCAAGCGCGGCACGAGAGCCTGCTCGCCCGGATCGAGGAGGCGACCAACTCCAGCCTCGAAGCGCTCGACGAGGTCTTCGTCAATGCCGATATCGACGTCGACGACATCCTCCGCGAGACGAGGCGCGAGACCACGGCGCGGGGCGGCCCGTTCGAACCGGTTGCCGACGACAAGCGCTCCGACGCGGGCGGCACGGCGGGCCGATCGGTGAGCGGATCTGCCGGCGGCGAGCGCGTGGCGGCGCTGGTGGGCGACCTCGAGCGCGTCGGCCTGATGCGGGTCGCGATCGACCGCCTGCCGTTCGGCATGCCGACCCAGGACGCCGAGATCACCTCCGGCTTCGGTGCGCGGCGCGACCCGTTCCGCGGGCGCAGGGCGATGCATGACGGCATCGACTTCGCGGCACCGAGGGGCACCCCGATCTATGCCACGGCCGAGGGCGTCGTCGTTTTCTCCGGCCGGCAGAGGGGCTATGGCAACGTCATCAAGATTAGGCATGCCTTTGGATTCGAAACCGTCTATGCTCATCTCAGCAAGAGTCGGGTTCGCGTCGGCCAGCGCGTGCAGCGTGGCGCACTTGTCGCAGACATGGGCAGTACCGGGCGAAGCACCGGCAGCCATCTGCACTACGAGGTCCGGATCGACGGCGAGGCGATCAACCCGAGCAAGTTCATAGGGGCAGCACGCCATGTTCTCTAAGAGCAAGACCAACGAGACGACGCCAGGGGCAAAGCCGCAGGACTACGGGACGGCGACGCAGCCTCCCGCCTCGGCGCCGAAGCCCGAGGCCGGACCGGCGGCGCCTGCGGGCGGCAACAAGCCGGCATTCCAGTCCAAGCCGAAAGCGTCACCCTCGCTGCTCTCGAGCGACCTGACCATCAAGGGCAACGTCGCTACTTCGGGCGACGTTCAGATCGAGGGCACGATCGAGGGCGACGTGCGGGCGCACCTGCTGACTGTCGGCGAAAGCGCCACCGTGCGCGGCGAGGTCATCGCCGACGACGTCGTCGTCAACGGCCGCGTCGTCGGCCGCGTCCGCGGCCTCAAGGTGCGGCTGACGGCGACCGCCAAGGTCGAGGGCGACATCGTCCACAAGACGATCGCCATCGAGAGCGGCGCGCATTTCGAGGGGTCGGTCCAGCGCCAGGAGGACCCGCTGAACGAGGGCAACGACCGGCGTCCCGGCCGGCCGGCTATGGCCACGCCGTCGCGCCCGGCGGAGGACACCGCGGCCGAATAGGCCGCGGGCGCGATGCTGGCGGCACCCTGCCGGATGCCGCTCCGCTTGGCATTTTTCCGGCCGGCCTTTTTCCGGCCGGCCTTTCCTGCCGGCCTAATTCCTGCCCGGCCTGCTCTCTCTGGGAATGTGGTGGAATTGCCCCCGGCAATGCCGGGGGCGTGATCCCTCCGGGCGGTACTCGCGCCCGTGTCCTAGGCGACGACTTCCTCGACCGGGTCGCGCAGCACATAGCCGCGACCCCAGACGGTCTCGATATAGTTCGCACCGCCTGTCGCCAGCGCCAGCTTCTTGCGCAGCTTGCAGATGAAGACGTCGATGATCTTCACCTCTGGCTCGTCCATGCCGCCATAGAGATGGTTGAGGAACATCTCCTTGGTCAGCGTTGATCCCTTGCGCAGCGACAGGAGCTCCAGCATCTGGTACTCCTTGCCGGTCAGGTGCACCGGGTGGCTGTCGACGTCGACCGTCTTCGCGTCAAGGTTGACCGCGATCTTGCCGGTCTTGATGATCGACTGGGCATGGCCCTTCGACCGGCGCACGATCGCGTGAATGCGCGCCACCAGCTCCTCGCGATTGAACGGCTTCGTCAGGTAATCGTCGGCTCCGCAGCCGAATCCCCTGATCTTGCTCTCGGTTCCGTCCATGCCGGACAGGATCAGCGTCGGCGTCTCGACCTTGCCCATGCGCAGCTTGCGCAGCACCTCGTACCCGTCAATGTCGGGCAGCGAGAGATCGAGAACGATCAGGTCATAGTCGTACAGCTTGGCGAGTTCGATACCTTCCTCGCCGCTGTCCGTGACGTAGGTGTTGAGGTTCGCCTTGCGCAGCATTAACTCGATGCTGTCTGCGGTCGACGGATCGTCCTCGATCAGCAGGATGCGCATTTTATACTCCGTTCGGGCCGTACCAGCGGGCACGAATGTGGTTAAAATGAATGCGTAAACGGAGTATTACCGGTGGTTGCAGGAACGCAAACCCCCAATCGTCAGAAGCCGCGGCTGCGCCCGGGCTTGGTCACGCAGAGCCCGCGCATGCCGAAGCGCGACATCGCCGCCTTCCAGCTGTCGAACTCCTCCGATGTTATGCCATAACGCGACAGCGCCGCCTCGCGCGAGATCAGGCCGCCCTCGACGGCGGCGACGACGCGCGCCTTGCGCCGCGGCACCCAGCGCCGCGTCTGCCCGTCGGGCAGATCCGCGGCGGTCATGCGTTCGCCGTCCGGTCCTATTGTAAATGGCTCGGCATCTTCCCAGAACATCTCTACCCCTCACATACGCGCACCAGAGATCGCCAGGCTATGTCACTGCTATTAAAGGGAAATGAAGCCCCGATCCGGTTCTGTTTCGGGGCAATACAGGGTCTTGTGGTATCAGTATGAGGCAAATGAACTCGCTCGGGCTCGCCAAGGCGCCCGAAAAGACGCGTGTTGTCGTCGCCATGTCGGGCGGCGTCGACAGCTCGGCCGTCGCCGCGCTGCTGGCCAGCGAGGGCTATGACGTCGTCGGCATCACGCTGCAGCTCTACGACCACGGCGCGCGCAGTCAACCGCCAGGGCGCCTGCTGCGCCGGGCGCGACATCGGCGACGCCCGCCGCGTCGCCGAGACGCTCGGCTTCCCGCATTACGTGCTCGACTACGAGAGCCGGTTCCGCGAGGCGGTGATCGACGAGTTCGCCGACCAGTACCTCGCCGGCGCGACGCCGATCCCCTGCGTCCGCTGCAACCAGAGCGTGAAGTTCCGCGACCTGCTGGAGACCGCCCGCGAGCTCGGCGCCGACTGCCTGGCCACCGGCCACTACATCCAGCGGCGCGAGGGCCGCGCGGGCCCGAGCTGCACCGCGCCGCCGATCCGGCCCGCGACCAGTCCTATTTCCTGTTCGCCACCACGCGCGAGCAGCTCGACTTCCTGCGCTTTCCGCTCGGCCACCTGCGCTCCAAGGCCGAGACGCGCGCGCTGGCCGCCCGCTTCGGCCTCGCCGTCGCCGACAAGCCGGACAGCCAGGACATCTGCTTCGTGCCCGCGGGGCGGCTATGCGGCGGTGATCGAAAAGCTGCGCCCCGGCGCGGCCGAGCCGGGCGAGATCGTCGACCTCGCGGGCCGGGTGCTGGGCCACCATCCCGGCATCATCCACTATACGGTCGGCCAGCGCCGCGGCCTCGGCATCGGCGGCGTGGCGGGGTCGCGGCGGGGTCGGCGGCGAGCCGCTCTACGTCCTGCGCCTCGAGCCCGAGACGCGCCGCGTCGTCGTCGGGCCGCGCGCGGCGCTCGCCACGCGGACGCTCCGTGTCGGCGACATCAACTGGCTGGGCGACGGCCCCTTCGACGACGCCCCCCGAGGTGGCCACGAGGCGCTCGTCAAGGTGCGCTCGACCCGCCCGCCGGCGCCGGCCCGCATCCGCCTGCCCCCGCCCGGCCAGACGACATCGCCAACGCCCCACCGGCCGCAGCCGAGGTCGAGCTGCTCGCGCCCGAGGAGGGCGTCGCGCCCGGCCAGGCCTGCGTTTTCTACGCGCCCGACGGGTCGCGCATCCTCGGGGGAGGCTGGATTCATGCATAGGACCGCCGCTGCCCTTCTGGTGCTGCTGCTGGGCGCCGGACGCAGCCGCGGCCGCGCCGGGCAGCCCGAGCCCAGCGACGCCGCCATGGCCTTCGTCGACGAGTTCGCCGACGACCATCTTTCCGGCATGCTCTCGCGGATCGGCGGCCAGAGCGAGGCCCTGCGGACGCTCTCGCAGATCGACGCACGCCTGCTCGCCGCCGCCTTCGACGCCGAGATCGACGCTGCCGTCGAGCGCCATGGCGACGCGTGGGCGCGGAACCTGGCGATGGCCTGGTCGCCCTTCCTGACCGACGCTCAGATGGCGTCGCTGGCTGAGGAAGGCGCCGCCTCGCCCTATGCGGACAGCTACGTCGAGAACCGCGGGGCGGCCGCCGCGCGGATGGCCGAGCTGTCGCAGGATCTGTTCGAGCGGATCCTGCAGGAGGTCGTCGCGGCGACCCTGACGGTGCTGGCGCCGGAGCAGCCGGCGAAGTGACCTGACAGGAGGCGGCGCCGCTGCTAGACACGGTCGCTTAGCGTCGCAGATCCCGGAGCCGCCAGCATGACCCCGACCAGCACCGACGCCGTTCTGGCGCATCTCGACGCCGATCTCGACGAGCGCGCTCGGGCGGCTCTTCCGGCTGGTGCGCTTCCAGTCGGTCTCCACCGACCCGGCCTATGCGCCCGAGTGCCGCAAGGCGGCCGAGTGGCTGGCCGGCGACCTGGCCGAGATCGGCTTCGACGCCCGCGTCGCCGACACCGCCGGCCACCCGATCGTCGTCGGCCACCATGCCGGGGCGCGACGAGAGCGCGCCGCATGTGCTCTTCTACGGCCATTACGACGTGCAGCCGGTCGACCCGATCGAGCTCTGGCAGGGCGACCCCTTCGCGCCAGAGCTCCGCACCCGCGACGACGGCACCCGCTATGTCCACGGCCGCGGCGCCGCCGACGACAAGGGCCAGCTGATGACCTTCGTCGAGGCCTGCCGCGCCTGGAAGACGGTGGCGGGCGCCCTGCCCTGCCGCGTCACCGTGCTGATCGAGGGCGAGGAGGAATCCGGCGGCGAGAGCCTGCCGGCCTTCCTCGACGAGCACCGCGACGAGCTCTCGGCCCGGATCGCGCTGATCTGCGACACGGGCATGGTCGACGCCCGCACGCCGGCCATCACCACCATGCTGCGCGGCAACGTCGCCGACCAGGTCACGGTGCACGGCCCCTCGCGCGACCTGCATTCCGGCATGTACGGCGGCGCGGCGCAGAACCCGATCCACGTGCTGACGCGCATCCTGGCCGCCATGCATGACGACGACGGCGCGCATCGCCATCCCCGGCTTCTACGACGGCGTCCACGAGCTCCCGGCCAACGATCAAGGAGCAGTGGGACCGGCTTGGCTTCTCGGCGAGGCCTTCCTCGGCGAGGTCGGCCTGGGCGAGCCCTGGGGCAAGCACGGCTACTCGGCCCTCGAGCACCTCTGGTCGCGCCCGACCGCCGAGGTCAACGGCATCTGGGGCGGCTATACCGGCGCCGGCTTCAAGACGGTGATCCCGGCCGAGGCGCACGCCAAGGTCAGCTTCCGGCTGGTCGGCGACCAGGACCCCGAGCGCATCCGCGAGCTCTTCCGGGCCTTCGTCCGCGACCGCCTGCCGCCCGACTGCCGGGCGAGCTTCAAGGCGCGCGGCGGCGGGCGCGCCACCGTCATGCCGCTCGATGACCCGGCCTTCGAGACGGCGCGCCGGGCGCTGTCCAAGGAATGGGACCGCGAGGCCGCCTTCATCGGCAGCGGCGGCTCGATCCCGGTCGTCGGCCTGCTGAAGAGCCGCCTCGGCATGGACTCGCTGCTGATCGGCTTTGGCACTCGAGGACGACCGCATCCACTCGCCGAACGAAAAGTACGAACTCACCAGCTTCCACAAGGGCGCCCGCTCCTGGGCCCGAGTCCTCGCGGCGCTGGCGGCCTGAAGCCGCCGGCACTTCGGTCCTATGCGCCCCTACCGTCCGCAACCTACTCCGCAGGCGCCTGGCGAACGTCCGCCGCGGACATTTCGGACCAGCCGCGCGGCCGCACAGCCATCGCTCCGGGCGGGTTGCGGACCTTCTCTGCGGCTGCTCGAGACCGTATCGCCTCGTCCCAAGCGGCCGTTTGTCCGCGGTTCGGGCGGAGCCCAGAACTCCGCTCGGGCGCTGATATTCCAGCCCGGGCTGGCGGAGCGACCAATCACCCCGAGACGGCGTCCGGCGGTATCGTTCATCAAGATGTGACTTCCGCCGCGTCGGCGGGATCGATTCCGGAAAACGAAGCGTTGGCTGCTTCTCAGGGCCTGTACGCGGGACAGCGTCGTCGTGTCAGGTCGTGTCAGCGGGTCCGCCCGTCCTTGCTGGAGCCGCTGTCTTGTCCAAAGCCTGCATCAACCGGCTCGCCACGGCGCTCCCCCGCCACGAAGTGCACGACTACTTTCTCCGCTTCGCCGCAGCCAGCCTTGCAGGACATCCGCGCCAACAGGCGCTCTTCCGCAAGATGGCCGGCAAGTCCGGCATCGAGCGCCGCTTTTCCTGTATCGAGCCCGGGGAAGACGCCGCCGGATCGGCCGTGGACCGGGACGGCGTCTTTCGCCGGGGCGCGTTTCCCGGAACCGCGACGCGAATGGACATGTATGAGAAGGCTGCCGCCGACCTCGCCATGCGCGCGATCGATCGTCTCGAGCTCGGCCGCCGGCGCGACAGGATCACGCATCTCATCGTGGCGAGTTGCACTGGCTTCTCCGCGCCGGGACTCGATCTCGAAATCGTGCATCGCGCCGGCCTCTCGCCCTGCGTGGAGCGAACCCTGATCGGCTTCATGGGCTGCTATGCGGCGATCAACGCGCTGAAGCTCGCGCATCACATCGTCCGGTCCGAACCCGAGGCGCAGGTTCTCGTCGTGAATTGCGAACTCACCACCCTGCATCTCAAGGAGACGGACGACCTGGAGCAGCTCCTGACCTTCTGCCTGTGGGGCGACGGATGCTCCGCGGCGCTGGTCACGTCCGAGCAGAGCGGCATCCGGCTCGACCGGTTCAAGGCGCTGCTTGCCAGGGAGGCACGGGAATTCATGACCTGGAGCGTGCGCGATGACGGCTTCGACATGGTCCTTTCCGGGCGGGATTCCGGCGGCGATCCGGACGCTTCTCGGCGGCAACGTCGACGCGATTCTGCACGGCGACAGCGTGGACGAGATCAACCTCTGGGCCGTGCACCCGGGAGGCCGTTCGGTGCTCGATGCGGTGCAGCGCACCCTGAACCTCTCGCCCGATGCGCTCGCTCCCTCGCGCGAGGTGCTGCGCGACAACGGCAACTGTCCTCGGCGACCGTGATGTTCGTCCTGGAGAAGATGCTGGAGGACCCGGAGCCGGGGGCCAAGGGCTGCGGAATGGCTTTTGGTCTGGGGCTTACAGCCGAGACGATGACCTTCGGGATCGCCTCGTGAGCGGCCTTTCGCATCGCGCCGTTCACCCCGAACTGCTGGACGCGCTGCCTCCCGAGGCGCCGGAGGCCCGCGCATCGCGGCGCGATCTGCGGCGGATCAACGGCATCATGGGGCAGAAGCGGATCATGGTGCGGTCGCTGCGCGCGCATGTTTCTCGCAAGCCGCGGCGGATCGTCGAGCTCGCCTGCGGCCATGGCCATGCCATGCTCGCGATCGCTCGGAGGATGGCGCCGGCCTGGCCCGGAGTCGAACTGACCCTGATGGACCTTCAGCCGGTCGTCCCGGAGACGATCCGGGCGGAAATTGCCGCGCTCGGTTGGTCGGTGGACGTGGTGAAGGCGGAAGCTTTCGAATGGCTCGAAAGCGCATCCGGTTACTATCTCGCCCTCGCGAACCTCTTTCTGCATCACTTCGACGACCCCGAGCTTGAACGCCTCCTGGCCGGCATCGCCGCCTCGGCCGCGACGCTCGTCGCCACCGAGCCGCACCGCGCCGCCTTCGCCCACCTGGCCGCCCGCTCGATCGGCGCGTCGCCCAACCACGTGACCCGGCAAGACGCCGTCGTCAGCGTGCGCGCGGGCTTCCGCGATGCCGAACTCACGGCGCCCTGGCCTCACGGCGACGTGCGCTACGAGGGAAGATGCGGGCTGTTTACGCACGTCTTCGCGGCCGGATCGGGGGTGGCACGATGAATACGACGCGATTGTCATCGGGGCGGGACCCGCGGCTCGACCGCCGCCTTGGAGCTGGCCCGCCAGGGGCGATCCGTGGCCATCGTGGAGAAAGCTTCGTTTCCTCGGCGAAAAGTCTGCGGCGACTTCCTGTCGGCCACGACGGCCCCGATCCTTCGCCATCCGGAATTCGAAGCGACCTGGCGCGAGCGTGCCGGCCCCGACGTGCGGCGCGTGGCCCTCTTTGCGGGCGAACGCATCGTGGAGGCGCCCATGCCGGCCGGGCTGGGGTATGGGCGGGCGCTCGGGCGCGACGTTCTGGACGGAATGCTCCTGGATGCGGCGCGGTCACACGGCGCGCAGGTTCTCCAACCCTGGCGCGCGACGGCCCTGCGGCAGGAGGACGGCGTCCACCGCCTGACGATCCCCTCGCCGGAGGGCGAGATGGCCCTCGCTGCGCCCCTGATCATCGCGGCCCACGGATCATGGGAATGCGGCACGCTGCCCACGGCCCTGCCGAAATCCGCCGAGCCGTCCGCC
>CAVUWP010000006.1:0-18834 GCA_963745085.1 uncultured Alphaproteobacteria bacterium | reverse complement strand
GATCGAGGATGCGGCGGATCGCCATGCCGCCGGAAGACGCATCCTTGGCTCCTCGCCTGGTATCCGCCAGTTTGCCGTTCTCCGCCTCCATGCCGCGCGGGTGATGGCGTCGCTGGCGGCGCGCTCGCGGCAATTCGACCCTTTGGTTGCGCTCATCGAGAGGGCTCCCGTCCTGCTCACTGCCGGTGCGCGGCTCAGCGGCAAGGCCAATCACCTGGCGCTGCACTGATATGATACCGCAATGGGTCATACTTCCGCGTCGGCCGAATAGCGGGTGTCGGCGGCATACCGGGCGCGTCTTGCGCCGGGTTGAACGGGGTCTCGGCCAGGTCGCCGCCGGACACCGGCAGGGTCAGGCCGGTGACGCAGCAGGCCTCGTCGGATGCGACCATCGGCGGCGGCCCGCAGAGATAGACGTCGACCTCGCCGTCATTGAGCGGGGCGCGATGGTCGGTGACATAGCCTTTGCACAGACGAGCCGAGCCCTCGTCCGCCACAACGGTCTCGAAGGTGAAGCCCCGGCGGCGATGTCGGTCACGAGATCGGTTTTTGCCACCGCCTGGCAGGCGCGAAACCTGCCGTCGCTTCCTCGTCGGTCAGCGCGTCCTCGATGAAAAAAGGGCCGGCCGTATGAGACATGCCCAGGCGAAGCCGCGACGGACTCTGGCCGCGAAAGTGCCAGGAGCGTAGCCGCGTCCCGCCTCATCGCGCGCCTGCCGTCAGCCGATCGTTGCGGACGAGGAACTGGCCGTCGATGGTCAGGCCCAGCGGCTCGCCGCCGAACGGCGCGCCCTCGGGAATTCCGCGCTGCGCGTGGATGTGCAGGTGCGGCTCGGAGCTGTTGCCGGAGTTGCCCATCTCGCCGATCGGGTCGCCGACCCGCACCCGGTCTCCCTCCTCGACAACGACGCTGCCTTGCCGCATGTGCGCGAGCGCGACGGCGAAGCCGCCGCAGTCGATGACGACGAAGTTGCCCGGCATGTGCTCGCGATCCATCTCCGGCACCGGCATGTCGGCAACGCCGTCCACCGAGACCGCGACCGTGCCCGCGCACGGCGCCAGGAGCGGCGTGCCGAAGGTCGCGTAGCGGGCGGGGTCCCTCGGGCGCCAACCATCGGCGCGGAGCCCCGATGGCGTGATGCGGATGATGTCGAGCGCCAGGCTCTGGCCGCGCCAGGGACCGAACCGCTCGACGGAGCGGTCGAGCGTGTGGAGGTGTGCATTGACGGTCTCGGTCGATCCTCCATGCGCGACCAGGTAGGTGCCGGCGGCGAAGGGGGCGGCGACGTTCACCGTCTCCACGTCCGGCAGTCGGCGCCCGGCCAGCGCCTGCGCGCTGAGATAGGCGCCGTAGACGCCGAGGGCGGCGAGCAGGATCAGCCGAAGGTGGCGGTCCAGCCACAGACCAGAGCCCGGCGCCGATCCGCCCGGTCGCCAGCGTGCCGCGCGACGATCGCGGCGAAGGCCAGGCCGTAGAGATAGGGCACCCACCACGGCGGCATCACCCAGATCGCGACGATGCCGAGCGCAAGCAGGACTGAGGCGGTGGAGCCGGCATGCACCGCATAGGCTGCGATGCCGGGCGCCGGATATCCCGCCAGCCAGACGAGCAGCAGCGCCGGCAGCCCGATCTGGAGCGCGACGACGAGCATCGTCATGGGCGATGCGCCGGTGGCAAGGGAAACGTGATCGCCGACACGTCCGCGATGAAGAACGGGAAGAACGCGTCCTCGCCGAACTGATTGCCCGCCTCGACATGGGTCGGCAGGCGGAAACCGTCGAAGTCCCTGAACTCGGAGAGAAAGCCGCCGAACGGCTGCAGCCTGTAGGTCTTGTCGGGGTTCGCATCGCTCCAGCGGGGGAAGACGACCCTGACGGGACGTCCCTCGGCATCGACCGTCACATCGACCGACTGCTGCAGCCCATCATGGGTTACGGTGACGCGGGCGGTCGTCTCGTCGACCTCCTCCCAGACCACCCCGGGACCTGGCAGCAGGGCGGCGGGCGTCCAGAAGGTCGCCTCGGCGACGTAGCGCCCGAACGCCGAGCGCCGGTGGTCGACCGTGCCGCCGATGCGGGCGACGGGGATCAGGCCCATCAGCCAGAACCGCGTCCAGCTCCCGCCGTCCGCCGCGGCGTCGGAGCCTGAGACGCGCATCAGCCCGTTCGTGGCCGACATGCTCCAGACGAAGCCCGCGGGCGCGGCCAGAACCTGGTGCGCCCGCATCGCCATGTAGTTCGGCGCCTCCTTGCTCCCGAGACTGAAGCGGCCGGTCATCTCGATCTCGGCCACCGTGCAGAGCGGCGTGCCCGGCCTGATCGCGAACTGGAAATACCGGCGTGCCGGGTCCGGCAGGCCGGCGACCATCGCCGGATCGAAGCGGCCGGGGCCCGCCGGATGCGTGGCGGCCAGCCGCGCGCCGATCCGTCGGTCCGCACGATGGTCGGTGGCTGTGTCCCTGGTGGTGGTGTAGGAGGCCGCGCAAAAGCCGGGTCGAAGCGGTCAAGGATGGCCCGAACGGGCGTCTCCTGGATCTCGGCATCATAGGTCACGAGGATCTCGCTCAAGGCGGCATGGAAGGCGTACGGGTCGCCGCGGGCGTCGTCGCGCATCCCCATGATGAGGTCGTCCAGATCGGGCACGGCAGCCCCGGCGCTCGCCGCGATCGCGGCGTCTCTGACGGACATCTGCGTGTCCGGTGTGGTGAACAGCGGGCACTCGATTCCCTTGCGCTCGGGGAAGGCGGCGACGAGCAGTCCGCCGGTCAGGTCGTCGGCGACGACGCCGGCATCAATGGTCATGCTCGGTTCTCTCCCGTCCGGGAAATGGCAGGCCACGCGATGGCTGGCCGCGCCCTGCTCGGCCAGCGCCGGCTCCTCGCGCGCGCAGATCGCCTGGGCCTTCCAGCAGCGGCTGCGGAAGCGGCAGCCCGACGGCGGGTTCAACGGGCTCGGCACGTCGCCCTGCAGCACGATGCGCTCGCGCGCCCGCTCGCGCCGTGGATCGGGCAGCGGCACGGCCGACAGCAGCGCCTGGGTGTAGGGGTGCAGGGCGCCGGTGTAGAGCGCCTCGGCGTCGGCGATCTCGACGATCTTGCCGAGATACATGACGGCGACCCGGTGCGAGATGTGCCGGACCACCGCGAGGTCGTGGGCGATGAACAGATAGGTGATGCCGAGCCGCTGCTGCAGCTCCTTCAGCAGGTTCAGCACGCCGGCCTGGATCGAGACGTCGAGCGCCGAGACCGGCTCGTCGAGCACGATCACCTCGGGATTGAGCGCCAGCGCCCGGGCGATGCCGACGCGCTGGCGCTGGCCGCCGGACAGCTCGTGCGGATAGCGCCGAGCGTGCTCCGGGTCGAGCCGGACCAGCTCCAGCAGCTCGGCGACGCGCGCGCCTGCGCTCGGCGGGCTCATGGCGGTCAGGCGCAGCGGCTCGGCGATGATCCGCTCGATGCGCTGGCGCGGATGCAGCGAGGCGTAGGGGTCCTGGAAGACGATCTGCAGGTGCTGGCGCAGGCCGCGCATCTCCCGCGCGGCACCGCGGCGATGTCGCGGCCCTTGAAGCGGATCGCTCCGCCGGTCGGCTCGATGAGCCGCACGATGCAGCGGCCGAGCGTCGACTTGCCGCAGCCCGACTCGCCGACCAGGCCGAGGGTCTCGCCCGGCCGAAATGTCGAACGACACCCCGGCGACCGCGCGCACCCGTGCCGTCGCCCGGTCGAACAGCAGGCCGCCGCGTACCGGGAAGTCCTTGACCAGCCCGTCGACCGCCAGCGCCGGCGTCTCGGCAGCGGGGGAGGTGGCGGTCATGGGCCGCGACCTTCCTGGCGGGCGCCTTGTCGAAGGGCAGGCGACGCCGGCCTGCGGATCGTCGAGCCGTTCGGCGAAGTGGCAACGGTCTGACCGCGCCGGCCCGGCGCAGCGGCGGCTCCTCGCTGCGGCAGCGGGCCTCGGCGAGCGGGCAGCGCGGATGGAAGGGGCAGCCCTCGGGCGGCTGGTCAGCGAGGGCGGCGCGCCCTCGATCGGCTGCAGGCGCTCCTGCCGCAGGTCGAGCTTCGGGATCGAGGCGAGCAGGCCGCGCGTGTAGGGGTGGCGCGGGCGGTAGAAGACGTCGTCGACCTTGCCCTGCTCGACGACGCGGCCGCCGTACATCACGGCGATCCGGTCGGCGACGCCGGCGACCACGCCGAGGTCGTGGGTGATCAGCACCAGCGCCGATGCCGAGGCGCTCGCGCAGCTCGCTGCAGCACGCTCCATGATCTGCGCCTGGACGGTGACGTCGAGCGCCGTCGTCGGCTCGTCGGCGATCAGCAGCTCGGGGCTGTTGGCGACCGCCATGGCGATCATCGCGCGCTGGCGCATGCCGCCGGAGAACTCGTGCGGATACTGCCGGACCCGGCGCTCCGGCTCGGGGATCGAGACCAGGCGCGAGCAGCTCGACGGCGCGCGCCAGCGCCGCCTTGCGCGACAGGCCGGGATCGTGCAGGCGCAGCGCCTCGGCGACCTGCGTCGCCGATGGTCAGGACCGGGTTGAGCGCGGTCAGCGGATCCTGGAAGATCATCGCCGATGCGCGCCGCCGCGGATCGCGCGCATGCTCGCGTTCGGACAGGCCCGATCAGCTCCTGGCCGCGGAAGCGGACCGAGCCCGCGATGCGCGCCCGCGGCGGCAGCAGGCGCATCACCGCCTTCATGGCGACGCTACTTGCCCGACCCGCTTTCGCCGACGATGCCCAGCACCTCGCCCTGCGCGATGTCGATGTCGACCCGCGCGACCGCCTCGACGCTCGCCCGCGGCGTGCGGAATGCGACGCGCAGGTCGCGGATCTGAAGGGCGCGGTTCCACGGCGCATCAGTCGGTCCGCGGGTCGAGCATGTCGCGCAGCCCGTCGCCGACGAAATTGAAGCCGAGCACGACGGTCAGGATCGCCATGCCCGGACCGAAGGCGATCCACCACTAATAGAAGTTCTTCGCGCCGTCCGACATCATCGAGCCCCATTCCGGCGTCGGCGGCGTCGCCCCGAGCCCGATGAAGCTGAGGCTAGCCGGCCAGCAGCACCACCTGGCCGAAGTCCATGGTCGCGTTGACCAGCGTGGGCGTCCAGCAGAGCGGCAGGACGTGCAGGAACAGCACGCGCAGCGGACCCGCGCCGGCGGCGACGGCGGCCTCGACATGCTCGCGCTCGCGCACCTCCAGCACCTGGGCGCGCATCAGGCGAGCATAGAGCGGCCACCATACGACGACCATTGCGATGGCCGCGTTGCCGAGGCCCGGGCCAAGCGTCGCCGCGACCGCCATGGCAAGCAGGATCGGCGGGAAGGCCAGCGTCACGTCGACGAGCGCGCATGATCGCGGCCCCGAGCAGCCCGCCGAAGAAGCCCGCAATCGCCCCCAGAAAGCTGCCGATCGCCACCGCCGCCAGCACCACCACCACGGCAATCGGGATCGAGTAGCTCGCGCCGTGCAGCGTGCGCGAGAACACGTCGCGACCGAGCGCATCGGTGCCCAGCCAGTGGTCGGGCCCGGGTGGCTGCAGCCGGCGGGCGACCATGTCGAGCGGCGGATCGAGCGGCCAGAACTGGACCGTCGCCGCGGCCGCCAGCCAGAAGGCAATGATCAGCAGCCCGAGCGCCAGCGGCAGCCGCGCCCCGGCCGGGGCGGATGGGAAAGGGCGCAGGCGGCGGGTGGCGATCGTCGCGGCTCAGCCCAGCCGGATGCGCGGATTGGCGAAGACATAGGCGATGTCGGTCGCCAGGTTCGCCAGCAGGAAGCCCGACGCGCCTACGATCGTCACGCCGATGATCGCCGGGTGGTCGAGCGCGCGTGCCGCGTCGACGGCGTAGGAGCCGATCCCTGGCCAGCTGAACACCGCCTCGGTCAGGATCGCCCCGGTGATCAGGTAGGCGAAGGTGAAGCCGATGATGGTCAGCGCCGGCACCATGGCGTTGCGCAGCGCGTGGCGAAGCAGGACGCGCAGCGTCCCGCCCCCTTCGCGCGCGCCGTCACGATGTAGTCCTGCTGCAGCACGTCGAGCATCGACGCGCGCACCATGCGCGAGATGATGCCCAGCACCGCCCAGCCGAGGATGATTGCGGGCAGCACCAGATGGGCCAGCGCGTTCGCGAGCACGTCCCACTGCCCGGCCAGCGCGGCATCGACGGTGTAGAACCCCGTCGGCCCGTCCGGCGCGCGGAATGCAGCGTCCAGCCGCCCGGGCCCGGGCAGCCAGGGCAGCCTGACCGAGAAGACGTAGAGCGCGATCAGACCCGACCAGAACACCGGCACCGAAGAGCCGATCAGCGCCACAACGCGCGCGCCGTGGTCGACGGGCCCGTCGCGCCAGTGGGCGGCGACGACGCCGATCGCGGTCCCGACGACAACGCCAAAGACCATCGCGGCGAACACCAGCTCCAGGGTCGCGGGCAGCCGGTCGAGCAGGTCGCGCAGCACCGGCCGCTTCGTGCGGAAGGAGACGCCCAGATCGCCCTCCGCCAGGTTGCCGAGGTAGACCAGGTACCGCTCGGGCAGCGGCCGGTCGAGGCCCCAGCGGGCCTTTGCGGCGGCCACCGCCTCGGCGTTGTTCATCTGGCGCTCGTTCAGGATCGAGGCCAGCGGGTCGCCCTTGACGACGTTGCCCAGCAAGAACGCCATCGTCACCACGCCCAGCAGCAGCAGGGGCATGGCGATCAGCCGGCGCAGCAGGTGGGCGCTCATCTCGTGCCGGGTCCGGCGGGCCGCCGGCGCGCCGCGGACGGGCGCGCCGGCGCGTGCCTCACTCCTTGGTCAGCTCTTCCAGCGGCAGGTTGCAGCACACGGCATAGCGCACGCCGCCGACGCCCTGCCGGTGCGCCAGAACCAGGCTGGGGTTGACCAGCGGGATGATGACGCGGTCGTTGATCATCTCCTGCGCCATCTGGTTGTAGAGCCCGGCCTGCTCCTCCGGCGCGGCGGTGCGGACCTGCTCCATCAGCTCGACCATCTTGTCGTTCTTCAGGCCCTCGACCTCGTCGCCGCCGGCGCGCGCGTACCAGGGCGACTCCGGGATCATCCCGAAATAGCCGGCGTACTGGCTGCTGCCGTAGTAGTCGGGCGCGAAGTAGACGGCCGTCAGCGGGATGTGGTCGCCGTTCACGCGCTCGCGCCAGACCGGGAAGGTGACGGGCTCGAGGCTCACCTCGACGCCGACCTTGCCCAGATCCTGCTGGACCTTCTGCATCATGATGCCGAGGTCGACGCCGTAGATGTTGATCTCCGGGTAGGCGGCGACCAGGCTGAAGCCGTCGGGGTGGCCGGCCTCCTCGAGCAGCTTCCTGGCCTTCTCGACGTCCTGCTTTGGCATCGGCAGGCCCTCGGTCCCGGGGAAGCCCGGCGGGATCGGCGAGGCGATCAGGTCGGCCGAGCCGCCCGTGGTGACGTCGAGCACGCCATCGTAGTCGATCGCGCTGGCGATCGCCTCGCGCACCTGCGGGGTCAGCTCGACCTCCGGGTCCTTCGCGCCGGGCGAGAGCGCGACGTAGACGAAGTTGAAGGACGGCACGAGCTCGGTCACGACGTCAGGCGATTGCACGCTGGCCGCGGTGTCGGCGTCGATCTGCATGGCGATGTCGGCCGCGCCGGACTGAAGCGCCTGCATCTGCGAGACCGCGTCCTCGATCTCGCGGATGACGACGGTCTCGGCGTCGGGGCTGTCTCGCCAGTAGTTCGGGTTGGCCGTGAGCCGCAGCTCGTCGTCGGGGCGGTAGCTTTCCAGCACATAGGCGCCGCTGCCGGCCGATTTCTCGAGCAGCCACTCCTCGCCCGTGTCGGCCTGCTCGGCGTCGGCGCCCGCGGCGCCGCCGTGCTCCTGCACGACGTCGGCGTTCATGATCGCGCCGTAGGGCGAGCTGACCTTGCCCAGGAACTCCGGGTCGGGCGCCGAGAGCTTGACGACCGCGGTCTTCTCGTCGGGGGCCTCGATCATGTCGATCCCCTCGGCCAGGAACGAGGCGCCGCCCTTGAGGTTTTTCAGCCGGTTCAGGCTGAAGGCCACGTCATCGGCTTCGACCGGCGAGCCATCGCTGAAGACTGCGTCGGGGTTCAGCTGGAACGTGTAGGTCAGCCCGTCGTCGGAGATTTCCCAATCGGTCGCCAACCGCGGCTCGAGCGTCTGGTTGTCCTGGCCCACCCGCACGAGCTGGTCGTAGACCGCGGTCAGGTAGATCTGGCAGCTGTCGCACCAGGACCGGCTGGGATCGAGCGTGTTGAAGTCGTTGTCGCGCGCGATGGCGATGGTTTTGCCGTCCTGCGCCAGCGCCGGAGAGGCGCCGAGCGGCGCCGCCACGGCAGCCCCCGCCAGCAGCGCCAGCGCTGTCCCGCGCAGCAGTGAACCGGTATTCCGTCTCATAGTCGTCCTCCCCATCGCAAGCTTCATGGACGCGAGCCGTCGCCGCGCGCTGCCGCGCCGGACTTGCCGCCGGGCGCGCAGGCCGCGCCTCGTTCCAAACCCAAGCGCAACCCAAACCCAAGCGCAACGGCGCGGGCAGCGCAATGGGTCTCGCGGCACGGGCGGCGGCCCGTGCAGCGATCGAGCGCATTGGGAGTGATCCCTCGACAGAGGGGGCGACGGATTCTAACGGCCAAGTCACGCCCTGCAGTTGACTGCTTGGACCGCCGGGCATGATATGCGAAGGCGTCGAGCCACGGCGCTGCGGACCCTGAACCGGCAGGCCATCGATGGACGTCCCCCCAGAGCTCGCCACCCGGTCTCTCGACGCTGCGTTGCGCGATCGTGCGGCATCGGTAATCCCCGGCGGGATGTGGGGCCACCAGCGCGCCGCAGCGGTGCCCGACGGCTATCCGCAGTTCTTCGCGGGCGGCAAAGGCTGCCGGGTCAGGGACGTCGACGGCCGCCGCTACATCGACTTCATGTGCAGCTGGGGGCCCAACATCCTCGGCCACCAGCACGAGGTGGTGGACGCGGCGGCGCTGGCCCAGATCGCCGCGGGCGACTGCCTGAACGGTCCCACGCGCCACGCCGTCGATCTCGCCGAGCTGCTGGTCGAGACCATCCCGCACGCCGACTGGGCGCAGTTCCAGAAGAACGGGACCGACGCCACCACGACCTGCGTGACGCTGGCGCGGGCCGGCACCGGCCGGCGCAAGATCCTGACTGCCAAGGGCGCCTATCACGGCGCGGTGCCGTGGTGCTCGCCGTCTCTGACGGGCGTGACGGCCGAGGACCGCGCCCACCTGCTGCACTTCGAGTGGAACGACGTCGGAGCGCTCGAGGCCGCGGTCGAGCAGGCCAGGGGCGATCTGGCCGGGGTTCTCGTATCGGCCTTCCGGCACGATCTCGGCCGCCCCCTCGAGGCGCCGACGCACGAGTTCGCCCACGCCTGCCGCCGCATCTGCGACGAGGCGGATGCCGCGCTGATCCTGGACGATGTCCGCGCCGGCTTCCGCCTGCACCTTGGCGGCAGCTGGGAGTTGCTCGGCGTTCGACCCGACCTCAGCGCCTGGAGCAAGGCGATCGCCAATGGCTGGCCGCTCTCGGCCGTGACGGGAAACGACCGGTTCCGCGATGCGGCGACGAAGGTCTTCGTCACCGGCTCGTTCTGGTACCAGGGCGCCCCTATGGCCGCCGCCGTCGCGACGATCCGCGAACTTCACGCGGTCGACGCCCCCGAACACATGCGCCGCGTGGGTCAGCGCCTGCGCGACGGGCTGGAGAAGCAGTCCGCGGCGCACGGCGTCGCGCTGATCCAGTCCGGGCCGCCGCAGATGCCGCTGGTGCAGTTCCGCAACGATGCCGACGCGGCGCTCGGCGCCCGCTTCTGCCAGGAGGCGCTGGCGCGCGGCGTCTACCTGCACCACAAGCACAACATGTTCCTCTCTGTCGCCCATCAGGATGCCGACATCGACGAGGCGCTGGAGGCCACGGGCGGAGCCTTCGCCGCGCTGGCCAGGGCGCGCGCCTGACCGGCGGCGCGGCAATCTGCATAGAGGCCATCCCCGAGCCGCTGAACACCGCCAGCCCATCTGTCAGGTTTATCGGAGGCTGCGCACGCTGCAGGAACCGTCGCGGTAGATGACTGCTTCCCGCCCGATCAGCCGCCTCGGTTTGCCAGGGGCGAAAATTCGCTTTAGGTCGCGGCCTGCCGGCGGTCGTACGGCCGAAGTTGAGGCCATGGCGGTCGTTGGTTTCCGGCTCGGTCGACGCGAATTATGCGCCATCCCCAGAAGTTGCGGGGAGAGCAGACGAGGCGCGCCCGACCGGCCCGATCCGGGCGCGGAATACACATGCTCCAGGCGCTCCAGAGCGAAGTCATGAGAAGCCGCGTTGCGGAGCGCTTGCAGGCAGGCGCTGAATATACGAGAGGCGATCATGATCCTGTCTCCAGAAATCCATCCCGCGCTCGCCCGAACCCTCGCGGCGCGGGGATATGCGGAACTCACGCCCGTGCAGCAGGCGGTGCTCGAGGAGGAGGTTGGCGAACGCGACCTGCTCGTGTCGGCGCAGACGGGGTCGGGCAAGACGGTCGCCTTCGGGCTCGCCACCGCGGGCACGTTGCTCGGCGGCGCGGACCGGTTCGGCCGCGCCGATGCGCCGCTCGCCCTGGTGGTGGCGCCGACGCGCGAGCTGGCGCTGCAGGTGCGCCGCGAGCTCGAGTGGCTCTATGCGCCGACGGGCGCCGTGATGGCGTCCTCCGTGGGCGGCATGGACCCGCGGGCCGAGCGGCGGGCACTGGAGCACGGCGCCCATCTCGTCATCGGCACGCCGGGGCGCCTGCGCGACCACATCGAACGCGGCTCTCTCGACATGACGGCGCTGCGGGCGGTGGTGCTGGACGAAGCCGACGAGATGCTCGACCTCGGCTTCCGCGAGGACCTGGAGTTCATCCTCGGCGCAGCCCCGACGGGCAGGCGCACGCTGCTGTTCTCCGCCACCGTGCCGCGCGCGATCGCGGGGCTCGCCCAGCGCTTCCAGCAGGACGCCCTGCGCATCGTCGCTACCGGCGAGCGCGAGCAGCATGCCGACATCGAGTACCGCGCCTATCCGGTCGCCCCGAGCGATCGCGAGAACGCGATCTACAACCTCCTTCGCTACCACGACGCCGAAAGCGCCCTGGTCTTCTGCGCGACGCGCGCGGCGGTCAGCCACATGGCGGCGCGGTTCACCAATCGCGGGTTCTCGGTCGTCGCGCTGTCCGGCGAGCTCAGCCAGGGCGAGCGCACGCATGCGCTGCAGGCGATGCGCGACGGCCGGGCGCGGGTCTGCGTCGCCACGGACGTCGCGGCCCGCGGCATCGACCTGCCTTCGCTCGAGCTGGTGATCCACGCCGACCTGCCGGGCAACCGGGAAGCGCTGCTGCACAGGAGCGGGCGCACCGGCCGCGCCGGGCGCAAGGGGATCAGCGCGCTGGTCGTGCCGCACCGCGCCCGCCGCCGAGCCGAGGCGCTGCTGGCCTCGGCCGGGGTCAGCGCGACCTGGTCGGCGCCGCCCTCGCCGGCCGAGATCCTCGCTGCCGACGATGCCCGCATGCTGGCCGATCCGACCCTCGCGGAGCCGGTGGCGGCGGAGGAGGAGGCGCTGGTCGCGGCCCTGCTCGAGCGGCACGGGCCCGAGCGCGTCGCGGCCGCCTTCCTGCGCCGTCTGCGCCGGGGGCTGGCCGCGCCAGAGGAACTGGTCGATCTCGCCGGTCCGGACACGGTGCGCCCCCCGCGCGAGGCCTTCGGGCCGAGCGCCTGGTTCTCGCTTTCGGTCGGCCGCAGGCAGAAGGCCGAGCCGCGATGGCTGCTGCCGTTGATCTGCGGCGCGGGCGGCCTGAGCCGCCGAGACGTCGGCGCAATCCGCCTGCAGCGGAACGTCACGCTTGTCGAGATTGCCGCCGATCGCGCCGACGCTTTCCTCGCCGCGCTCGGGCCGGAGCGCTCCCTGGAGAACGGCATCACTGTCTCGAGCAGCGACGGACCGCCCGCGGACGGAGAACCGCGCGGTCGGACACGAAAGTCGCGCACGGCGTCCGAGAGGTCGGAGCGGGCGGAGGACAGAACGCGGCGGAGCACGCGGGCCCCGGTCTCGGGCACGCCCAAGCGGCGCTCCAGGGATTGCTGACCCGGGGTATCGAGTGCTTCCCTGGATCCATCTCGAGACCGCGACGACGCCGGATGGAGGCGTCCTGCGCCTCATGCGGCGCGGCAGGGAATTCTCGATCCGGATCGACGGGGCGGAGCTGATGAACAGCCGCCTCAGCGGATCGGAGGAGGCGCTGGCGAGTCTCGCCCTGGCGCAGATCCCGGGGACGCCGGCGCCGTGCGTTCTGATCGGCGGGCTGGGAATGGGCTTCACCCTGCGCGCCGCGCAGGCCGCGGCAGGCCCGGACGCCCGCCTGGTGGTGGCCGAGATCGTGCCGGAGCTCGTCGCCTGGGCGCGGGGTCCGATGGCCGTCCTCTTCGGCGACTGCCTGGCCGATCCGCGGCTCGATCTGCAGACGGCGGATGTGGCCGAGATCATCCGGCAGCGGGCGGTGCCCTATGACGCCATCCTGCTCGACGTCGACAACGGCCCGGAGGCGCTCACCCGCCCGGCGAACGACGCACTCTACGGCGAGAGTGGCCTCCGCGCAGCTCACCGCGCGCTGGCGCCGGGCGGCCTGCTCGCCGTGTGGTCGGCCACGCCCGACAACGGATTCACCCGGCGGCTCCGCCACTGCGGCTTCGAGGCAGAGGCACGGACCGTCCGCGCCAGCCGGACGAGGCGCGGCGCGCGCCATACGATCTGGCTCGCCTCCCGCCCCGCCGGCCGTTGACGTTACGCCGGTCGATCGTCAGACGATGCGCCGCCGACAAGCGACAGGCAGTCGGGCGCGGGTCTTTCCTCAGCTGCGGACAGGCGTGCCATCTCCTCTGATGTCATCGCCCCCTCGTCCGGTCGTCTCCGGCAAGGGACACTCAGGCGGTCCGATCTTGCGTGGCGCCGAGTTCCTGCCCCATCCGGTCGCGCATCACGAACTTCTGGACCTTGCCCGTCACCGTCACCGGGAACTCTTCGACGAACCTGATGTGGCGCGGGATCTTGTTGTGCGCAATCTGGTCCTGACAGAACGCACGGACATCTTCGGCCGTCAGATCATGCCCTTCGTTGAGGATGATCCAGGCACAGAGCTCCTCGCCATAGCGGGGGTCCGGCACGCCGAACACCTGCACGTCGCGGATCGCCGCGTGAGTGTAGAGGAATTCCTCGATCTCGCGCGGATAGATGTTCTCGCCGCCGCGGATCACCATGTCCTTGATGCGCCCGACGATGTTGCCATAGCCCTCGGCATCGATCGTCGCGAGATCGCCAGAGTGCATCCAGCCCTCGGCGTCGATCACCTCAGCCGTCTGCTCCGGGTCGTCCCAATAGCCGAGCATCACCGAATAGCCGCGGGTGCAGAGCTCGCCAGGCTCACCGCACGGCACGCCCCGGCCTTCCGCGTCGACGATCTTGACCTCGACATGCGGGTGGACCCGCCCGACGGTCGACACGCGGCGCTCGAGCGGATCGTCGGTGGCGCTCTGGAAGCTGACGGGGCTGGTCTCGGTCATGCCGTAGGCGATGGTGACCTCGCGCATGTTCATCCGGTCGTTCACCCGGCGCATGACCTCGACGGGGCATGGCGAGCCGGCCATGATCCCGGTGCGCAGCGCCGAGAGGTCGAATTCGGCGAAGCGGGGGTGATCGAGCTCGGCGATGAACATGGTCGGCACGCCATAGAGCGCCGTGCAGCGCTCGGCCGCCGCCGCCTCCAGCGTCGCCAGCGGGTCGAAGCCCTCGCCGGGATAGACCATGGCGGCGCCGAGCGTCAGCGCCGCCAGATTCCCCATCACCATGCCGAAGCAGTGATACAACGGAACCGGGATGCAGATCCGGTCCGCCTCGGTCAGCCGGATGCCGAGCCCGGTGAAATAGCCGTTGTTCAGGATGTTCCGGTGGCTGAGCGTCACGCCCTTGGGGCTGCCGGTCGTGCCGCTGGTGAACTGGATGTTGGTCGCGTCCCCGGGCCGGATGGCGGCGCCGCGGGCCTTCACCTCCTCGCAGTGCTCCGGCCGCACCAGTTTGGGCAGCTCGTCGAAGGCGAGCGTGCCGGGGAGCCGGGCCTCGCCCATCTGGATCACGGCGCGCAAGGCCGGCACGCGGGCGGCGCGCAGCCGCCCCGGCTCGGCGGTCGCGAGCTCCGGCGCCAGCTTCGCGATCATCGCGCCGTAGTCGCTGGTCTTGAAGGGCGGCGCGATGACGACGGCGGCGCAGCCGACCTTGTTCAGCGCATAGTCCAGCTCGTGCAGCCGGTAGGCCGGGTTGATCGTCACCAGGACCAGGCCGGCGCGGGCGGAGGCGAACTGCGTCAGCGCCCACTCCACGCGATTCAGCGACCAGACGCCGATCCGGTCGCCGGGGCCGAGGCCGAGCGCCACGAATGCGGCTGCGAGCGTGTCGACCTCAGTGCCGAGCTCCGTCCAGGTGAGCCGCGTTTCCTGGGCTCGTGCGACGAGGGCCTCGCGCCCGCCCCATCGCTCCACGGCGCGATCGAGCGCGCTGCCGATGGTCATCTCGAGGAGCGGGGGCGTCTCGGGTCCGCTCACATGGCTGAGCTTCTGGTCCATCGCCGATCTCTCCGGCTGCCCGTTCACACGGCGCTTCGCACGGCGCACTGATACGCCCCGAACCGCGATCGCTGCAACGCCGGAGAAGCCGCACAGCCGAGGAGAGACCTGGCCTCCCCAACCGTCGCCACGCTTCGCTGACAGCCGGCCTCCGGATGGCCGGCTACTGCCATTTCGATGATCGGCGCATTGCTGGGATGATCTGCGTAGGCGTCCATCACCTCGGCGGAGGTTGCAAACGGCTTGATGGTCCTTAGTTGTCAACCATCGCGCGCTGCATGATCTTCCTCGCGACCGGCTGCGTGACCGCCGCGGACAGCGTCCCGTAGTGCGACCCCCAGGCGCCTGATCCGCCGGGGCTGCGCGTGCCGAGGAAGACGTTCACGACCTCCTCCGTGCTGTGTCGCAGCAGTTCGGCGCCCTGGAGCACCCGAGCCACTGCCTCGGTCATCGGACGCGCAAGGAATTCATCCTCCAGCGCCTCGCGGACCAGAGCCTCGGCGTGCCGGACCATCGCATCGAAGCGCGCATCCTGACCCTTCAGCGGCGTCACTTCATCGAAGAGCGCATCGATCGTGCGCGGGTCCTTCAGCATGGCGCGGCGCACGACCGCGAGGTCAAGCGCCGGTCAGACGTCATCGGCATCTTCCCCAACGACGAGGCCATCATCCGGCTTGTCGGTGCGCTGATGCTGGAGACCAACGACGAATGGGCCGTGGCGCGGCGCTACATGAGCCTTGAAACGCTCGCCCGCGTCACCGACAATCCGACACTCAGGCTGCCCGCCGTGGCGTCCTGATCAGGCTCGGACCTTTCCGTAGGCCGGCGCTTCTACACCACGCCCCGGGACATGATCCAAAAGGCGGTTGTAGCTTCCGTCGGGCAGCGTACGCGGCAGGAAGAAGCATGTCACCTCGCCATCGACCTTGGCGAGCGTGAAGAAGCCGTCAGACTGCGGCACCGAGCAGAACCATTTGTGGCCGGTCAGCTCGTACCAATGCGCCGTCTTGCCGTGGTAGTCGGCTGAATGCTAGAAGCGCGCCATGGTCTGCGTCTCGCGCAGATCCGAGCCGCCCTGCTTCTCGGTCATCGCATAGCCGATCACGACCGAGGGTTTCTCGGCGACCTCCTTGCGGCTGAATTCGTACTCCGTGCCCTTGGTCTTTTCGGCCCAGATCGCGAGCGCCGGCTCGGCCGCGAAGCCTGCATAGGCAGCATAAGTATGGAGCCGCAAGCGCCGGCAGACGCGAGCCCGACGTTTAGCGTGGTCCGCCTCACCTTCGACAACCAGCGTCTCGGCAACGATCCGACCCTTGACCTCGTCAGGCCATCGCCGCCGACCCGTCGGCCCCGCCAGAACCTCCATCCGGCAACCGGACTCCATCCGGCGCTCCCTTTGGACTCCCAAGGCGATCCTCCCGTCTGAACTTGACGGCCATGGATCGCAGCTCAGCCGGTCCGGCAGAAGACGGGGGCTGCGCACCGCTTACGAGCGTCCTCGGAAGGCGGAATGGACGGCACGCTGAACGAGATCATGAACCTCAACGGCATTCCGTCCAACCTTGAGGATATCAAGGCGAACCTCGACAAGCTGGGCGGGCCGGAATCCGAGCCACATTACCCGGTCGGCTGGGCTTGGGCCGGCAACACGCCGTTTCAGTTCTCGACCGGGTTCAGCTCGGGCGATCTCGGCGGCAATGGTAGGAGCGTGATGTTGTCAGGAACGGCGAGCCGGCCGGAGACGTGCCAGCCCGCCTGGTCGAGGACGAGCACGGCGTGGGCGTCGGGCGCCACGGCGTCGCTGATCTCGGCGAGGTGCGCCTGCATCGCTTCGGTGTCGGCGAAGGGCATGACGAGGGCCGCGCCCTTGCCGAGCCTCGGACAGATCGCGCCGAAAATGTAGGCCCACTTCGTTCGCTGGTCGTGCGGCGCCCGGGGTCGCGTGCCGCGGCGCGCCCAGCGGCGGGTGATCAGGTTCTTCTGTCCGACCCTCGCCTCGTCCTGGAACCAGACCTCGATGCGCCTGCCGTGGGCGTCGCGGTCGCGGATCTCCGCGACAGCGGCCGGGAAGCTTTTTTAAACGCCTCTATCGCCTCCGGGTCCTGACCGTACGCCTGCGGGCGCGCCGAGAGGTTGCGGTAGCCCATCCGCCGGAGCTCGCGTGGGTCAAGCAGGTCGCGTCCCATCTCGGTGGCACCCGCAACCCGATGGTGATCACCTGGCCTGCACGAATCGAACACGACCCCGAACCGCGCGATGCCTTCGTTCATCTCGTGGACGTCGTGCCCACGATCCTCGAAGCTGCAGGGCTGCCGATGCCCACCTCCGTGAACGGCGTCGAGCAGAAGCCACTGGACACCTCCAAGAACGCTGATTTTCAGGCCCTCCGGTTGATGGTTTTCGGGCTTGAGGGTGGCGCAACGACGCTTTGGTCGCCTGATGAATGCTCGCTGCCCTGGCCGCTGGGCGGCCGCATGGGCGTCAGGCCGGTGCGGTTCCGACGAGCCAGACCATGCGACGCATGTTGTAGACCAGGTTTGCCAGCCCGATCTTCACCGTCGCCCTGGCGAGTCCGATGGTGCGGATCACCAGCGCCATGGGCCCCTTCTGGCGGGCGAAGACATGCTCGACATGGGCACGGACCTCCGACTTGGCGGCATTGGCGCGGGAGACGTGCGTCGGCATGGGCTTGCCCATGGGCTTCTTTCGGTGGATCCGGCTGGTGAAGCCCTTGGCCGCGAGATGCGCCTCGTTCTTCGCCGAGCGATACGCGGTGTCGGCCCAGACCCCGCCGCCGGTGTTGGCCTTGTCGAGCAGGCCCGGCAACTGCGCGCCGTCGTGGCGGGCGGCGTCGGTTGCGGTCCAGGTGCGGATCAGCCCGTGGCGGCGGTCGATGCCGACATGGTTCTTGTAGCCGAACATCGGGATGGCGATGTCGACGCGCTTCGCGCCGTCCGCCGATGGCTTGGCCTTGGAGTGTTTCACCGTCCAGCGCGCGTCGCGGTCCTTCTGCGCCAGTTTCGCGGGCTTCTGCGCCCATTCCTCGGGAATGCGGCCCTCGCGCAGAGCCCGCTTCTCGTCCTCGGTGTTGCGCTGCTTCGGCGCCGCCACCACGGTCGCGTCGACGATCTGCCCGCCCATGGCAATGTAGCCCGCCGCAGAGAGCTGCGCCTCGAAGCGGCGCAACAGCCCTTCGATGGCCGGGACGCCACCGATCCGCGCCCGCGTGAGCGCCTCGCGGAAGTTCCAGATCGAGTTCGCGTCCGGCACGCGGTCCGCCAGCGACAGCCCGAGGAACCGCATGAACGAGAGACGGTCCTTGATGAGATACTCGGTCCGCTCGTCCGACAGCGAGTGGCTGGCCTGAAGGATCAGGATCCGGAACATCAGCACGTGGTCGTAGGGCGGGCGGCCGCCCTTCGAGCGGTCCGCGCGCGGCACGGCCTGCTCCAGCTCGGACCTGAATGCCTCGAAATCCACCAGCGTGTTCACCCGCTCGAGGTCATCGCCCTTCGCCGACAGCTCCCGCAGCCGCGCGTCCATGTCAAACAGCCCCGGTTCCCGCGTCATGTTCCGCCTCACCGCCGATGCCGGCTCAGTGAATCATCAACGCGCCGGGAGCGCACGTGTTTTTGGAGGTCTCCAGCTCGATCAGCGCCATTCTCTCATCGGTCATCGTGATCTCCGTTCTCGGCTCCAGGTGTCGCAACCCGGACCTCTTCCGAAGATCGACGGTGGCCGCCAGCGTCACCGCCGGCCGCGTGCTGCGCTACGCCGGGGGCTCCGCGCGCGGCCTCCTACACCACCACCAGGGACACAGCCCTGGGCGGCGTCCGTCGGGACGAGGCGGTTCGAAGAGAGAGAACGGCGGTGTGTGGTCTGGCGGCGACCTACTCTCCCGCGTCTTGAGACGCAGTACCATCGGCGCGGCGGGGCTTAACGGCCGGGTTCGGGATGGGACCGGGTGTTTCCCTCGCGCTGTGGCCACCAGACCTTGGAAGCCCCCGTGGCCGGCGCTGCCGGCGCCCGTCATTCGGGACGAGGGGGCTTTCAGGGTGCGGTGACGAAGATCGGCGGATCCTGGGCGTCGCCCGGCCGTGCGGCCGAACGTCGGGCGTGGTGCAGGTTCGATTGCGCAGTTCGTTGGCGGCAGTTCGTTGGCGCCAGGTCATTGGCGGGCGCGTCGACAGGCGACGAGCCTGCATGATC
>CAVUWP010000005.1:0-49871 GCA_963745085.1 uncultured Alphaproteobacteria bacterium | reverse complement strand
TTTTGTTGCTCTACTTGGTTCAGTTACCGTAGGCGTACGCGGTTGCCGGAGTCGTGCTCGAAGGCGTGACCCATGTTGAACGCGAGCACGGACAGCTTCGTGTGCTGCTGCCCGAGCTTTCGAGGCGCGCTCGCGTCCGCGGCGCTGAGCTGATCACGGCGTCGCAATACGCGAAGGAGGCCTTCAGCGCCGCGACGATCTCGGCCTTGGACGCGAGCTTCTGGGTTTCGGGCATAGCTGGGAGCTGCTGCCCGCGCACGGGGGCCAACAGGACGTCTACCGCCCAGCCGGCAGCGATGGCGAGCAGCGCCATGGAGTCGCCGCCGCCGGAGACGGCGACGCCCAGCCGGCCGCCCGAGGACCAGCTCGGGAACCAGGCGATCGAGCGCCGACTCGACCGACCGGATCGGGTCGGCGAGCGCCGTCTCAGCCACAGGCGAGCGACTCGGCCTCGGCCCTCGCCTTGCCGACCAGATCGTCGCGCCGGGAAACTGGTGCCGACCTCGCGCAGCGTCAGGCAGGCCTCCCTGACCTGGCCGAGCCGTCCCAGTGTCGCGCCCAGCCGATAGAGGTTCTGCGCCGCGCGCGGGCCGCGCCGGTCGGCATTGTAGCCCTGCAGATAGCTGCGCGCCGCGTCGCCCTGCTTGCCGCGCGTCGACTGGCTCTCGCCCAGCCAGTACCAGGCATCGCCGGTCAGCGGGCTGGCCGGATAGTCCCGGAGGAACCTGCGCAGCCGGTCCTCGGCCTGGTCATAGCGCCCCTGCCGCACATCGGCCGCGGCGCGATCGAGATCGCCCTGCTCGGCGACCGAGACGGCGGCGACCTGCCTCTCGACCGGCGCGGCGTTGCCCGTGCCCGTTGCGGTCCCGCTCCCCTGCAGGGGAAGCTCGTCGACGCCGCCGAGCGGCGGCACGGGCTGCAACCCGCCGATGTCGCCGCCCTCGAGCTCGGTCAGGCGGAACTCGATGTCCGAGAAGCGGCGCGCCGCCTCCTCGGCGATGCGCCGCTGGTGGTTCTGCATCTCCTCGACCATGGCGGTCAGGCGACGCACCTCGCCCTCGAGATCGCTGACGGCCGAGCCCGAGATGGCTCCGGCGGCGGCGGGCGCCGACGGCCCGAGGCCCAGCCGGGCGCGGATGCCGGCGATCTCGGCGTCGAGAGCGTCCAGCCGATAGCGCAGCTCCTCGGTCTGCTGCGCATGGACACCCGGACTGCCGGCGAGAACGCCGCCGAGCAGCGCCGCCGCGACCAGGACGCCGCTCCGCAACCGCATGCGCATCGTCATCTCCTTTGCGGACCCCTCATGGAGTCGAAGGCCGCGGCGGGCGACGCGGACGCCCGCGCCACCCCCCTGCCAGGTCGGCCGGGGATCACCCCGTGGGCGCGCCGGTGACGACGCTGACGACGCGGCGGTTCTGCGCCCAGCAGCTCTCGTCCGAGCAGAGCGCCACCGGGCGCTCCTTGCCGAAGGACACTGCCTGCAGCCGCGCCGGCGACACGCCCTGGGCGATCAGGTACTCGCGGACCGAGTTCGCCCGCCGGGCGCCGAGCGCGAGGTTGTACTCGCGCGTGCCGCGCTCGTCGGTATGGCCCTCGACCGTGATGTTCGTTCCGGGATTGGACTGCAACCACTGAGCCTGGCGGCGCAGCGTGTCCTGGTCCTCGACGTCCAGCGTGTACTCGTCGAGCGAGAAGAAGACGCGGTCGCCAACGACCTGGTTGAAGTACTCGACCGTGTTCGGCGGCGGCGCGCCGGCAGAGCTGCCGGCGGTCCCGGCACCCGTGCCGGCGCCGTACGCCGCGTCCGGCGGCGGCTCGTCGGCGCAGCCGGCCAGCGCGACCGCCGCGACAACCGCGATGATCGGTGAAAACTTCATGCGATGAAGCTCCTCTTGTCCCTCAAGCCCCGTGCCTGTGCGAGGCACACGCACTCCCCTACAGGGAGTATCCCCGCGCCAACGCCGCGGCGCAAGAGCCGGGGAGTCGGCGCATTTCTCCGGCATCAATCGCGCAACGGCGACCAGGCCGGGTCCGAGGCGGCGCCCGGCGTCTCGACCCGGCGCAGATTCCGGCCGGTCACGTCAATGCTGATGACCTGCGTCGTGCCGCTGGCCCCGGGCGTCTCGCGCGAGAACATCAGGACCCGCCCGTTCGGCGAGAAGGTCGGCCCCTCGTCCAGGAAGCTGGTCGTCAGCAGCCGCTCGTCCGAGCCGTCGGGCCGCATGACGCCGATGTGAAAGCGCCCGCCGAGGATCTTGGTGAAGGCGATCAGGTCGCCCTTCGGCGACCAGACGGGCGAGCCATAGCTGCCGGCGCCAAAGCTGATCCGCGTCCCCTCGCCGCCCGCCGCCGGCATGACGTAGAGCTGCTGCTTGCCGCCGCGGTCGGATTCGAAGACGATCCGGCTGCCGTCCGGCGAGTACGAGGGCGAGGTCTCGATCGCCGCGCCGCGGGTCAGCCGCCGCTTGGACCGGTCGGCGAGGTTCATCGCCCAGATGTCGACATTGCCCTCCTCGGCGACGCTGAATACGACATCGTTGCCGTTCGGCGAGAACTGCGGCGAGAAGCTCATGCCCGGGAACGCGCCCAGGCGCTCGCGCTGGTCGGTGTCGAGGTTCATCAGGTAGAGCTCGGGCCGGCCGCTGTCGTACGAGGTATAAAGCACCAGCTGCTCGTTCGGCGAGAAGCGCGGCCCCAGCACGAGGCCCGACGCGTCGGGCAGGTAGCGGACGTTGGCGCCGTCCTGGTCCATGACCGCCAGCCGCTTGGTGCGGTCGCCCTTCGGGCCGCTCTCGGCGACAAAGACGACGCGGCTGTCGAAATAGGGGCCCTCGCCGGTCAGCCGCGTGTAGACCCCGTCCGCCACCTTGTGCCCGACGCGGCGCCAGTCGGCTGGCGCGGCGAGGATCTGCTGGCCCTCCAGCTGTTCCTCGGCCTGGGTGTCGAAGACGCGGAACTGCGCCACCAGCCGCCCGTCCGAGGCGCGCGAGACCTGCCCCGTCACCAGCGCCTGGGCGTTGATGGCGCGCCAGTCGGCATAGCTCGGCACCTTGTTGAAGTCGGTGATCCGCTCGAGATACGCGCTCTGCGGCAGGATCCGGAACAGCCCCGAGCGATCGAGGTCCGCCTCGACGACCGAGCGGATGTTCTCGGCATCGCTCGCCAGATCGGGCGGGGCCAGAAAGCCGGCCACGGCGATCGGCATCGGCTGGAAGTTCGGGTCGCCGACGACGATCGTCGTGCCCTCGTCCGCCGCCGTCTGGGCGCGCGCCGCCGGCGCGACCGACAGCGCGACTGCCAGCCCCAGCGCGATCATCAGGATCGGCACGAGCGCCGGCCGGGCCGGCTGCGCAACTCTCCATGTCATGACGAGAACTCGATCCCCTTTTCGGTGGTGAAGACGACGTTCAAAACCTTCCAGGCGCCGTACTTGTCCGCAGGCAGCCTGCGGAACTCGCCCTGGCTCTCGGCCTGCAGCAGCGCGCGGCGACCGGCCTGGTAGAGCGCGTTCTGCGATGCCTTGTCGCCGCCCTCGGCGCGCAGCAACTCGGGCTTGCCGTCGATCTGCGCCCGCTGGTCCAGCCGCAGGCGGACGGTGACACGCAGGCTGGGATCCTGCCGCCCGCTATAGGTGTAGAACTTCTTGATGCCGAGCCGCAGCGCGTTCTTCTCGCCCTCGTTCAGCGGCGCCGAGGGGCGGGACGATCCGCCGGCCGGCGTCGCCGACGTCGTCGCGGCCTCGGCGACGCGCTGCTGGCCCGGCTTCGTCTTCTCCGGCTCGGCCTCGGCCTGCTGCTGCGGCTCCTGGCGAGAGGCGGCGCGCGCGGCGCGCGCCACCTCGGCGGGTCTGGCGACCGGCAGCCGCGCCTCGCGCGGGGCCAGGCTTTCCGGCGCGTCGATCTGCGCCTCGGCCACCGCCTCCGGCTCTGGCTCGGCCACCGGGGCGGGTTCGGGCTTCGGCGGCCGCGGCGCCTCGGGGTCGGGCGCCGTCGCCTCGGCCGGCTCGGGCGTGCGCTCGGCTTGCGGTTCCGGCTCGGGCGGCGGCAGCGGGCGAGGCGACGGCGAGGGCGGGCGGATCGAGGCCAGCGGCTGCACCGGCTCGGTCGAGGCCGGGCTCTCGGGCTCGGCCGCCTGGGCGTCGAGCGGGTCGGGCGAGGGGATCTCGGCGATCGACGGCGCCGGCGCCTCGGACGGGATCTCGGTCGGCGGCGGCGGGATCGTGATCTTCGGCGCCTCGGGGCGCGGCTCGGGCGCCGGCGCCGTGTCGAGCGCGGCCACCACCGCCGGCTCGGCCGCCGGGTCCGGCGGCTCGGCGGCGGCTGGCGCGCTGTCGCCCGGGGCCGGCGGGCTCATCTCGGCCGGCCCCTCGCTCTGCACGACCGGCGCGGTCGAGAGCCGGGCATCCAGCTCGGTGCCCTCGACCATCTCGATCTCGGTCAGATCCAGCGGGATCTGCTCGCGGTCGCTGAACCAGTCGGCGCCGAACAGCGCGAGGGCCAGCAGGCCCGCATGCATCGCTCCCGAGATCGCCGCGCCGCGCCGCACCGGGTTACTCCGTCTGCTTCGGCTGGTCGTGGACCATGCTGATGGACGCGAAGTTCGCGTTGCGCACCATCGCCAGCACCTGCTGGACATAGCCATAGGACAGCGCGTTGTCGGCGCGCAGATAGATCCTGCCGCCGTCCTGCCCGCGCGCCTCGCGCACCGCCGCCAGCTTTTCCGGCAGCGTCGCCAGTTCCTGCGCCTCCTTCTGCAGGTAGATCACGCCACCGGCGTCGATCGACAGCATAAGCGGCTCCTGCTGCTCGGTCGGCAGCGCCGCAGCCTGCGTCTTCGGCAGGTTGACCGGCACGCCGGTCGTCAGCAGCGGCGCCGCCACCATGAAGATGATCAGCAGCACCAGCATGACGTCGACGAACGGCGTGACGTTGATCTCGGACATCGGCCGGGCCACGCCGCCCCGCCGCCTGCCGTTGACCCGACCGCCTCCCTGGACCGACATGCCCATCACGCATCCTCCATCTGGTGCCGGTCGATCTGCCGCGCCAGGATGGTCGAGAACTCGTCGGAAAAGTTCTCGAGCCCGCCCGTCAGGCTGCCCGCCTCGGAGATCAGCCGGTTATAGGCCAGGACGGCCGGGATTGCCGCCAGAAGCCCCAGAGCGGTCGCCAGCAGCGCCTCGGCGATGCCGGGCGCGACGACGGCCAGGTTGGTGTTCTGCTGCGTCGCGATCAACTCGAAGCTGTGCTTGATGCCCCAGACCGTGCCGAACAGGCCGACGAAAGGGCGAGACCGAGCCGACCGAGGCCAGGAACGGCAGCCGCCGGTTGATCGTCTCGGCCTCGCGGGCGATCGCCACCTGCATTGCGCGGTCGACGCGCTGCAACGTGCCGGGGATCAGGCCGCCATCGCCGAACGAGCGCCGCCACTCGGTCATGCCGGCGACGAAAACCCGCTCGATCGGGCTGCCCGGCTTGCCCGAGATCCGGTCGAACAGGTCGTCGAGCGGCTGGCCCGACCAGAAATTGTCCTCGAAGCGCGCCGACTGGCGGCGCAGCCGGCCGAACATCAGCGCCTTCTCGACGATGATGGCCCAGGACCAGAACGAGGCGAGGACCAGGACGACCATGACGATCTTGACGGTGATCGTCGCCCGCATGAACATCGCCCAGAGCGAGAAGTCGGCCGCACCGACCGCATCGGGCAGCGCCTGATCGCCGATCCCCGACGGGTCGCCCAGAGACGGATCCCCCAGGGCCGCCTGCGCGCCGAGCGCGATGCCCCACCCGATCACCGCAATGCTGACAGCCATTCTCCGCCCTACCCGATTCGCGCCCCTTGGCCGGATGCCCGGCTCTCTCCTGCGCGTCGCCTCGCGCCTTGCATACGCGATCCCGGACGAAAATGCGACGGTTTCGCGCGTTGCCGGAACGCATGGGCAATGCAGGGGCACGTGGCGCCGGTCAACTCCCAGCGGGCGGAGCGGGGTCGGGCGCGTCATCGGTCGCGTCATTGGGCACGGCGCCGGGCGCGAGCAGGCGGGCGCGCACCTCGGCCGGCAACCGGCGCGCCCGACCGTCCGGGTCCATGCAGGCGACCTGCACAGTCGCGCGGAACAGCGCCGCATCGCCGCGCCGCACCTCCTGAACCATCCGCACCGACGCGCCGCCGACCTCTGTGATTTCGCTCCGCACTTCAACCAGATCATCGAACCGCGCCGGCGCCAGCCAGTCCGCCGCCATCCGCCGGACGACAAAGATCAGCCCCGCCGCCTTCAGCGCCACCTGGTCGACCCCCAGCGCCCGCAACGCCTCGGTCCGCCCGCGCTCGATGAACTTCATATAGTTGGCATAGTAGACCACGCCGCCGAAATCGGTGTCCTCGTAATAGACGCGGATGGACAGCCGGTGCATCGCGCCGCTTAGACGGCGTGCCGGTGGACCTCGAAACGGCGGCCCAACACCCGCTCAACCGTCTTCACCACGACGCAGGGATCAGCGCCGACATCGGCTATGACCGCCACCACGCCGGGCGCCTGGCTGTCGTCGGACAGCAGACAGGCCAGCGTGCGCGATGGCGGTCCGAGGACAACCGCGCTCTCCGCGCCGTCCTCGCCGTAAGACACGTGCTCGCGAACCCTGCCACGGTTCACACGCCGGCGAAGCACGCCGAGCAACTCGTCGATTGTGCCGCGGATCGTCCCGATCTCACGACCTTCGCCGCTCGGCCAGACTACGTCGCCCGGCTGGGCACGCGCGACGGCTCTGTGCTTCCGTTGCCCACCAACCGGCCCGGCGCCGATCATGAAGTTCGTTTGCAGCGACCGCGAAGCACTCCTGTGCGTGCGCGTCGTCTTGCCACTGCTAACCTTGTGGGAGGTCATCGTCCAGCAACTCCACGTCGATCATGACATAGTCCGATCCTGGGGCGACCGGACGGACACTCGGGCTGCCTTCATGCCATTCAGCAGTTCGCATACCGAAGTGCATACCGCATCTGGTAGGCGCCGTCTCCGTTGAAAAGGTGTACCCTGTTTTCCCATCGGGGAGTTGACCGAGATATGCCTTCACCATTGCCGGCCCGCCACCTGCGATCCCGCTCTTCTGCTTGCCCCAAAGCTTACCGGAGGTGCGCACCGCTGTTGCCTCGGCCGACGAGGCGAGGCGGGGGTGGTAGACAACTGCCGTCACGGATCCCTCAACGTCACCTGGAGCGCCAAGCCATCATGCACGCCGCCGCACCGCCCACAACACGCCCGCACTCTGGCTGGCAGGCTGTCTCAGTCCTCGCCGAACAGCTCCGACTGCCCCGCCCGGCGCGGCGGCTCCAGCCCCAGGTGGCGCCAGGCGCCGGCCGTCAGCACGCGGCCGCGCGGGGTGCGGGCGATCATGCCGGCCTGCATCAGATAGGGCTCGATCACCTCCTCGATGGCGTCGCGTGCCTCGGACAGCGCCGCCGCCATGGTCTCGACCCCGACCGGGCCGCCGCCATAATGTTCAGCGATCTGAGCCAGATAGCGCCGGTCGGCGCCGTCCAGCCCCAGCGCGTCCACGCCCAGCCGCTGCAGCGCGCGGGCCGCCAGCGTCCGGGTCAGCCGCCCGCCGCCCTCGACCACGGCGAAATCGGCGACGCGGCGCAGCAGCCGGTTGGCGATGCGCGGCGTCCCTCGCGCGCGCCGGGCGATCTCGGCCAGCCCCTCCGGCTCGGCGTCCAGCGCCATCAGCCGTGCCGCCCGCGCCACGATCTGCCCAAGCTCTTGTTCTGAATAGAATTCCAGCCGCACCGGAATGCCGAAGCGGTCGCGCAGCGGCGTCGTCAGCAGGCCCAGCCGCGTCGTCGCGCCGATCAGCGTGAAGGGCGCCAGGTCGATCCTGACCGTCCGCGCTGCCGGCCCCTCGCCGATCACCAGATCCAGCTGGAAATCCTCCATGCCCGGGTAAAGGATCTCCTCCACCACCGGGCTGAGGCGATGGATCTCGTCGATGAAGAGGACGTCCCGCGGCTCGAGGTTGGTCAGCACCGCCGCCAGGTCGCCCGGCCGGGCGATCACCGGGCCGGAGGTCATGCGGAAGTTCACCCCCAACTCGCGCGCGACGATCTGCGCCAGCGTCGTCTTGCCGAGGCCCGGCGGCCCGTAGAAAAGCAGGTGGTCCATGGCCTCGCCGCGCCGGCGCGCCGCCTCGATGAAGACGGCGAGGTTCGAGCGCGCCCCGGCCTGGCCGACAAACTCGTCGAGGCGCTGCGGGCGCAGCGTCCGCTCGGGCCCGTCGCCCTCCAGCGGTTCCGGCCGCAGATCCGGGTTCGGGTCGGAGGTCGGGTCTGGCGCCGCCACGTCAGAGGTTCCGGCCAAGGCTGCGCAGCGCCGACCTGATCAGCGCCGCCTCGCCGACGGCGCCCTCGGTGCCCGCCTCGGCGACGGCGGTCGCCGCCTCTATCCGGTCATAGCCGAGGTTGACCAGCGCCGAGAGCGCGTCGGCGCTGGCCGCGAGATCGCCTTCCTCGGCGGCTGCGGCGATGCCTGCTTGTGCGGCTGCGGTTTCCGCGCCGGGCCGCGGCGCCACGCCACCCGGCCGTTGCGCCGTCCGCGGACCGGCGCCCAGCGCCATCATGGCCGGCGCCTTGCCCTTGAGCTCGCTGGCGATCCGCATGGCGAGCTTCGGCCCGACGCCGGGCGCGCGCCGCAATGCCTGCGCGTCGCCTGCCGCCAGCGCCCGGCCGAGCCCCGCCACCCCGAGCGCGTCGATCAGCGACAGCGAGACGCGCGCGCCGACGCCCTGGACAGCGGTCAGAAGCCGGTGCCATTCGCGCTCGGCCAGCGTGCGGAAGCCGTAGAGCTGCATCAGGTCCTCGCGGACGACCAGCTCGGTATAGAGCGCCGCCGCCTCGCCCGGTCCCGCCAGCGCCGCGATCGTTCCAGGCGCGCAGTGCACGACATAGCCGACGCCGCCGGCGTCGATCAGAACGTGGTCCTCGGCCTTGTAGTCGATCAGCCCCGTCACCTTGCCGATCATCGGCCCGCTCCGCCAGACGCCGCGGCCGCCGCCCCGATGGCGACAGCCAGCCGGCCGCCGGCGCCCGCCGTCCATGCATGGCAGATCGCGACGGCCAGCGCATCGGCCGCGTCGGGACCGGACAGCCGCACCCCCGGCAGCAGCCGCGCCACCATGTGCTGGATCTGCCGCTTGTCGGCATGGCCGACGCCGACGACGGCCTTCTTGACGGCATTCGGCGCGTACTCGGCGACCGCGAGCCCCTGCTGCGCCGGCACCAGCAGCGCCATGGCGCGCGCCTGGCCGAGCTTGAGCGTCGCCACCGCGTCCTTGCTGACGAAGGTCAGCTCGACCGCCGCCGCATCGGGCGCCTGCGCGGCGATCACCGCCTCGAGCTGCCGGTGCAGCGCCGCCAGCCGCACTGCCAGCTCGCCGCCGCCCGCGCCGCCCCCTGCACCGCCCCCGTCGCGGTCGTCGTGCACACCCCGTTCGCGACGTGCGTGAGCCGCCCGTCCCTCCAGTCGACGACGCCCCAGCCGGTCCGCCGAAGCCCCGGATCGAAGCCGATGACCCGCACTGCCCGCTCCCCTTTTTCCGCAACAGCTAGCACGAAACAGGAACGGGGGCCAGCGCATCGATTTGGTAGCCATGCGGCTGCCAGTGGCCGCCGCGGAATCTGTGACGAAAGTCCCAACGGACACATGCAGAAAGCGCATATCGATCATGCGTCATGCGGCATTTGTGTGCAACGCGGTCGCAGCCTAGATGCTGGCGCATTCGGGCAGCGATCTCGTTGTCCGTTTTGCACTTTAGGAGTCTACCGCCATGTCGTTCATCGACACCCGCAACACGGCGCCTTTCGGCGCCATCACGCTTCTACCGGGCGGGCTCGCTGCTGACCGACGCCGCTGCGGCCGTGTCGATGCTTTTCGACCGGCGCGCGCGGCGAGCTGACCAGGCTGAGCCCGGCCGAGCTCGAGGACATCGGCCTCAGCATCGCCGACATGCCGGCGCCGCAGAGCGGGCTGTTCGACCACGTCGCCCGGACCGTCCGGGCCTGGAACGCGAGACGCCGCACGATCAACGAGCTCGACCGGCTGAACGAGGCGCAGCTCGACGATATCGGGCTGACGCGCTGGCATGTCGAGGAGCTGCGCACGGGCCGCGTCACCTACTGAGCGCAGCGCATCCAAGGGACGCGCCCGGCCGGGCGCGTCCTTCGCCTCTCAGGCCGCAGCAGCAGGCTGACCCAGTCGCCCAGGTCGACGCGCCGAGCTCGCCGCAGGCCGTGGCCGCGGAACACCGCCTCGACCCCCGCCGCCTGGCCGCGCAAGATCCCCGACAGAACGACCCGCCCGCCCGGCGCCAGATACCGCGCGATGTCGGGCGCGAGCCGCTTCAGCGGCCCGGCCAGGATGTTGGCGCAGATCAGGTCGAAGGGCGCCGCCGCGCGCAGCGCCGCGTGACGGAACCCCGGCGCGCGGCCCGTGACACCCACGGCCCGAGCCCGTTCGCCCTGACGTTCTCGCGCGCCGTCGCCGTCGCCGACCGCGTCGATGTCGGTCGCGAGGCAGCGCGCCCGCCAGACCCGCGCCGCCGCCATGGCGAGCACGCCGGTGCCGCAGCCGATGTCGGCCACGCGGCGCGGCCGCACGCCCCGCTTGTACCGCGGCGCGCCAGCCCGTCGATCAGCAGCAGGCAACCGCGCGTCGTCGCGTGGTGGCCGGTGCCGAACGCCATCGCCGCCTCGATCCTCAGCCCGATGCGGTTCGGCGCCGACCCGGTGGCTGTCATGCCCGCCATGCACCGTGAAACGCCCGGCATGGACGGGGTGCAGCTCGCGGCGCACCTGCGCCACCCAGTCGCGATCCTCGACGCGGCTGACGGCGAAGTCGGCCGCGCCGTGCAGCACCGCGAGCAGCGCCAGCCCGGCGATATCCGGCGGCGTCGTCGAAATGCCCGCCGACCTCCCAGCGGCCCGAGCCGTCCTCGATCTCGAAGACGCCCGACCCCGCCCGGCGCCGGATCCAGCCGCTCCAGCGCCTCGCCCAGCGCCTCGGCCGCCGCGCGCGCCCGAACGGTCGTCAGCGCAGCTATAGCTTGGCATCCGCATTACCGCTCCGTGCAGCCGCACCGCGCTCCCCCGCCGCACGGGCTGGTTGCAACTGCAGGCATGGAAATGGCGGGAAAAGCGGGACCCCTGCGTGCAACACTCCCCGCTTTCGTTTATCCACCGTAAAGATTTCCGGCGGAGGAGCGCGCGACTTCGCGGAGGTATGATGGCGTTGCCGGGCCTCGGCTGGAAAGCGGCAAGAGCGCGCATCGCCGCGGCGATAGCCGGATTCCGCCCTCGAGTCCGCGCCGAACCCGGATTCCGTGCCGAGAAGATCGGCCCCGCAGCGATCATACGCGACGAACGCGGCACCGTGGCGATCCAGGCGCTGATCTTCTCGATCCTGCTCTTCGGCACGACGGGCCTCGTGCTGGATGCCGGCCGCGTCTACGCCATGCACTCGCAGATGCAGGCCTATGCAGACCAGGTGGCGCTGGCCGCCGCGAACGAGCTAGACGGCCACGATGACGCCATCGAGCGCGCCGGGCTCGCGGCCTTCGGCGAGACGGCGGGCGGCACTTCCTCGACAAGGCCGGGATCGAGGTCGGGACCTTCGAGGTGGCGAGCCTCGACGTCTACCCCGGCATCTCGCCCTCCTCGCAGCCGCAGAACGAGATGGGCGAAGCCTTCCCGGACGATGCCCGGCTGGCCAGTGTGACCGCGGACGGGGCGGACTTTCCGGGCGGCGACCCGGTGGAGGCCGCCGATGAAGCGACCGTCGCAGTCGTCAGCGTCCGCCAGAAGCGGATCGGCAGCGCCGTCGCGAGGATCGCCAGCATCATGGCGGCATGGCGGCACCGGCCGGCGCCGATGGTGCAGGCGGTGCGGGCGGTGCGGCCTTCAAGCCCGACTTCGCCATCGCGGCGATTGCGGCAGCCTCGCTAGAACGGCGCAGCTGCGCGGCGCTGTCGACCCTCGTGCTCTGCAACCCCTGGGAGGGCATGGCGCAAAGCCCGCTGAGCGTCCCGAAGGACGATCCCGCCTGGTCGCTGCCCGGCCGGTCGCTGATGACCTTCGCGCCGAACTTCACGGCGCGCGGCCTGACCGCAGCGCCGCAGACCTCGCCGAACACGGCGTCGATCTATCCGTGGGACCTCGGCAACCAGCTTTTCCGGCTGACCGGCCCGGTCGCCGATTCGGCAGGAATCTGCACGCCCGGATACCTGCTGGCCCTCGCCACCGAAGATGCCGGGTCCGAGGACGCCGCCGACTATCTCGCGGCGCGCGACCGCTGCCTGATGGCACGGGCGCATGCCGAGACGGTGTGCTGGGGTCCCGGCGCGCCGCTGACGATCGCGCCCGCCGACGGCGACAGCGTCGTCCGCGCGCTGGACACCGCCTTCGACATCTGGCTGCCGCCCTTCGACCAGGCGCTGTCCGCCGATGTCCCGGTCGGCGCCACCGGCCTCACGCTCGCGCAGTTCTTCGAGCCCGACCAGCTGGCGACCACGACCTACGAGAGCGCCGACCGGCACGGACCCGACCCCGCGACCCAGCCGCAGCAGGACGGCATCCCGGACTATGAAGACCCCGTCGGCCGCTACGCCACCGTGCCCGTGCCTGACTTCGCCCCGCTCGAGCCGGTGCACGGGCCCGGCATCGGCTATGATCCCTGCCATGACGGCACGACCGCCCGCTATGCCGGCGGCGCCGCGGGACCGGCCTGCACGCTGGACTTTGTCGGCGACTATCACGAGGGGGGCTCGGACGGCGCGTCGACGGTGCGCGCCGCGCTCGAGCACTACTGGTCGACCATGTACGGCCTCGATCCCGGCACGCTGCCGGGCGGCGTGACCACCTGGTACGAGCTCTACCGGGTCGAGAAGGAGCTCTTCGCCGCGCTCGACACCGACGACGACAACACGCAGGTCATCGAGTGGAGCGACGCCAACGCCGCGCGCTATGGCCTCTCGTCGACCACCGAAAAATACGTCAAGCAGGCACCGGACGAGTACACGACCGCGACGGGCAACGACGTCCTGCTGAACGCCGGCTACGAGCGGCGGCGGCTGCGCAGCGCCATGGTCAATTGCAGGGCGACCGTCGCCGGGGGCACCGACGGCTCGGGCATGTACCGGGTCGATCCCGACGATCTGCGGATCACGGACGTCTACCTGCCGGCGCCGCCCGGCATCTTCTGCGGCGAGGGCACCATCGGCTGCGCGCTCGAGAACGCGGTCGAGACCCGCCTCTTCGCCGAGCTGATCGACGACGTCACCGAGCGCGCCGACAACCGCCGCTACGTCGCCCGGCTCGTCCGCTGACTCCGGACCGGTCCGTTGGGCGGGCGGCCCGGCGCGCGCGGCCAGCCCGCCCGAGGTTCACGCCGCCGTGCCGACCGGACAGCTCACCCCCGTGCCGCCGACGCCGCAATAGCCGCCGGGGTTCTTCGCCAGGTACTGCTGGTGATAGTCCTCGGCGAAATAGAACTCGGGCGCGGGCACGATCTCGGTCGTGATGGCGCCATAGCCGGCCTGGCCGAGGCGCGACTGGAACGCCGCCATGCTCTCCACGGCCGCCTGCTCCTGGGCCGCGTCGCTAGACATAGATGCCGGACCGGTACTGCGTGCCGACATCGTTGCCCTGGCGCATACCCTGCGTCGGGTCGTGCCCCTCCCAGAAGCGGCGGAGCAGCGCGTCATAGCCGACCTTGCTCGGCTCGTAGACGACGCGCACCACCTCGTTGTGGCCGGTGCGGCCCGAGCACACCTCCTGATAGGTCGGGTTCGGCGTATAGCCGCCGGCATAGCCGACCGCCGTGACCCAGACGCCCGGCATCGTCCAGAACATCCGCTCGACGCCCCAGAAGCAGCCCATGCCGAACATCGCCAGCTCGGTGCCCTCCGGATAAGGTCCCTTCAGGGGCCGACCGTTGACGAAATGCGTCTCGGCCGTCGGAATCTCGAAGGCACGGCCCTCCAGCGCCGCCTCGCGGCTCGGCATCGACGTCTTCTTGAGAAAGCCGAACATCGTCAGTCCTCCCGGTCTGCTGTCGCGCACAAGATGGCACGGTCGCCCGCCGCTGCAAGCATCCGTATCCGGATTGCGCCTGCGTTTCGGCTCGCCGATAAGGCGCCCGCCGGAGGTGCCCGCCATGTCCAGACCGCTGCTGTTCACACCGCTGCGAGGCGCGCGGCATCACGCTGCCGAACCGTGTGATGATCTCGCCGATGGCGAACTATTCGGCAGTCGAGGGCCGCCCGAACGACTGGCATCTCGCGCATCTCGGCCGCTTCGCCATCGGCGGCGCCGGCGCGGTGATCGCCGAGGCGACGGCGGTAACGCGCGAGGGCCGCATCACCAACGGCGACACCGGGCTGTGGGAGGACGGGCAGATAGCGCCATGGGCGCGCATCGTCGAGTTCCTGCGCGGCCTGGACGCGGTGCCGGGTATCCAGCTCGGTCATTCCGGGCGCAAGGGCTCGATGCAGCGGCCATGGGACGGCAACGGCCCGCTGACGCCCGAGAACATCGCCGCCGGCGAGGAGCAATGGCAGCCGGTCGGCCCGACCGACGAGCCCATGGACGACGGCTTCCTCAAGCCTCGCGCCTTCACGACGGGCGAGCTGAAGGGACTGGTCGACGACTGGGTCGCCGCCGCCCGCCGGGCGCTTGCCGCCGACTTCGACTGGCTCGAGATCCACAACGCGCACGGCTATCTGGTGCACCAGTTCCTGTCGCCGCTGTCGAACACGCGCACGGACGGCTATGGCGGCGACTTCGAGGGGCGGGTGCGCTGGCCGCTGCAGCTGGCCGCGGCGCTGCGCGAGACCTGGCCCGCCGACCGGCCGGTCAGCGTGCGCATCTCGGCCGTCGACGGCGACGCGCTCGGCTGGCAGATGGACGACTCGGTCGAGTACGCGCGCCGGCTGAAGCGCCTCGGCATCGACTTCGTCTGCCCCTCCTCCGGCGGCCTCAAGGGCTCGGCGACCAATGCCCGGGTGCGGCGCAGCTTTGGCTACCAGGTTCCCTATGCCGAGCGGCTCCGGCGCGAGGCCGGCATCGGCAGCATCGCCGTCGGCCTGATCGTCGACCCCGAGCACGCCGAGCGCATCCTCCGGGACGGCCAGGCGGACATCGTCGCCATCGGCCGCGAGGCGCTGGTCAATCCGTCCTGGCCGAAAATGGCAGAGGTCGCGCTCGGCAGGCCGATGATCGAGGCCCTCGACGACTGGCCGCGCCAGTACGGTTGGTGGCTGAAGTTCCGCGAGAGGACCCTCGCCGCCCTGCGGCAAGCCGCCGAGTGATCCGGTCGGCACCGGGGCCTGCCTCGGCATCGCGCCTCGTCGGGCAGATCCCCAAATCCGGGGGCAGAGTCCCTCGGCGGAGGATGCGTTTGCCCCCAAATGATCTCCTGTCCGACGCGAAGACGGCATTAGCGATCCTCTTAGGGGGCGAACGCCCGCATGCACACCGGAGACGAGAGAGGTCATCGCCCTCGAAGCCTTCGGGGACATTCGCCCGCAACGAATTGTCGAACATTGCGCGAACGGCGCTTTGCAATTCGCCTCCGCGGGTTAGGGTGACCGGACAATGAGCAGGCAGGGTTTCGACGAGAGCGCCTTCGACCGGCATACGACGTCCCGCTGTCGCAGCGCGCAGCCGCGCCGCCGCCATACATGCAGGGGCTGAACCCGCCGCAATTGCAGGCGGTCGAGGCGCTGGACGGCCCGGTCCTGGTGCTTGCCGGCGCCGGCACCGGCAAGACGCGGGCGCTGACCACCCGCCTTGCGCACCTCATCCACACGCGCCGCGCCTGGCCGAGCCAGATCCTCGCCGTCACCTTCACCAACAAGGCGGCGCGCGAGATGAAGCTGCGCGTCGGCGACCTGATCGGCGGCGCGGTCGAGGGCATGCCCTGGCTCGGCACCTTCCATTCCATCTGCGTGAAGATGCTCCGCCGGCATGCAGAACTGGTTGATCTGAAAAGCAATTTCACCATCCTGGACACTGACGACCAGGTCCGGCTGATCAAGCAGATCCTCGAGGCCGAGAACATCGACTCCAAGCGCTGGCCTGCCCGGCTGTTCGCCTCGATGCTCGACCGCTGGAAGAACAAGGCGCTGGGCCCCCGGCGCGTGCCGCCCGACGAGCGCGGCTTCGCCAACGGCCGCGGCGCCGAGTTGTACCAGGCCTATCAGGACCGCCTGCGCGTGCTGAACGCCGTCGACTTCGGCGACCTGCTGCTGCACGTCGTCACCATCCTGCAGAACCACAAGGACGTGCTCGCCGACTATCAGAACCGCTTCCGCTACATCCTCGTCGACGAATACCAGGACACCAACGTGGCGCAGTACATGTTCCTGCGCCTGCTCGCCGCGGGACACAGGAACATCTGCTGCGTCGGCGACGACGACCAGTCGATCTATGGCTGGCGCGGCGCCGAGGTCGGCAACATCCTCAAGTTCGAGAAGGATTTCGAGGGCGCCGAGGTCATCCGGCTCGAGCAGAACTACCGCTCGACGCCGCACATCCTTGCCGCCGCCTCCGGCGTCATCGCCGCCAACAAGGACCGTCTCGGCAAGACCCTGTGGACCGAGGCCGCCGCCGGCGAGAAGGTCCGCCTGATCGGCCACTGGGACGGCGAGGAGGAGGCGCGCTGGATCGCCGACGAGGTCGAGGCCTACGCGCAAGGCACGCGCGGCCACGACCCGTGCGGGCTCGACTCGCAGGCCATCCTGGTGCGCGCCAGCTTCCAGATGCGCGCCTTCGAGGACCGGTTCCTCACGATCGGTCTGCCCTATCGCGTCATCGGTGGCCCGCGCTTCTACGAGCGCATGGAGATCCGCGACGCGATGGCCTATTTTCGCGTCGCCGTCTCGCCCGATGACGGCCTGGCGCTCGAGCGCATCATCAACACGCCGAAGCGCGGCATCGGCGACAAGGCGCTGCAGACGCTGAACACGCTCGCCCGGCAGCACGGGCTAGGGCTGCTCGACGCGGCGCGCGTCGCCGTCGACGAGAGCGCGCTCGGCGGCCGTGCCGGACGCGAGCTTGCGCTGCTGATCGACCATTTCGACCGCTGGAGCGCCCTGCTGGCGGCCGAGGGCGCCAACCATGTCGAGATCGCCGAGCAGATCCTCGACGAGAGCGGCTATACGGCCATGTGGCTGGCCGACAAGTCGCCCGAGGCGCCCGGCCGGCTCGAGAACCTCAAGGAGCTGGTCAAGGCGCTCGACGAGTTCGAGAACCTGCAGGGCTTTCTCGAGCACGTCGCGCTGATCATGGAGAACGAATCCGAGGATGGCGCCGAGAAGGTCTCGATCATGACCCTGCACGCCGCCAAGGGGCTGGAGTTCCCGGTCGTCTTCCTGCCGGGCTGGGAGGACGGTCTCTTCCCCTCGCAGCGCAGCATGGACGAGAACGGCCAGAAGGGCGTCGAGGAAGAGCGCCGGCTCGCCTATGTCGGCCTGACCCGGGCGCGCGCCCATGTGGCGATCAGCTTCGCCGCCAACCGGCACATGTACGGCCGCTGGCAGTCGGGCATGCCGTCGCGCTTCATCGACGAGCTGCCGCCCGCCCATGTCGAGGTGCTGACCCCGCCCGGCCTCTATGGCGGCAGCTACGGCGCCGCCGCCGCGACCCCGCGCGGCAGCGTGCTCGAGGAACGCGCCGCGGCGGCCTCGACATACAATTCGCCCGGCTGGCGGCGCATGAACGAGCGCCGCGGCATGAAGGGCGTCGGCCAGCCGCGCGAGGCGCGCAACCTGGTGATCGACGCCGAGGCCCTCAGCCGCTTCGCGACCGGCGACCGCGTCTTCCACCAGAAGTTCGGCTATGGCCGGATCGCCAAAATCGAGGGCGACAAGCTGACGATCGATTTCGAGAAGGCCGGAGAGAAACGGGTCGTCGCCTCCTATGTCACCGAGGCCGCGGGCGCCGCTGCCGAAGACGTCCCCTTCTGATTACGCGGCCCGAGCGGCGGGCGCGGGTGGCGCGCAGGACAGAGGTGCTCGAGACGCCGCCGGCCGAACGCCGCCGGGCCGGTCGGCGGCAGCGAGGCCCGCCGGCAGAGGCATCAGGGCTCGACGCACCGCTTCGAACCCGTCGGAAACATCATCGGGCGGCTGAGCGTTGCGCTTGGCGCCAGCATGCTGCTGCCGGCGTTGGTCGATTTCACCGATGGCCATCCGAACTGGTTCGGCATGGTGATAGCCGCCTTCCTGACACTCGCCGCAGGGGCGGCGCTCGCCCAGGCGACGGCGGGCGAGCGTGGCGGCGGGCTGACCCGCCACCAGGCCTTTCTGCTGACCGTGCTGATCTGGGTCATCGGGCCGGTCCTCGGAGCGCTGCCTTTCGTGCTCGGCGCACCCTCCGCCAGCTACGCCGACGCCTTCTTCGAGGCCATGTCGGGGCTGACGACGACCGGCGCCACGGTCTTCACGGGTCTGGACGAGGCGCCGCGCGGCATGCTGCTCTGGCGCGCAATGATGCAGTGGTATGGCGGCGTCGGCATCGTCATCGTCGCCATGGTCTTCCTGCCTGTGCTGAAGGTCGGCGGCATGCAGTTCTTCCAATCCGAGGCCTTCGATGTCAGCGGCGACATCCTGCCACGGGCAACCGAGATCGCGCGCCAGCTCGGCTGGATCTACCTCGCGCTGACGCTCGGCTGCTTCGTCGGCTACGCCGCCTCCGGCATGACGTCCTTCGACGCGATCTGCCACACGATGACGACGGTATCGACGGGCGGCATGGGGACCCGCGACAGCGGCTTCGACGAGTTCTCGCCAGCCGCGCACTGGGTCGGCGTCGTCTTCATGTGGCTGGCCGCCTGGCCATTCGTCCGCTTCATCCAGCTCGGCCGCGGCAACGTGCGCGGCCTGCTGCGCGACAGCCAGATCCGGGCGTTCCTCGTCATCGTCCTGGTCGTCAGCGGCGCGATCGCCGTCTGGCTCGTCGTCTACGGCGGCGTCGCGCCGCTCGAGAGCGATTCGCGAGGCGACGTTCAACGTCACCTCCGTGATCACCGGGACAGGGTATGCGTCCGACAACTACAACGCCTGGGGCGGCTTCCCGGTGGCGCTGTTCCTGATCATTCCCCTGATCGGCGGCTGCGCCGGCTCGACCTCGTGCTCGGCCAAGGTCTTTCGCTACCAGATCCTGCTCGAGACGCTGCGTGCCCAGCTGGGACGGATGCGCTCGCCGCATGGCGTCTTCACGCTGCGCTACCAGGGCCGCCCGGTCGAACCGGATGTCGTCTCGTCGATCATGGCGTTCTTTTTCGTCTTCTTCGGCTCGCTCGGGCTGTGGGCCATCCTGCTTTCGCTGTTGGGGCTCGACTTCGTCACCGCGCTCTCGGCCTCGATCGCCGCGTTGGCCAATGTCGGGCCGGGGCTTGGCCAGATCGTCGGCCCGGCCGGGAACTATGCGGCCTTGTCGGACGCGGCGAAGTGGCTGCTCTCGGCCGGCATGCTGCTGGGCCGGCTCGAGTTCATGAGCGTGCTCGTGCTGCTGACCCCCGTCTTCTGGCGGCGCTGAGCGCGGCATGTCGATCCCCCGCCCGCTGCGCAGCGAAGGCGCTCGCCCGCGCGCCGTGCATGCCGTCGCCAATCCGCTGGCGGCACGCGCCATCGAGCCGGTGGCGCAGCTCATCGCGATGCACATCGTCGTTCTCGGCATCGCCATGCTGGTGCCGTTCGCGATCGACCTGACCGACGCCGACGGCAATGCCGAGGGCATGTTCCTCTCGGCGCTGCTGACGAGCGCGACGGGAGGGGCGCTGTGGCTGCTGACGCGCCAGCCGCGCGCCGGCGGTCTGGCGCGACCGCAGGCCTTCATGCTGACCGCTGCGGTCTGGACCATCCTGCCCGTCTTCGGGGCGCTTCCCTTCGTCCTCGGCGCCCCGTCGGCCGGCTATGCCGATGCGTATTTCGAGTTCGATCTCCGGCATGACGACGACGGGCTCGACCGTCTTCAGCGGGCTCGACGCCATGCCGCGCGGTGCGCTGCTCTGGCGCGCCATGCTGCAATGGTTCGGCGGGCTCGGCATCGTCATCGTCGGCATCAGCTTCCTGCCGGCCATGCGCGTCGGCGGCATGCAGTTCTTCCACGCGGTCAGCATGGACGTCTCGGGCGACATCATCCCCCAGGCGACGCGGATCGCCGCGGACCTGCTGTTCCTCTATGTCGGGCTGACCTTGCTGTGCAGCTTCGCCTATTCGGCGGCGGGCATGACCGCCTTCGACGCGATCTGCCATGCGATGACGACGATCTCGACCGGGGGATACGCGAACTACGACGCCTCGTTCGGCGCCTTCGGGCCGGGGGCGCAGTATCTGTCCACCCTGTTCATGGCGCTCGCGGCGATGCCCTTCATCCGCTTCATCGAGCTCAGCCGCGGACGTCCCCGGCCGCTGTGGGCGGACACGCAGATCCACACCTTTCTCGGCATCGTGGTGGTCGCCTCGGCGATGGTCGCGACGGCCGAGATCCGGCTGCAGGGCGAGGATTTCGAGCCCGCCTTCCGCTCGGCGCTGTTCACCATCACCTCGATCATCACGACGACCGGCTATGCGACGACCGACTACAGCCGGTGGGGCAGCCTGGCGGTGGCGATCATCTTCATCGTGTCGCTGATCGGCGGCTGCTCGGGCTCGACCGCCGGGGCCGCCAAGGTCTTTCGGTTCCAGATCCTGTTCAGCGCGCTGAGGCTGCAGATCAGCCGCATCCTGAACCCGCACGGCGTCTTCCAGCTGCGCTATCAGGCCCGCCCCGTGCCGGCCGAGATCGTCTCGTCGATCATGGCGTTCTTCTTCATCTATCTGGTCACCCTCGGGGTGGTGGCGATCCTGCTGTCGCTGATGGGGGTGGACTTCGTCACCGCCCTGACGGCGCCGGTGGCGACGGTCACGAATGTCGGGCCGGGGCTGGGGCCGGTGATCGGCCCGGCCGGGAACTTCGCGCCGCTGCCGGACGCCGCCAAGCTGGTGCTCTCGTTCGCCATGCTGCTCGGCCGGCTCGAGTTCATGACCGTCCTGGTCCTGCTGAGCCCGGCCTTCTGGCGGTAGCGGCGAGCGCCGCGCGTCCGCGCGTGGACGCCTCGTATGTCATTGATAAACAGATATAATATTTTTTCTCGCTTGTTCCGGCACGTGTCCACGCGGTGCATGGCCGCCGAACGCGCGTCAGGCGGCCGGGTGCCCGGCCCGTGTGGTCATTGTGGGAACTGATGAACTGAGAGGTCCGAACGTCTGCCGTGCGGACCTTTCAGACATTCGAGTATTTATCCTGGGACGATGAGAGCGCCTGCGTTGACGGCATCGGAGCGCAGGAGCGCGAGGAGCGGACGGACCGGGATTCTGGCTGAGTGCTGAGCCGGTTACGCCCTGTGAGCACCGGTATTGGCCGTGCGGTCGTGACCTACCCTTATGCAGAGGAGTCTCCGCGCAAGGCGGAGGCTTCCTACAACTCAGCTTATCAGTTAATTTGCGTTGGGAGCCATGGCGAAATCAGGACACGCTACGGCGTAATGAAGCCTTCGAGCATCGCATTCCCGTAAGACGGCCCATGCTCTCGCAATCACAGGGAAGGAAAACAACGATGCTGCTCAAGACAATAAGCCACCGTCATCTTGTCTGCCTGGCGCTTTTCCTTGCAATCTCCGCCAAAGCCCCGGCATCTGCCGAGACTTACCTTGGCTCGAATGTCGACAGCCGAGTCGTCATCGCGTTTAAGGTGGATGACAAGGCAGCGCAGGGATGGCTACCCGCCGATTGGGATCTTACGCCTTTCCCGGGAGGTCCGATCGCGGGCGCCAACCTGCTCGCTGTTCTTGTGAACAGCCATCTTGTACTGGACCCAGAGGGCAACCCCGCCACTCCGGCTTCTTATCGGGGCGTTGCGCTGGCGAGCCTCGCAGGCCATGAAGGGTCGGATGAGAAGCGCCTGTTCGTGACCCGCGTCTACGTTACCGACCTCGCCATCAATCCCTACAAGAACTCCGTCGCGGCGAGCGTCGGACGCAGCGCCTCATATAAGGGCGAGCCAGATGCTCCGCCGGCGCGCACCGAGGAGTGGACCATCGGCGTTGAGAGCGGCGGGGAGATGACCATCAGCATGGACTACAGGGCCGACAGCCCGACATGGTCCACGAGCAAGTCATTCGTCTACTCTGCCGTCGAGCCCGATTTCCATCGCATTTATCGATACGATCAGCTCGCCGATCTGGTCATGAGTGTGCCTCTCGAAAAGAAAGCGGCGGGGGAGATCACCTTCAATACCAGCATCCCCGAGCTTACTCCGATGTTCGACGGCAGCGAGGAGATGGTGGCGGTGATCGCGGTGCCGGTCTACGTGCGGAAACTCTATCTACCGTAGGCGGACGCCACTTCACTAGTCCGTGCGCTCAACACCCGAGGATATTAACCGCCACGATCGCAGCCGCCAGCGATGTGATCTCGCTTCGGAGAGGGCCATGATCGATCCGACGCGGGCGCCCGTCCTGATGTCGATACCCTGTTCCGCCATGGACGCCGTCAAGCGGAAGCCAAGGGGCTGCGTCTGACCTGGAGCATCAATATGCTGTTGCCGGAGGGCAGGTTTGGGCTCATAGCTGACATCAGCCGCCTGTGCACGGTCCTGGCCTACGGCGCACTCGGGGCGAAGATGCGGTCGATCTCGTCGAAGATGCGGTCGCAGAGGTCGCTGGTGGCGAGCTTGCCGGTGAAGTGCAGGCACCAGCCATCAGGGGTCCGCTCGCGGCGGATGGTCAGGGCCGAACGCGGCCTCGCCACCCGGCGCGGGCGGAGCGGCGCACCGAACGGGACGGGCGCGGCGCTGGGCGCGTCGGGCGGCAGGCGCTCGGCCTCGAGGAGGATCGGCTCGATCAGGCGCCATTGACTCTCCTGGCTCTCGGCAGAGGATTCCTCGAGCGCGGTGCGGATCAGGTGGCCGAAGCCGAGCGTGCAGGCTGCGGCGAGCCGCAACGCCTGGCGCTGGCTGAGGCGTTCGGGCGCGGCGAGCCATCCGTCCAATTCGTCGACCACATGGGCGAGGCTGCGCAGGCGGGCGCGTTTCTGGCGATCGGCGGCGGCGTAGAGCTTTGCCACCGCCTCCTCGATGGTCGGGAAGATCTCCTGGCGGGCGGCCAGCGCGGCGATGCGGCCGCGCTCCCAGGGGGAGAGCTCGGCGCGGATCTCGTTCTCCTCGACCATGGCGGTCAGCGCCTGCGCCGAGCGAGCCGGGGGTGCGGATGAAGGCCGGGATGGTGCGGTAGCGGTCCTGGCCCGTCGCCTCGAGCAGCGCGCGGCAGGCGGTCAGGCGGCGCAGCCCGGAGAGGAGGCCGTAGCGGACGGGCGGCTCGGGCTCGGCCAGCTCGAAGAGCTCGACCGGCATGCGGACGCCGTTCGCGGCGATGGACAGGCGGAGCTCGTGCAGCGCCGCCTCGTCCAGCGCGGCGCGGTCGCGGGTGAGCGCGCTGGCGTCGATGGCGTCGAGCGCGATGCGGTGGACGGTCGGGCCGGATTCGGGGTCGGGGCGGGGGTCGGCGGCGGAATCGGGGCTTGTGCCTGGCATCGGTGCCTCCGGGCTCTGGATTCGCCCGGAGGATCGGCCGGCGGCGGCGGCGTTGCGCGAGCCGGCGGGGCAGCGCGCGGCCGGGCGGCGGCGGATGGCGCGGCCAGCAGGGTCCTCAGATGGCGGCGCTCTGCGCCTTGATGCGATGATTCAGGATCTCGTCGTTCTCGGAATAGTCGACGGGGCAGTCGATCAGGTGCACGCCCGGCGCGTCGAGGCAGCCGGCGAGCAGCGGGCCGAGCCCGTCGGCGCTCGCGACCCGGTGCCCGTGCGCGCCATAGCTCTCGGCATAGCGCACGAAATCCGGGTTGCCGAAGTCGAGACCGAAGTCGCGAAAGCCCATGTTCGCCTGCTTCCAGCGGATCATGCCGTAGGCGTGGTCGTTCAGGACCAGGCAGACGAGGTTCATCCCCAGCCGCACCGCCGTCTCGAGCTCCTGGCTGTTCATCATGAAGCCGCCATCGCCGCAGACGGCCAGCACCCTGCGCCGCGGGTGGACGAGGCGCGCCGCCATCGCCGAGGGCAGGCCGGCGCCCATGCTGGCCAGCGCGTTGTCGAGCAGCACGGTGTTGGGCCCGTGCGCCCGGTAGTTCCGGGCGAACCACAGCTTGTAGATGCCGTTGTCGAGGCAGACGATGCCGTCATCGGGCATCGCCCGGCGCACCTCGGCGACCAGGCGCTGCGGGTAGAGCGGGAAGCGGCCGTCCTCGGCGCCCTCGGCGATGGCGCGGTCGTGGTGGCGCTTGACCTGCATCATGCGCGAGACGTCCCAGTCGCAGGCGCGTTTCCTCTCCGACAGGCCGTTCTTGATCTGCCAGACGGCGTTGGCGATGTCGCCCACCACCTCGAGCTGCGGGAAGTAGACCGGGTCGACCTCGGCCGTGCGGAACGAGACGTGGATGACCTCGGTGCCGCGGGCGACGCTGACCGGGTCCGGCTCGGAGCGCCCGGTCTCGACCACGGGCATGGCGTGGCGCATGAAGAAGGGCGGCTTCTCGATGACGTCGTGGCCGATGTTGACGATCAGGTCGGCCGCCTCGATCGCCCGGTGCACGAAGTCGCCGGCCGAGAGCGCAGCGCAGCCCATGAACAGCGGGTGGCGCTCGTCGATCACGCCCTTGCCGAGCTGGGTGGTGACGAAGGGGATGCCGAACTTGTCGACCAGCCGCGTCAGCATCCTGCCCGTCAGCTTGCGGTTGCCGCCGGCGCCGATGACGATGATCGGCGCACGCGCGGCGACGATCCGCCCGACGGCGGCGGCGACCGCCTTCTCCTCGGGCACCGGACGGCGGGTGAGCGAGCGCGGCAACGGCCGCTCGTCGGTGGCCTCGTCGGCGATGTCCTCGGGCAGCTCGAGATGCGCGGCGCCCGGCTTCTCCTCCTCGGCCAGGCGGAACGCCTCGCGCACCCGGCTGGGAATCGTGTCGGCCGAGACGATCGCCTGCGAGTACTTGGTGATCGGCCCCATCATCTCGACGACGTCGAGGATCTGGAACCGGCCCTGCTTCGACGTCCTGACCGGCTTCTGGCCGGTGATCATCAGCATCGGCATGCCGCCGAGCTGGGCGTAGGCCGCGGGCGTCGTCAGGTTGGTGGCGCCGGGCCCCAGCGTCGAGAGGCAGACCCCTGCGCGGCCGGTGAACCGGCCATAGGTCGCCGCCATGAAGCCGGCCGCCTGCTCGTGCCGGGTCAGGACCAGCCTGATCCTGCGCGAGCGCGACAGGCTGTCGAGGAAGTCGAGATTCTCCTCGCCGGGGATGCCGAAGACGTATTCGACCCCCTCCTCCTCGAGCGCCTGCACCAGCAGGTCGGACGCCTTGGCCATTCGCCCCTCGATCCGCGGCGCGGGCTTCGACGCCGCACTCCCAGAGACCCTAGCACGGCTTTCCGGAGGCGACAGGGTCTTCGCTGATCGTCGGCCCGCACGGGATCGCGGCGGATGGGGGCGGATCGGGGCGGATCGGCGGCGCCGCTTGACCACGCGGCCGGGCGGCCCTATCACGCCGTCTCTGTCGGGCGGCTGGGTAGCTCAGCTGGTTAGAGCGCGGGACTCATAATCCCGAGGTCGAGGGTTCGAGTCCCTCCCCCGCCACCATTCCCCTGCCTTCGGATCCGGCCACCGGTCTTGCATTCGCCGGCGCCAGCGCACAGGCTGGGCGCTGCGGCAGCGGCCTGGGCGGCATGGAACTCGGCGACCGGATCAGGGCGGCGGTGGCCGCGCACCAGCAAGGCGAGCTCGACACCGCCGAAGCGGGCTATCGGGCCATCCTGACCGAGCTGCCCGGGCAGCCGGACGCGCTGCATTTCCTCGGCCTCGTCATGCACGACCGCGGCGACAAGGAAACGGCGATCGAGCTGATCCGGCGCTCGATCGCCGCCTTCCCCGACAATCCCGCGGCGCACAACAACCTCGGCAACGTGCTGAAGACGCTCGAGCGCGATGCCGAGGCGGCCGAGGCCTACATGGCGGCGATCCGGCTCGACGCGGGCCACGCCGACAGCTGGAGCAATCTCGGCGTGCTGCTGCGCCGCGCCGCAGCGGCTGGACAAGGCCGTCGAGGTCTTTCGCGAGGCCGTCCGCCTCGCCCCGTCGCATGCCGAGGCCTGGCACAACCTCGGCATGACGCTGCTGATGGCAGGCGACAAGGAAGAGGCGGCGGACGCCTTCGAGACCTGCCTCGACCTCGGCGCGCGGCGCTGGTCGAACCCGGTCTGGCACGCGACGATCCTGGCGTCGCTCGGCCGGCACGGGCGCGCCACGGCAACGCTGGAGCGCCATCTGGCGGCGCATCCCGGCGATCCGCTGACGACGCACCAGCTTGCCGCCTTGCGCGGGCGGCCGCCCGAGCGGGCGCCGGACGACTATGTCCGCCGGCATTTCGACGGCTTTGCCGACACCTTCGACGAGGTGCTCGGCTGGCTCGACTACCGCGCGCCCGGGCTGGTGGCCGCGGCGGTGGCCAGGCGCGCCGAGGGCCGCCGGCTGGCCGACGTGGTCGATCTCGGCTGCGGCACCGGGCTGTGCGGCCCGCTGGTCCGGCAGCATTGCGGGCGGCTGACCGGGGTCGATCTCTCGCCCGGCATGCTTGCCGTCGCCGGGCGGCGCGGCGTCTATGATCACTTGGTTGAAGGCGAGCTCGTCGCCTTCCTGCGCGAGGTGCCACCGATCCGCTTCGACCTGGCGCTCTGCCTCGACACGCTCTGCTATTTCGGCGCGCTGGAGCCGGTGATGCAGGCGCTCGGCCCGGCGCTGAAGCCGGGCGGCGCGATGATCGCCACGGTCGAGCGCCTGCCGGAGGCCGGGCAGCAGGATGGCCCGGCGGATGGGCCGGTGGATGGGCCGGGGGATGGGCCAGGGGATGGGCCGGCGCATCGCATCGGTCCCTCCGGCCGCTATGCGCATCGCGAGAGCTATGTCCGCGCCGCGGTCGAAGGCGCCGGGCTGGCGCTGGTCTCGGCCGAGCCGATCGTGCTGCGCAAGGAGCTGGACCGCGAGGTCGCCGGGCTGCTGTTCATCGTCGCGCAGCCCGACGACAACTGATCCAATCGCCCGGACCTCCTTGACCCGGGCGCTCCGCCACCGCTTGATGGCGCGGCCTTTTCTGGGGATCCGCTTTTGCTGGACCACGTTCTGCCGCCGGAGATCGGCTGGCCCGTCGCGCTCGCCCTGATGGCGGCCAGCTTCTGCACCTCGCTGATCACCGCCGCCTTCGGGCTTGGCGGCGGGGTCGTGCTGCTGGCGATCCTCGCCTCGGTGCTGCCGCCGGCGGCGCTGATCCCGGTGCACGGGGTCGTGCAGCTCGGCTCGAACACCGGGCGCGCGCTGATCCTGCGGGACGAAGTCTCGCGCACCGTGCTGCTGCCGTTCCTGGTCGGCAGCGTCGTCGGCGTCACGCTGGGCGGCGCTGCTGGTCGTCGAGTTGCCGCCGGCGGGCGTGCGGATCGCGGTCGGCGCCTTCATCCTCTGGTCGGTCGTCGCCGTGCCGCCCGCCTTCCTGCGCCGCTCGGCCTGGCTGGCCGGCGGGGCGTCGAGCTTCCTGACGATGTTCTTCGGCGCCACCGGTCCGTTCGTCGCCGCCTATGTCAAGGCGCAGGGCTTCGGGCGCGTCGCCTATGTCGGCACCAACGCCGCCTGCATGACGGCGCAGCACCTGCTGAAAGTCGTCGCGTTCGCTCTGCTCGGCTTCGCCTTCGGCCCCTATATGGTCATTGTCGCCGGCATGATCGTCTTCGGCTTCGCCGGCACGCTGGCAGGGCGGCAGGTGCTGATGCGCATCGACGAGCGACGCTTCCGGCTGGTGCTGAACGCGATCCTGGTGATCCTGGCGGCGCGGCTGATCTGGGAAGGCGCGACGACACTGTTGGAGGGCACGGCATGAGCAGACTTCAGGGACAGGCGGCCATCGTCACCGGCGCCAGCCGCGGCATCGGCGCGGCGACGGCGCGGGCGCTGGCCGAGGCGGGCGCGGCCGTCGTGCTCGCGGCGCGCGCGACCGACGAGATCGGGGCGGTGGCCGACGAGATCCGGCGCCGCCGGCGGCGAGGCCGAGCCGGTGCGCTGCGACGTCGGCCGCTATGCCGAGGTGGCGCAGGCGGTCGAGACCTGCCGCGAGCGCTTCGGCCGCATCGACATCCTGGTCAACAATGCCGGGGTGATCGACCCGATCGGCCATCTGGCGGAGTCCGATCCCGAGGCCTGGGGCGGCGCCATCGACATCAACTTCAAGGGAGTCTACCACGGGCTGCGCGCCGTGCTGCCGGCGATGAAGGCGCAGGGCTCCGGCACGATCGTCAACATCTCGTCCGGCGCCGCGCACTCGCCGCTGGAGGGCTGGTCGCACTACTGCGCCGCCAAGGCCGCGGCGCACATGCTGACCCGCGCCGCCGACCTGGAGTGCCGGCCGAACGGCGTCACCGTGGTCGGGCTCAGCCCGGGGACGGTCGCCACCTACATGCAGGAGGCGATCAAGGGCAGCGGCATGAACCCGATCAGCCAGCTCGACTGGTCGGCGCACATTCCGCCGGAATGGCCGGCGCGCGCGGTCGTCTGGCTGTGCGGCCCCGAGGGCCGCGACTTCGCCGGGCAGGAGCTGAAGCTCCGCGAGGAGGACGTCCGACGCCGGATCGGCCTGGTCGCCTGACGGATCGGCCGCCTCGCCGGCTGGTCGGCGGGCTGGCCGGACCGGCTGGCTGCGGAACTGCATTTCGGGCTCCGAATTCGCGCCCCAAAACGAAAACTCGCGCGAGGTGGTCCGCGCCGGTATGCTGTTGTTCATTCTTTTTAGGTTTAAAAATGCGTTGCCAGAAGCATCCTGGATGGGCGTACCGCCGTGAAGTTCCGCGTTATCGAAGTCGCCGTCTGCTGGCTGCATGTTTTCGCGTGCCACGGGTACGTTCCAGGCCGATCACATCCGCAGGGCGCATCTGGAGGGTCTTGAACTGCAGCTTGTGCTCGCCGGGAAGCCGTTCGTCCACGACATGCGCTTTGTCGATTTCCACGTCCGGACATCGGAGGTGATGACGGTCCGCGACCTGCCGTTCAGCGATCACTCGCATGACGAGAAGCGTCGGATCGCCTTCATCGCCGGCTCGACCCTCGGCTACGGAATGCTGCGGATCGTTGCCGCGTTGCGCGACTTCGACGGACAGATGACCGACGTGTTCCACGACTTCCGGTCGGCATTCGACTGGATCCATCGCCCTGAACTCGGCGAGACGCTGCCGGCCGACGTCGACCGGTTTCTTGCCGAGACGGACGAGGACGGAGAGGCGGCGGACGAGTTCGGCATCGTCATCCGGCGAGCCTGAGGCGCCGGGCCGGGCTTACGCCACCCTGAACCCCTGATAGCCGTTGGCCGCGATCTCGTTGCACCGGTCCACATAGCGCGGGAAGCCGCCGATATAGGGCATGAAGACGACCGGTTTGCCCTCGATGTTCTGGCCGGTGTACCAGGACGCCGCCGAGGATCGCAGATGCGCGTCGGCGACCTCCTGGTTGTGGGCGACCCAGGCGTCCTCGGCGTCCTTCTCGGCCTCGATGACCCGGGCGTTGCCGGCGCGCAGCGCCATGATGCAGTCGGTGATCCACTCGCAGTGCTGCTCGATCGTCGGGATCATGTTCGTGAAGACCGACGGGCTTTGCGGCCCCGTCACGGTGAAGAGGTTGGGAAAGCCCGAGATCGCCAGCCCGAGATAGCTGCGCGGCCCGTCCTTCCAGTGGTCGCGCAGCAGCTTGCCGTCGCGCCCGCGAATGTCGACGCGCAGGATCGCGCCCGTCATCGCGTCGAAGCCGGTCGCATAGACGATGGCGTCGACCTCGAAGCTTCGGCCGCCCGTCTCGACCCCCGACTCGGAGATCGTGATCGGGGCCTCCGAGACATCGACGAGGTGGACGTGCGGCAGGTTGTAGGTCTCGAAATAGCCGATGTCGACGCAGAGCCGCTTGGCGCCGATCGTGTTGTCGGGGCAGAGCAGCTCGGCCGTCGCCGGGTCGTTGACCGTCTGGCGGATCTTGTTGCGCACGAACTCGGCCGCCGCCTCGTTCGCGCCGCGGTCGAGCATCATGTCGGCGAAGGCGCCCATGAAGAGCAGTCCGCCCTCCTGCCAGCGCCGCTCGAGCTCGGCCTCGACCTGATCCGGCGTCTTCTCCGCAGCCTTGCCCTGGGGCGGCCGCCCGGCGATGTTGTTGATCGATTTGGCCTGCTCGGCGCGAAGTTCCGGGTACCGGGCCTTGATCTCGCGCAGGTAGATCTCGTCCAACTCGCGATTGTGCGCCGGCACCGCATAGTTGGGCGTGCGCTGGAAGATATGCAGCGACGAGGCCTGGCGCGCGATCTTCGGGATCGACTGGATCGCGGACGAGCCCGTGCCGATGACGGCGACGCGCTGCCCGGTGAAATCCACGCCCTCGTGCGGCCAGCGGCCAGTGTGGTAGGTGGCCCCCTGAAAGCGCTCCATGCCGGGAAAGGCGACCTCGTTCGGCACCGAGAGGCATCCGGTCGCCATGATGTACAAGGGCGCGGTGATCGTCTCGCCGGTGTCCGCCACCAGCGTCCAGGCGCGCGCCTCGCCGTCCCAGTCGGCCCGCACCACCCGGCGGCCGAAGCAGATGTCGCCCCAGATGCCCAGCCGGTCGGCGATTGCCTCGGCATAGGCCAGGATCTCGGGCTGGGGCGCATAGCGCTCGGACCAGTTCCACTCCTGCTCCAGCTCGGGCAGGTACTTGTGGCTGTACTGCACCAACTCGACGTCGCAGCGCGCGCCCGGATAGCGGTTCCAGTACCAGGTGCCGCCGACGCCGGACCCGGCCTCGAGCACCACGGCGTCGAGACCGCGCCCGCGCAACAGGTGCAGCAGGTACATGCCGCCGAACCCTGCGCCGACGATCACCACGTCGGCGCGGTCCGGCACGGCGGCGCGTCCCTCGCGCATGGGAGCCGTCTGTCCGTCAGCCATCGCTTGCCTCCTGTCCTCGGCGGATGATCTGCCACGACTCGGCCGCCGGGTGAAGGGCGGCGGCGGAGCGGCGCGGGAGCTATCGCCAGCCTGATCCCGCGGAACCCCGAGCCGCAGCATGCATTCCCCGCCCGAAGAGCTCGCGGGCGGCAGCGGGCGGCGGCGGGCGGCGGCGGGCGGCACGCGAGGAGGCAGGATGGCGAACCCGATCAAGACACTGGTCCGCGACTATGGCTGGGTGCACCTGTCGCTCGGGCTGGTCGGCAACGTCGCCTTCTTCGGCGGCAGCATCCTGTTCCTGCCCGCCTTCGAGCCCTGGAAGACCGTCGGCGTCTGGCTTTTCGTCTTCGGCTCGGCCCTGATGATGGTGGGCGCGCTTGGCCAACTGCTCGTCAAGCTCTACGAGCAGGGTTGATGCAGGGTTGATCGCCGGCCGCCGGCACGAATGCCTCGACAACGCGGCGCGCCGGCGGGAGTATCCGGCACGGCCGAGAGGCACGCAGCGGGAGGGCACTGACCTCGCGAAAAGGGCTGGCCGGAGAATGGCCGGCTGCAAGAATGCTTGGGAGGAGAGACATGTCCGATCTGGTTCCGATTCCGTCCGCCGCGGCGGCGCAGGCGCGCATCGACGCCGACACGTACCGCGCGATGTACGACGCGTCCGTCGCCGACCCGGAAAAGTTCTGGGGCGAGCACGGGCTACGGCTGGACTGGACGAAGCCGTACACACGGGTGAAGAACACCTCGTTCGAGTACGGCAACGTCGCCATCAAGTGGTTCGAGGACGGCGAGCTGAACGTCTGCGCCAACTGCGTCGACCGGCACCTGGCCGAGCGCGGCGAACAGACCGCGATCCTCTGGGAAGGCGACGACCCCTCGATCGACCGGCGCATCAGCTATCGCGAGCTGCACGAGCAGGTCTGCAAGCTTTCCAACGTGCTGAAGGACCTCGGCGTCGCCAAGGGCGACCGGGTGGTGCTCTACATGCCGATGATCCCGGAGGCGGCCTATGCCATGCTGGCCTGCGCGCGGATCGGCGCGGTGCACTCGGTCGTCTTCGGCGGCTTCAGCCCGGATTCGCTGGCCAGCCGCGTCGAGGATTGCGGCGCCAAGCTGGTCGTCACCGCCGACGAGGGGCCGCGCGGCGGCCGCAAGGTGCCGCTGAAGGCGAATGTCGACAAGGCGCTGGCCGCCACGGGGGACGTGGCGGTCCTGGTCGTCGAGCGCACCGGCGGCGCCGTCGACATGAAGGACGGCCGCGACCACTCCTACACGGCGCTGATGGACCGGGCCTCGGCCGAGTGCGAGCCGGTGCCGATGAACGCCGAGGACCCGCTGTTCATCCTCTACACCTCGGGTTCGACCGGCAGTCCGAAGGGTGTGCTGCACACCACCGGCGGCTATCTCGTCTTTGTCGCGATGACGCACGAGCTGGTCTTCGACTATCACGACGGCGACATCTATTGGTGCACGGCGGATGTCGGCTGGGTGACGGGGCACAGCTACATCGTCTATGGCCCGCTGGCGAACGGGGCTGTGACGCTGATGTTCGAGGGGGTGCCGACATACCCCGACGCCAGTCGCTTCTGGCAGGTCTGCGAGAAGCATGGCGTGAACCAGTTCTACACGGCGCCGACGGCGATCCGCGCGCTGATGGGCCAGGGCGAGAAGTTCGTCCGGGGCGCCGACCTCTCGGCGCTGAAGGTGCTGGGCACGGTCGGCGAGCCGATCAACCCGGAGGCGTGGGAATGGTACCACCGCGTCGTCGGCAAGGGGAAGGTGCCGATCGTCGACACCTGGTGGCAGACCGAGACGGGCGGGCACATGATCACCTCGCTGCCGGGCGCGATCGCGATGAAGCCGGGGTCGGCCACCCTGCCCTTCTTCGGCGTGCAGCCGGCCGTCCTGGACGCCGAGAGCGGCAAGGAGATCACGGCGACCGAGGCCAGCGGCGTCCTCTGCATCAAGGACAGCTGGCCCGGCCAGATGCGCACGGTCTATGGCGACCACCAGCGCTTCATGGACACCTATTTCCAGCAGTACAAGGGGCACTACTTCACCGGCGATGGCTGCCGGCGCGACGCCGACGGCTATTACTGGATCACGGGGCGAGTCGACGACGTGCTGAACGTCTCGGGCCACCGGCTGGGGACGGCAGAGATCGAATCGGCGCTGGTCGCGCACCCCAAGATCTCGGAGGCGGCGGTCGTCGGCTATCCGCACGACATGAAGGGCCAGGGCATCTATTGCTATGTGACGCTGATGGCCGGCGAGGAGCCGACCGAGGCGCTGCGCAAGGAGCTGCGCGACTGGGTGCGCCAGGAGATCGGCCCGATCGCCAGCCCCGACCTGATCCAGTGGGCGCCCGGCCTGCCGAAGACCCGGTCCGGCAAGATCATGCGCCGCATCCTGCGCAAGATCGCCGAGAACGACTATGGCGCGCTCGGCGATACATCGACGCTGGCCGAGCCGGCGGTGGTGGACGACCTGGTCGAGAACCGCATGAACAAGTGAGCGACCGCCGGCCGGGTATTCGGCCGGCAGCATCCGATGGCGCGCGGCGGGATAGGCGGTCCGTTCGCGATCCATTGCCGATCGGCGTCGCAGGCTTTCTCGCGTAACGCTTCGTTAACGCGGCGCGGCGTTCAGGATGGGCGTCCGTCGCCCGGCGGATCGGCCGCGCCTACGGGAGCGGGGTTCCGAAAGCTCGGGCGTCGCGGCATAATCGCGTTTCCCTGCCACCGGAGGTCCGATGCCGCTTCGCATTCCGTTCGCCGGCGCCGCTGCTCTGGCCGCCTTCCTTGCCGCCGCGGCCGGGATCGGGGCCGGCACTGCCGCCTCGGCCGCAGAGCCCGCCAAGGACCTGTTCGGCGCCAGGCACATGCCGGCCGACATGGCGCCGGCGCCGCTCGGGAGCTATGCCAAGGGCTGTCTCGCCGGTGCGGCGCAGCTGCCGGAGACGGGGCCCGGTTGGCAGGCGATGCGGCTCGGGCGCAACCGGAACTGGGGCCACCCGAACGTCATCGCCTTCATCGAGCGGCTGGGCGCGCAGGCGCGGGCGATCGGCTGGCCGGGGCTCTATGTCGGCGATATCAGCCAGCCGCGCGGCGGGCCGATGCGGTCCGGCCACCGCTCGCACCAGATCGGGCTGGACGTCGACATCTGGCTGCTGCGGCCGCAGGCGCGGCCGCTGACCGGCGCCGAGCGCGAGCGGATCGGCAGCCCCAGCCTGGTCACCGCCGACCGCCGTTCGGTCAACGGCGGCTGGACCGCGGCGCACCATGCGCTGCTGCGGGCGGCGGCCAGCGATCCGGCGGTGGCGCGCGTCTTCGTCAACGCCGCGATCAAGCGCGAGCTCTGCAACGCCGAGCCGCCGGGCGCGGCGCGCGGTTGGCTGGGCAAGATCCGCCCGTGGTGGGGCCACGACGAGCACTTTCACGTGCGGCTGAACTGCCCGGCGGGCGCCGCGGGGTGCATCGCGCAGGACCCGGTGCCGCCCGGCGACGGCTGCGACGCGTCGCTCGCCTGGTGGTTCTCGGACGAGGCGCTGCACCCGAAGCCCGGCCCGGCGACCCCGCCGCGGCGCGAGCTGACCCTGGACGACCTGCCTCCGGCCTGCGCCGCCGTTCTCGCCCGATGAGGCCGCCCCGATGAGACTCGGCGCCGGCACGGCGGCGGTCGCGGCGGCGGCGGCGGCGCTCGGCATCGGCTGCGCCCTGCAGGACGCCCGGCCCGACTTTCCGGGCGTGCTGGAGATCGCCGCGACGCCGGTCGAGATCGTGCCGGCCAAGCTGCGCGGGCTGCGCCTGCGCGGCGCCGTCGAGTTGAGCGCAAATCACCCGGCGTTCGGCGGGCTGTCGGGCATGCTGATCGAGAAGGGCGAGCTTCTCGCCGTTTCCGATCATGGCTGGCTGCTGCGGAGCCCTCTCGTCGACGATCAGGACGGCCTGCGTCCCGTCGGCGGCACGATCGTGCCGTTGCTCGACGAGGGCGGCGACCGACTGGACGGGGGCGGCACCGACGCCGAGGCGCTGGCGCGCGCCGGCGACGGCCTGGCCGTGGCGTTCGAGGGCGACCACCGGGTCGTGATCCTGGAGGGGATGCGGCCGGCAAGGACGATACGCGAACGCCAGTTCGAGCGCCTCGGCCACAACGAAGGCATGGAGGCGCTGGCGACGCTGCCGGACGGGCGCCTGATCGCCATCGGCGAGGAGCCACAAGGCGGCGCGTTCCCGGTCTTCCTGCTGGGCGGGGAGGGCATCGTGGCCGGCGCGCTGCCGCAGTCGGGGCCGCATTTCGTCACCGGCGCGGATCTCGGGCCGGACGGCAGCCTCTACCTGCTCCGCCGCGACTTCTCGCTGCTGACCGGTTTCTCGATCCGGATCGAGCGCTATCGGCTCGGCCCTGACGGCTTTCCCCTGCCCCAGACGCGCAAGACGCTGGCGGCTTTCGAGAGCGGCAGCGGCATCGACAACATGGAGGCGATCGCCCTGTGGCAGGACGGGGACACGCTGCGCCTCACGATCGTCTCGGACGACAACTTCACCTTCCTGCAGCGCACGCTGCTGATCGACTTCGAGGTCCTGGACTGATCTCGCGGCCGACCGATCACGCTTGCAGGAAGCCGGCAAGCTCGCGGTGGTCGGCGCAGCCGAGCTGGACCAGCGTGCCGCGAAGCTCCTCCTGCAGGATGTGCAGCGCATGCGCCGGCCCCGTCGGCCCCATCGCCGCCACCGAGAACGCCATGGCGCGGCCGAGCAGCACGAACTCCGCCCCCTTGGCCAGCAGGCGGGCGATGTCGAGCCCGGACCGCGCGCCGCCATCGGCCAGCAGGGCCATGCGCCCGCCGACCGCCTGCGCGATCGCCGGCAGCACCTCGGGCGCGGTCGGCGCGGCGTCGAGCTGGCGCCCGCCATGGTTCGAGACGACGATGGCGTCGGCGCCGCAGTCCTGCGCCACCCGCGCGTCGCGGATGTCGAGCACGCCCTTGACGACCAGCTTGCCCTTCCAGAGGTCGCGATAGCGGCGGAGCCGGTCCGGCGAGACATGCGCCGCCATGATGCCGCCCAGGAACTCGAGCGCCGTCGTCGCGTCCGCGCCGGCCGGCGCATAGCGGGTGACGTTGCGGAACTCGGGCACGCCGGCGCGCAGCGTCTCCAGCGCCCAGCCGGGCCGCAGCGCGCATTGCATCCAGGTGCGCCAGTCGCGCCGCGGCGGCATGCTGAGGCCGTTGGCGATGTCGCGCTCGCGCCGCGTCGGGCCGGGGACGTCGACGGTGACGACCAGAACCTCGCCGCCGACGGCGGCAAAGCGGGCCAGCAGGTCCTGCTCGATCGCCTCGTCGCGCAGGGGGTAGAGCTGGAACCACATCAGCCGTCCGGCGATGGCGCCGACCTCCTCGATCGAGGCCGTGGCGTAGGTGGACAAGCCGACCGGCAGGTTCGCCGCCGCCGCCGCGCGCGCGATGTGCTTCGGCGCATCCGGCCACATCAGCCCGGTCAGCCCGACCGGCGCCGCTCCGAAGGGCGCGGCGAGCTTCTGGCCGAGGATGGTCGTGCCCGTGTCCGGCGCCGGCAGCTCGGCCAGGTAGCGCGGCACCAGGCGCACGCCGTCGAGCTCGGACCGGTTGCGCGCCACCCCGTCCTCGCGGCCGATGCCGCCGGCCATGTAGTCGTGCGCGAATCCGGGGATGCGCCCCCTCGCCGCGCGCTCCATTGCGGCGATCGAGGGGAAACGCTGGTCGGCTGTGCGCGGCCGCAGGAAATCGCGCATCAGAGCAGCGCGCGCACCGCCGCCGCCTGTGCCCTGGCCCCGGCCATCATGAAGCTGAAATCGGAGCCGGCCAGGATCAGGCGCATGCCCATCTCGACGTACTGCTTCATCTGCGGCGCGCTGTAGACGCCGCCCATGCCCGGGTGCTTGCCGTGCTTCTTGCAGGCCGCCAGCACCTTTTTGTAGACCTCGACGACCTTCGGGTGGTCGAGCTGGCCCGGAATGCCGAGCTCGGCCGTCAGGTCCGAGGTGCCGATCAGCAGCGCGTCGACGCCGTCCACGGCGGCGATCTCGTCGGCAGCGTCGGCGCCCTCCGGGCTCTCGATCATCAGCACCAGGAAGGTGGCGCGGTTCAGCGCCTCCATCAGCTCGCCCTGCGGATGCGCCGCGAAATCGACCTGCGGCAGCGCGCCGTACATCGACCGCTTGCCGAGCGGCGGATAGCGGACGTTCCTCACCATGCGCCGCGCCGTCTCGACGTCGTCGACATGCGGCACGACGATGCCCTGCGCGCCGCCGTCGAGCACGCGCGTCGCGTGGTGGTGCTCGAAGCCCGGCACGCGCACCATGGGCGTGATGCCGGCATCCTGCGCCGCGACCGCGATGTCGGTTGCATGGTCGATGCCGATCGCCGTGTGCTCCATGTCGATGAACAGCCAGTCGAAGCCGGCCGTCTTCATCGCCTTGCCGATCTCGACCGAGCGCCCGCGCAAGCCCGCGCCGATGGCCAGCCCGCCGGCGTCCAGCTTTTCCTTCAGAACGTTGCGAACCTCGACCATTTCCATCCCTCCCTGCCTTTGCACCCGCGCTGTGCCGCGCCCGGCGATTACTCGGCCCCGGCCGAGCGCACGTCAAGCCATGCGACGGCGAAGCGGCTGCGGTGGGCGGCACGGGTTGCAGACGAACCCGTCCATGGGAGGCCGGCAGCTTCCGGCCCGGGGTCGACGTTCGGACAGCGCCGATTTCAGCAACGAATGGCCGGACCCATCTGGAGGACGCGCCGCACGACCGTCGGGCGGTGCGTCGCCTGGAGGCTATGGCCTTTCATCACCCTCGCTTCTGCGAAGGCGCGAATGACAGCTCGGCGAACCGCCATTCGTGCTCGGGATCGCCTGTCCAGTAATCGCTCAGGTCGATGTCGCCGGAGGGTGCCCGCGCTCCATGGACTTCCGCGACGATGTAGCGGCCCGTTTCGCGCAGCCTGACATCGGCGCCCGGGAAATGCTCCGCGCCAGGCTCTTCTCGCAGCTCATGCGCCTCCGTCGGCCACGGCGCTGCCGCCCAGCTCGCGCGGCATTCCGTCGATGAGCTCCGCCATGGCGACCCGCGCGGCGCGGAAACCGTCATGGACGATGTCGAAGGCGATCAGCAGGGCCGCGGCGGAGTCCGCCCACCAAAGGCCGAAGCCGACGCCGATGATGCCGAAGATGCCCGCGACGACCGGTCATCCAGTCGGCCTTCTGCATCAGCGCGTCGGTGTGCAGCACCTTGTCCTGAGCCGCTTGGCGACGGGCTGCTTCAGCCGCCCGAGAACCACCGGCGGCACGATCGAGTAGGCGAGCGCCGCGATCATCAGCCAGCCGATCCAGATCGTCTGGCCGAACAGCTGGATCGGGCCCAGCGTCGGGTGCTCCATCGCGATGAGCTTGGTGCCGGAATCGTAGATGAGATACAGCCCCATGAACGGCGAGCACGCTCGACGACGCAAGGAAGGCGAGGCTGTTCACCCGCTGGAAGCCGAACGGAAATTTCCGGCTCGGGGATTTGCGTTCGAAATGCACCGCGACGCAGAAACACGCCCGCCGGCACCAGGCCGAGCAGATCCTCCATCCAGGCCGATTTCATCGCCTGGCTGGACCCCATGACGAGAATACATGACGACGACGATCGAGAGCTGCCAGGCCAGCGTCCACCATTCCAGGCGGATGGCGTGCTTGAGGTCGGGTTCGATCGTCTCCGGGACCGCCCTCATCTCATGCCTCCCCGCGATTGTCTTCCTGACGAACATCAGCCATCGGTTCTCGCCGGAGCGCACCGCGGCGCGAAGCACCGGCTCGTGCCTGGCCGGCGGCCATTGCGCTCTCGGCGACTCGGTGAAGGCCACGCGCCCGTCCAAGGAGCGGCCTTCGCGAACCCGCCCACGACCAGATCCAGTTCGCCTTCCTCCAGCCGGTACATCAGCACCTCGGCGCTGCCGGTTCCATCTCGCCTCGGCCCCGGCAGCCTGGCCATCTCCCGGGCCAGGGACCGCTCGTCCGCTTCGGCCGGCGCCGTCGGCGACGATGCCGGCGTGGAGCACGCCGCTTTGCCGTGACCTCGTGCATCGTTCCGGCGATGTCCTTTGGATAATCGTCGCAACCGGCGAGGGCGAGCGGGGCGAGCGCAGCCAGGGCGATCAGCAGGGAGAGGCGCGTGGCTTGGACGCGCCTTCCGACCGAAGATCACCTCTGTCATGCACGGGCACTCCTCTTTTTTGCACGCAAACGGGCAAATTGCGCCGTGAGTTCCCATGGTCATACTGGCCGCCACCCGGTGCTTCCCAGCGGACGACCGAGCCGCGCTGTTGCGGCTCGGGGCCGAACCGGTATCGCAGCGGCTGCCCGCTTTCCGCCCGGCATTGTCGATCCGCGCGTGCGGCACGACGGCCGTTCAAGGCTCGTTGCCTCATCCGCCACCGGGCTCGGCCGGGCCGACCGGCCAACCCCGTCCGCCGAGTTCGCCCTTGCGCTCGCGCTGCAACCGGCCGAAGAATATGGCAGATGCCGCACGACGGGGGGCGGCGCTGCGGGGGCGGCGATGGCGGCGAGACGCGATATCCTCTCTCTGCTCGCCAAGCGCCTCGGCGCTGGGTCTTCTGACCCTGTTCGTCGTCTCCTCATCATCTTCGTCGCGGTCGAGTTGCTGCCCGGCGACCTCGCCGCAGCAGATCCTCGGCCAGTCGGCGCGACCGAGGAGACGGTCGCCGCCTTCCGGCGCGAGCTCGGCCTCGACCAGCCGGCGCTACGTCCGCTACTGCGACTGGCTGCGCGGGCGCGCTGCAGGGCGATTTCGGCACCTCGCTCTCGGCCAACGAGCGGACCGCTCGCGCGAGCAGACTCGCGCCGCGCTTCGGCAACACGCTGTTCCTGGCGGCTCGCGGCCTGCATCGCGGTGCCGCTGGCGCTGACGCTCGGCATCCTGCGCGGCGCTCTGGCGGAACTCGCTCTTTGACCGGGCGGTCAACGTCTCGACGCTGACGTCGATTTCGCTGCCCGAATTCTTCGTCGCCTACCTCCTGATCCTGTTCCTGGCGGTGCTCTTCCCGGTGCTTCCCGTCGCTCGCCAACGTCTCGCCCGACATGCCGTTCTGGCGACCGGCTCTACCGCGGCGCTGCTGCCGGCGCTGACGCTGACGCTGGTCGTCACGGCGCACATGATGCGGATGACGCGCGCGGCGATCATCAACCTGCTGGCCTCGCCCTACATCGAGATGGCGCGGCTGAAGGGCGTGCCGCCGCGGCCGCTGATCGTGCGCCACGCGCTGCCGAACGCGCTGGCGCCGATCATCAACGTCGTCGCCCTCAACCTCGCCTATCTGGTCATCGGCGTCGTCGTCGTCGAGGTCGTCTTCGTCTATCCCGGGCATCGGCCAGCTGATGGTCGACGCGTCGTCGAAGCGCGACATCCCGGTGGTGCAGGCCTGCTGCCTGATCTTCGCGGCGACCTACATCCTGCTGAACCTGACCGCGGACATGCTCTCGATCCTCTCGAACCCGCGGCTGCGGCACCCGCGATGAGCCGGTGACGCGCGCATGAGCCAGTTCGCCACGTTCCTGCTGTGGACGGTGGCCGTGCTCGCCGGCGCGGTCGCGGCGGCCTGGGCGTTCCGCGAGCTGCTGCGCCGGACGATGCCCGAGATCATCGCCAAGCCGATGCGCCAGGCGCCGCTGACGGCGTTCTTCGGCATCGCGGTGATCCCGATCTACGTCGCCGTCGCGATCTTCGCGCGTGCTCGCGCCCCACGGCGAGGCCGAGATCTTCGCGCAGCACCTGCCGCCGGCGCCGACTCGGCGGCACCCGCTCGGCACCGACCAGATCGGCCGCGACATGCTCACCCGGCTGATCTACGGCGCGCGGAACACCGTCGGCATCGCCCTGGTCACGACGGTGCTGGCCTTCCTGCTCGGCGGCACGCTGGGGCTCCTCGCGGCGACCGTCGGCGGCTGGCTCGACCAGCTGCTCAGCCGGCTCGTCGACGTGCTGATGGCGATCCCGCAGCTGATCTTCGCGCTGCTGATCCTGACGATCTTCGGCGCCGTCGTCGCTCAACATGATCCTGGTCATCGCGGTGCTCGACTCGACGCGGGTCTTCCGCCTGGCCCGGGCCGTGGCGATAACATCGTGGTCATGGACTTCGTCGAGGCGGCGCAGCTGCGCGGCGAGGGGCTGCCCTACCTGATCATCCGCGAGATCCTGCCGAACGCCATGGCGCCGCTCGTCGCCGAGTTCGGCCTGCGCTTCTGCTTCGTCTTCCTGACGATCGCGGCGCTGTCGTTCCTCGGCCTCGGCATCCAGCCGCCGACCGCCGACTGGGGCTCGATGGTGCGCGAGATGGCGCGCTTATCGCGTTTGCGCAGTTCGACCTGCTGTCGGCATCACGCCGCTGATGCCGGCGGCGGCGATCGCGCTGCTGACCGTCGGCGTCAACTTCGTCGTCGACTGGATGCTGCACCGCTCGCGGGCTGAAGAAATGAGGCGCTGAAGGAATGAGCGCATGACGACCAAGGACCTCGACAACCGCGAATTGCTGGTCCGCATCCGCGACCTGCACATCGAGGGTCGCGCCGACGAGACGTGGATCCCCGATCGTCAAGGGCGTCGACCTCGACCTGCACAAGGGCGAGGTGCTGGGGCTGATCGGCGAGTCGGGCGCCGGCAAGTCGACCATCGGCCTCGCCGCCATGGGCTTCACGCGCGACGGCACGCGCATCTCCGGTGGCAGCGGTCGAGTTCGACGGCATCGACCTCGTGCGCGCCCGGCCGGGACAAAGCGCGGCCTGCGCGGCCCGCGCATCGCCTATGTCGCGCAGTCGGCGGCGGCCACCTTCAACCCGGCGCACAAGCTGATCGACCAGACACCGAGGCGCCGGTCCAGCACGGCATGTCTTCGCGCCGCGAGGCCGAGGACGACGGCGATCGAGCTCTACCGCCGGCTGCGCCTGCCGAACCCGGAGGAGATCGGCTTCCGCTATCCGCACCAGGTCTCGGGCGGCCAGCTGCAGCGCGCCATGACGGCCATGGCGATGGGCTGCCGGCCCGACCTGATCATCTTCGACGAGCCGACGACGGCGCTCGACGTGACGACGCAGATCGAGGTGCTGGCGGCGATCCGCGACATCGTCGCCCAGTTCGACACCGCGGCGATCTACATCACCCACGACCTCGCCGTCGTCGCCCAGATGGCCGACCGCATCAAGGTGCTGCTCAAGGGCGAGGAGGTCGAGGAGGCCGACACCCGCACCATGCTGACCGAGCCGCGGGAGGACTACACCAAGTCGCTCTGGGCGGTGCGCTCGTTCCAGCGGCCGCAGAAGCCGCTGGCGGGCCGTGGCGAGACGCCGGTGATCCGCGTCGAGCAGCATCACCGCCGCCTATGGCCGGGTGCCGGTGCTGCACGACGTCAGCTTCGACGTCCACAAGGGGCGGACCGTCGCGGTCGTCGGCGAGTTCGGGCTCGGGCAAGTCGACGGCGGCGCGCGTCATCACCGGCCTGCTGCCGCCGACCGGGGGGCGCATCCTGTGCGAACGGCCAGCCGCTGCGCGCCGACTACCGCCGCCGCAGCAAGGACCAGCTGCGGCAGGCGCAGATGATCTACCAGATGGCCGACACCGCGCTGAACCCCAAACGCCGGATCGCGACATCATCGGCCGGCCGGTGCAGTTCTATCTCGGCCTGAGGGCCGCGACCGGCGCCGGCGCGTCGAGCAGATCCTGGAAGACATCGAGCTCGACCCGGCTCAGTTCCACCACCGCTATCCGGGCGAGCTCTCGGGCGGGCAGAAGCAGCGCATCGGCATCGCCCGGGCGCTCGCCGCCGAGCCGGACTTCATCATCTGCGACGAGGTCACCTCGGCGCTCGACCAGCTGGTCGCCGAGGGCATCCTGAAGCTGCTCGCCCGCCTGCAGGGCGAGCGCGGCCTGGCCTACATGTTCATCACGCACGACCTCGCCACCGTGCGCGCCATCGCCGACGAGGTGGTGGTGATGAAGGACGGCCACGTCGTCGAGGCCGGCCCAAAGGACGAGATGTTCGCGCCGCCGCACCACCCCTACACCGAGCTGCTGCTGTCCTCGGTCCCCGAGATGGACCCCGACTGGCTGACCCGCCTGCTGGACGAGCGCGGCACCGACCAGGTCGGCGAGGCCGCCACCCGCCAGATGTGAGGCAGGGCCGTGGCTGAGTGACACCTGCTCGGCGCTGGACAGGTCCCACGGTGCGACCCGCGTCAAGCGCCTGATTTCAAAGTGAAAAAATGTTAACGGCGCGTGCGCCTCGGGTCGGTCCAGCGAAAGCGGAGGCCCCGCCGCGAAGCAACCCCGCCCCACGACCGACCTACGTCATCGCCGCGCCGCCAGCCCTCCTGCCGCGCTTCAACGTCCACGCGGAGCCGCTCGCCCTTGGCGATGTAGTACTCCGCCCCAGCACCCGTAGGGCGGGGTTCCACCCCGCCATTCCGCCGCCGCAACCCGCATGCGGCCGCCGATCCGGTCGCCCGCCACGCGGCCCGGCGGGTTGAAAACCCGCCCTACTCCGATACTGCCGGTCCCACCCGCCGCGCCGCGATCGCCTGCAACAGCGCCTCGGCCGTGCCCACGTACTGGCTGGCGCCGCCCGCCTCGAAGACTTCCAGCGCCGCCCGCACATGCGCCTCCGCCCGGTCCAGATGCGCCGCATCGCCCGTCTTGTCGAACAAAGCAATTTCCACAGAGCCCATGTTGTACTGCGTCGCACGCCCATTCCAGCGGCACGCGCTCGCGCGTCCGCTCCTCCAGCGCCGCGCGATAGGCGGCGACGGCCTCCTCCAGCCGCGCCGTGCCGCTCTCCCGCTCGCCGAGCGTCTGGAGCGCGGTGCCGAGATTGTTCTGCGTCGTCGCCCAGTCGAGCGGCACGCGCTCGCGCGTCCACTCCTCCAGCGCCGCGCGATAGGCGGCGACGGCCTCCTCCAGCCGCGCCGTGCCGCTCTCCCGCTCGCCGAGCGTCCGGAGCGCGTTGCCGAGATTGTTCTGCGTCGTCGCCCAGTCCAGCGGCACGCGCTCGCGCGTCCGCTCCTCCAGCGCCGCGCGATAGGCGGCGACCGCCTCCTCCAGCCGCGCCGTGCCGCTCTCCCGCTCGCCGAGCGTCCGGAGCGCGGTGCCGAGATTGTTCTGCGTCATCGCCCAGTCGAGCGGCACGCGCTCGCGCGTCCGCTCCTCCAGCGCCGCGCGATAGGCGGCGACCGCCTCCTCCAGCCGCGCCGTGCCGCTCTCCCGCTCGCCGAGCGTCTGCGAGCGCGGCGCCGAGATTGTTCTGCGTCCCCGCCCAGTCCAGCGGCACGCGCTCGCGCGTCCACTCCTCCAGCGCGGCGCGATAGGCGGCGACGGCCTCCTCCAGCCGCGCCGTGCCGCTCTCCCGCTCGCCGAGCGTCGTGAGCGCGTTGCCGAGGTTGTTCTGCGTCGTCGCCCAGTCGTCCCGCCGCTCGACGCGCGGTGCCAGAGGCAGCACGGTGTCGCGGTAGAGCGCGATCGCCTCGGCCAGCGCGGCGTTGTCGCCGAACTCGCGTCCGAGGTCGCCAGAGGGCACCGGCGCGGCGAAGCTGATGGGCCCACGCCGCTGCCGTGTCCGCCACGACGATGTTTGCCGCGGCCGCGTAATGCTCGCCCGCCTCGCGATAGCTGGTCCTCATCCGCGCGAGGTCGCCGCGCTCGGCCCGGCTGCGGGCCCGCGACTGCTTGCGGCGCGCCAGCCGCTCTTCCTCCTCGCGCTCCATCGCCTCGTCCAGCGCCTCGGCCTCGGCCAGCCTGGCGTCGGCCTCGTCGAAGGCGCCCTCGTCGATCAGCAGGCGCGCCGCGTGCCGCAGTCGCTGGACGCCGGGATCGTCCTCGTTGGTCGGCGCGTCCAGCCGGGCCTTCAGCTCGGCGTATTCGTTTGCCTTGGTCTCCAGGAACGGCGCGATCCGCCCCGGGTCGAGGAACAGGTCGGCTTCGGCCCCGAACCGCTGGGCGAGCTTTTGCGCCGTCAGCAGCGGCATGGCCTGCTGGTTCTGCCACAGATCGGCGACCATGTTCTCGATCCGCGACAGCGCCGAGACCACCGCCTCCTGGAACGCCGGCTCGACCAAGCGCGCGAAATCCGGGTCGGCGAACAGCCGAGCCAGCGCGTGCTCGGTCACGTTGCGGAAAAAGCTGCGGGCCAGCGCGTTTGCAGGGCATGTCGGCATAGCAGCCCGGCTGCGCTCTCGCCGCGTGGTCCAGCATGGCGGCCGCGACGGCCAGCGGGTCGCGGCCGCGCTCCATGATCGCGTCGCCGCGCGGCAGCAATCCCGGTGCGCGCCTCGGCGAAGTACGCCTCGAAGCATTCGACTGCACGCCGCTGCGCCTGCGGGTCGCGCATCGCAGAGATGCCGGACCACTCCTGCCAGTCGCGCTTCAGCGCCAGCATGTGGCGCTCGATCACGGCCGGCGCGTCGCTCCGCCGCCCGCGCAGCCGCTCGAGCAGCAGGCCGAGCCCGCCGCAGCCGAGCTGGATCGCCCCGGCGGCGATGGCGACGCCGCCGATCAGCCCGACCGGCCCCGCCGCGCCGACCGCCGCGGCAGCGCCGACCCCGGCGAGCATCACGCCGAAGCGGTCGAGGCAGGAAGGGTCGTTCAGCATGGCCACCACTCGCGCGTCGTGGGGCAGCCTAATGCAAGGCGCCGTCGCGCGTGAACCCTCCGGTTTGCCGGAGCGGATGCCATACGCGTGCCATACGCGCGCATTCCGTCGGACGCTGTTCTCGGCCCCGCCGGCTTGACGCGCCGGGCGGCGCCGCGCATCAGGGCGCCTCCAGGCGGGGGCGGCATGGCGATCCTGCTCGGCATCGACACGGGCGGCACCTATACGGACGCGGTGCTCCATGACGAGGACGCGGCCGGGCCCGGCGCGTCCGGCATCGTCGCCAAGGCCAAGGCGCTGACGACGCACCACGACCTTTCGGTCGGCATCGCAGGCGCGATCGACGCCGTGCTGGCGCGGGCGCCGGGCGGGCCGATCGCGCTGGTGGCGCTGTCGACGACGCTGGCGACGAACGCGCTGGTCGAGGGGCGGGGCGGGCGCGTCTGCCTGATCCTGATCGGCTTCGACGACGCATCACTGGCCCGCGCCGGGCTGGCCGAGACGCTGGGCCGCGACCCGGTCGCCTTCGTCGCCGGCGGCCACGACGCGATGGGCGCGCGGCAGGCGCCGCTGGACCGCGAGCGGCTCGCCGAGCGCCGTCCGGACGCATGCGCCGGCCGTCGACGCCTTTGCCGTCGTCGCCTGGTTCGGCACGCGCAACCCGGAGGACGAGATCGCCGCGCGCGGCATTGTCGCCGGGCTGACCGGCCTTCCGGTCACCTGCGGGCACGACCTGTCGGCCGCGCTGAACGCGCCGCGCCGCGCCGTCACGGCGGCGCTGAACGGCCGGCTGACGGCCATGATCGCCGATCTCATCTCGGCCACGCAGGCCATTCTGGTGCTACGCGGAATCGGCGCGCCGCTGATGCTGGTGCGCGGCGACGGCTCGCTGGTCGCGGCCGATTTCGCCCGCACCCGGCCGATCGAGACGATCCTCAGCGGGCCGGCCGCCAGCCTGGTCGGCGCCGCGCACCTGACCGGGCTGGCCGACGCGGTCGTCTCGGACATCGGCGGCACGACGACGGACATCGGCGTCATCGGCGGCGCGCGGCCGGCGCTGAGCGCCGAGGGAGCGCGGGTCGGCGGCCACCAGACCATGGTCGAGGCGGTCGACATGGCGACGCATGGCCTCGGCGGCGACAGCGAGGTCGCCATCGACGAGCGCAGCCCGGAGCCGCGGCTGATCCTCGGCCCGCGCAGGCTGGTGCCGGTCAGCCTGGTCGCGACCGAGCATGCGGGCCTCGTCCGCGAGGCGCTGGAGCGCCAGCTGCGGTCGCCGGCGCCGCGGCTGCACGACGCGCGCTTCCTGCTGCGCGGTCCGGCCGACCGGCAGGCCCGGCGGCGCGCCGACCTGCGCGCCGATCTGCGCGGGGCGGAGCTGGCGCTGCTCGACGCGCTCGGGGCCGGGCCCGTCGCGGCGGACGCGCTGCTGCGCAGCCGGGCGGATGAGACGGCGCTGGGGCGGCTGGTGGCGCGCGGGCTGGTGCGGGTGGGCGGTTTCACGCCATCCGACGCGGCGCATGTCCTCGGGCTGCAGGAGGGCTGGGACCGCGCCGCGGCGGTCCTGGCGGCAACGCTGATGGCGCGGCGGCGCGACGCCGCGGGGCGGCCGGTGGCCCGGACGCCGGAGGCGTTCGCCGGGCTGGTCCACCGCAGCCTGGTGCGCCGCTCGGCCGAGCTGATCCTGGAGGCCGCGCTGGTGCGCGACGGGCTGCGAGGCGACGGCGCGCGGGGGCCGCTGGCGCAGGCTGCGCTGGACGGGCACCGGGGCGTCGCGCGGGTCGACATCGGCCTGGCGCTGCCGCTGATCGGCCTCGGTGCCGCGGCGCCGATCTACTATCCCGAGATCGCCGCCCTGCTCGGCAGCCGCGCCGTCGTGCCGCCGGACGCCGACGTCGCCAACGCCATAGGCGCGGTCGTCGGCCGTGTCCGCATCACGCGCATGGCGACGGTGACCGAGCCCCGGCCCGGCGCCTTTCGCGCGCACCTGCCCGAGGGCGTGCGCGACTTTCGCAGCGCCGGCCTGGCGCGCGCGGGCGCGCTCGCGGCGCTCGCCGAGGCGGCGCGGGCCGAGGCGCGCGCCGCCGGGGCCGTCGAGGTGGAGATGGCGGAAGAGTGGGAGGAGACGGTGGCGACCGTCGAGGGCCAGACCGTCTTCGTCGAGGGCACGGCCCGGGTCACCGCCTCGGGCCGGCCGCGGCTGGGGGCCTAGGACGCGGACTCAATACGCGGCAAGCCAGATGCGGATTGCGGCGAGCTTGAGAGCGGCGAGGAAGTTGTCCGGGCGGCGGTCGTAGCGGGTCGCGAGCCCGCGGTAGTTCTTGATGCGGTTGAAGAAGCGTTCCACCAGGTTGCGCTGCCGGTAGACCCAGCCGCTGAAGCTGAACGCGTCCTTGCGGATCGAGCGGGGCGGGATGTTGGCCCAGGCGCCGCGATCGGCGGCGAAGGCCCGGATGGCGTTCGTATCATAGGCGCGGTCGGCGATGAGCGTGGCGCCGGGCGCGAGGTCCGCCAGCAGACCTTCGGCGGCGGGCGCATCGCCGGCCTGTCCGGCGGTCAGCGCGAGGCGCACCGGCCGGCCCTCGGCATCGACGAGCGCGTGGATCTTCGTCGTCAGCCCGCCGCGGGAGCGTCCCATGCAGCCATCGTCCGCGCCCCCTTTTTTCCGCTCGCGCCGTGCTGGTGGACGCGGACGCAGGAGCTGTCGATCATGACGATGTCGCCGTCGTAGGCTTGCGAGATCGCCTCGAGGATACGGTCCCACACGCCTGCAGCCCGCCACCGCACGAGGGACTGTCAGGAATTTCGTGTGCGGGCGGGCATAATGGGAATGAAGGAGATCTCCCATGGCCCGACGCAAGGCTGCTCGAAGATCCCTGACGCCCTGCTGGACCAGCTGCTGGCCGGCGCCGATCCGAAGACGGCGTTCGATGCCGAACGGCCTGCTCGACGAGCTGAAGAAGGCGCTGGCCGAGCGGGCGCTGAACGCCGAGATGGACCATCATCTGGCCGGCGCAGGCGGGGCCGGCAACACGCCGCAACGGCTACGGCCGGAAGACGGTGACGACCGACACGGGCAAGCTCGAGCTCGAGATCCCGCGGGACCGCCAGGCGAGCTTCGACCCGCAGCTGATCGCCAAGTACCAGCGGCGGTTTCCCGGCTTCGACGAGAAGATCATCTCGATGTATGCGCGCGGCATGAGCACGCGCGAGATCGTCGGGCATCTGCGCGACCTCTACGGCATCGACGTCTCGCCGGACCTGATCAGCGCGGTGACGGACGCGGTGCTGGAGGAGGTCGCCGCCTGGCAGGCCCGGCCGCTCGAGCCGGTCTACCCGCTGGTCTTCTTCGATGCCCTGCGGGTCAAGATCCGCGACGAAGGGCTGGTCCGCAACAAGGCCGTCCATATCGCGCTCGGCGTGCGCGCCGACGGCACCAAGGAGATCCTCGGCCTCTGGCTCGAGCAGAACGAAGGCGCCAAGTTCTGGCTGCGGGTCATGAACGAACTCAGGAACCGCGGCGTCGAGGACGTCCTGCTCGCCGTCGTCGACGGGCTGAAGGGCTTTCCCGAGGCGATCCATCGCCGTCTTTCCCGAGGCCACGGTCCAGACCTGCATTGTCCATCTGCTGCGCCACAGCCTCGATTTCGTCTCCTACAAGGACCGCAAGACCGTCGCGGCCGCGCTGAAGGGCATCTACCGGGCGGTCGACGCCGCCGCCGGCGAGGCGGCCCTGACCGCTTTCGAGGACGGCGCCTGGGGCCGGAAATACCCGGCGATCGGCCAGAGCTGGCGGCGCGCCTGGGGCGAGGTCATCCCGTTCTATGCCTTCCCCGCCGACGTCCGCCGAATCCTCTACACCACGAACGCCATTGAGGCGCTGAACTCCAAGCTGCGCCGGGCGGTCCGGGCCAGGGGCCATTTTCCCGACCGACGAGGCCGCGATGAAGCTGCTCTTCCTGGTCTTGAACCGATCCGAGAAGGAGTGGAAAATGCCGCCGCGTGAGTGGGCATGGCCAAGGCCCAGTTCGCCGTCCTCTTCGGCGAGCGCTTCACACGAGGCCATGGCCTGACGATGTTCAACCGCCCGCCCGCACACGAAATTCCTGACAGTCCCATCGCGCCGACCGGAGCTGGC
>CAVUWP010000004.1:0-123536 GCA_963745085.1 uncultured Alphaproteobacteria bacterium | reverse complement strand
GGTCGCAAAGGGCATAATACCAAATACCGCGGTAAAAAGGCATTGCGCCCCATTCTTTATTTCATCGATGAGACCCGCGAGTACCTGCTCGGCAAACTTCGTAAAGGCCAAACGGTCAGCGGCAAGGAAGCTGCCGATTTTATAAAAAAGATCAAAAATCATCTGCCCGTTTGAGTTTTTTTTGACTTTTGCTTGCTCAGCACGGCGGACTTCGCCCGCCTTTTTATACGCTTCTCGCTGTTCCTCCGAGACATGCATGAAAACCTTGCGCCATGCCTCATCTTCAGACCAGATAAAAGGTGTCTGTACCGTTGTTCGCGGCTGCCATGCAAATTGTAACGGTTCAAGAGCCATGTCCATGATGGAACCCTGCATCTTTTTATCCCAGGGTTTGCCAAAAGGGTTTCCCAGAGGAAAGTCCGTAAAAAGGAAACGAGCCACCCCGCACTCCTCAACGACATCCCGAGCAGAGCCAACAACAACAGTGGGAATTTTATTTTCTTCAAGATGCCTGGCTACCAGACTCACGGTCTGGTGACAGACAGGTCAAAGGGCAGGAAGAATTAGGGCATCAACGCCATCCTCTTTACAAAAACCAAGAACCTGAGGAGCAGATTTTTTTGATGTTTTACCTTGACTATAATCGGTCATCACCCCGTAAAATCTTGGCGAAGCTGACCCGATTTTACCGATAGCTGCACATTCAGCAAGTCGATTCAGCGGCATAAAGCTATCATTATCATTGGTGTGGGTTGATTCCTGATCCCATTGTAAATCCTGAGTATAGAAATGCTCAGGTGCATCATCTACAGGCTGGGCATACACTTTTCTCGATAAGTGCCTTTTTTGTAAGCTTTCTCCTGGCAGCTTTTCGAGATCTGTCGTTGTCAGCAAAGCGACTCTGCATTCGGAGAGAGGCTTTTCCAGTTTGGCGAAGGGGACATTTTGATGATAAATCCATTGATAGGGTTTAGAATATCCATGAGCCGCATAATATTGCATAGAAAGATCAATATAGCTCAAAAATGAACGATTCGCTCTACGTTGGATCATTTCAGATTTCCTAAAGTCTCCTCGGTATCATGCTGTTATTATATCGTAATACTGCGGGTTTTCCTGTTATCAATGTCTTATCATGCCTCCATCGCGATGGTTTTTTCCGGCAAATTCTGCAGATTCCCATGGTGGCTGCTTTTTTTGAAACCCTTTCGGGACCTATCCCCCAAGGACCCAGTAGAGCCCCGATACTGAACCGAAGCCCGGTGACATCGTAAACGGTCAGGTGGTGGGTCACACCGATTCGACTGACGACGATCCGGCCCGACCAGAAAAAAACAACGCAGACAGCGGCGATGGCCCTTGCTAAAATACTATTCCGGTTGCTGGTTTTCCCAACGTCCGACCCAAAAACCATCCCTTCATATAGAAAAATCGCTTGATATCATTATCATTCAATAATTTGTATGTAAAATTAAATATTCTTCAATTCGTAGTCTCCTCTACTCATGGATGCTTTGCTTATACCCTGAAGCGAAGCATAAGTGCTATTTCCTGACCAAGGTAGACTCTTCCATTATTCTTGACAGAAATGGCTGATCCAATCCAAGATGAGGCGCCTATCGACGGTGCACTTGGCCAGGTCTTGCGTCGTATAGACGAAAAGATCGATGCGCATAACCGCAGGGAAGTGGACATCACAACAACCGATCGAGAAGTACACACCATGCCCTATCCACGCGTGGCGCTTCAGCAGTTGATTCGCAATGCGGTCATGCACCGCACGTACGAAAACACCAACGCTCCTGTCCGCGTCCATTGGTTTGACGACCGTATCGAAATCATTAATCCGGGAGGACCATTCGGTGTCGTCACCCGGGAAAACTTCGGACGCCCCCGGTATTACCGATTATCGCAACCCGAATCTTGCAGATGCAATGAAGGTCATGGGTTTTGTACAGAGATTCGGCATCGGCATCCAGACCGCAAGGGCGGAAATGAAAAAAAATGGCAATCCCGAGATTAGAATTAGAAATTGAATCGATGGCCGTGCTTGCTACAGTTCAGGAGGCGCCCATGAGTGTTCAGGTATTAACTTTTTTTAACAATAAAGGCGGTGTCGGGAAAACATCCCTCGCGTATCACCTGGCTTGGATGTTTTCTGAACTTGGCCGTTCCGTTGTGGCCGTTGATCTGGACGCTCAAGCCAATTTGACCGCAGCCTATCTCGATGAAGACGAGCTTGAGCGGCTGTGGGAAAACGAAAAAACGCCAACGACGATTCATCGGGCCATGAACCGCTCACCCGGGTGGGGGATCGCCACCGGCATCGTCCTCGTCATGCACTATGTCCCGCACGTCGATTTTGCCTTCGCCTCGGTCGAGCACATCATGCGCGACGTCAACGCCGGGTGGTTGCTGCGCTACATGCACGCCAACGGCGCCTCGCTGTTCTTCGTCGCGGTCTATGCGCACATCTTCCGGACGCTGTATTACGGATCGTACAAGGAGCCGCGCGAGATCACCTGGATCATCGGCATCCTGATCTATCTCGCCATGATGGCGACGGCCTTCATGGGCTATGTGCTGCCCTGGGGTCAGATGTCCTTCTGGGGCGCCACCGTCATCACCAACCTGTTCTCGGCGCTGCCGCTGGTCGGCGAGCCGATCGTCACCTGGCTGTGGGGCGGCTATTCGGTGGCCAACCCGACGCTGACGCGCTTCTTCTCGCTGCACTACCTGCTGCCGTTCGTCATTCTCGGGCTGACGATGCTGCACATCTGGGCCTTCCACACGACGGGCAACAACAACCCGACCGGGGTCGAGGTGCGCCGCGGCTCGGCGAAGGAGGCGCTGAAGGACACCGTGCCGTTCTGGCCGTACTACGTCATCAAGGACCTGTACGCCCTCGTCGTGATCCTCGCCGTGTTCGTCGCGATCGTGTTCTTCATGCCCAACTATCTGGGTCATCCGGACAACTACATTCCGGCGAATCCGCTGTCGACGCCGGCGCACATCGTGCCCGAATGGTACTTCCTGCCCTTCTATGCCATGCTGCGTGCCATCACCTTCGACATCTGGTTCATCAACTCCAAGCTTGGCGGCGTGCTCGCGATGTTCGGCTCGATCGTGGTGCTGGCGCTGGCGCCCTGGCTCGATACCAGCCGCGTGCGGTCGGGCAGGTACCGGCCGCAGTTCAAGATCTTTTTCTGGCTGCTCCTGGTCGACTTCCTGGTGCTGATGTGGTGCGGCGGCCAACAGCCCGAGGGCTTTGTCCCGACGCTGTCGCTGATCGGCACGATCTACTGGTTCGTCTACTTCCTGGTCGTCCTGCCCGTTCTCGGCCTTACCGAGAAGCCGCTGGCGCAGCCGCGGACCATCGAGGAAGACTTCGACCATCACTATTCGCCGGACACCGGGGGCACGCGCGTGCTGCCGGCGGCGGGCGAATGACGGGGCGAGTGATGGAGCGAGTGATGGGGGACCGGATGGCCGGAAGGTTTTTCGCCGCGACGCTCGTCGTCGCGCTCGTCCTGCCCGGCGCGGCGCTGGCCGCCGAGGCCGAGGCCGAGATCACCGACTATGCGTGGAGCTTCGAGGGGCCGTTCGGCACCTTCGACCAACACCAGTTGCAGCGCGGCGTGGAAATCTACAGCACCATCTGCTCCGGCTGCCACGGCCTGCAGTACCTGTCTTTCCGAGCGCTTGGTGACAGCACCGGCCCCGGCCTTCCGGACGATCAGGTCAAGGCGATCGCGGCGCAGTACCAGTGCGCCGACCCGGACCTGCCGGCGGGCGAGACCCGAGAGTGCCTGCCGTCCGACCAATTCCCGCCCAACACCTCGGTCGGCGCGCCGGACCTGACGCTGATGGCCAAGGCGCGCGCCGGCTTCCACGGTCCCTATGGCCTTGGGGTCAACCAGTTCATCCATGGGGTGGGCGGCCCGGAATACATCGCCTCGCTGCTGCAGGGCTATTCGGGCGGAGACCAGGAGGTCGCCGGCAACCTGCTCTACGAGAATCACGTCTTCCCCGGCGGGCTGATCCGGATGGCCCAGCCGCTCTATGGCGACGACGTGGAGTACGCCGTATACAATGCGGCCGGCGGCACTCCGGAAGAGACCGGCGACTACGTCCCGCCCGAGCCGACGCTCGAGCAGGAGGCGAAGGACGTCGCCGCCTTTTTGATGTGGGCGGCCGAGCCGAATCTGGTCGAGCGTAAGCAGGCCGGCTTCCGCAACCTGATCATGATCATCGTGCTGGCGGTCCTGCTGTACTACACCAACAAGAAGCTCTGGCAGCCGATCAAGCACCGGCAGGAACAGAAGAGCGCCTGAGCCCGGCGCTCTACCCGCCGGCGCGGGACGTTGCGGCGGGTGCCGCAGAGCACCTGCCGACAGTCAGTTCCCAGACGCCTCGATGCCTGCCGTGCGCTCAGAAGCGGTCGAGGCTGAAGCCCATGTTGCCGAACTCGTCCTCGTCGATCGACTGGTCGCCGTTAACGTCATAGGCTCCGTACATCCCACGCGCGAACTCGTCCGCGCTGAGAGAGTTGTCACCGTCGGTGTCCCACTTGCCGAATGTGCCGTGGATGTCGAGGCCGGCGCTGAACTCGTCCTGTTCAAGTGAGCCGTTGTTGTTGGAGTCCCAGTCGGCGAAACGCTCCGACTGGGCCGATGCCGGCGCGGCCAGCACGGCGCTCGCCACGAGGGTCGCTGCAATCGTCTTCCACATTGCGGGTCTCTCCTGTTGGCCGTGAGGGACGAGGCCGGATCGGCTCGGCCACGGCGAGCCGACGCTCTCATACCTCGCCCGGCGATGCCAAGAAGAAGATGCGACGGCGCCCCGCTGGCCTTCGGCGCGCCGCCTGCCTATGAATGCCACTCCTTGTGGATGCAAAGGGTCGCGCGCCGCCGCGATCTCCGGAGACCGCGATGTCCTGCAACAGCTTCGGCCGGCTCTTTCGCGTGACGACCTGGGGCGAGAGCCACGGGCCGGCGCTCGGCGCGACGGTCGATGGCTGCCCGCCCGGCGTGCCGCTGGAGGCGGCGGAGATCCAGCACTGGCTGGACCGGCGCCGGCCCGGCCAGTCCAGGTTCACGACCCAGCGCCGCGAGCCGGACGAGGTGGAAATCCTGTCCGGCGTCTTCGAGGGGCGGACCACCGGGCACCCCATCCAGCTGATGATCCGCAACACCGACCAGCGATCGAAGGACTATTCCGAGATCGCCGAGAAGTTCCGCCCCGGCCACGCCGACCTGACCTACTGGGTCAAGTACGGCATCCGCGATTATCGCGGCGGCGGGCGGTCGTCCGCTCGGGAGACCGCGGCGCGCGTCGCTGCGGGCGGCGTGGCGCGCGCGGCGCTTGCCGAACTGGTCCCCGGCCTGACGATCCGCGGCGCGATGGTGCAGATGGGGCCGCGCGCCATCGACCGGGCGAACTGGGAGTGGGACGAGGTCGCGCGCAACCCGTTCTGGACGCCGGACCCGGCGGCCGCGGCCGATTGGGCCGGCTATCTCGACGAACTCCGCAAGTCGGGCAACTCGGTCGGCGCCGTCGTCGAGCTGGTCGCCTCGGGCGTGCCGGCCGGTCTCGGCGCGCCGGTCTATGGCAAGCTCGACAGCGACCTCGCCACGGCATGCATGTCGATCAATGCCGTCAAGGGCGTCGAGATCGGCGACGGCTTCGCCGCCGCGACGCTGACCGGCATCGACAACGCCGACGAGATCCGCTGGGGCAATGACGGCCCGCGGTTCCTGTCGAACCATGCCGGCGGCATCCTCGGCGGCATCTCGTCCGGCCAGGACGTCGTCGCGCGCTTCGCCGTCAAGCCGACCAGCTCGATCCTGACGCCGCGGCGCACCATCGACCGCAATGGCAACGAGACGGAAATCGTGACCAAAGGCCGGCACGACCCCTGCGTCGGCATCCGCGCCGTGCCCGTGGGCGAGGCGATGATGGCCTGCGTCCTGCTCGACCACGTGCTGCTGCACCGCGGACAGGTGGGCGCCAACCGCGGCCGGATCGGACCCGCGACGTAGGGCGGGCGGTACAATCAGTCCCCGGCGCGCTCCAGCATCCGGCCGAGGGCGCGGCCGCCGAGGACGTGCAGGTGAAAGTGCGGCACCTCCTGCACGCCGTGCCGCCCGGCATTGCTGATTGCCCGGAAGCCCTCGCCGCCGGCCGCCCCGGCGGCGCCCGTCTCACGGCAGACCCGGCCGACGACGCGCGTGAAATCGACGACCTCGGCATCGCTCGCCTCGGCGGCGAAGTGGTCGAGGTCGACGTACTTGCCCTTTGGGATCACCAGCACGTGCACCGGCGCCTGCGGGCGGATGTCCCTGAAGGCGAGCGTGTGCTCGGTCTCCAGCACCGTGTCGTTCGGGATCTCGCCGCGCAGGATCCTGGCGAAGATGTTGGCGTCGTCATAGGCATTGCTCATCGGGCACCTCCCTCGGTCTCGCCGGTCTCCGGCCCGCTGCGCGGGATGTCAACGGGATGGCCTCAACGGGATCGCGCCTCGCCGGCGGCCGGGTTGGGCTTGCGCGTCAATGCCAGGAAGACCTCCTCCAGATGCGGCTCCTCGGTCGTGATGTCGGCGATCTCCAGCCCCAGCTCCTGAACCTCGGCGATCAGCCGCGGCGCCGAGGTCGCCGAGCGCGAATAGCTGAGCGCCAGCAGCGTCGGTTCGCGCAACGAGGCCCTCGCGCCGTCCACGGCTGGCGGGTGCTCGACGGGCCGGGCCAGACGCAGCACCAGCGTCTTGTCGTCCAGCCGGCCGAGCAGGGCCGATGTGTCGTCGCAGGCGACGATGTCGCCGTGATCGACGATGGCGATCCGCCCGCACATCGTCTCGGCCTCTTCCAGGTAGTGCGTTGTCAGGATGATCGTCGTGCCGGCCTCGTTCAGCTCGCGCACATAGTCCCACAGCATCTGGCGGAGCTCGATGTCGACGCCGGCGGTCGGCTCGTCCAGCACCAGCACCGGGGGGCTGTGCACCATCGCCTTGGCGACCAGAAGGCGCCTCCGCATGCCGCCCGAGAGCGAGCGGGAATAGGCGTCGGCCTTGTCGTCGAGCCCGACGCGGCGCAGGATCTCCATGGTCCGCCGCTGCGCTTTCGGCACGCCATATAGCCCGGCCTGGACGTCGAGCGCCTGGGCGGGCGTGAAGAAGGCGTCGAGGTTCAGCTCCTGCGGCACGACGCCGATGGCGGCGCGCGACTGGCGCGGGTTGACGTCCTGGTCGAAGCCCCAGATGCGGGCGGTCCCCGCCGTCTTGATGACCAGCCCGGCCAGGATGTTGATGAAGGTCGACTTGCCGGCGCCGTTCGGGCCGAGCAGGCCGAAGATCGAGCCGGCCGGCACGTCCAGATCGACGCCGTTCAGCGCCGGGCGCGCCGTGCGATCCCTGCCATAGACCTTGGTCAGGCCACGCACCTCGATGGCGTTCTCGGGCATGGAGTTCCTCGCTGGGCGCCTGGGTCCTGACGGCGGGCATGGACCGGCAAAACGCCCTCGTCAACGCCGCAGCCCGCGGCGCTCAGCCGGCGGCAGCGTCGCGGAAGCGCCGCGCGATCATCGCGCCGTCCTTCTCTGGCAGCAGCAGCTCGTGCTCGCCGAGCGCGATCTTGGCAACGGCGAAGCTTGGCCCCGGATCGCGGAACAGGAACGCCGCCAGCTCGTCGACCTGGTCCATGCGGGTCACGCGCATGGTCGCGCCGATGCCGGAGGCGGCCGCCATGGCGGCGAGGTCGAGCGCCCTGGTCAGCCCGGGCTGCCGGCCGGTCTCGCCGAAATGCTCGTTGTCGAGCACCAGGACAGACAGGTTCTCCGGCCGCTCGCCGCCGACGACGGCCAGCGAGCCGAGCCCCATCATCATCTCGCCGTCGCCGGTCAGGCAGCAGACGCGGCGTCCGGGCCGCGCCATTGCCAGTGCCGAGCGCCGTCGGCACGGCGAGGCCCATGCCGCCCCAGCTGTAGAGATAGTCGTCCGAGCCGCCGGCCGCGAAGCAATCCCAGGTCGGGCTGCCGAGCCCGGGCACGACCAGCGCGCCGTCGCGCCTGGCGAGCAGGGCGGCCATGAACTCGCGCCGGTCGAGATAGTTGTCCCGTCACCCTCCGATCCGCGCTCATTCTGCCCGAACCCCTTGGCGCCGATGATGCGCTGGCTGACCAGCACGGCGCAGGCGAAGCCGCCGTTGAAGGCGAGATCCGCCGCCGCGCCGAACGTCTCGCCGACCTCCTCGGCGCGGTCGACGGGGAAGCACTTGACGCCGACCGCCTCCAGCGCCGGGCGCGTGCCCTGGCCCATCGCCACCTGCCACGGATTGAACTCGCCCCACTGGCCGCGCATCGTCACCAGCATCAGGCAGGGCGCCCGCATCGCCGCCGGCAGGCCCAGCGCATTGATGCAGTTGCCGACGCCCGAGGACTGCATGGCGATCATGCCGCGCGCGCCGCCGAGCCAGAGGCCGGTGACGATGCCGATCCCCTCCTCCTCGGTTGTCAGCGTGACGACACGCGTCTCGGCGTCGTCGCGGCAGAGCAGCAGCAGGCGGGTCAGCCCGCCATCGGGTATGGTCGCGACCGGTCGCGATCTCGCGCGCCTTCATCGCGGCTAGTACGTCGGCCGACCAGTCGTGCTGCGCCATGGGCCCTCCTCGCGGTGGCGACCCTAGTTCCGACCCCGCCGCAGCGGGCAAGCTGCCCGCGTTCGGAACGGGGCGAGGCCATCAGGTGGAGGATTAGCGCGTCGCGCGGCCGCCTTCGGCCAGATCGGTCGGCGGGCAGAACCCAGACCGCGCCCGGCAAGGGCGGCCGGTCGTTGACGAAGCTGCCCGTGACCGCCGCCAGCCCGCCGGGGCCGAAGGCGATGTTGGTGACGTAGGGCGCCGGAACCGGGATGGCGGCGACGAGGCCGCGACCGGCGCGCCAGGCGAGAAGCCGGCCGGCGCCGTACTCGGCCACCCAGAGCGTGCCGTCGGGCGCCACCTCCAGCCCGTCCGGCCCGGCCTCGGGGTAGTCCGCCGGCGCCAGGCCCGAGCGCGTCGAGATCCAGCAGCACCTCCGGCCGGCCGAGACGCCCGTCCGCGAGCGGATAGGACAACACGCGGCGGGCGAGGTGCTCGGACACCAGAAGCCGACCGGCGGCGCGGTCGACCCAGACCCCGTTGCCATAGGCGAGGCCCGTGGCGTGCCGCGTCAGTTGCCCGTCTGGCGCGAGATGGTAGAGGGCGCCCAGTCGCCGGCGCCTCGGCCGAGAAGGCGCCTGGATCGGTGAACCAGACGCCGCCCGCGCCGTCGGCGCCGGCGTCGTTCGGGTCGCGCAGCCGGTTGCCGTCGGCGTCCTCGCGGATCGTCGCCAGCGCCTCGCCCGCGCATCCACCCGCAGCAGCGCGCCGGCGCGGTGACAGCAGCACCAGGACCTCGTCCTGGCGATAACGCGCCACCGCCGTCGGCCCGCAACCCGGCGCAGCGAAGAACACCCTCGGCGCGCCGCCCGACCAGGCCATCACCCGGTCGGCGCCCATCTCGGCCCAGTAGAGCGTCGCGCCGATCCAGACCGGCCCCTCGGGGTAGCTGCCCGGCCATTCCTCGTGCCGGGCCTCGTGCGGCGCCTCGTCGGCGCGCGCGGCGAGGGCGGCGGTCAGGACCACCAGCGCGGCCAGGAACCGCATCAGAGCGCGCGTCATGCCGGCTCGCCAGCCGCGCGCACGCGCCCCCCATCGCCATCAGCACCAGCGCCATCACGGCGGTGATCGCCGCGAAGACCCAGGTGATGACCGAGGACCCGATGCTGGGGATCAGAACGAAGGTCGTCGCCAGCGTGCCGATGATGTTGCCCGAGGTCGAGATGCCGTAGACCGCCCCCGTCTGCCGGCCGCTGGTGTGCGTCGCCACCAGCAGCAGCCGCACCGCGAAGGGCGAGAAGCAGGCGATCAGCGTCAACGGCACGAAGATCAGCAGGAACGCCGCAGTCGTGACCCCAAGGGCGATGCCTGCCGGGCCATAGCCGAACGCCTCGCCGACGCCCAGCAGCATGTCTGGAGTGTCCACGCCCAGATAGTCGGCGGCGTTCTGCGGGTCGACCGCGAAGGGGATCGCCGCCATCCAGACAGCCGCCAGCAGCACCAGCATGCCCAGCACGCCCGCCGTCGGCCGACGGTCGACCAGCCAGCCGCCGAGGAAATAGCCGATCATCAGCGCGAACAGCGTCACCGAGATCAGCGCCGCCCAGGTGTAGATGCCCGAGCCGAAATACGGGTTCAGGTACCGGCTGCCGAGCATCTCGAAGCCCATCAGCACGAAGCCGAGCACGAACCCCACCGCATACATGCCGCGCCGGAAGGCACCGTCGGACATCTGCCGGCCCGCCATCTACTGCCCGGCCGGCGCGGCGATCTCGTCGATACCCTCGTTGTGGCGCTCGATCGATTTCAGCATCTCGACCGGCGCGAAGTCGTCGACCAGCGGCTCGGCATCGGGCGGCTGCGTCATCACCCGGCGCGCGGCCACCAGCTCGGGCAGCGGATAGGTGAAGCCGTGCGCCGCCTGCAAGGCCTCGGCCCGCGCCAGCAGCGCCTGCTGCTCGCGCGGCGGCCCGTCATAGGCGACGGCGACGACATTGCCGCCGGAGGGATAGAGGTCGACATTGTCGAAGACGCTGGCCAGCGTCGCCACCGCCGAGTTGAACAGCATGGTCGTCGGCTCGATGTTCTGCGCCAGCACGCCGCCCTCGGCCAGCCGGCGCTTTGCCGTGATGTAGAACTCGCGCGTCAGCATGTGGAACGGCACGAACGGCCCGCGATAGGCGTCGACCATGATGATGTCGTGCGTGGCGTCCGAGCGCATCAGGTGGATGCGCCCGTCGGCGGCCTCGATCGCGAACCGCTCGTTCGGCGTCACGTCGAACCATTTCTCGGCCAGCTCGATCACCTCCGGGTCAAGCTCGACCGAGCGGATCGTGGTCTCCGGCAGGAAGAGGTCCAGATAGGCCGCCGTGCGGCCGCCGCCGAGCCCGATCTCGAGGATCGAGCCGACCTCCGGCGGATAGACCAGCGCCGCCGTCAGATAGCGCGTATAGGTCACCGGCAGCGCGCGGGGGTCGCTGCGGTCATAGACGGACTCGGTCCAGAACCGCTCGTTCTTGCCGAACTGCATGACGACGAGGTCGCCCTGCTCGAAGACGTAGATGTTGTTGTAGAGCGACTCGCGGCTCTCGAGCAGCTTGCCCGCCGCGAGCGCCATTCCGGCGCAAAGCAGCCAGGCCAGCGTGGCGAGGGCTGGAATCGATCGCATGGTCTGGGCCTTCCCTGGCTCGGCTTCGCGTGGCGCATATAGCCTTGCCTCGGCGGAACGGAAAGCCTTGGCGCCGCGTAGCATGCGCTGCCGGCATCGGGGGAGGACACAGCATTGCGTCGCGATCTCGCGCGGTTTGCCGCTGCACGGCGATGGGCTAAGTGTGACTTGATGGTCGTGCAGTCGCCGCAAATCGCCGGTTGCGTCCGCGTCGGTGCAACGGGACTGGCATTGACGGCGGCGCTTGCGCTTTCCGGCTGCGGCAGCGCCGGCCCCGAGCTGAGCGGCGCCAGTTTCCGGCCGCCCGCGACCGCGGTCAACTATGTCGCGCGCATCGACGGCATGCCGGATGAGGAGATGACCGCGCTGGCCCAGGACTCGCTTTCGGTGTTCCGCCAGCGCGACAACGGCGCCTACAGCGTGGCGCTGCTGCGGCGCAGGGGGGAGAACGACCTCGGGACGGTGCAGCAGATCCTGCGCTCGCGCGGCTACTACAACGGCACCGCCGAGGTGAAGGTCGACGAGATCGACGAGGCGACCTTCGACGATCTCAAGGAGTTCGACATCAACCTGCCCGCGCTTTCCGATCTGATGTTCTGGAAGGACCGGCCGGATGATGATGAGGAGCAGGCGATCCGCCAGTTCGCGCTGGTCGTCATCACGGTCGATCCGGGCACGCAGTTCACGCTGGCGAGCCACGAGTTCCAGTTCGTCGATCCGGAAATCGCCGCGGCCGTGCCGCCGCCGATCACCTTCGGCTCGCCCGTCGGTGGCCCGGCCGTCGCCGTGCCGATCGTCGGCGCCGAGGCGGCCGCCGTCGATTTCCTGAAGAACGAAGGCTATCCCTATGCCAAGAGTGTCGATCGCGATGCGGTCGCCGATCTGGCGCTGGCGACACTCGAGGTCGAGTCGCAACTGCGCAGTGGCCCCTCCGCCGTCTTCGGCCCCGTCACCTTCGAAGGGATCGAGGATGTCCGCGAGAGCTATCTGCGCACCTACGTCCCCTGGGAGCCGGGCGAGGTCGTCGACCAGGACCAGCTGCGCGCGTTCCAGGAGGCGCTGCTGGCGACGGACCTCTTCGACACGCTCATCGTGCAGATCCCGCCGGACCCGCCGCCCGGCGACCAGCCGGTGGCCCTGCCCGTGGTGGTCACGGCCGATGAGCGGCCGTTCCGCACCATCGGCCTCGGTGGCGGCTACTCGACGGATGACGGCGCCTACGTGACCGGCGAATTCGAGCACCGCAATCTCTGGGGTGAGAACGAGACCTTCACCGCGACGGCCGATGTCGGCACCAAGAACCAGCTGCTGCTTTTCGGCTACCGCGAGCCGCAGTATCCGAGCCCGGCCAGGAGCTGGTGCTCGGGCTGGAGCTGGGGCACGAGGAGAACGACGCCTTCGACCAGACCGGCGCCACGCTGACGGGCGGTATCCGGCGCCGCCTCAGCCCCGACTGGGTCGTCGGCTACGGCGGGCTGCTCGAGGCAGCCCGCGTCACCCAGAACGGCGTGGACAGCGACGTGCTGCTGGCCGGCCTTCCGACTTTCGCCGAGTACGACAACACGGACGACCTGCTGAACCCGACCAAGGGAGCGCGGGCCAGGTTCCAGGTGACGCCCTTCGCCGGCACGGTCGACAGCGACCTCACCTACTTCCTCACGCTCGACAACCGTGCCTCCGCGTATTGGGACGTGCTGAACGACGGCGTCTATGTGCTCGCCGGACGCGGGCGCCTCGGCTCGATCCTGTCCGACGATTTCGCCGATGTGCCGGCGAACCACCGGCTCTATGCCGGCGGCGGCGGCTCGGTTCGCGGCTATGCCCAGTACACCGTCGGCCCGATCGGCGCCGACGGCGATCCGACCGGCGGTCGCTCGGCGCTCGTAGGCAGCCTCGAGCTGCGCGCCCGCTTCTGGGAGGACATCGGTGGCGTGGTCTTCGTCGATGCCGGCTCGGTCAGCCAGCAGAGCTATCCCGACTTCGAGGCGGGCGTGCAGGTCGCCGCCGGGCTCGGCCTGCGCTACTACTCGCCCGCGGGTCCGATCCGGATCGACGTTGCGTTCCCGCTGAACCGGCGCCCGGAAGACGACGACTTCCAGTTCTACTTCTCGATCGGACAGGCATTCTGATGCGCAAACTCGCCCTCGTGCTCGGCGTCCTGGCGGTGCTGGTCGCCGCGCCGGCCTCTGCGCTGTCGCTTGGCGGCATCAAGAACCAGCTGATCCAGTGGGTGCTGGGCAAGGTTTCCGTCGAGGGCGTGTTCGAGATCTCGGTGGACGAGGTCGTCGACGCCGAGGACAGCGGGACGACGCTGCAGGGCGTCAAGATCGCCGACGCCGACGGTACCTGGTTCACCGCGGACGAGCTGACTTTCGACTGGAACAAGTCGCGCCTGCTGCGCGGACAGCTGGTCATCGACACGCTCCGGCTCCGAAACGCCGAGATCATGCGCCAGCCGGTCATCCCGCCGGGCGAGGAGATCAAGGTCGATCTCGAGGACGCCGACAAGCCGCCCGAGCAGTTCATCTGGCCGCGCAGTCCGATCTCGACCGAGATCGGCAACCTCGTGCTGCAGAACATCCACCTGCACGAACCGGTGATGGGCAGCGAGATCCGCTTCGACGCCACCGGCGCGGCGCGCGACATCGGCGACATCCAGTCAGCCAGCCTGGATCTGCAGCGCACCGACGACACAGAGGGCCGCATCGACTTCAAGTATACGCGCGACTTCGCCGCCAACACCCTGACGGTCGATCTCGATGCGTCCGAGGCGGCCGGCGGCCTCGTCGCGGCCATGCTCGACCTGCCGGACGACGTGCCGACGGCGCTGACGCTGAACGCCGACGGCACGCCGGACGCGTTCAACATCGCCTTCAACCTCGACATGCCGGACTATCTGCAGTCGGATGGCACGGCGGTTCTCGACTATGCGGGCCCGATCAGCGTCGACGCCGACGTCAAGGCGCGGCCCGGCGCGCAGATGCCGGAGCAGATTGCCCAGGTGCTGGGCGAGCAGGCCGAGCTCGTCGTCAAGGCTGCCGAGGGCGACGACCAGGTGCTGGCGATCGAGACGGCGCGGCTCAGCTCGCCCTATCTGCGGGCGAACGCCTCGGGCGAGTACTCGCGTGCGACCGGCGCCGCCGATCTCCAGGTCGATCTGGTTGCCGAGCCCGAGCTGGCCGCCCCCTTCGAGGGCGTCGAGTTCGCCGGGCTGAGTTTCAACGGCAATGTCCGGGGCCAGCCCGGATCGCTGTCCGCCGATGGCGACCTGAAGCTCGAGGGCTTCGAGACGGCGGCGGCGGCGGTCGACCGGGCGACGCTGGAGATCGACGTCAGCCAGACCGGCACGGCCGAGCAGCCGACGACCGAGCTTTCGGTCAATGGCCGCGTCGCCGGCCTGCGGCTCGACCAGATCCCGTCCGACGTGATCGGCGACGCGCAGATCGACGTCTCGGCCAGCCTGACCGGCAGCGAGGTCCAGCTGAAGACCGCGCAGATCGACAGCCAGGTGCTGGATGTCTCGGCCTCGGGCACTGCGAACATCGACACGGGCGACTTCGACCTCTCGTACCAGGTCGCGGCGCCGCAGATCGGTCCGGTGCTCGCGCCCTATGGCGTCGATGCAAAAGGCACGATCGACGCCTCGGGCAAGGCGGTCAGCGATGGCGGCGTTCTGCGGCTCCAGACCGGGGCCGACTTGACGGAGCTGCGCTACGATCTCGTCGATGCCGGCCGGCTGCACCTCGAAGGCACCGTCGTTCAGGACCAGACGCGCACCACCTTCGACCTCTCCGGCAGCGGCGAGCGGCTGCGCATCGACCAGCTCGGACCGGACCTGCTGCAACGCGCCGACCTGTCCGCCAGCGGCACGCTCGAGGACACCACGCTGACGCTGGAGCAGGCGCAGCTGACCTCGCCGGTGCTCGATGCGAGCGCCGAGGGGCAGGTGCAGACGGACGGCAGCGACGGCCAGATCAGCTATCGGATCGCCTCGGAGCAGATCGGCCCGGTGGCAGAGGCGTATGGCGCCGACGCGCAGGGCACCGTCAGCGCGACGGGCACGGTCCAGCTTTCGCCGGACGGCCCGACGCTGAAGACCGATGCGAACCTCGACGACTTCCGCAGCGAGTTCGCGGATGCCGGGCGGCTGCACCTCGAGGGCACGGTGGCGCAGCAGGGCGAGCGCACGACCTTCGACCTGACCGGGGCCGGCGAACGGCTGCGCATCGACCGGATCGGGCCGGACCTGCTCGACCGCGCCGATTTCGCGGCCCAGGGCGCGCTCGACGGCCAGCAGCTGACGCTGGATCAGGCGCGGCTGACGTCGCCGGTGCTGACGGCGTCGGCCAAGGGCTCGGTCGATCTCGAGACCATGGCCGGACGCATCCAGTACGACGTGAACTCGGTCACGCTCGGCCCGGTCGCCGACATCTACGACGTTCCGGTCACCGGCACCGCCTCGGCCGAGGGCGTGGCCGAGCTGCCGGCGGCCGATGCCGGCACGGGCCCGCACGTGACCGGCAAGGCGTCGGTCGACAGACCTCGCCTATGGCGGGTCCCCGGTGGGCGACCTGGTGCTGCAGCACGACGTGACGCTCTCCGGGACGCCGAACGGCACGCTCGACCTCAAGCTGGCCCAGGGGCCATACGCGCCGGCGGCCGTCCAGACCGGCTTCCGGCTCGAAGGCCAGCGGCTGACGCTGGACGGGCTGGACGCCCGCGCGCTCGGCGTCGCCGCCAGGGGCGACCTCGCCGTGAACCTCGACACGACGCTGGCCGAAGGCACGCTCGACATCGACGCGGCCGATCTCGGCCGGCTGCCGGGCAACGCCGTCACGGGCCGCGCCGACGGCCGGCTGCGGCTTTCCGCCGAGGGCGGGCGGCAGGACGCCACGCTGACCCTCGCCGCGCGCGGGCTGGCCGCCTCGGGCGTCGCCATCGGCACTGCCCGGATCGACGGCAGGGTGCGCGACGCGCTCGGCACGCCCAGCGTCGACCTGAACATTGCCGCCGAGCGGATCGTCAGCGGCCGCCTGACGCTCGCCAGCGCCACGGCGACGGCCTCGGGACCGCTCTCGGGCATGCAGATCAATCTGCGCTCGGCGGGCGATCTCGACGGCAAGCCGCTGGCGCTGTCGGCCGCGGCGCGCGCCGACCTGGCCGGCGAGACGATGCGCGTCACCGTGCGCGAGCTCGAGCTTTCGCTCGGCGAGGATCTGGTTGCGCTCCTCCAGCCGCTGACCGTGACCTCCAGCGGCGGGGTGGTTCGCCTTGACAACATTGCCCTGTCGCTGCCTGACAACGGCCAGCTGACGGGCGAGCTCGGCTATTACGGCGGGCCGGCTTCCGGGGACATCCTGCTCGACATGCCCGACCTCTCGGTTCTGGCCCGGCTCTTCGACGCGCCGATCGAATCGGGCGCGCTGCGCGTCGCGGCGGATTTCGACACGCGGCCGGGCCGCGCCGATGCCGACATCCAGGTCGCCGGGCGCGAGATCGTCTTTGCCGACATTTCCGGGGCGGGCGTTCTCGGGCTCGACGCCTCGGTCGCCTGGGACGGTCGCCGCGCCGATGTCGATGCCAAGGTCACCGGCAGCTTCGGCGACCCGCTGGTCATCGAGGCCGCCCTGCCGGTCCGCGCCAGCGGCGGGCTGCCGGCGCTCGGCCAGCGCGGCCCCGTCTCGGCCCGGGTCCAGTGGAAGGGCGAGATCGGCGACCTGTGGGCGCTCGTGCCCGCCGCGGGGAACGTCGTCACAGGCGAGGCGGCGATCGATCTCGGCGTCTCGGGCGACATCTCGAGCCCCCGCATCACCGGTGGCATCCTGCTCGCCGACGGCATGTACCAGAACCTCGATGCCGGCACGATCCTGACAAACCTCAGCCTGGCGACCGACGTCGACGCCAGCGGCGCGCTGGGGCTGAAGCTCGAGGCCACCGACGGCGCCGGCGGCACCGTGCGCGTCGAGGGCCAAGTGGGCTTCAGCGGCCAGGGCGTCGACCTGACCGTCGAGACGCGCGAGGCCGTGCTGGTCCGCCGCGACGATGCCGCCGTGCGGCTGGGCGTCGACCTGCACATCTTCGGCCCGCTCGATCAGCTCGCCATCGTCGGCGAGGTGCGGATCATCGAGGCCGAGATCCGGCTGGTGAACGCCACCCCGCCCAGCATCGTCACCCTCGGCGATGTCCGCATCAAGGGCGAGCCGCTGCCGGACGAGAACGACGGCACGCCGTCGCTGCCGATCCGGCTTCGAGATCGACGTCGTCGCGCCAGGCCGGATCTTCGTGCGCGGCCGCGGGCTCGACAGCGAGTGGCAGGCCGACCTGAAGGTGCGCGGCGATGTCTCGCAACCGATCATCACGGGCGAGGTCTCGGCCGTGCGCGGCCAGCTCGAGCTGATCGGCAAGACATTCGATCTCGCGCGCGGCCGCGTGCTGTTCGACGGCGGCCGCGAGATCGATCCGCGCCTCGACGTCGTCCTCGAGCGCGAGACCCCGGACATCACCGGCCGGATCATCGTCTCGGGCTTTGCCTCGGACCCGCAGCTATCCTTCTCGTCGAGCCCGGCGCTGCCCGAGGACGAGGTGTTGCCGCGGGTCCTGTTCGGAACGTCCTCGCGAGGCGCTGACGCCCAGCCAGGGCATCCAGCTGGCGCTGGGACTGGCCACCCTGCTCAATGGCGGCGGCGGCACGCTCGACCAGGTGCGCAGCGCCGTCGGCCTCGACACGCTGAACGTCGAGCAGGACGCGGAGGGCAATGCCTCGCTCGCCGTCGGCAAGCAGGTCGACGAGAACATCTGGGTCGGCACCAAGCAGTCGCTGACAGACGGCGGCACATCCGTCGCGGTCGAGGTCGACGTGTTCGAGAACGTCCAGGTCCAGGGCGAGGTCGGGACCGACGGCGACACCAAGGTCGGTGCCCGGTGGAAAAAGGACTTCTGATCGGCCTCCGCCCTTGTTCGCCGACGAATCGGACGAATGCTTCAGGGCAAGGGCGGGCTACATCTTCTCCTTGATGCCTCGCCGGATCAGCCACCAGTTCACCGGATAGGCGGTGGCGAAGCCGCAGAGCATGGCGATCTGCATCATGAACCAGAACTCGACGGCTGTCGATCTCGCAGCCCGGTGCCGAGCAGGCGCGCTGAAGATCCAGAAGTGGGCGACGGCCATGAAGCCGTACATGCCGACCTGCCAGGCGGTCAGCGACAGCGCGTCGGCCTTCACCGCCTGCACCAGCCCCTTGCCGGGCGACAGGCCGCGCATGGGCACGATGGTGAAGTACTGGAACGCGACGCCGATCAGCGAAGGCGAAGATGTAGTCCAGCACCCAGTCGGCGATAGATCTTGGTCTCGAAGATGCTCTTCCAGCCGAGCCAGACGGCGACGACCGGTGACCAAGAAGGCCAGCCACTCGGCCGATGATGTCGCCGAGCGTGCAGCCGGCGCCGCAGTGCAGCGTGCCCTTGGCGACCATCATCGGAAAGGGCGTGCCGGCCTTGTTCGGCATCTCGTCGCCACGTTCCATCGCCGGCTGCACGCGGCTTTGCGCGGCGAGCTTGCCGTAGCGGAAATATGCCCAGACGGCCGACGAACAGGCCGAACAGCGCGACCACCGGCCAGACGACGCTCATGATCCACATGTGCTGCGGATCGCGCCAGACGTCCCGGGCGACGATGCCGGCGCAGACGAACCCGAGCAGCAGCGAGACGAGCGCAAGGATCTGGAGCCAGTCGGGAACCATGCGGCAAGCCTCCGGGTCAGCGGGCACCCGTTTCCAATGCCGTGCCGCCGCCATCGTTCCGATGCCTGGCGTCAGGTGTCCGTTCTTGCCCCCTGCACGTTCTCCGGGCCGAACGAGGCCGGCAGCAGCTCGCCCAGCGTGAAGCGGTGCACCGCGTCGCGGGGGCCGCAGACCAGCACCGGCGTGGCCGCATCGGCGAACTCGCGGATCTTCTGCCGGCAGCCGCCGCAGGGCGTGCAGGGCGCCGGTCCCGGCCCGGCCACGGCGATGGCGGCGATCCGCCGGCCGCCGGCGGCGATCATCGCGGCGATCGCGGCGGCCTCGGCGCAGACGCCCTCGGGGTAGGCGGCGTTCTCGACATTCGCCCCGGCGTGGACGCGGCCCTCGCCGTCGCGGACCGCCGCGCCGACCTGAAAGCCGGAATAGGGCGCGTAGGCGTTCCGCGCCACCGAGACGGCCGCGGCGACCAGGGCATCGTCAGTGCTCTTTGACATAGGGGATGCCCAGCGCCCGGGGCGGGATCGCGCGACCGAAGAAGCCGGCCAGCAGGATCACGGTGAAGATGTAGGGCAGCACCGGGATGATCGCGACGGGCGCCTCGCCGATGAAGGGGATCTCGACCCCCTGCAGCCGCGGCCCGGCCGTGTCGAGGAAGCCGAACAGCAGGCAGGCGCCCAGCGTCGGCAACGGCCGCCACTTGCCGAAGATCATCGCGGCCAGCGCGATGAAGCCCTTGCCGGCGGACATCTCGCGCACGAACCCGGCGCCGTGCGCGATCGAGAGATAGGCGCCGGCGATGCCGCAGAGCACGCCGGCGATCAGCACGCCGCGATAGCGCAGCCAGTCGACCGAGATGCCGGCGCTGTCGACCGCCTCGGGCGCCTCGCCGACGGCGCGCAGGCGCAGGCCGAAGCTCGTGCGGTAGAGCATCCACCAGACGACCGGCACCGACAGCAGCGCCGACATAGACCAGCAGGTTGTGCCCGCTGATCAGCTCGGCATAGAGCGGCCCGATGACCGGCACGCCGGCGATCGCCGTCGGCGCCGCGGCAGCTCGATCGGCGTGAAGCGGCGCCTCGGGCAGCAGCGGCGGCGTCTGCCCGCCCTGCGCGGAAACAGCGCGATGCCGACGACGACGCGTGAGCCCCGAGGCCAGGATGTTGATCGGCGACGCCCGAGACGATCTGCTCGCCGCGGTGGGTGATGCAGGCGAAGCCGTGCACCAGCGCGAAGGCCATCGAGACCAGGATCGCGGCGCCCAGGCCCGCCCAGGGCGAGCCGGCCATCGCCGCCACCGCCGCCGCCGCGAAGGCGCCGATCAGCAGCTTGCCCTCCAGGCCGATGTCGATGACGCCCGACCGCTCCGAGACCAGCCCCGCCATGGCGCAGAGGATCAGCGGCGTCGCCAGACGCAGCGTCGCCGTCGAGCGATGCGCAGCGCGTCGAGTCCACAGTCCGGCCAGCTCAGGCAGCCGCCCGTCCGCCGGCGCTGCGGCGCAGCCAGCTCCGCGCCAGCCACGGCGCGAACATGTAGCGCCAGCGCGCCCGAGAACAGGATGATCAGCCCCTGGATGACCAGCGACCATCTCGCGCGTGATCGACTGGAACTCGAAGTCGAGCTCGGCGCCGCCCTGGTAGAGCGCGCCGAACAGCAGGCTGGCCAGAACGATGCCGACCGGGTGGTTGCGCCCCATCAGCGCCACCGCGATGCCGGTGAAGCCGTAGCCGGCGGGAAGTTCAGCAGCAGCCGGTGCTGGACGCCCAGGATCTCGTTCAGCGCCATGCAGCCGGCCAGCGCGCCCGAGATGCACATGGCGACGACGATCATGCGGCGGACGTGGATGCCGGCATAGGCGGCCGCCGGCTCGGAATGGCCGAGGGCGCGCAGCGCGTAGCCGAACTTGCGTGCGCCAGATCAGCACCCAGACGCCGACGCAGGCCAGCAGCGCCAGGAAAAGGACAGGTTCAGCGGCGAGCGCGCCGTCTCGATGCCGAGCCGCGCCCAGCACCTCGTGCATGTGCGGCAGCCAGGCCGATGCCGGCGAACGTCTCGCGTCTGCGGCGAGCATCTGCCCCGGCCGCATCAGCGGCCCGGCCAGCAGCCAGACCATCAGCCCGGCGGCGATGAAGTTGAACATGATCGTCGTGATGACGATGTGGCTGCCGCGATAGGCCTGCAGCCAGCCCGGGATGAACGCCCAGGCCGCGCCGAACAGCGCCGCCGCGGCGATGCCGAGCAGGATCGTCAGCACGCCGGGCAGCACGGCTCGAGCGCCAGCACGGCCAGCGCCACGCCCGAGGCCGCCGATCGTCGCCTGCCCCTCGCCGCCGATGTTGAAGAGCGCGGCGTGGAAGGCGACCGCGACGGCGAGCCCGGTGAAGATGAAGTTGGTCGTGTAGTAGAGCGTGTAGCCGAGGCGCCCGGATAGACGAAGGCGCCGTCCAGCATCACGTCGAGCGCCGCGAACGGGTTCTCGCCGATCAGCGCGACGACCGTCCCGGCGACCGCCAGCGCCAGCAGCAAGGTTGACAAGCGGCAGCACGCCGATCTCGACCCAGCGCGGCAGCGGCGTCATCCCACCGCCCCGGCATCGATGCAGCGGACCCGTGCTGCGCCCCGCGCTCACGCCGCGTCCTCGGAAACGCCCGCCATCATCAGCCCGATGCGGTGCCGGTCGGCCCCGGCGCGCGCCACCGTGCCGACAATGCGGCCGGCGTTCATCACCGATGATTCGGTCCGAGAGCGCCAGGATCTCGTCCAGCTCGACCGAGACCAGCAGGATGGCGCAGCCCTGCGTCTCCAGTTGCATCAGCTCGGCGTGGATGAACTCGATGGCGCCGATGTCGACGCCGCGCGTCGGCTGGCCGACCAGCAGGATGCGCGGGCCGGCGTCGATCTCGCGCGCCAGCACGATCTTCTGCTGGTTGCCGCCGGAGAAGCCGCGCGCGCGCAGCCGCGGGTCGGGCGGGCGGACGTCGAAGCGCCGCATCAGCCCGGCGGCGAGCGGATCGCATGGCGGCCGGGCTGGCGAACGGGCCGGGGCCGGCGCGCGCCCCGCGGTGATAGCCCAGCACCGCGTTCTCGGAGGCCTCGAAGGGCAGCACCAGCCCGCGCCGCTGCCGGTCCTCGGGCACATGCGCGACGCCGAGCGCCGCGCATCTCGGCAGGCGAGCCCGGGCTCGAGCGGTCGATCCGCCGGTCGCCGATCTCGATCGCGCCCGCCTGCACCGGCGCGATGCCGCTCAGCACGTCGAGCAGCTCGGACTGGCCGTTGCCCGAGACGCCGGCGACGCCCAGGATCTCGCCAGCGCGAAGCTCGAGCGAGACATCGACCAGCCGCGCCGCGCCGACCGCGTCGCGCCAGCCGAGCGCCGCGGCGCGCAGCGGCCACGGCGCCAGGCTCGGCCGCCCGCCCCTCGGCCTCGAGCTGGACGGGGCGGCCGACCATCAGCTCGGCCAGCGCCTCGCGCGTCGTCTCGGCCGGTCACCCGATGGCCGACCATCCGTCCCCGGCGCATCACCGAGACGGTGTCGGTGACCGCCATGATCTCGCGCAGCTTGTGGGTGATCAGCAGGACGGTGACGCCCTCGCGGCCAAGCCGCGCAGGATGTCGAACAGCCGGTCGGTCTCTTCCGGCGTCAGCACGCCCGTCGGCTCGTCCGAGGATCAGAATCCGGGCGCCGCGGATCAGCGCCTTGAGGATCTCGACCCGCTGCTGCAGCCCGACCGGCAGGCGCCGACCACCGCGTCGGGCGGCACGTCGAGCCCGTAGCTCGCGCTCCAGCCGCATCAGCTCGGCGCGCGTCGCGGCGCGGCCCGGCGCCAGCAGCGCGCCGCCCTCGCGCGCCCAGCATGACGTTCTCCAGCACCGTGAAGTTCGGCACCAGCATGAAGTGCTGGTGCACCATGCCGATGCCGTGCCGGATGGCGTCGGCCGAGCCGGCGATGGTCACCGGCCGGCCGTCGATCTCGATCTCGCCCTGGTCGGCCGTGTAGAAGCCGTAGAGGATCGAGACCAGCGTCGACTTGCCGGCGCCGTTCTCGCCGATGATGCCGTGGATCGTGCCCGGCATGACCTCGATGTCGACCGCGTCGTTCGCCTGCACCGCGCCGAAACGTTTCGTGATGCCGCGCAGCCGGACGGCCGGGGAGGCGCCGCCGGTGCCGGTTGCCCCTCCCCCTTCGGGGGCGAGGGCCGGGATGGAGATGTCCGTCAAGCGCGGGCCGCCCTCAGTACGGGCAGCTCTGGTCGTCCTCGTAGTTGTGGACGTCGATGTCGCCCGAGATGATCCGCTCCTTTGCCGTCCTCGACGGCGCTCTTGATCTCGTCGGTCAGGATCGGCTCGTTGTTCTCGTCGACGGCCCAGTCCGACGCCCTCCTCGGCCAGGCCCAGCGTCACGACGCCGGGCGTGAACTCGCCGTTCTTCGCGTCCATCAGCGTGTCGTAGGCGGCGACGTCGACGCGCTTGAGCATCGAGGTCAGCACGTGGCCGGGCGCGATCGCGTTCTGGTTCGAAGTCGACGCCGATGGCGAGCTTGTCGGCCTCGGCCGCGGCCCGGATCACGCCCATGCCGGTGCCGCCGGCGGCATGGTAGATCACGTCCGCGCCGCGGTCGATCTGGCCCTGCGCCAGCTCGGCGCCCTTGGCCGGGTCGTTCCATGCGGTCGGGCGTCGTCCCGGTCATGTTCTCGAGGACCTCGATGTCCGCGTTCGCGTCCTTCACGCCCTGCTTGTAGCCGCAGGCGAACTTGCGGATCAGCGGGATGTCCATGCCGCCGACGAAGCCGACCGTGCCGGTCTCGGAGGCCAGCGCGGCGGCGACGCCGACCAGATAGCTGCCCTCCTGCTCCTTGAACGAGTACTGGCGGAGATTCGGCCGGTCGAGCCAGCTGACGTCGATGATGGCGAACTCGGTGTCGGGGTTCTCGGCCGCCACCTTGTCGATCGCATCGGCCTGGGCGAAGCCGACGCCCAGCACGATCGTCGCGCCGCGCTCGACCATCTTGCGGATCGCCTGCTCGCGCTGCGTCTCGTTCGTGACCTCGAACTCCATCACGTCGATGCCGGTCTCGTCCGATGAACCGCTTGACGCCCTCCCAGACGCCTTCGTTGAAGCTCTTGTCGAACTTGCCGCCCATGTCGAAGACGACGGCGGGCTTGAAGTCCTCGTCCTGCGCCACCGCGCCGGTCGAGACGAGGCCGATGGCGACGGCAGCGCCGGCCACGAGCGTCTTGAGCATCTCGGTCTCCTTCTCAGGCCTTCTTCAGGCCGATCTCGCGCAGCCGCTGCTGCAGGAAGTCGTCCGCCGTCGTCCCCTCCTTCAGCACCACCTCGGGGCGGGGGTGCAGGAACATCGGCATGGAGAAGCGCGCGCCGCGCCCCGTCGTCTCGGGGTTCACCACCCGGTGCACGGTCGAGGGGAAATAGCCGCCCGACGCCATCTCCAGCATGTCGCCGACATTGATGGCGATCATGCCGGGATCGCAGGGCACCTCGTGCCAGCGTCCCTGCGCGTCCTGCGCCTCGAGGCCCGGCGCCGAGCCGGCCAGCAGAACGGTGATCAGGTTGATGTCGCCATGCGCCGCGGCGCGCATCGGCACCGGGCTCCGGCGGCTCGTCCAGCGGCGGATAGTGCAGGATGCGCAGCAGGTTCTGGTTCGAGCCGGCCAGCATGTCCGGCAGCGGCTCCGACAGCCGCTCGCGCACCTCGGCGGGCGCGTTCTCCTGCACCCAGCCGAGCAGGGTCGCGCCGATCCCGACCAGCTCGTCGAAGAGCTCGCGGGTCGGCCCCTCCAGATTGTGCGGAACGCGCCCGTCGGGGTAGACGTGATAGAATTCCTTCAGGTCCTTCACCTGCGCGCCCTTGGCGTGCTCGGACTGAAAGGGGAAATAGCCGTCCTGGCGCTCCGGGTCGGCGATCCAGTCGTTCTTCAGGTCCGAATTGAAGAACTCACCCCAGGCGTTGTAAGCCTCCTCGATGCGGGCGGCGGCGATCGGATGGTCCGTCAGCACGGCGAAGCCGGTCTCGCGCAGCGACCGAGTGAAGGCCGCGGGCGCGTCCTTGCCCTTGTAGCTTACCGTCTGGATCGCGAACATCGCACGTTCCTCCAAGTCCGGCCTCCGAGTCCGGCCTCCAAGTCCGGCCTCCACGTCCGGTCACACTCTAGCCGGTCACACTCTAGCCGGTCCGCGCCGCCCGACAAGCGTCGGCGGTCATCAGGACCGACAGGAAGCGTTCGTGCAGCGCCTCGGCGTCGACGCGCGTGCAGACCCGGACGGGCGGCGTGCCGGCGTCCGGATCGGCCACGGTGCGGCCGATCTCCTCGCCCTCGGTGACGACGCGCACCGGCACGCGGCGCGAGCCGAAGAGCGCCGGCTCGGCCACCGCCAGAACCGCTGCCGGGTCGTGCAGGAAGCAGCCGTCCTCGATCCCCTTCTTCTGGTGCCAGCCGAGATAGAATGGCACCACCTGCTGGAGGAAACCGCCGATCACGGGCGAATGGTCGGCGATGCGGGCGAAGTCCATCGCGCCGCAGCGCGTCCGCTCGGTGACGTCGAGCCCGACAACCGTCACCGGCCAATCCGCCGCCAGCACCTCGGCCGCGGCGTGCGGGTCGTGCCAGATGTTGGCCTCGGCCCACTCCGTGACGTTGCCGGGCGTCTCGATGGCTCCGCCCATCACGACGACGCCGCGGACCTTGCCGGCGATCGACGGGTCGCGGCGCAGCGCCAGCGCGATGTTGGTCAGCGGCCCGACCGGCACCAGCGTCACCTCGCCGGGATGGTCGCGGACCGTCTCGACGATGAACTCGGCGGCCTAGAGCGCGTGCGGCCGCCCGCAGCGGCACCTCGGCCGGGACGTCGCCGAACCCCTCGTCGCCGTGCACATAATAGCCGGGCGGCTCGGCCGGCCGGACCAGCGGCGCCGTCGCGCCCGCCGCCACCGGGCAGCCGGCGCGCGCCATCTCGACCAGCCTGAGCGCGTTGCGGGTCGCCTTCTCGACGGACACGTTGCCGAAGATGGTGGTCAGCCCCAGCACCTCCAGCCCCGGATGGGCAAAGGCGAGGTGGATCGCCATGGCGTCGTCGATGCCGGGATCGGTGTCGATGATGATCTTCTGCACCATTCCGGTCCCTCGCTGCCAGGCGGCCAGGTGGTCCGGCAACCGGCCGAGGTTATGTGCGCGCGGCCAGAAAGGCGTCAACCTCGGCGGCGGCCGGAATCGCCTCGCCGGCGCCGGGGCGTGTCACCTGGATCGCTGCGGCTGCGGCTGCGATCCGCATCGCCTGCGCCACCGGCCGTCCGCGATCCAGCCCGGCGAGGAAATAGCCGAGGAAGGTGTCGCCGGCGCCCGTGGTGTCGACCGGCACCACGTCGAAGGCCGGCTGGCGCACCTCGCCCTCGGCCGTCCAGCAGCGCGCGCCGTCCCGTCCCTCGGTGACCAGCAGCGCCGGCGCGCCGAACGTGTCGGGCGGCGTGCCGAGATGCCGGGCGAGCTGCGCCGCCTCGCCGGCGTTGACGACGAGCAGATCGACGTGCGGGATCACTGCGGCCGTCGCCTCGGCATCGAAGGGCGCCGCCGCATAGGCGACGTGCAGCCCCGCCGCGCGGCCGGCGCGGGCCGCCTCGACGACCAGGCTGGTCTCGTTCTGCAGCAGCAGCCAGTCGCCGGCCCGGGCCCGCCCGATCGCCGCGTCGACCAGCGCCGGCGTCAGCGCCCGGTTGGCGCCGGCATGGATGACGATGACGTTCTCGCCGTGCTCGTCGACCAGGATCACGGCGTGGCCGGTCGCCGCCTCGACGGTTGCCACGCCCGCGACGTCGATCCCGGCCGCCGCCAACCGGTCGCGGCACCATGCCCCGTCGGCACCGACCGCGCCCGCATGGCGCACTTCGGCCCCGGCCAGCCGCGCCGCCAGCGACTGGTTCGCCCCCTTGCCGCCAAGCCCCCGCGCATGTCCCCGGTCGGCCACCGTCTCGCCAGGGCCGGGCAGCGCCGACACCCGGTAGACATGGTCGATGTTGATCGAGCCGATCGTCAGGATCATGCGCCCGCGTCTCCCGCGCCCGCCGAGGCGGCGGCCATGAACGCCGAGAGCTTGCCCGCGTCGAGGCGGTTGCCCGTCCGCACGCCCGAGCAGAGGTCGACGCCGAACGGCCTGACCGTCGCGATCGCCTCGGCGACGTTGTCGGGGCGGAGCCCGCCGGCCAGGAAGACCGGGACGGGCGACCGGCGCACGAACTCGGCGCTGACCTGCCAGTCGTGCACCCGCCCCGTGCCGCCGAGCTGTTGCGCGCCGGGCCGGCCCGAATCGAGCAGGAAGGCGTCGGCCAACCCAGTATAGCGGGCGATCAGCTCCAGCGCGCCCGGTCCCTCGACATGGATCACCTGGAGGCGCCGCAGCCCCGGCAGGCGGCGGCACAGCGCGCGGTGCACCTCGGGCGCGACATGGCGCACGATCTGCACGCAGCGCACCGGGCAGCGCGCCACCTCGGCCGCGATCGCCCCGACGGTCTCGCCCGAGCTGAGCAGCACGGGCGTGACCCAGGGCGCCGCGGCCTCGGCGATCCGGCGCGCCGTAGCGAGGTCGATCACGCCCGCGCCGGAGGGCATCGGCCCGACCATGCCGATCATGTCGGCGCCGGCGCCCGCGGCCAACGCAGCCTCCTCGACGGAGGCCATGCAACAGATCTTCACGCGCAGGCGCATCAAGCTCTCCGATTCCCGTCGCGATCATCGGCCGCGCCGAGCGCCCTGACAATTGCTGCGGCCCCAGCGGCTGGACGAGCGCAAAGGCGGCGTCACCCTGAACAGCACCAACCCCAACGGGCATCTGGACAGCGACGAACTGCCTAACTAGCGTCCCAGTTGCGTTCGCAGACAGCGCGTCGGGACCGACGCGGGGCCGAGCGCAAATGGGAGGAAAACATGCTGAAGTGCATTGCGGGAATCGCCGCGGCAATGGCCGTCGCGGCACTCGGGTCGGCCGCGCTGGCCCAGCCGAAGATCAAGCTCGAGCCGTTCGTCGAAGGCCTCAACCAACCGCTGGCGATGGTAGAGACGCCGGACGGCCGCTTTCTCGTCATCGAGCAGTGGGGCCGGGTCATGATGGTGGAGGACGGCGAGCTCATAGGGACGCCGTTTCTCGACATACGGAACCTGATCCACGACCGCTATCCGGACTTCGACGAGCGCGGCCTGCTCGGCCTGACGCTGCATCCGGACTTCGCCAACAATGGCAAGTTCTATGTCGCCTATTCCGGGCAGCTCGACTGGCAGGGCGACCTGGCGCAGCGGCTGTGGTGGGACCACAGCAACATTCTCGCCGAGTACACCGTCTCGCAGGACGATCCGAACTCTGCCGACCGCTATTCGGGCCGCGTCCTCGACAGCCAGCCCTGGCCGCAGTTCAACCATAACGGTCACTGGATCGGCTTCGGTCCCGACAAGATGCTCTACATGACGATGGGTGACGGCGGCTATGCCAACGACTGGGGCATCGGCCACAACGTCGAGACCGGCAACGGCCAGGACCTGGCGTCGCCGCTCGGCAAGATGCTGCGCATCGACCCGGAGACCGGCGAGGCGCCCGCCGACAACCCCTTCGTCGACAACGAGGACGCCGATCCGCGCGTCTGGGCCTATGGCCTGCGCAACCCGTGGCGCTGCAGCTTCGACACGGGCGGCGATAACCAGCTCTTCTGCGCCGACGTGCAGCAGAACAGCTACGAAGAGGTCGACATCATCGAGAAGGGCGGCAACTATGGCTGGCGCCGCATGGAGGCAAGCCACTGCTTCGACTACATGCACCCGGACGAGCACCCGGAGAATTGCGACCAGGAAGGCCTGATCATGCCGATCATGGAGTACAACAACTGCACGGCAAAGCCCGATGGCTGCCAGGGAATCTCGGTGACCGGCGGCTATGTCTATCGCGGCCAGCACAAGGATTGGGACGGCAAGTACATCTATGGCGACTGGTCGCGCGAGTTCGGTCACCGCGACGGCGTCATCAAGTTCGGCACCAAGGGCGACGACGGCAAATGGACGCGCGAGGAGGCCGAGGTCGTCGGCTTCGATGGCCCGCTGCCCTATATCGTGGCCTTCGCGCAGGACAATGACGGCGAGGTCTATGCCCTCACCTCGATGACCACCGGTCCGGTCGGCTCGCTCGACACGATCTACAAGATCGTGCCGGCGGAGTAGTCGGCCGCCAGCGTGTGTTTTGGCGCCTCCGCCCGGGCGGCGGGGGCGCTCGTCCCTGGGGAAGGTATCCATGCTCAGAATAATCCTGCCGCTCGCCGCGCTCTGGCTCGCCGGCGCCGCATTTGCCGACGATGCGCCCAAGGGATCGCAGCCGCCGGTGCCGTTCACCGAAGAATTTCTGCACGACGAGGCGAACATCGCCGCAGGCCAGGCCGTCTGGCAGGAGCAGTGCCGCCACTGCCACGGCCGCTCGGCCTATCCCGGCAAGGCGCCAAAGCTCCGGCCGCGGCGATACAAGCCCGACTTCGTCTATCGCCGCGTCACCGACGGCTTCCGCAAGATGCCGGCTTGGAAAGACGTCTACACCGACGAGGAGCGCATGCAGGTCACGACATACGTGCTGTCGACGAAATTCTCGCCCTGACGGCCGGCTCGCCGCATCCGGTCGAAATCGGAGCGCTTCACGGCCACACGGATGCCGTAATCAATTCATCGGGCATTGACCGCTGCAAGGCATTCAATGGCGCGACAGTTCACTCCAGCCGCGAGCATCGAACCATGATTCACCTGCTGGCCGCCAGACGCCGCTATGTCGAGCATGCGCGCCGCGCTGCCCTGCGACTGCGCGCTCGACCTCGACCTGCACGCCGAACTGACGGCGACGATAAGGACCATCGACCGCAAGATCGCCGCCGAGTCGCCCGGCGGCGGGCCGCGGAGCCGCTATCGGCGCCGCGCCACCAGCAGCAATCCGGGCACCGCCGCGCCGTCGTCATAGCGCACGGTGATCGGCGTGCACTCCAGCGGCTCGAAGCCGCTCCCGGCCATCAGCCGACGCAGATATGCCTCGGCATGCGCGAATCGGTGCTTCGGACCGACCGTGTAGTCGTCGGCCATCGCCGGCAGGGTCTCGGTCGAGACGGCCAGCACGCCGCCCGGAACGAGGCAGCGCGTCACGCCCGCGAAGAAGGCCTCCAGCGCGCCCAGATAGGGCAGCACGTCGGTCGCCGTGATCAGGTCCCAGGCCGGCTCGTCCGTCCCCTCCAGAAACGTCCACCGCCTCGCCGACATAGAGCTCGGCATAGACGTCGCGCTCGTCCGCCTGGTCGAGCATCCCCTCGGCCAGGTCCACGCCGGTGATCTCGCCGGCCATGTCGGCCAGCGAGGCGCCGGTCAGACCGGTGCCGCAGCCGAGGTCCAGCATCCTTGCGTATGGTCCCGGCGCGATCTCGGCCAGGCGCTGGCGCAGCAGCATCGGCACGGAATAGCCGAGCTGGTCCACCAGGATCTCGTCGAACCGGTCGGCGCACTGGTCGAAGAGCGTGGCGACATAGGCGTCCGGCGCCTTCTCCGGCACCGCGCCGCGCCCGATCGCCGCCAGCCGCACCGACACGCCGCCATGGTCCTCCGGGTCGAGGCGCAGCGCCTTGGCAAAAGCCGCCGCCGCGGCGTCGAGGTCGCCGCGCTTCTCCAACCGCAACCCTAAGTTGTAGGCCGCCGCAAGCGGATCGTCCTCCTCTTGCTCGGCGTCGCCTTTCCGGGTCACGCCCGGCGCAGCCCGACCAGCGCTGCCGCCAGCATCCCGGCGGCGGCGATCATCATCCCCATCCCCTCGCGCGACGTTTCGCCCGACTGCTGCGGCCACCAGACGTCGATCGACCACCAGCGCTCGGCGTCGGGCCAGAAGACGGCCACGCCCAGGACCGCGAATGCCGTGGTAACGAGCAGCGTCGCGCGCGCGGGCGGCCAGGCCAGCGTGCCGGGCGAAAGCGCCGCGAAGCCGCACCAGAGCGCCGCGGCACCATAAGCCGACGCCCAGAACGGCGCGTCCGGGTCGTTGTACTGCACCGCCACGAACAGCAGCAGCAGCACGGCGAGAAAACCGCACAGCACCCGCATCTCACCCTCCGATCATCCGCCGGGGCGATGGACCCGGGCGATCTTCGACACTATTCCTTAACCCAGGTGACGCGACCGGGCCAGCGCCCGCGGAGACTCAGCATGGAAACCGAAACGGGCGAGCCGGGCATTGGACCGGGTGGAAGGCCCGGCATCTCGCCGGGCACGGGGTTGGCCGACATCGCATGGCAACGCTTTAGCGTGCCATTCGACTATCCGGTTGCCTTCACGCGACGGCTTTTCGCACCGGGGAACCCCCTCTTCGCCGACATGCTTGCCCGGCGCGAGCCGGACAAGCGCCATCGCTGCCTCGTCTACGTCGACGACGACCTCGCTCGCGCCCGGCCCGGACTTGCCGCCGAGATCGACGCCTACGCCGCGGCGCACGGCGCGCGCATGGTCCTGGCCGGCCCGATCGAAACCGTCCCCGGCGGCGAGAAGATCAAGACCGAGCTGGCATGGGTCGAGGGCGTGCAGGACACCATCCACAGGCTCGGCATCGACCGGCACTCCTATGTCGTCGCCATCGGCGGGGGCGCCGTTCTCGATTGCATCGGGCTCGCCGCCGCAACGGCGCATCGCGGCGTGCGCCACGTCCGCGTGCCGACGACCGTGCTGTCGCAGAACGACTCGGGCGTCGGCGTGAAGAACGCCGTCAACCTCGGCGGCTACAAGAACTTCGTCGGCACCTTCGCGCCGCCCTGGGCGGTGCTGAACGACTTCGACTTGCTCGACTCGCTGCCCCGGCGCGAGCGCATCGCCGGCCTGGCCGAGGCCGTGAAGGTGGCGCTGATCCGCGACCGCGCCTTCTTCGAGTGGATCGAAGCGACGGCCGACAGCCTGGTCGCCTTCGACTGCCCTGACGTCCATCGGGCCGCCGAGGAGCACATGATTCGCGAGTGCGCGCGCCTGCACATGCGCCAGATCGCGCAGGGCGGCGACCCGTTCGAGATGGGATCGGCGCGGCCGCTGGACTTCGGCCACTGGGCGGCGCACCGGCTGGAGGCGCTGACGCACCACCATCTGCGCCACGGCGAGGCGGTCGCCGTGGGCATCGCGCTCGACAGCCGATACTCCGTGCTCGCCGGCCTGCTTCCCGAGGGCGAGGACGAGCGCATCGCCGCATTGCTCGAGCATCTCGGCTTCCGCATCTGGCACCCGGCGCTGACACGCATCGACGCCTCGGGCCAGCCGGCCGTCCTGCAGGGCCTGAGGGAGTTCCGCGAGCACCTTGGCGGCGAGCTGACCGTGACGCTGCTGACCGGCATCGGAGTCGGCCACGAGGTGCACGAGATCGACGCCGGGCTGATGATGCAGGCCGCCGACTGGCTGCGCGCGCGCGAAGGCGGATGAGATCATTGGTATGAGATCGGCCGGATGAGATTGGCGGGCGGCCTCGGCCAGCTGACTTACTGCCTGAACATCCACCCGACCCAGGACTGGGCCGAGGCGCGGGCCGCGCTGGTCGGGCCGGTCGCGGCGGTCCGGCGCGCCGTCTGCCCTGACGCGCCCTTCGCGGTCGGCCTGCGCTTTTCGGCCGAGGCGGTGCGGGCGCTGGACCGGCCCGAGGCGCGCGACGAGCTGAAGGCGATCCTGGCCGAGCACGATTATCTGCCCCTGACGGTCAACGGCTTTCCCTACGGCCCATTCCACGGCACCCGCGTGAAGGAGGAGGTGTACCAGCCCGACTGGACCCGGCCCGAGCGCGTCGACTACACGCTCGCCCTGGCCCGGCTGATGGCCGAGCTGAACCCGCCGGGCAGCTTCGTCAGCCTCTCGACGGTGCCCGGCACCTTCAAGCCGCTGGCGGCCGGACATGAGCAGGAGATGGCCGACCGGCTGCTCGGCGTCGCCGCGTCGCTGCACGACCTGAGAACGCGCACCGGCTGCACGGTGGCGCTGGCGATCGAGCCAGAGCCCTTCTGCTTTCTCGAGACGGTCGACGAGGCCGTCGCCTTCTTCGACCGCTTTCTCTTCTCGGATGCGGCGGTGGCGGCGATGGCGGACGCAACCGGCCTGCCGAATGGCGAGGCGGCGGCGGCGCTGCCCCGCCATCTCGGCCTCTGCTACGACGTCTGCCACGCCGCCGTCGAGTTCGAGGATCCGGGCGCGTCCATCGCCGCGCTGCGCGCTGCCGGCGTGCCCGTGCACAAGCTGCAGCTTTCGGCGGCGCTGCGCGTCCCGTCGGTCGATGCGGCGGCGCGTGCGCGGCTCGCCGCCTTCGACGAGCCGACCTATCTGCACCAGGTCGTCAGCCGCCCATGTGCCGGCGGGGAGGACAGGCTGCGACGCGAGCGCGACCTGGCGCCGGCGTTGCGCAGGCCCGGTTCGGACGGCGAGGAATGGCGCGTCCATTTCCACGTGCCGCTCTTCGTCGACGAGATCCCGCCGTTCAGCACGACGCAGGATTTCCTGGCCGAGATCCTCGCGCTGCACCGGGCGGAACCGATCGCGCCGCATCTCGAGGTCGAGACATACACCTGGGCCGTGCTGCCGCCAGAGCTGCGCGGCGCCAGCATCGAGGCCGACATCGCCCGCGAGCTCGCCTGGGTGCTGGAGCGCCTGTCATGACGCCCGCCCGCCGCCGGCTCGGCGCACAGCCCACCCGCCCGCCCGCTGCGCGCCGACCCGGCGCCGGGCGGGCAGGCGCCGGGCGGGCAGGCGCGGCGTCGCGGCAGTGAGTTCGCTGCGGACGCATCTGGTCCTCGGCCGGGTCTCGAACCTGCCGACGGTCTGGACGAATGCCCTGGCGGGCGCCGGGCTGGCCGGCGCGGGGCTCGCCGGCGTCGACCCGCTGCCCGCCGCCCTGCCGCTCGCCATGCTGTCGCTGTCGCTGTTCTATGGCGGGGGGATGTACCTCAACGACGCGTTCGACGCCGTGGTCGACGCGCGCGAGCGGTCCGGCCGGCCGATCCCGACCGGCCAGATCGGGCAGGGCACCGTCTTCGCGATCGGCGCCGGCCTGCTGGCCGTCGGCGCGGCGCTCGCCTTCACGCTCGGGGCGGGCGCGGGGCTGGCCGGCCTGGCGCTGGCCGCCTCGGTCGTTCTCTATGACTGGCTGCACAAGCGAACCGCGCTCGCGCCCCTGCTGATGGGGGCCTGCCGGTTCCTGTCCTACCTCGTCGCGGCGCTCGCCGTCGCGTCCCCGGTCGCGGGGCTGCCGGGCGCCGTGCTGGTTGGCGCCACCGGCCTCTTCGCGCACATCGTCGGCCTGACCTATGCCGCGCGGCAGGAGGCCTATGACCGGGTCGGCCGCGCCTGGCCGCTGGCCGTGCTGGCGGCCCCCGTCCTGATCGGCCTCTGGTTCGCCGCGGCCGGGTCGAGTCCCTTGGCGCTCGTCCTGCTTGCCATCTATGCCGGCTGGAGCCTGTGGGCGCTGCGCTTCCTGTTTCGCCGCCGCAAGGGCGACGTTGCGCGTGCCGTCGTCTCGCTCATCGCCGGCATTTCGCTCTACGACGCGGTGCTGATCGCCGCCGCAGGCCTGCCGGTGCTGGCCGGGGTGGCCGTGCTCGGCTTCCTCGCCACGCTGGCCCTGCAGCGCGTCGCGCCCGGCACCTGAACGGCGGAACGCCTACCGTCTTCAGCCGCCTTGCCGGCCGAAGACGTGCTCCAGCACCAGCGCCTTGAAGTCCACTGCCCGGACCGGCCCCTCGGGCATCAGTTCCGGCTCTGACGAGATGACGAGCGGCCCGTCCTCGGGCCTCTCGGCCAAGCGGCCGTGAGTGCCTTTGACGAGGTCCGTGCGATTGCAGGAGATCACGTCCAGCAAGCCCCGGAACCCGGCCTTGCGCCGCGCCAGCTTCCATGCCGAGACGAGCTTCGGCGAGCGCAGCTCGGGATCGAAGAAGAGCTCGACCGGGTCGTAGCCGGGCTTGCGGTGGATATCGACCGTGCGCGCATAGTCCGGCGCCCGGGCGTCGTCGAACCACCAGTAGTAGCTGAACCAGCGGCCCGGCGCGGCGATCGCCACCAGCTCGCCGCTGCGCTGGTGGTCGAGGCCGTTCGCCCGTTTCTCGTCGTCGCCCCAGACCGCCTCGACGCCCTCGATGCCCTCGAGCACTGCGCGCACCTCGGCGATGCGCCGCTTGCGCCGGACATAGACATGCGCCACCTGGTGGTCGGCCAGCGCGAAGGCGGCCGAGGCGCCGGCGTCGAAGACCTCGCGCCCCATCTCCATGCGGTAGGCGAGCAAGCCCTGACCGCGCAGCGCCCGGTTGATGTGGATGGCGCCGCCTCCGGGACCCTCTGCGGGACCCACTGCGGGCGTGATGCCGTATTCGCTGACGACGACGACCCGCTGGCCGCTCTGCTCGGCCGCCTCGATCAGCTCGCCGCAGAGCGCGTCGATCTCGGCCAGGTCCTTCTGGATCCGCGGATGTTCCAGGTCCGGGCCCAGACGCTGGAGGTTGTAGTCGAGATGCGGCAGGTAGGTCAGGGTCAGCGTCGGCCGGCGGGTGCGCATGACGTGCAGCGTCGCCCTGGCGATCCAGTCGGACGATGTGATGTCGGCCAGCGGACCCCAGAATTTGAAGAGCGGGAACTGGCCCAGCCGGGCGTCCAGCTCGTCGCGCAGCTCCATCGGGTGCGTGTAGTGGTCCGGGATCTTGCGCCCATCGGCCGGGTACATCGGCCGCGGCGTCGCCGACCAGTCGGCGGTCGAGTACATGTTGTACCACCAGAACATCTTGGCGCAGGTGAAGGCGCGGTCGCGCGCGCGGCCCGCCTCCCAGATCTTCTCGCCGGTGACCAGCCGGTTGGACTGGCGCCATAGCAGCACCTCGGCCAGGTCGCGAAAGTACCAGCCGTTCGCGACGGCGCCGTGGCCGGAGGGCGGCAGCCCGGTGACCAGCGTCGACTGCACCGTGCAGGTGACGGCCGGCACCACCGTCTGCAGCGGCCGCATGGCCCCCCGCGCCGCCAGCCGCGCCAGGTTCGGCGTGTGCCGGCCGACGAGCGAGGGGGTCAGGCCGACGACGAGGATCACGAGGGTGCGCTGCATGCGCCCGACCTTCGCCCGGCCGCGCGCCCGCCGCAAGGCGGTTGGAGGGGCGGCGCGGCTTGGTCTATGCTCGGCGCAAAGAACGGGAGGAGCATATGGCGGAGACGCCGCTCGACTTGCTGCGAGGCTGGGTCGCGCGCCAGGCCCGCGATCAGGCCGGCGACCAGGCCGCGTGGGTCGACGAGGCGCTGGTCGCGCTCGGCCGCAGCCCGGTCGAGCGCGACCTGCACGTCGTCATGGGCCTGGCGCCGCGCCGCCTCGGCAAGGCCGACCTGGCGCTGTCCGCGGACGATCTGGCGCGGGCCGAGGCCGCGCGGCCGGGGTGGAACCCGTCCGGCTGGAGCCTGGACGGCGCCGCGCGGGTCGCCGCGCTGCTGGCCTTCCGCGGGCAACGGCCGTTTGCCGAGACATTCAAGGACCTGCGCCGCACGGCCGATGCGGCCGAACTCATCGCGCTCTATCGCGGGTTGCCGCTCTATCCGGAGGCCGAATCGCTGCATTTCGAAGCGGGCGAGGGGCTGCGCTCCAATCTGAGGCCGGTCTTCGAGGCGATCGCGCACCGCAACCCGTTTCCGCGCGACCAGTTCGACGACCACCGCTGGAACCATATGGTGCTGAAGGCGCTGTTCGTCGGGTCCGAGCTCGGGCCGATCACCGGCCTCGACGAGCGGGCGAACCCGGAGCTCGCCCGTATCCTGATCGACTATGCGCGCGAGCGCTGGGCCGCCGGGCGGCCGGTGACGCCCGAGCTCTGGCGTCCGGTCCGCCCGTTCATGGACGATCCCGCCGTCCGGGCCGAGCTCGACCGCCTGCCCGAGGAGCACCGCAGGGAGATCGCGGCATGATGTTCATCGACCCGCACGCGCACATGATCAGCCGCACCACCGACGACTACGAGGCGATGGCGGCGGCCGGCATCGTCGCGCTGATCGAGCCCGCCTTCTGGATCGGCCAGCCGCGCACCTATGTCGGCACCTATGTCGACTATCTCTCGACCATCGTCGGCTGGGAGCGGTTTCGCGCCGGCCAGTTCGGCATCCGGCATTATTGCACGGTCGGGCTGAACTCGAAGGAGGCCAACAACGAGGAGCTGGCCGAGGGCGTCATGGAGTGGCTGCCCCGATTCGCGCTGAAGGAGGGCGTCGTCGCCATCGGCGAGATCGGCTATGACGAGCAGACCCCGCTGGAGGACAGGTACTTCCGCGCCCAGCTCGAACTGGCGAAGGAGCTCGACCTGCCGGTGATGATCCACACGCCGCACCGCGACAAGAAGCGCGGCACCTCGCGCAGCATGGATGTCTGCGACGAGCACGGCATGGACCCGGGGAAGGTCATCGTCGACCACAACAACGAGGAGACGGTGGCCGAGACGCTGCAGCGCGGCTACTGGGCCGGGTTCTCGATCTACCCGTCCACCAAGATGGGCAACAAGCGGATGGTCGAGATCCTGAAGCAGTACGGCGCCGAGCGGATCATCGTCGATTCGGCCTGCGACTGGGGCATTTCGGACCCGCTGGGCGTGCCCAAGACGGCACGCCTGGCGCTGGACAGCGGGCTGGATCAGGAGACGGTGCGCCGCGCCTGCTACGCAAACGCGCTGGCCGCCTATGGCCAGTCCGGGCAGATTGCCGAGGACGACTGGCTGAACCCGTCGGGCATCGACCAGCGCACGCTCTACGAGGGCAATTCGGTGCTGCGCGGCGGGCGCGAGCCCGAAGTCAAGCCGGTCCGGCGCGACAGCCTGCTGATCGAATAGCGCCGCGACGCCGTCGATCTTGCAAAGCGAGGCTGGCCGTCTGGAATAGGCAGAAAAAAGGGAGGCGCCCGTTGGATACTTTCGACTACATCATCGTCGGCGCCGGCTCGGCCGGCTGCGTCCTGGCAAACCGGCTGACCGAGGATGCCGACGTCACCGTCTGCGTGCTCGAGGCGGGCCCACGCGACTGGCACCCCTACATCCACCTGCCAGCCGGCTTCATCAAGACCTTCTACATGAAATCGGTGAACTGGTGCTACAACATGGAGCCGTCCGAAGGCACGGCCGGACGCATCGTATATGCGCCGCGCGGCAAGACGCTGGGCGGGTCCTCGTCGATCAACGGCGTGGTCTGGAACCGCGGCCAGGCGGCAGACTTCAACCACTGGGCCCAGCGTGGCAATCGCGGCTGGGGCTATGCCGACGTGCTGCCCTATTTCCGCCGGCTGGAGAGACGGGAGGACAGCGATCTTGTCTACCGCGGCACGGACGGAGCGCTGCCGATCACCGACCTCGACTGGCGCCACCCGCTGACCGAGGCTTTCATCGAGGGCTGCGTCCAGCACGGCATACCGATCAATCACGACTATAATGGCGCCATCCAGGAGGGCGTGAGCTATGTTCAGCGCAACGTGCTGAACGGCCGCCGGGTCAGCGCGGCCGACGCCTTCCTGCGTCCGGCGCAACGCCGCAAGACCCTCGATGTGCGCACCGGCGCACTCGCCACCGAACTCGTCATGGAGGGCAAGCGGGCCGTCGGCGTCCGGTACCGCCGCGGGCGCAGCGGCCGCGAGGTGGAGGTGCGCGCGCGGCGCGAGGTCATCCTGTCGGGCGGCGTCTTCAACTCGCCCCAGCTCATGCAGCTTTCGGGCATCGGCGATCCCGAGCACCTGCGGCCTCTCGGCATCGAGTGCCGCCACGCGCTGCCCAGCGTCGGCCAGAACCTGCGCGACCACTACGCGCCGCGCATGACCGTGCGCGTCAAGAACATCAAGACGATCAACGAGCAGACGCGCGGGCTGAACCTGATCAGCGAGGCGCTGAAATACGCCGTCTCGCGCAAGGGCGCACTCGCCCTCAGCCCGACGCTGGTCTATGTCTTCTGGCGCTCGCACCCGGCGGTCGACCAGTCGGACATCCAGATGACATTTACGCCCGCCAGCTATGCCGAGGGCGTGCAGGGCAAGCTCGAGGACGAGCCGGGCATGACCGTCGCCGCTTGGCAGCAGCGGCCCGAGAGCAGCGGCCACTGCCTGATCCGCTCGGCCGACCCGTTCGAGCCGCCGCTGATCGACCCGAAATACCTCAGCGTCCAGCATGATCAGCAAATCCTGCTTGCCGGCATCAAGCTGGCGCGGACGCTGTCGAGATCGGCGCCGCTTGCGCCATATTACGATCACGAAGCCTTTCCGGGCGATGCCGTGCAGTCGGATGACGAACTTCTCGCCATGGCGAAAGAGCGCGGCACAACCACCTTCCATCCGATGGGCACATGCCGGATGGGCCCCGCCACCGATCCGACGGCCGTAGTCGACGACCAGCTCCGCGTGCATGGAGTCGAAGGCTTGCGCGTCGTTGACGCCTCGGTCATGCCGACGATGCTCTCGGCCAACCTCAACGCCGGCACCATGATGATCGCCGACAAGGCCAGCGACATGATCCGCGGCCGCACGCCATTGGAGGCAGCGATCCTGCCGGCGGCCTAGACGGCGGGGCGGCGTGGCCGGCTACCCTCAGCGGCCATCTTCTCGATCACGGCGCATGCGGCTTCCACATCCTCCTGCGTCTGGTCGAACTGACCGGTGACCAGGCGGATCAGAAAGCGCCCCTCGTGCGTGGTCTGCGTCAGATAGACCCGGCCGTCATCGTTCAGCCGTGTCAGCAGGGCGCGCGTCGCATCATCGCCGTCGCGGTGTGCGAAGGTGAAGAGCGAAAGGACAGGCCCCGTCACCACCTCCAGCCCCGGCACGGCGGCGATGCGCCCGGCCGCCATCCCGGCCCAGGCGACATGGTCGCGGATGCGCTGGCGCAGGCCTGTCAGCCCATGCGCCCGCAGCAGGAACCAGACCTTCAGCGCCCGAAAGCGGCGGCCGAGCGGCACCGACCACTCGTTGTAGTTGACGATGCCGTCCGCGCCCCCGGTTGTGCCCTCGGTCTCGAGATAGGTCGGGCGGATGCCGACGGTGCGCACCAGCGCCGCCGGGTCGCGGACGAAATGCGCCGAGCACTCGAACTGCGCTCCCAGCCATTTGTGCGGGTTGAAGACCAGGCTGTCGGCCTCGCCCGCGCCCTGCCAGAACGCCCGGAACTCCGGGCAGATCATCGCGCTGCCCGCCCAGGCGGCGTCGACATGGACGAAGAGGTTCTCGGCATGCGCCGCCGCCACCACCTCGGCGATCGGGTCGAAGGCGCCGATGGAGGTGCCGCCGGCGCAGGCAACGACCCCGGCCGGCAGGTGCCCGGCCTCGCGGTCGGCGCGGATGGCGGCGGCCAGCCGCTCCGGGTCCATGCCGTGGAAGCCGCAATCGGGCCGCGTCGGCACCTTGACGAGGTTCGCCTCGCCGATGCCAGACAGGCGCACCGCCTTGTCGATCGACGAATGGTTCTGCGCCGAGGCATAGATGCGCAGCCGTGGCCCGCCGGCCAGCCCGTCCTGCAAGCCGGTCCACGCCAGCGCCCGCTCGCGCATCGTCAGGACGGCGCAGAGCGTCGCCGTCGTGGCCGAGTCCTGCAGCGTGCCCGTGAACCCGTCGGGCAGCCCGACCGCCTGGCGCAGCCAGTCGACCATGCGGCCTTCCATCTCGGTCGCCGCGGGCGAGGTCTGCCACAGCATGCACTGCGCCGCCATCGCGGTCGCGAGCTGCTCGGCGATCATCGAGGCGGGCGCCGCGTTGGCGGGGAAGTAGGCGAGAAAGCGCGGGTGCTGCCAGTGCGTCATCGCATCGGGAACGATCCGCTCGAAATCGGCGAAGATGGCCGACATCGGCTCGCCGGCCTCGGGCGGCGCGTCGGCCAGCCTGGCCGCCGTCTCGCCCGGGCGGACGTTCGGCCGGACCGGCCGGTCCGCCAGCGACTCGAGATAGTCGGCCGACCAGTCGGCGGCGCGGTGCGCCCAGTGGCGGTACTCTGCTCGGTCCATCGACGGCTCCCGGGGCGGCTGTCTCACCGCCGGCCGGCGACGATCCCGGCGGCGAGCGCGGCGATGGCGAGGAGCGGCGCGGCGCGGCTGAACCGCGCGGCGAAACCAGGGCGAGGCGGCGGCACCATGACGGGCGCCGCGCCGGGGACCGCTTCGGGCGCCGGCGCCACCGGGCGAACGGCTGCCCGCGGCGGCAGCACCGGCGTCACCACCCGGCGCGGGCGGATCAGCGAGACCGCGAAGCAGAGCCCCGCCAGCAGCGCCCAGATCAGCGCCATGATCAGCGCCGCGCCGGCGGCCCCGACGCCGGGCAACAGCGCGAAGAACACGCCGAGCGACAGGAAGGACAGTGCGCCGATGCCGAACAGCGTCGCCGCGATCATCAGCACGGCGCGCCGGATCACTGCCTTGGCCGCGAGCGTCAGCCGCGCCTCGATCAAGGCGATCAGCGGCCCGACCACCCCCTGCAGGCCGGCGATCACGGGCCGATCACCGGCGGGACAGCTTGCCGAACAGCCAGCCCAGCCCGAAGGCGATGCCGACGGCCGCAAGCGGGTTGCGCCGCACCGTGTCGGTCGCCTCGTCGGCCAGCCGCAAGCCCTCTACCTGTGCCGCGCCGATCAGCGCCCGCGTCTCCTCGCTCAGTTCGTCCAGCCCCTCGACGACCTCGTCGCGCGTCTTCAGCGCCCGGGCGTTGGCGCGGTCGCGCACCATGGTCGCCAGGATCTGCATGTCGCGCCTGGTGGCGTCGAGCTGCGCCTTCAGCTCGTCCTTGGTCGGGTCGGCCGTCGCCATCTCTCTCTCCATCGCTGCAGCACTTGCGCGCACCTTCCCGCCTGCGCGGGGCGGGGTCAACCCGGACGGGAGGTCACATGCGCATCCGCTCGGCCCCGGGATCGTAGAGCGGCTTCAGCGACGCCTCGGCCGCGACGCGCGTGCCGGCGATCTCGACCGCGTAGGCCGAGGCCAGGACCTGCCCTGTGCTTTCGCCTGTGCAGGGCACATAGCCGAGCCCGATGGCGCCGCCGAGATGGTGCCCGTAAGCGCCCGAGGTCAGGTACGAGACGATCTCGCCGTCGCGCAGGATCGGCTCGTTATGGTACAGCATCGGCTCGGGGTCGGTCAGCCGGAACTGCACGAGGCGGCGCGCCAGCCCCTGCTGCTTCTTCGCCAGCACCGCATCGCGGCCGATGAAGTCGCCGAAGCGCGATGGCGCCTTGTCCGGCTTGACGGCAAAGCCGAGCCCCGCCTCCAGCACGTGGTCCTCGTCGGTGACGTCATGGCCGAAGTGCCGGAACGCCTTCTCCATCCGGCAGCTATCGAGGACGTGCAGGCCGCAGAGCGCCAGCCCGTGGGCGCGGCCCTCCTCCTCGATCGCCTCGAAGGCGTGCGCCGCCATGTCGGACGACACATAGACCTCCCAGCCGAGCTCGCCGACATACGAGACGCGGTGCAGCCGCGCGAGCCCCAGCCCGAGCTCGACCTCCTGCGCCGTGCCGAAGGGGAAGGCATCATTGGTCAGCGCCGAGCCGCAGACCGGCTGCAGGACGTCGCGCGCGCGGGGGCCCATGACCGAGAGCACCGCCTCGCCGGCGCTGACGTCCAGCACCGTGCAATGCGCGCCCTCCGGCACGTGCCGCCTGATCCAGCCGAGGTCGCGCACCAGCGAGGCGGCCGAGGTGACGACGAGGTAAGAGGTCGCGCCCAGCCGGGTCACCGTCACGTCGGCCTCGATGCCGCCGCGCGCGTTGAGGAACTGCGTGTAGACGATGCGCCCGACGGGCACCCGGATGTCGGCGCCGCAGATCCGCTGCAGCACCTCCTCGGCATCGGCGCCCTCGACCCGGATCTTGCCGAAGCTCGACATGTCGAAGAGCCCGACGCCCTCGCGCACCGCCTTGTGCTCGGCGGCGGCGTTGCCGAACCAGTTCTGCCGGCCCCACGCATAGCGGTATTCGCGCGCCTGATCGCCCTGCGCGAACCAGTTGGCGCGCTCCCAGCCGGCTGTCTCGCCGAAGACGGCGCCCCGCGCGCGCAGGTGCTCGTGCAGGGCCGAGCGCCGGATGCCGCGCGCCGTCGCCGGCTGACGGTAGGGGAAGTGGTCGGCATAGAGCAGGCCCAGCGTCTCGGCCACCCGCTCGCGCAGATAGCGCCGATTGCGCTGGAATGGCTGGGCGCGGCGGATGTCGACGTCCCAGAGGTCGAAGGGCGGGTGCCCGTCCTGCAGCCACTGCGCCAGCGCAAAGCCGGCGCCGCCCGACGAGATGATGCCGATCGAGTTGTAGCCGCAGGCCATCCAGAAGCCCCGCAGCTCGGGCGCCTCGCCGAGGTAATAGCGGTCGTCCGGCGTGAAGCTTTCCGGGCCGTTGAAGAAGGTGTGGATGCCGGCTTCAGCCAGCATCGGCATCCGCCGCACGCCCATCTCCAGGATCGGCTCGAAGTGCTCGATATCCTCGGCCAGCTGGTCGAAGCAGAACCCCTCCGGGATCGGTTCGCCCGGCGCCGGCCAGGGCTTCGCCACCGGCTCGAAGGCGCCCAGCATCATCTTGCCGGCGTCCTCCTTGTAGTAGGCGCACTCGTCCGGCACGCGCAGCACGGGCAGGCGGCCGAGACCCTCGATCGGCACGGTGACGATGTAGAAGTGCTCGCAGGCGTGCAGCGGCACGCCGACGCCGGCCATGGCACCGACCTCGCGCGCCCACATGCCTGCGCAGTTGACGACGATGTCGGTCTCGATCCGGCCCTGCGCCTCGCCGTTCCCCATCGCGCACCCAGTCGACGCCTGTGGCGCGGCCGTCCCGCCGGTGGATGCCGGTGACCTGCACCCCCTCGGCGATGCGGACGCCGCGGTTGCGCGCGCCCTTGGCCAGCGCCAGGGCGATGTTGGCCGGGTCGCACTGGCCGTCGCCCGGCAGGTGGACGGCGGCGATGACGTCCGAGACCTCGAGGTGCGGGTAGAGGGCCTTGACCTCGTTCGGCCCGATCTGATGCACCTCGACGCCGAAGGCGCGCGCCAGCGACGCCTGGCGCAGGATCTCCTCGCGCCGGGCCTCGGTCAGCGCGACGGTGATCGAGCCGTTCCGCCGCATGCCGGTGGCGACGCCCGTCTCCTCCTCGAGCCGCACGTAGAGGTCGGCCGAATACTTGGCGAGCCTCGTCATGTTCTGGTTGTGGCGGAGCTGGCCGATCAGCCCGGCGGCGTGCCAGGTCGTGCCGCAGGTCAGCTGCCGGCGTTCGAGCAGCACGACGTCCGTCCAGCCGAGCTTTGCCAGGTGATAGGCGACCGAGCAGCCGGAGACGCCGCCGCCGATGACGACCGCGCGGGCGTGGGTCGGCAGACCGGCGCTCGGATCAGCCATCGAGGTGCTTCCTCTGGATTGTCGTGTGCTTGGCCAGCCACTCGTCGCGGAGCGCCCGCTCGTCGGCGCCGAGATCGTAGGCCGGGCTGGTGAGCGGCTTGGCGCTCTCGACCGTGATCAGGACGAAGCCGTTGAACACGGCGCCCAGCTCATCGCCCCAGATCGCGTGCCATGTCGGGTAGAGCCGGTCGAACTCGGCCTCGCCGCGCATGACGAAGCGCGCGGCGCCGCGGAACCGAAAGCCCCGGCGGGCGAACGGATCGACGAAGTTCACCTCGACCCGGCCGTCGCGCTGGACGTTGGCGAGCGTCCGCGGCGAGCGGATCTCGGCGAAGCCGATGGTGTGGCTGTCGACCGCCACGAACGTCGCCTTGGGCGAGAGGTTCGGGCTGCCGTCCGGGTTGGCGGTGGCGACGAAGCCGAGCCGCTGCTCCTCGATCAGACGACGCATCTCGTCGGTCAGCATCATGTCACCTCCGGCGGAATCAGCACCAGCTTGCCCGCATAGCGCTTGGCGACGAAGTCCTCCTGCGCCGCGGCGATCTCGGACAGCGGGTATGTCCGCGACACGAGCGGCCGGATGCGGCCCTCGTTGATCAGCCGGACGAGGTGGGCGAACACCTCCGGCGCCTGGAACGTGGTTCCGAACAGCGATAGGTCGTTCAGGTAGATCGTGCGCAGGTCCGCCTCGACGACAGGCCCGGCGATCGCGCCCGCGACCGCATAGCGCCCGCCGGGACGAAGCGCCTCGATCACCTCGCCCCAGCCCGGCCCGCCGACCAGATCGACGACGACGGTGAAGCTGCGGGGCGGCGGTGTGTCGTCGCGGCCGATGACCTCGGAGGCGCCGGCGTCCAGCGCCGCCTGCGCCTTGCCGGGCGAGGCGACGCCCGTGACGCGCGCGCCGCGCAGGCGCGCAAGTTGCACGGCAGCCAGGCCGACGCCGCCTGATGCGCCCGTGACGAGCACTCGGTCACCCGTGCCGACGCCGCTGCGGGCGAGCAGCGCCTCGGCCGTGCCGAAGGCGCATGGCATGGCGGCGATCTCGATGTCCGAGAGCGGCGAGGCGCCGACATCGTGGAGCTGTTCCGCCGGCACCTTGCAGAACTGGGCGAACGCGCCGTCGAACTCGGAGCCGATGACGGCGATCTTCACGGGCTCGTCCTCGGTCGGCACCGGCTGGTTGATCGGGCAGGTCACGCGGGCGCCGATGGGCGGCGAATCCACCCCCGGCCCCAGCGCCACCACCCGGCCGCAGAGGTCCCCGCCCTGCACGCGCGGGAAGGCGAGCGCGCCCGACCAGCCGCCGGCCGCGACCGTGCCGCCGCCCGTCCCGGTCGTGCCGCCGCGCACCGAGCGAGCGTACCACCCCGTCCGCGTGTTGATGTCGGTGTTGTTGACGCCGGCCGCCAGCACCCTGACGAGCGCCTCGCCCGGCCCCGGCCGGGGCACCGGGATGCGGTCGTTCCAGACCAGCGCGTCGGGCCCGCCATGCCGGGTCAGCTGCACGCCCCGCATGGTGGCGGGCACGTTCATGACGGACGGGCCGTGATGGCGTGCCCGGCCGCGCCCAGGCGGCGGGCGAGCTCTGCGATATGGGCCGGGCCGACCTCGCAGCAGCCGCCGACGATGCGGCCGCCAGCGTCGACCCATGCCATGGCATGGCCGGCATAGGCGTCGGGGCCGAGATCCCGGCGCTTGCCGAGCATGTCGACGGTGGCGCCGAGCTTGAACGCTTCGGGGATCGGCTCGAAGCCGTTGGCATAGCCCCCCGCGGGCCGGCCGGTGGCGACGAGCTCGGGCATTGCCGCGCCGATCACCTCGGGCGGGCAGCAGTTCACCAGCACCGCCTCGACCGTCAGGCCGTCCAGCGCCGCGACCGCCTCGCCAGCGTCTCGCCCGAGCGGAGCCGCGCCGTGCCGTCCGGCGCCAGTTTCTCCGCCAGCGTCCACGACACCCACACCGGCCGCCCGGTCTCGGTCGCGGCGGTGGCGGCGGCGCGCGCCTCCTCGGCCTTGGACATCGTCTCGCAGAGGAAGAGGTCGACATGCGGCGCCTCGACCGCGGCGATCTGTCGGTACTCGGCCAGCAGCGCGTCGAAACCGGGCAGCAGCTCGGGATGATAGCTGCCCACCAGCGGCGGCAGGCAGCCGGCGATCGCCGCCCCGTCCCCCGAGGCGCCGACGGCGTCGCGCGCCCGCTTTGCCAGCTCGACCGCCTTCAGCTGCAGCGGCTCGAACTGCTCCCCGGTGCCGAACCTGGCGAACCGGCCTGGCGTCGTCGCATAGGTGTTCAGCGTCAGCACGCGGGCGCCGGCGCGCAGATAGTCCTCGTGGACGGCCTGCACCAGCTCGGGCTCGTGCATCATCACATGCGCCGACCACTGCGGATGCGCCGGCTGCGACGAGCGGCGGATCAGCTCCTGCCCCATGCCGCCGTCGAGCAGGACGACGGCGGTCATCGCCGCGCCCCCGCCGAGAGGTCCTTCGAGGCCAGCAGTGCCGCCGCCGCGATCATCAGCATGCCGCAGAGCCGGCTGATCCGCGCGCCGGCGAAGCCACGGATGCGGCCGAGTGTCCGGATCGCCGCCCATCCCCAGAGCAAGAGGATCATGCCGTCCACCAGCAGGTAGGTCGCGCCGAGGATCAGAAGCTGCGGCCAGACAGGCCGAGCCGGGTCGATGAACTGCGGAAAAAGGGCGCCGAAGAAAACGACGGCATATGGGTTCGCCGACGATGTCGAGAAAGCCCTGGTGGAACAGGGCGGCGGGACGCCCGCGCGCGGCGGTCTCGACGGACCTCTCCCCGGCCGGCGCCAGCATCAGACGAAGCCCGATCCATGCCAGGTAGCCGACGCCCAGCCATTTCACGAGCCAAAGCGCGTCGGCCGAGGCGGCGATCACCGCCGTCAGGCCGAACGCCGCCGCCGTCATCTGCAGCGTGTTCGCCGACAGGTCGCCGGCGACGGTGGCGAGGCTCCGGCCGAGGCCGTGGCGCAGGCTGTTCGAGATGATCAGCAGCTGGCTGGTGTCCGGAGGCGTGGCGAAGAACGCCGCCAGCACGCCGAGGTAGACCAGATAGGTCTCGACGCTCATGCCCTCAGCCTCTCGTTCTGCGGGTCCCAGAGCGGGCGGTCGGGCTGGACCGTGGCGGGATAGCGGTCGCCGTAGATCTCGATCTCCAGCCGGGTGCCCGGCTCGGCGCAGTCGGTGCGCACCGTGCCGAGCGCGATCGAGGCGCCGACGCGATAGCCCCAGGCGCCGGAGGTCGTCTCGCCGACCACCTCGCCGTTGCGCCAGACGCGTCGACATGTAGGGCGCGTCATAGGCGGCCCGCCTCGACGATCATCGGCACGAAGCGCTCTGGCGACGCCGCGCTGCTTCTCCGCCAGCAGCGCCGCCTTGCCGAGGAAACTCGCGGCTTGTCCCAGCGGATGAACCGGTCGAGCCCGCCCTCCAGCAGCGTGTAGTCGGTCGAGAGATCGCCCTTCCAGGCGCGATAGCCCTTTTCGATGCGAAGGCTGTCGAGCGCGTACATGCCGAAGGGCCTGGCGCCCGCCGCCACGATCGCGTCCCAGATCGCCGGCGTGTCCGCGACGCTTGGAGTGGACCTCCCAGCCGAGCTCGCCCGCGAACGAGACGCGGACGAGCTGCGCGCCAGGCGCCCGGCGATCTGCGCCGACTGATGCGACAGCCAGGGCAGCGACAGATCGGCGTCGGTGATCCGGCCGAGTACCTCGCGCGAGGCGGGACCGGTGACGACTTGGCACGAAAACGCCTCGGTCACGTCGCTCGATGGCGATCCCGCTGTCCTCCGGCAGATGCCGCTCCAGCCATTCCCGGTCGTGCCACTCGGCGGCGGCCGCCGTGATCAGCATCATCTGCGTCCTCGCGATGCGCATCATCGACATCTCGGTGACGATCCGGCCCGCGCTCGTCGGCGAAATAGCCGAGGCCGATCCGGCCGACGCGCGGCATCCGCCCGGCGATCAGCCCGTCCAGCCACTCGGCCGCGCCGTCGCCCTCGACCTTGAAGCGCGAGAAGCCCGGCAGGTCGAGCACGCCGCACGGCGTCGCGCACCGCCTCGCACTCCTCGCGGATGCGCGGCTCCCACGGGCCGGCGCGCTCCCAGGTCTGCGTCGCCGCCTCGGACGTGTCGTCGCCCGGCCGGCGAACCAGAGCGCCCGCTCCCAGCCGTTATAGGCGCCCATCTGCGCCGCCGGCGCCGCCACGCCGGTCGTGCACGGGCGAGAGACGCGATCGCCGCCCCGCCGGCCAGGCGTGGCGCGGAAAGTGCATGGCGTATTCGTGGCCGTAGACTTCCTTGGCCTTCGCGACCGCAGTAGTCCTGGTCGACCCAGCCCGTAAAACGGCGCGGGTCGCAGGACCACATGTCCCACTCGGTGCCGCCCTCGATCACCCATTCGGCCAGCACCTTGCCGGCGCCGCCCGCCTGGCAGATGCCGAAGGTGAAGACGCAGGCCTCGAAGGCGTTCGGCACGCCCGGCATCGGCCCGATGTTGCGGATTGCCGTCCGGCATATAGGGGATCGGCCCGTTGATGACCCTGGAGATGCCCGCCCGCGCCCAGCGCCGGCACGCGCGCCATCGCGTCCTCGAGCTGGAACTCCAGCCGGTCGAGATCGTCCGGCCAGAGCTGGAACTAGAAATCGTCCGGCATCGGGTCGTCCGGCGCGACCCAGTGCGCCCGGCAGTCGCGCTCGTAGGGCCCGAGATTGAAGCCGAACTTCTCCTGCCGGAGATAGTACGAGGTGTCGACGTCGCGCAGCAGCGGCAGCTTGCGCGCCCTCGCCCTCGGACCATGCGCGCACCTCCGGCACCTCCTCGAACAGGATGTACTGGTGCGACATCGCCACCATCGGCACGTCGCGGCCGAACATCCGGCCGACCTCGCGCGCCGCGGTAGCCGGCGGCGTTGACGACGTACTCGCACCGCACCGTGCCCTGCGGCGTCTCGACCAGCCACTCGCCGCCCTCGCGGCGCACGCCGGTCACCGGGCAGAACCGGACGATCTTCGCGCCCAGATCGCGCGCCCCCTTGGCCAGCGCCTGCGTCAGCTGCGCCGGGTCGATGTCGCCGTCATACGGGTCCCAAAGCGCGCCGGCGAGGTCGTGCGTCTCGATGAACGGATACCTGCCCCGGATCTCGTCCGGTGCCGACGACCTCGATCTCCATGCCCTGGTAGCGGCCCATGCCCTGCGACGCGCTGGAACTCGAGCATGCGGTTGCGCGAATGCGCCAGCCGCAGCGATCCGGTGACGTGATAGTTCATCGGATAGCCGACGCGCGTCGCCGAGGCCCCGGTAGAGCTCGACCGAATAGCGCTGCATGTTCATGATCGACCAGGACGACGAAAAGGTCGGCACGTTGCCGGCGGCGTGCCAGGTGCTGCCGCAGGTCAGCTCGTTCTTCTCCAGCAGCAGGCAGTCGGTCCAGCCGGCCAGCGCCAGATGATAGAGGCAGGACGCGCCGACCGCGCCGCCGCCGATGACGACGACCCGGGCCGTCGATGGAAGCTCCGCCATGCCCGCCTCCTGTCTCGCCTATCGCTGCGCCGATCGCTCCGCGCACGCGCGGAACCGCGCCGATCCCACCGCGGTTTGCCACAGGCTGCCCGGTCGCCATCAGGGCCAGAGGAAGGACTCCGATGCTGACAATCCTGCCGGACCACCTCTCCGACCTTGTCAACGTGCTCTTCGAGACGGTGGTGATCGTCGGCGTCGTCATCGGGCTGACGCGGCTGAACGGGCTGCGCTCGTTCTCGAAGCAGTCGGCGTTCGATTTCCCGATCACCGTCGCCACCGGCTCGGTGATCGCCTCACCATCGCCAGCAAGAACACGCCCCTGCTGGTCGGCATCGTCGCGGCGGCCGCGCTCTTCGCCTTCCAGGCGCTGATCGCCTATCTGCGCCTGCGCGTCGACCCGTTCGAAGCGGCGATCGACAATCGGCCGTTGCTGCTGATGGAGGGGGAGCAGATTCTCGATGCCAATCTGCGGGCCGCGAGGATGAGCCGCGAGGATCTGATCGCCAAGCTGCGGATGGCCGATGTCAGCGACCCGCGGCAGGTGCGCGCCGTCGTCTTTGAGACGACCGCGGATGTCAGCGTCATCAAGGGTCCGCCGGACGATCCCGTCCACCCGATGCTGCTGGAGGGCGTGCGCCGGAGCGCCTGATCGCGCGCCCGGCTTGATCCGGTCAGAGCACCCGGTCGAGATCGGCGATCAGGTCGTCTGCATCCTCGAGCCCGACCGAGAGCCGGAAGACGCCCTCGCCCGCCCAGTCGCGATAGGCGTCTGCCGAGCGTCCGGACAGGCCGAAGGTGTCGCGGATCATCGCCTCGCTCGGCAGCCAGCAGACCAGCGTCCGGTGATGGCCGAGCGAGACCGCATAGTGGATGATGCGAAGCTCCTTGCCCATGCGCCGGGCCGTCGCCTCGCCGGCTGCGGCGTCGCCCTTCACACGGAAGTTCATCATGCCGGAGAAGTTCGCCATCTGCCGGCGCGCCAGCTCGTGCTGCGGATGGCTGGGCAGCCCCGGATAGCAGACACGCGCGACCTTCGGGTGCGCCTCGAGCGCCTCTGCCACCGCCATCGCCGTCGCCTGATGCGCCGCCATGCGGATCGGCAGGGTCGCGGCGCCCCGCCCGATCAGCCAGGCGTTGAATGGGCTCATCACACCGCCATAGTGCACGATGGCCTCGCTGACGAGCGGCCGGATCAGCGCTGCCGCGCCGCACACCACGCCGCCGACCGCGTCGCCATGCCCGCCGATGTACTTGGTCGCCGAATGCATGACATAGTCGGCCCCCAGCTCCAGCGGCCGGCAGCCGACGCGGCGAGGCGAAGGTGTTGTCGACCGCTACGCGGGCGCCTCTCTCGCGGGCGATCGCTGCCACGCCGGCGATGTCGGTCAGGCGCATCAGCGGATTGCAGGGCGTGTCGAGGAAGACCAGCTTCGTCTCGGGCCGCATCGCGGCGTGCACCTGGTCGAGGTCCGACGTGTCCACCTTGCTGACCGCCACGCCCATGCGGGGCAGGGTGTCGCGCGTGAACTCGGCGATCCCCGCATAGCAGACGTCGGACAGCACCAGGTGGTCGCCCTGGCCGAGCTCGGCCAGCAGGATCGCGCTGGCGGCCGCCATGCCGCTGGCGAAGGCGGCCGCGTCCTCGGCGCCGTCGAGCGCCGCGACCTTGGCCTCGAGCTGGCGGACAGTGGGATTGGCCCAGCGCGAGTAGACGTAGGGGCTCTGCGCCGTCAGCTCGTAGGCCGAGAAGCCGGACGGCTCGTCGGTGACGAAGGTCGACGACATCACGATGTTCGGGCTGGATGCTCCCGTCACCGGGTCCGGCGCCTCGCCGGCATGGATCGCCAGCGTGCGCGGGCCGACGGCCGCTTTGTCCAGTGCCTTGGCCATGTTCCCCCTCGCGCCCGGCTATGTCACCGGCTGCGTCAGATGCGGTTCGAGACCTCGACGAGGTTGCCGTCAGGATCGCGGAAATAGACCGAGGTCAGCGCCCCGGTCGCCCCGGTCTTGCGCACCGGCCCCTCCTCGATGGCGATGCCGAGCCCGCCCAGATGCGCGACGACATCCGCGATCGGCGTCTCGGTCAGCAGGCAGAAGTCGCCCGAGCCGGCCGTCGCCACCCGCGCCCGCGGGGTGAACTCGCGCCCGACCTCGTGCAGGTTAATCTTCTGCTCGCCAAAGGTCATCGCCGTCCGCGTCTCGGCGCCGCTGCCCGCGCCGAACGTCTCGACGCCGAAGCCGAGCGCGGCGGCATAGAAGTCGCACGTCGCCCGGATGCTGGCCACGGTCAGCACGAAGTGGTCGATCGAGCGGATAACCGGCGCCGGCATGGCCGCACCCTATGCCGCCGGCGCGGCCCGCCGCAAGAGCGCCGGGATGCCGCTCAGAGATCGACGGAGTCGTCGCCGAAATACGAGAACATGAAGCTGCCGCCGTGGATCACCTTGATCAGCGCCTCGTGCACATCCTGCTTGCAGCAGATGCAGCCATGGCTGCGGCCGGCGCGGCTGTCGGTGACGTACCAGGCCCCGTGCATGCGGATGCCGCGCGCCCGCGCGTTGTCGTTCGAGCTGTCGAGCCCGTCCAGCACCAGCGCCGGGCGCTTCTTGCTCTTGTCCTTCTGGCCGAGGCTGCTGTCATAGATGTGGCGGGTGACGAAGCCGCCGACGGTCGACTGGTTCGACCCGCTCTGGCGCGAGACTGTGGTGACCGTGTTGCCGCCCGATCCTTTGCCGTGCGCCACCAGCGTCCGGCAGATCAGCACCGGCATCGGCGCGAAGAAGTTCAGCGTCCACAGCCGCGGCTCGTCCGAGGCGACGCGATAGTCGATCAGCGTGATCAGCTGCGGCTTGCTCAGCTCGCCGAAATTCTTGGTGTAGGACTCGACCGCCGCGGCCCAGAGATCGGCCTTGATGCCATAGACCCAGGCGAAGCTGCCATAATAGCTGACGTTGCCAAGGATGGTGTCGAGCGGCATCGGCGTTCTCCCCGTGCTTGACGACCCGAGGCGGGCCGTTCTTCTCGGTCCGTTCGTGTGAGTTACGGTGCCCGCGCCGACGCCCGGCGTCTGTATCACGCGTCACCGCCGCCGACCGGGAATCCCCTTTGCGGCACGGTAAAATTTGACTATGGCTCGGCAGGAGCTTGGCGGGGGCTTGGCGGGGCTTCGGGAGACGGCGGATGCGCGGCTACAGCGCGCTGAAGGTGGCATGGGAGGGCCTGCGCGGCAACACCGGCTGGCGCCGGGCGTGGCGCGCGGCCGAGCCGCGGCAGCGCTATGACGTCGTCATCATCGGCGCCGGCGGGCACGGGCTGGCGACCGCCTACTACCTCGCGAAGAACCACGGGATCACGCCGCGTCGCCGTGCTGGAGAAGGGCTGGCTCGGCCTCGGCAATTCGGGGCGCAACACGACCATCGTGCGCTCGAACTACATGATGCCGGGCAACACCGAGCTCTACGAGCACTCGCTGAAGCTGTGGGAGAACCTCAGCCACGAGCTGAACTACAACGTGATGTTCAGCCAGCGGGCGCACGTCAACCTGGTGTTCTCGCCGTCGCACCGCGACGCGCTGGCGCGGCGCTACAACGTCATGCGCTGCAACGGCATCGACGGCGAGTGGTGGAGCCTCGAGCGGCTGCGGCGCGAGATCCCGATCCTGAACTATTCCGACGATGCCCGTTATCCGATCGAGGGCGCCTTCGTGCAGCCGCGCGCCGGCACGGCCCGGCACGACGCGGTGAACTGGGGCTATGCGCGGGCCGCCGATGCGCTCGGCGTCGACATCATCGAGCAATGTGAGGTGACGGACGTCATCCGCGAGGGCGGGGCGGTCAAGGGCGTGAACACCACGCGCGGCGAGATCCGCGCCGAGAAGGTCGGCATCGCCGTCGCGGGCTCGACCTCGACGATCACGGCCAAGGCGGGGCTCGGCCGGCTGCCGATCGAAAGCCACAAGCTGCAGGCTTTCGTGTCAGAGCCGCTGAAGCCGATCGTCGACCACGTCATCGTCTACGGCTATGGCCACGGGCACTATTACATCAGCCAGTCCGACAAGGGCGGGCTGGTCTTTGGCGGCGACCTCGACATGTACAACTCGTACGCGCAGAAGGGAAACCTCCCCGTCTACCAGGACGTGATGGGCTGCACGATGAACATCCTGCCGCTGGCCGGGCGCCTGCGCGTGCTGCGGCAATGGGCTGGCGTCGTCGACATGTCGATGGACGGCTCGCCCTTCATCACCAGGACGGACGTGCCCGGCCTCTACCTGAACGCCGGCTGGTGCTATGGCGGCTTCAAGGCGATCCCGGGCAGCGGATACGCCTTCGCGCACACCATCGCCAATGACGAGGCGCACGAGACGAACCGGCGCCTGACGCTCGACCGCTACCGCGAAGGGCGGATGATCGACGAGTCGGGCGGCGGCCCGGTGCCGAAGCATCACTGAGGCCCGGAGGAGACGCCATGACCGACCGCTGTGAAACCGCGTCGCGCCTGTCCGAGTTGCCGAACCTGTCGGCCGAGCCGGGCGCGCTGATGCGCCGTTTCGGCGGCGAGAGGGTCATGCTGCAGGAGGCGCGGCTGCCGAAAGGGTCGCGCTTCGAGCCGCACACGCACCACAACGAGCAGATCGTGCTGGTGCTGGAGGGGCGGATCAGGCTCGATGTCGGCGATCCCGCCGGCGTGCAGCGCGCCGTCCAGCTCGGCCCGGGCGATCTCCTGCTCCTGCCGCCGAATCTGGCCCATGGCGGCGAGGCGCTGGAGGACTGCCGCCTGCTGGACGTGTTCAGCCCGCCCCGCACTACCGTGCTCGGCGAGCCGGAGCCCGAGGCATGATCCGCATTCCCTGCCCGTTCTGCGGCATGCGCGACCATGCCGAGTTCACCTACGAGGGCGACGCGACCGTGACCTACCCGGCGCTCGACGCCCCGGAGGAGGCGTGGTTCGAGGCCGTCTTCCTGCGCGACAACCCGCGCGGGAGCCATCGCGAGCACTGGCGGCACCTGCATGGCTGCGGCGCCTTCCTGGTCGTCGAGCGCGACACGCTGAGCCACGCCATCGGCGAGGTCAGGCTGGCGCACCCCGGCATGCAGGCGACCGTCCGAGGAGCGGGCGCGCGATGACGGGATTCCGCCTGCCCCGCGGCGGCCGGGTCGACCGCAGCCGCTCGGTCAGCTTCACCTGGGACGGCACGCGGCACATCGGCCATCCGGGCGACACGGTCGCCTCGGCGCTGATGGCGCATGGCGAGCGGGTGCTGGCGCGGTCCTTCAAGTACCACCGGCCGCGCGGCGTCATGACGGCCGGCATCGAGGAGGGCGGCGCGCTGGTGACGCTCGGCTCGGGCGCGGCGCGCATCCCGAACGTCAAGGCGACGCAGGCCGAGATCCACGACGGGTTGGAGGTCAGCGGCCAGAACGCCTGGCCCTCGGTGCGCTGGGACCTCGGCGCCGTCTCCGGCCTGCTCGGCCGGTTCTTCGCGGCGGGATTCTACTACAAGACCTTCTTCGGCGTGACGGGCCGCGGCACGCGCGAGTGGATGTTCTTCGAGCGCTTCATCCGCCGCGCCGCCGGCATGGGCACGCCGAGCGACCGGCCCGACCCGGACGGCTACGAGATCGTCAACGACCATTGCGACCTGCTGGTCGTGGGGTCCGGCCCCGCCGGTCTGGCGGCGGCGACGGCGGCGGCGGATGCCGGCCTCGACGTGATCCTCGCCGAACAGGATTTCGAGCTGGGCGGCTCGATCCTTTCGGGCCTGACGGCCGAGATCGACGACAAGCCGGCCGAGGCCTGGTTGAAGGACCGGCTGTCGGCGCTGGGCGCCGCCGGCGTCCGCCTCTGGCCGCGCACGACGGCTTTCGGCCTCTACGACCACGGCGTTGTCGGGCTGCTCGAGCGGGTGACGGATCATCTGGCTGACCCCGGCCACCTGCCGCGCGAGCGCTTCCGCATCCTGCGCGCCGGCCGCATCGTGCTGGCGACCGGGGCCATCGAGCGGCCATTCGTCTTCGGCGGCAACGACCGGCCGGGCGTCATGCTGGCCTCGGCCGCCGCGACCTATGTCGCGCGCTTCGGCGTCGCCGCCGGGGCGTCGCGCGATCGTCGCGACGAACAACGACAGCGCCTATCCGGCGGCGGCGACGCTCGCCCGGGCCGGTATCCAGACGATGCTGCTCGACTGCCGCGAGAGGCTGCCGCATCAGGCCGCCGAGGCCGCGCGGGCGGCGGGCGTCACGCTGCGGGCCGAGGCGGTCGCGGTGGACGCGCGCGGCGCCAAGGGGGTGAAGGCGCTCGACATCGGCCGGCGCGTGGCCGAGCGGTATCTCGCCGAGGACGGCATCGCCTGCGACGTCGTCGGGGTCTCCGGCGGCTGGACGCCCGTCGTGAACCTGCTGTCGCATCGCGGCATCAGGCCGGTCTGGGACGAGGGCCTCTCGGCCTTCCTGATCCGCGATCCGGGCATCGAGCCCGTCGCGCTGGCCGGCGCCGCCGCCGGCCGGTTCACGCCGGCCGGCGCCGTCGAGGGCGGCGCGGCGGCTGGCGACGACGCCGCGAAGGCGCTCCGCGGCAAGCGCCGCAAGAAGCTGCCGGCGCCGGAGGCCGGCTGGGAACGGCCGCTGGCGCCGCTCTGGGAGGTGCGCGACCCCGGCCGCCACCTCAAGGGCTTCGTCGACCCGCAGAACGACGTCACCGCCGACGACGTGCGCCTCGCGCACCGCGAGGGCTATGTCGCCGTCGAGCACCTGAAGCGCTACACGACGCTCGGCATGGCGACCGACCAGGGCAAGTTCGGCAACGTCGTCGGCCTGGCGCTGATGGCAGAGGCCACGGGCCGCAGCATTCCGGAGACGGGCACCACCACATTCCGCCCGCCCTTCACGCCGGTCTCGATCGGCGCGCTGGCCGGGTCCGAGCGCGGCCGGCACTGGCGGCCGACCCGCCAGACGCCGATGCGCGCCGAGCACGAGGCGCTCGGCTGCGTCTTCACCGACGCCGGCTTCTGGCGGCGGTCCTGGTACTACCCGCGCGCCGGCGAGGGCATGGCGTTGGCGGCCCGGCGCGAAACGGTTGCGGTGCGCAACACGGTCGGCATGGTCGACGTCTCGACGCTCGGCAAGATCATGGTGCAGGGCCCGGACGGGGCCGAGTTCCTCGACCGCGTCTATTCGAACGCCTTCGCCAGGCTGCCGGTCGGCAGGGCGCGCTACGGCCTGATGCTGCGCGACGACGGGATCGTCTTCGATGACGGCACGACCTGGCGTCTGTCCGAGACCGACTGGCTGATGACGACGACCACCGCCAATGCCGGTCCCGTCATGCTGCATCTGGCGAACCTGCTGCAGACGCGCTGGCCCGAGCTGCGCGTCCACATCACCTCGGTCTCGGACCACTGGGGCGGCGTCGCCATCGCCGGGCCGCGCGCTCGGACGGTGCTGGACGGCGCCTGCCCCGACATCGACTTCGCGGACGAGGCGTTTCCCTTCATGGGAGTGCGCCAGGGCCACATGCGGGTCGGCCAGGGCGACACGATCCCGGTGATCTCGGCCCGGCTCTCCTTTTCGGGCGAGATGGCATGGGAGGTGATGTGCCCAGCCGATTTCGCGCCCGAGATGTGGCGCACGCTGATGACCCGCGTCCGCGCCGAGGGCGGCGTGCCCTATGGCCTCGAGGCGCTCGACACCTTGCGCGTCGAGAAGGGCCACGTGACGGCGCGCGAGCTCGACGGCCGAACGACGGCTGCCGATGTCGGCCTCGGCGGCATGGCCTCGACGCGGAAGCACTATGTCGGCCGGGCGCTCGCCGGCCGGCCGGACCTGGTCCGCCCCGACCGGCCGCGGCTCGTGGGCCTGGTGCCCGTCGTGCAGGGCGCGCGCTTCCGGGCGGGCTCTGTGCTGCTGCCCGAGGGCGAGCGCACCGGCCACGGCCTCGGCCATGTCAGCTCGATCGCCGACAGCCCGACGCTGGAGCGCTGGATCGGCCTCGGCTTCGTCTCAGGCGGCCTCGACGATTGGGAGGGCAGGACCATCGTCGCCGCCAGCCCGGTGGACGACCAGTACGTGCCCGTCCGGGTCGTGTCGCCGCATTTTGTCGATCCCGCTGGGGAGCGGATGCATGGCTGAGCGCGCCTCGCCCTTCGCCGCCACCGTTGCCGACAGTCGCGCCGGCATTCGCCTCTCGGCCCTGCGGCGCGGCAGCATCTGGCAGGTCGCCTGCTGGCCGGAGAGCTTCGACGAGATCGAGGGCCAGCTCGCCGCCGCTTTCCGCTGCGAGGCACCCGCGCCCGGTCGCGTCGCGGTAGCGGGCGACGAGCGGCTGCTGATCCGGGTCGAGCCGCTGAAATGGTGGGTCATCGGCCCGGACGGCGCGGAATGCCCGCTGACGCCGGAGCCGGACCGCGGCGCCGTCCTCGACATGAGCCACGACCAGGCCGGCATCGCCGTCGAAGGCACGGCAGCGGCCGAACTCCTGAAGCGGCTGGTCTCCATCGACCTGCGCGACCGCGCCTTTCCGGACCTCTCCTGGGCCACGACGCTGGCGCACCACATGATCACCCGCGTGCTGCGCCGCGACCGCGGCACGCCATGCTACGAGGTGATGGTCATGCGCTCCTACGCCGACGACCTGCACGGTTTGCTGTCGCATCACCTGGCGCATTTCGGGTAGGAGCGCGAGGCGCGCGCGGCATTGCCCTCTGCCGCGCCATCGTTATAACCCGCCGAGCCGTCACCCAAGCGCGCCAACTCGCCGGGGCATTCGCCCCGTGCCGGCGCGCGCCCGGAGCCCTCCCGGAGCCCACCCGGAGCCCAGAATGCCGAAACGCGCCGACATCGCCTCGATCATGATCATCGGGGCGGGTCCGATCGTCATCGGCCAGGCCTGCGAGTTCGACTATTCCGGCGCCCAGGCCTGCAAGGCGCTGCGCGAGGAGGGATATCGCGTCATCCTGGTCAACTCGAACCCGGCGACGATCATGACCGACCCGGAAATGGCCGACGCGACCTATATCGAGCCGATCACGCCCGAGATCGTCGCCCGCATCATCGAGCGCGAGCGCCCCGACGCGCTGCTGCCGACCATGGGCGGCCAGACCGGCCTGAACACCGCGCATGGCGCTGGCCAAGTCGGGCGTGCTCGACCGCTTCGGCGTCGAGATGATCGGCGCCGACCGCGAGGCCATCGACATGGCCGAGGACCGCCGCCTGTTCCGCGAGGCGATGGACCGGATCGGCCTCGAGAACCCGCGCGCCGTCATCGCGAACTCGATCGCCGAGGCGATGGAGGCGGTCAGCCATGTCGGCCTGCCGGCGATCATCCGCCCGGCCTACACGCTCGGCGGCACTGGCGGCGGCGTCGCCTATAACCGCGAGGAGTACGAGGCGGTCTGCCGCGCCGGGCTCGAGGCCTCCCCGGTCAGCCAGATCCTGATCGACGAGAGTCGCTGATCGGCTGGAAGGAGTTCGAGATGGAGGTCGTCCGCGACCGCGCGGACAATGCCATCATCGTCTGCTCGATCGAGAACGTCGATCCGATGGGGGTGCACACCGGCGACTCGATCACCGTCGCGCCGGCGCTGACGCTGACCGACAAGGAATACCAGCGGATGCGCAACGCCTCGATCGCCGTCCTGCGCGAGATCGGCGTCGAGACCGGCGGATCGAACGTGCAGTTCGCCATCCACCCCGAGACCGGGCGCATGATCGTCATCGAGATGAACCCGCGCGTCAGCCGGTCCTCGGCGCTGGCGTCCAAGGCGACGGGCTTCCCGATCGCCAAGATCGCGGCCAAGCTGGCGGTAGGCTACACGCTCGACGAGCTGACGAACGACATCACCGGCGTGACGCCGGCCAGCTTCGAGCCGACGATCGACTATGTCGTCACCAAGATCCCGCGCTTTGCCTTCGAGAAGTTCCCCGGCGCCAAGCCCGAGCTGACCACCGCGATGAAGTCGGTCGGCGAGGCGATGGCGATCGGCCGGAGCTTCGACGAATTCGATCCAGAAGGCGCTGTGCTCGCTGGAGACCGGGCTGACCGGCTTCGACGAGATCGCCATCGCCGGCCTCGCGCCCGACCAGACCGCTGACGAGCGCCGGCGCGCCGTCGTCGCGGCGCTCAGCCGCCAGACGCCCGACCGCCTCCGCGTCGCCGCGCAGGCGATGCGCGAGGGGCTGGCGCTCGACGAGATCGCCGCCGCGACCGGCTATCGACCTCTGGTTCCTCGAGCGCATCGACGAGATCGTCGACGCCGAGGCGCGGCTCGTCGCCGAGGGCCTGCCGCAGACCGCCGGGTCCCTGCGCCGACTCAAGGCGCTCGGCTTCTCCGACGCGCGCCTCGCGGCGCTGACCAATCAGCGCCGAGGACGAGGTGCGCAGCCTGCGCCACGGGCTCGGCGTCACGGCGGTCTTCAAGCGCATCGACACCTGCGCCGCCGAGTTCGAGGCGCAGACGCCCTACATGTACTCGACCTACGAGGCCGAGGTCGACGGCGAGGCCGAGTGCGAGGCGCGCCCGACCGGCCGCAAGAAGGTCGTCATCCTCGGCGGCGGCCCGAACCGCATCGGCCAGGGCATCGAGTTCGACTACTGCTGCTGCCACGCCTGCTACGCGCTGACCGACGGCCGGCTTCGAGACCGTCATGGTCAACTGCAACCCGGAGACCGTCTCGACCGACTACGACACCTCGGACCGGCTCTACTTCGAGCCGCTGACGCTCGAGGACGTGCTCGAGATCCTGCGCGTCGAGCAGGAGGCGGGCGAGCTGCTCGGCGTCATCGTCCAGTTCGGCGGCCAGACGCCGCTGAAGCTGGCGCGCGGGCTCGAGGCCGCCGGCATCCCGATCCTCGGCACGACGCCCGACGCCATCGACCTGGCCGAGGACCGCGAGCGCTTCCAGGAGCTGCTGCACGAGCTCGGGCTGCGCCAGCCGCGCAACGGCATCGCCCACTCCGGCGAGGAGGCGTTCGCGATCGCCGCCGAGGTCGGCTATCCGGTGGTCATCCGCCCCTCCTACGTGCTCGGCGGCCGGGCGATGGAGATCGTCCGCAACGAGACCGAGCTGCGCCGCTACATCAGCGAGGCGGTGGTGGTCTCCGGCACCTCGCCGGTGCTGATCGACAGCTATCTCTCGGCGCGCCGTCGAGGTCGACGTCGACGCGCTCTCGCGACGGCGAGCGCGTCCACGTCGCCGGCGTCATGGAGCACATCGAGGAGGCGGGCATCCACTCGGGCGACAGCGCCTGCTCGCTGCCGCCGCATTCGCTCTCGCCCGAGATCGTCGACGAGCTCGGCCGGCAGACGCACGCGCTGGCGCTCGGCCTCGACGTCGTCGGCCTGATGAACGTGCAGTTCGCCATCAAGGGCAGCGACATCTACGTTCTCGAGGTCAACCCGCGCGCCTCGCGCACCGTGCCCTTCGTCGCCAAGGCGACGGGCTCGCCGATCGCCGCCATCGCCGCGCGGGTCATGGCCGGCGAGCCGCTCACGGCCTTCCGGCTGGCCGACCCGAACACGCCGCACGTCGCCGTCAAGGAGGCGGTGCTGCCCTTTGCCCGCTTCCCCGGCGTCGACACGCTGCTCGGGCCCGAGATGCGCTCGACCGGCGAGGTGATGGGCCTCGACCGCAGCTTCGCGCGGGCCTTCCTGAAGAGCCAGCTCGGCGCCGGGGTGCCGCTGCCGGATGGCGGCACGGCCTTCGTCTCGGTGCGCGACGCCGACAAGGAGGCGATCCTGCGCGCCGCGCAGATCCTGTATCGCCTGGGCTTCCGCATCATCGCGACGGGCGGCACGGCCGACTATCTCGCGCGCCGCGGCGTGCCGGCCGAGCGCGTCCTCAAGGTCTAGCGAGGGCCGGCCGCACGTCGTCGACCGGCTGAAGGACGGCGACGTCGAAGCTGGTCTTCAACACCACGGAAGGCGCGCAGTCGGTCAGCGACAGCTTCGACATCCGCGCCACGCGCGCTGCGCCAGAAGATCCCCTACTACACGACCGCCGCCGGCGCGATGGCCGCGGCGCGCGCCATCGAGAACCTGAAGGAAGGTGCGCTCGAGGTCGCATCGCTCCAGAGTTTCACGCGGCAGGCGAACGGGGTCGGATCGTAAGGTCGCACCGCTCGACCCGATGCCGGTGCTTTTGCCGGGTCCATACCCGTTTCACGAGCATGCATCCCTTGCGGAGCGCGTCGGCGGCACCTATGCTCTGACCGCTGAACGAGCCGCGCCCATGGCGCGGCTCGGATTGTTTTTGCGTGACATCGTGCACGCGGAGAGGGTCGATGGAAAAGGTTCCGATGACAAAGCAGGGCTATGGCGCCCTGAACGCAGAGTTGAAGACCCTGAAGGAGGAGACGCGGCCGGCCGTCATCCGCGCGATCGCCGAGGCCCGCGAGCATGGCGACCTCAGCGAGAACGCCGAGTATCACGCCGCGCGCGAACGCCAGAGCTTTGTCGAGGGCCGCATCGCCGAGCTCGAGGACCTGATCGGCCGCGCCGAGGTGATCGACCCGGCCCGGTTCTCGGACGGAACGATCCGTTTCGGCGCCACCGTCGGGATCGTCGACGAGGACACTGACGAGGAGAAGGTCTACCAGATCGTCGGCGAGCCCGAGGCGGATATCGACAATGGCAAGCTGAACCTGCGCTCGCCTCTGGCGCGCGCGCTGATCGGCAAGGAGCAGGGCGACAGCGTCGAGGTGATGACGCCGGGCGGCGGCCGCTCCTACGAGATCGTCAGCGTCAAATATCTCTGATTGCCGGCGGGCGTCGGCCGTGCGATTCTCGACGCATGGTTGATGATCGGGCAGAGAGCCGTCGCGCATTCGACTTTCCGGATCTCCGCGCCGACGGCTGGCGCTCCGGGGTCAGGGAACGGGTCGGCGGCTGGTTCGCGCCGCGGGCGCGGCACGACGGCGCCGCCGCGGCCGACTACGAGACCGACCATGGTGCCGAGCAAGGGGTTCGACACGCGGCCCAACGCGGGGCCCAACACGCGGCGCAACATGGCGATGAATTCGGCGCCGATTACGGGGCCGGCTACGCTCGCGACACGCGCGCGGGCTGGCTGGCCGAGCATCGCCTGCCGCTGGCGATATCGGCAATCTGGCTCGGCGGGCTCGGCATCTATGCCGCCGGCTATGCAGCCCGGATGAATGATCTGGGCGGCGGCCCCGCCTTTCCGGCGCTCGACCTCCTGTTCTTCGCCTTCGCGGCCATCGGGCCGGTCGCCATGCTTTGGATGGTCTGGCTGCTGCAGGCGCGCGCCGCGCGGCTGACCGAGGCTGTCGGCGCGCAGAGCGAAAGCGCGCTCGCCGTCGCGGCGACGCTCGCCAACCTGCACGACGCGGTGGACGGGCTTGCCGAGAACACCACCGCGCGGCTCGCCGACGCCTCGGCGCGCGTCGAGCGCCAGTCGGGGGCGACGCTGGCGCGGGTCGACCGCGCGACGACCGAGCTCGCTGGCAGGCTCGAGACAGCCATGCTCGAGACGGTGCGGCAGCTCGACGAGACCCTCCGCGCCCGCGCGAGCCGGTTCGAGTCGTCGCTGGACGCGCAGCGCGATGCGCTGGCGCGCCGGCTGGACGACGAGGCCGAGCGCCTTTCGCGCACCGTCGAGGCCGAGACGCGGAACCTGGCCTCGGTGCAGGAGACGTTGTCCGAACGCATCTCCGCTGGCTTTGCCGAGAACGGCGCACGCTTCGACCGCGATGCGGCCGACCTGCTGGGCTCGCTGAAGGGCAGGGTCGATGCCGTGGGCGAACGGGCCGAGCAGGCCCTTTCGGCGGCCGCGGCCGAGCTGTCCGCCGCCCAAGCCGCGCGCCATCGCGATCTCGACGAGGGCTTTGCGCGGCGCAAGACGGCGCTGACGCACTCGCTGCACACGGCATCGCGCATCGTCGAGGGCGAGATCGTGCCGCTGATCGCCGGGTTGCGCGAGCGCGCTCGCCGAGACGCGCGAGCTCCGTCGCCGCGCATCCGCCCGCCAGCGCCGGCGAACTGGCCGGCCTGCTGGGCGAGGCGGCCGAGGAGCGCGTCCGCCCCGAGCGGGTGGCGCTGGAGGACGCGGTCGGGCGGATCACCGCGCTGGAGGATCTGGCGCGCAGGATGCTGGCCGAGATCGACCGCACCTCGCGGCTGAACCCGTTGATGGAGCCGACCATGCAGGACGCCATGGCGGCCGCGCCGACGGCGGATCCCGAGCTGCCCTTCGCCTCGCTGCCGCGTGCCGGCGGCCGGGCGGCGCTCGACTGGACGGCCGCGATCCGCGCGCTGTCCGGCGAGGCTCCGGGAGAGACCCGCCGCCCTGCCATCGAGCGGGCCTCGGCCGATCCGGACGTCGCGGCGCTGATCGAGCTGACCCGCGAGGTCGCCGCGGCGCTGGCCGAGGACGGGCTCTATCTCTCGGACCTGGCGCCGGTGCATTGCCCGGCCGCGCTCTGGGCGCGCTTTGCCGCGGGCGAGCGGGGTGGCGACATCGTCGGGCTGGCTGGCGTCGAGGATGACGTCGCGCTCGCCATCGCGCGGACGCGGCTCCGCGACGATACGGCTTCCGGAGGCCGGCGATCCGCCTGGTCGGCGCGTACACTCGGCTGGTCGAGCGGGCGGCGGCCGAGATCGGCGCCGATCCCCGGCTGGTCGAGATGGCCGAGACGCGGCCCGGCCGCGCCTTCCAGTTGCTGTCCGGCGCGACACGCGCCCTCCGCCCCGTGCCGAGGGTCGAGCCCGGGGTCAGCGAGCGGGGCCGAGCGGCGGCTCGCCCAGCAGGCCGCCCGACCGCCATAGCCGGGCGAGCGCCATCGCCGCCGCCAGCGACGCCACGGAAAGTGCAGTCGACAGCAGATAGGCGGCGCTGGTCCCGGACCGATCGGCGATGGCGGCACCGCCAAAGGCCGCGCACGCCGTCATGGCGCCGCCGATCGCGCCTGTGGCGACACCCTGCGCGGTGCCCGCGAGGCGCGGCGGCACGGCGGCGGCGACGAACGCCATGAAGCCGAGATGGCCGATCGCGAAAGTCAGCGCATGCAGCGCCTGCAACGGCCAGAGCAGCGCCAGCGGCGGCGCCAGGGCCATGGCGGCCCAGCGCAGCACGCCGGCGCAGCGCGGCGACGGCCATCGCGCCGGCGGGACCCAGCCGCACCACCCAGGCGCGGCCCGGGCCGAGCATCAGCGCCGTCTCGACCAGCACGCCGAAGGCCCAGAGCCAGCCGATCACGGCGGCGCCGATGCCCTGCGCCCGCCAGTCGAGCACCGAGTAGACGTAGTAGACAGAGTGCGACGCCTGGCCCGTCGCCATCGCCGCCGACGGCGACCAGGAAGGCGGGCGCCGCCAGAAGCCGCCGGACCTCGCCCGGCCCGGCCCGGTCGGGCAGCGCGCGAGGACGCCGCGCCGCCGCCCGGATGCAGCGCGCCGAGTGCCGCGACGGCGAGAAGGCCGCCGGCGACGATCCACAGCACCGGCGCCGCCCCCAGGCGCTCGATCGCCACGCCCGCCGCGACGTCGACGGCCAGGAAGGCGACCGAGCCGGCGGCGCGCACCGGCGCGTAGGCAAAGCCGTACCGACCGCTGGCGCGCAGGCCCAGCGCCTCGCCGAGCGGCACCAGCGGCGCCATGGCGAACGGCGCCGGCCAGCGTCGCGGCGAGCAGCGTCGCCGGCGATGCGATCCACAGATGCAGCAGGTAGACCGCGGCCGCCGCCAGCGCCGCCGCCGCGACGGTCAGCGCGACGCACGGCGCAGCGGTCGGCCAGCACCGGACAGCAGCGTCGCGCCGGCGATCCGCGCCAGGATGCGCGAGCCCCGAGATAGCGGCCGATCTCGGCCGGCGCTCAGCCCCCAGTCGGCCAGCCAGACCGGCCAGTAGGGCAGCTGCGCCCCGGCGACGGCGAAGACCGCGCGCGTAGAAGCCGGCGGTCAGCCAGGCCGCCCGCCGGGCTGGGCTCAAACGCGCAGCCCGAAGCTCGGATAGGGCAGATAGCGAACGGGCGTCCCGGGCTCGATCTCGGCGGCGCCGTCCGGCAGCTCGACCAGCCCCTCGGCCCAGCTCAGCCCGCCGATCAGGCCCGAACCCTCGGACCGGAAGACCTCGGCCGCGCCCTGGCCGTCGAGGCGCGCGCGCAGGTATTCGCGCCGGCCGGGCTTCTTGCGCTTCGCGAAGGCGGCGGGGACCGTCGAAGCCGACCGGCTCCGGCCAGTCGCGCCCGGCCATCACCGCCAGCGCCGGCCGGGCGAAGACCAGCGCGCAGACGAAGGCCGCGACCGGGATTGCCCGGCAGGCCGAAGACCGGCACGCCCTGCCACAGCCCCATCGCCAGCGGCCGGCCCGGCTTGACGGCGATGCGCCAGGTGGTCAGCCGCCCCTCGTCGCGCATCAGGCGCGAGACGTGGTCCTCGTCGCCGGCCGAGGCGCCGCCGGTCGTCAGGATGGCATCGGCCTCGGCCGCGCCGCGGTCCAGCGCCGCGCGGATCGCCGCCGGGCTGGTCCGGCATGGCGCCGAGGTCGACGGGCTCGATGCCCGAACTCGGCCACCAGAGCGCCGCAGCATCGGCCGGTTGGCGTCGAAGATGCCCGGGCTCCGCGGGGTCGGCGCCGGGCTGCAGCAGCTCGTCGCCCGTCGAGAGCACCGCGACGCGCAGCGAGCGCGCGCACGGCCACCCGGTCGACGCCGACGGCCGCCAGCCGCGCCAGGTCGGCCGGGCCGAGCCGCCGTCCTGGCGCCAGCAGCGTCTGGCCCTCGGCCGCGTCCTCGCCGAGGCCGCGGCTGTTCGCGCCCTGCTTGCGCGGCGCGCGGAACCTGACCCGGCCGGTCTGCGACGGCGGCGTCCTCCTGCAGCACCACGGTGTCGGCGCCGGCGGGGATCTCGGCGCCGGTCAGGATGCGCAGCGCGTGGCCGTGCGGCACGGGACGCTGGAACGGGCTGCCGGCGGCGGCGCGGCCGGGCTCGAGCGGCAGGTCGACCTCGGCGCGCCCGCCGAGCGAGGCCCAGGCGAAGGCATAGCCGTCCACGGCCGAATTCGCCGCGGGCGGGTTCGAGCGTCGCGCGACGGCCGCGCGGGCGAGAACCCGGCCGGCGGCCTCTTCCAGCGGCACCTCTTCGATGGCGGTGACCGGCAGAAGGCCGTCGCGCAGCCGCGCCAGCGCCTCGTCGACCGGCGTCCAGTCGATGCCGGGCGGCAGGGCGAAGCAGTCGTCGCGGAGGCGCGCGCTCATGCGGTTTTCCTCAGGGTCATGCCGAGATCGCCCAGGACGAAATCGGCGATGCCCGCGATGTCGTCGAGGCCGATCACCGGGCGACCCGTCAGCTGGGCGGTCAGCGGCATGTCGTTCGACGCCACGGCGCGCACGGTCGGGTCCTCGGCGGCGATCAGCGGCTGGCCGGTGGCGGCGCGCCACGCCTCGACCTTGGGGTGGCCGTCCCGCTTGTAGCCCTCGACGATCACCAGGTCGACCGGGTCGAGATGGCTGAGCAGCTCGCCGAGCGGGCGTTCCGGGGCGCCGCGCAGTTCGGTCATCAGCGCCCAGCGCGCCGACGAGGCGAGGATCACCTGCCGCGCGCCCGCCGCGCGGTGCCGCTGGCTGTCCTTGCCCGGCCGGTCGACGTCGACCAGGTGATGCGTATGCTTGACGGTCGAGACGGTGAAGCCGCGGCGCGAGATCTCGGCGACCAGCCGCTCGACCAGCGTGGTCTTGCCGGCGTTCTTCCAGCCGATGACGCCGTAGACGTTCATGCCTCTCCCACCCGCGCGGGCTGGCCCGCCGCGATTCGCGCGGCCTCGGCCAGATCCTCGGGCGTGTTGACGTTGAAGAACGGGAACCCGGCTCCGTCCTCGTCCCCGTCAAAGACCGCGCGGGCGCAGCCATGCCGCGACGTCCAGACGATGACCTTGCGCATCTGCCCCACGGTCAGCGCCCTTTCCAGGTCGTCGGCGAGCCGCACCGGCCAGAGCGCGAAGGTCGGATGCTCGGAAAGCCCGCGCTCGGGATCGTCGGTCGCCGCCATGGCGATCGGCTGGTCGCCTTTGGCGGCGCGCAGCCGCAGGACGAGGTCGTGCGGGAAGAACGGCGTGTCGCCGGCGGCGCTGACGAGGTGGTCGTGCCCCTGCGCCGCGGCCCAGCGCATGCCGGCGAGAACGCCGGCCAGCGGCCCGGCAAAGCCCTCGACGGTGTCCGGCACGACGGGCAGGCCGAACCGCGCGAAGCGCGACGCATCGCCATTGGCGTTCAGCACCAGCGCGTCAACCTGCGGGCCGAGGCGCTCGATCACATGCGCCAGCAGCGGCTGCCCGCCGAGGTCGAGCAACGCCTTGTCGCCGCCGCCCATGCGCCGGGCGAGGCCGCCGGCAAGGATCACCCCGGCAACCATCAGACGCCCCGCCGGCCGGCCTTGTAGGCGTCGGGCATCAGATCGGCCAGGGGCCGCGTCGTCCACTCCATGCCTTCGGTCGGCACGGCGACCAGCGTGTCGGGGCCATAGTCGAGCAGCAGCTCGCGGCAGAGGCCGCAGGGCGCGATCACCACCTGCCGGCGGTTCACGGCGCAGACGAAGGCGACCTCGGCGTCGGGCTCGGCCGTCGACGCCATGCCGATGGCCACCGCCTCGGCGCAGACGGCGGCGCGGCCGAGCACGCTGTCGATGTTGACGGCGGTATGACTGCCACCCGAGCGCGTCAGCACCGTCGCCGCGACGTGGTGGCGCCCTTCCTTGGCGCGGGCGGCGATCAGCTCGCGGGCCGCCGCGACGGCGAGCCCATGCGGGTCACGCAGCATCCTCGGCCCCCTTGCGGCGGTGCCTGGCGTGCTCGTCCGGCACCGAGCCGAGATCGACGTCGAAGACCAGCCGCTCGGCGCCGCTGAGGCAGAGGAAGCGCTGGCCGCGCATGCGTCCGATCAGGGTCAGCCCGGTCTGGCGTGCCAGCTCGACCCCCCATGCGGTGAAGCCCGAGCGCGACGCCAGCACGGGCACGCCCATCAGCGCCGTCTTGATGACCATCTCCGAGGTCAGCCGGCCGGTGGTGTAGAGGATCTTGTCGCCGCCGCCGACCCGCTCGCGGAACATCCAGCCGGCGATCTTGTCGACGGCGTTGTGGCGGCCGACATCCTCCATGAAGACGAGCGGCCGGTCGCGGTGGCAGAGGACCGTCCCGTGGATGGCGCCAGCCTCGAGATAGAGGCTGGGCGCGGTGTTGATCCTGCGCGCCAGCGAATAGAGCCACGAGGTCCGCACCTCGCCCGCCCCCGGGTCATCGCCGAACGAGATACCCTCCAGCGCCTCCATCATGTCACCGAAGACGGTGCCGACCGCGCAGCCCGAGGTGCGCGTCTTCTTCTTCAGCTTGTCCTCGTAGTTCGTCCGGCGCTCGGTCCGAACGACGACGACGCCCAGATCGTCGTCGTGATCGACCGCCGTCACCCGGTCGTCCGGCAGCAGCATGCCCTGGTTCAGCAGGTAGCCGAGCGCCAGGTATTCGGGATAGTCGCCGATCGTCATCGCCGTGACGATCTCCTGGGCGTTCAGGTAGATCGTCAGCGCGCGCTCCTCGACGACGCGCGTCTCGGTCGCGGCGCCGGTCTGGTCGACGCCCGTAACGGCCCGGGTCAGGCGCGCGTCGCGCGGGTCGGGCGCGATCAGGAACTCGTCCTGCGCGACCTCCGAGCCGGCACTTTCACGATCGCGTATGTCTTCCATCGCCCCAAGAACCTCGACTGGCAGGCGGCGTCAACCCCGCCCCCGCCGGCAGCCGGGCTGCTGTCTGGCGGGGTTGAGGTCGCAACGCTGGCCCTAGTATATGGGCGCGCGCCCGTGCATGAGCACCCCGTGCCGCGCCGACGGAGGAATCGATGCTGATTGGCTGCCCGACCGAGATCAAGACGCGGGAATACCGCGTCGGGATGACGCCCGCCACCTGCCGCGAGGCGATTTCACACGGCCACCGCGTCACGGTGCAGGCTGGCGCGGGTGTCGGATCGGGGTTCCGCGACGACGACTATGCCGCGGTCGGCGCCGAACTGGCCGCGACGGCCGAGCAGGTCTTTGCCGAGGCCGACATGATCGTCAAGGTCAAGGAGCCGCAGTCGGTCGAGCGCAAAATGCTGCGCGAAGGGCAGGTGCTGTTCACCTACCTGCATCTGGCGCCGGACCCGGAGCAGACGCGCGACCTGCTGGACTCGGGCTGCACCGGCATCGCCTACGAGACGGTGACGGACGCGGCAGGCGCGCTGCCGCTGCTCGCGCCGATGTCGGAGGTGGCGGGGCGGCTCGCGCCGCAGGTCGGCGCCTGGGCGCTGCAGAAGGCGAATGGCGGGCGCGGCGTGCTGATGGGCGGCGTCCCGGGCGTGGCGCCGGCGCGGGTGACGGTGATCGGCGGCGGCGTCGTCGGGACGCACGCGGCGCGCATCGCGGCGGGAATGGGCGCCAACGTGACGGTGCTCGACCGGTCGCTGACGCGGCTGAGATACCTCGACGACGTCTTCGGCCGGCAGTTCAAGACCCGGTATGCCTCGCGCGGCGAGACCGAGGAGCTGGTGCTGGCCTCGGACATGGTGATCGGCGCCGTGCTGATCCCGGGCGCCGCCGCGCCCAAGCTGGTCAGCCGGGCCCAGCTTCCGCAGATGCTGCCCGGCGCGGTTCTCGTCGATGTGGCGATCGACCAGGGCGGCTGCTTCGAGACCTCGCGCGCGACCACGCACAACGACCCGATCTACGAGGTGGACGGCATCGTGCACTATTGCGTCGCCAACATGCCCGGCGCCGTCGCCCGCAGCTCGACGCTGGCGCTGACCAACGCCACCATGCCCTACCTGCTGGCGCTGGCCGACAAGGGCTGGCGGCAGGCCTGCCGGGATGACACGCACCTCGCCAATGGCCTGAACGTGCACGCCGGCAAGCTGACCTATTACGCGGTCGGCGAGGCGCTGGGGATCGACGTCTACTCGACCAAGCTGGTGCTCGGCGCGGCCTGAGCGTCGCGCCGGGTCCTGATTCGGGTCCGGGTCGCGCAACGGCTTGGCGGGACCCGCCGGCGCTGCCTGTCTCCGCCGTGCGTGTGCCGGGCGCGGCGCCTCAGCGCGGCTCGGCCGGTCCCGGCACGGCACCCCGCGCCAGCAGGTCGCGGATCTCGGTCAAGAGCTTGACGTCGGCCGCCGGCTCGGGCGTTGCCGGCGAGGCCGGTGCCTCCTCGGCGGCCTTCCTCATATGGTTGACCGCACGGATGATGAAAAACAGGATCCAGGCGACGATCAGGAAGCTGATCACGGCATTGATGAACAGCCCGTAGTTGACGGTCGGCGCGCCCGCCGCCTGCGCCGCGGCGAGGCTCGCATAGTCGCCGGAGCCGAGGTTGACGAAAAAGTTCGAGAAGTCGACGCCGCCCGTGATCATGCCGATGATCGGGTTGATGATGTCGCCGACGAGGCTGTTGACGATCGAGGTGAAGGCCGCGCCGATGACGATGCCGACGCCCATGTCGACGACGTTCCCCTTGACGGCGAATTCCTTGAATTCCTTCAGCATCTTCCCCCTCCGACGCAGCTGATGGCAAGAGGCTAGGACGCCGGCGCGCCGACGCCAAGCAGTTTCCTTTGCCGGGCGTCTGTCGGCCGCCGCCGCTGCCGAAGATCAGCGGCGCAGCTCGGCCCCCGTCGCCTTGGTCACCGCTTCGACGATCCGAGCGCTGACGGCCTCGATCTCGGCCTCGGTCAGCGTCGCCTCGCGCGGCTGCAGCCGGACGGCGATCGCGACCGACTTGCGCCCCTCGCCGAACTGCTCGGCGGCGCGCCGGCCGGCGAAGACGTCGAAGACCTCGACGCCGGCGATCAGCTTTCTGTCGGCGCTCCGCGCGGCGCGCAGGATCGTCCCGGCCTCGACGCGCTCGTCGACGACGAAGGCGAAGTCGCGCTCCACGGCCTGGAAGTTCGAGATCTCGAGCGCCGGGCGCGCCGTGCCCTTCGCGTTCGGCCCCTTCGCGCGTCGCGCGGGCACGTTCTCCAGGAACACCGTCATCGCGACGCCCGGGCCCTTTGCATCCATCGCCGAGAGCACGCGCGGGTGCAACTCGCCGAACTCGGCCAGCACCGTCTTCGGACCGAGCTTCAGCACGCCAGATCGGCCGGGATGGTACCACTTCGGCGCCTGTCGCTCCACCGAGAGGCTGGCAAGCGGTGCGCCGAGAGCGGCCAGCACCGCCTCGGCATCGGCCCGCGCGTCCCAGAGATCGACCGGCCGCCGCGTCCCCGACCAGTGCCGCGCGCCGGTCGGGCCGAGGCGCAGCGCCGCAGGCGGCCGCGACCTGCTCGCCGGGCTCGGGTCCGGCATAGCCGGCGCCGACCTCGAAGAGCCCGATCGCGTCCGCGCCCTGCGCCTGGTTGCGTGCCGAGGCCGCCAGCAGCCCGGGCAGCGGTGATGGCCGCATGTGGCTCATCTCGGACGAGATCGGGTTGTCGAGCCGCATCTCGTCGCCGCCGCCGCCGAAGAGCGCCGCCGCGGCCTCGGCCACGAAGGAGTAGGTGACGCACTCGTTCAGCCCCTGCGCGGCGAGCGCGCGCCGGGCGTCGCGCTCGCGGCCCTGCGCCGGCGTCAGCGTCCGTCGCCCGACGCCGGGCAGGGCGGGCAGCGGCTGCGACTCGAGGCGGCCGAGCGAGGCGACGCGGGCGATTTCCTCGACCAGGTCCGCCTCGCCCCGCACGTCCGGCCGCCAGCTCGGCGGCGTCACGGTCATGTGCAGCTCGGCCTCGCCCAGCATGGCGACGCCCGAGGCGGGCGACACCGAGGCTGCGGCGACCATGGCGACGGTCGGATCCTCGACGGTGAAACCCAGCTCGGCCAGGATCTCGGCCTGCTCGGCCCGGCCGATCTCCATGCCGACCAGGCTGGCGACCCGCGAGGGGCGCAGCGGGTATGTCCGCGCGGTATCCGGCACGGCGCCGGCCATCACCACCCGCGATGGCTCGCCGCCGCAGATGTCGAGGATCATGGCCGTGCCGAGGTCGACGCCGGCCGGCGTGAAGGCCGGATCGACGCCGCGCTCGAACCGGTAGCGCGCATCCGAGTGGATCTTCAGCCGCCGCCCCGTCGATGCGACCGTCACCGGGTCCCAGTATGCGCTCTCGATGAAGACGTTGACCGTCTCGTCGGTGCAGCCGGTCGCCTCGCCGCCCATGACGCCGGCGATCGACTTCGGGTCCCGCCTCGTCGGCGATCACCATCATGTCGGGCTCGAAGACGTAGTCTCGCTCGTCGAGCGCGCGCAGCCGCTCGCCCGGCCGCGCCCAGCGGACGCGCAAGGCCCCCTTCACCTTGTCGGCGTCGAAGGCGTGCAGCGGCCGGTTGCGGTCGTAGGTGACGAAATTCGTGATATCGACCAGCGCCGAGATCGGGCCGGAGGCCGATGGCGCGCAGCCGCCGCTGCAGCCAGTCGGGCGACGGGCCGTTGGTGACGCCGCGGATCACCCGGCCGCAGAAGACCGGCGCACCGGCGGCGACGTCGTCGTCGATCGTCACGGCCACCGGGCAGGGGAAGCGGCCCTGGACGGCCTCGACGTCGGGCGTGATCAACGCGCCGAGGCCGCGCGCGGCGAGGTCGCGGGCGATGCCGGAGACCCGAGCGCGTCCGGTCGGTTCGGCGTCACGGCGATCTCGATCACCGGATCGGCCAGTCCTGCCCAGTCCACGTAGGCCGCGCCGAGCGGGGCGTCCCCGGCCAGATCGATGATGCCCTCGTGGTCATCCGAGATCATCAGCTCGCGCTCGGAGCACAGCATCCCGTTCGACTCGACGCCGCGGATGACGCCAGGCTTCAGGTCTACGCCCGTCCCGGGAACATGCGTGCCGGGCGGCGCGAAGACGCCGATCATGCCGGTCCGGGCGTTCGGCGCGCCGCAGACGACCTGCACCTCGCGGCTCGGGCCTGCCGGCCCGTCCGGCCAGGTCTCGACGCGGCAGACCCGCAGCCGGTCGGCATTCGGGTGCGGCGCCGCCTCGATGACACGCGCGCGATGCTGAAGGCGCCGAGCTGCCGGGCCGGGATCCTCGACGCCCTCGACCTCGAGCCCCAGATCGGTCAGCGCGTCGGCGATCTCGTCGACCGTCGCCTCGGTGTCGAGGTGCTCCTTCAACCAAGAAAGCGTGAACTTCATCGACCCGCCCTTGCCAGCGCCTTTCGGGCGCGCGGGTGCTTAGCCTGAATCGGATGGCATCGGAAGGGCTCGCCGGCGAAAGGTTCGTGCAGGCTTGACCGTGGCCGCGAATCCACTGTCTGCATGCTACAGTGGCCGCAACCAGACCGGGAGATCCTGTATGCCGCGCATCATTGCCACCCTCGTCGCCCTGCTCGCCGCCCTCGCCGTTCCAGCTGCCGCCGCGGCGCAGGACAGCGAGAGCCGCGGTCCGCTGAAGCAGATCGGCGACATCGACGCCTCGGAGTACATCCGGGGCGTGCTCGCCAATGACAGCTATGACCCGCGCGATCGCGCGCGGGCGCGCAACTACCAGCCCGAGTTCGAGGCGAGCACGCACTGGCGCAGCTCGATCTTCGACGGCCGCCGCACCCGGGCGACGCAGGGCACCGGCCTGACGCTGCCCGACCTGCCCGAGCGCGAGGCGGAGTAAGGGCGCCTTGCGCCGGGAAGGCTCTGTCCTGCCCGACCTTGCACGTGTGCAAGGCAGGTCAAGTTACTGATCCGGCGCGTATTTCTCTGTGCCGAGGCGGGGCCGGGGCGAGCTGGGCCGGCCGCCGCCGGCGCTCCGAAGGCGCTGCCGACCACGGCCGTGCCGGGCGGGCTTGACGACGTCATGGTCGAGCTCGGGGCCATTGTCGAGCTCGGGGCGAAGGGCTTGCACGTCCCGGACGACATCCGAGCAGCCGATGGAGATGGCGGACAGCCACGGCCATGACTTCATCGGGCGGCCGCTCGGGCGGCCTCTCGGCCGGGTGATCGCATCCGGGGTCCGCCTGAAGCCCCACCGGTCACGCGCGATCGGAGGGCGCGTCAGTCCATTCCGCCCTCGAAGATCTTGCGCTCGTCGACGGGGGCGACGCGCAGGATGTTCGTCGTGCCCGGCTGGTTGAACGGCACGCCGGCGGTGACGATGATGCGGTCCTGCTCGCTCGGCGAAGCCGAAGGCGCGGCAGGCGCGGGCCGCCTGGACGACGGCCATCTTGAAGCGCTCGACCGGCGGCGTCAGCGCGCAGTGCAGCCCCCAGGTCAGCGTCAGCCGCCGCGCCGTCGCGGCGATCGGCGTCAGCGCCAGGATCGGCACCATGCGGCCGCTCGCGCGCCGCCAGCAGCGCCGTGGTGCCGGAATGCGTGAAGCAGCAGAGCGCCTTGACGTCGGTCGCCTCGGCGACCTGCGCGGGCGGCGGCGGTGATGGCGTCGGCGACCGTCGTCCGGCTGATCGCGGGCCCCGCCTCCAGCGAGCGGCGGAAACCCTCGTCGCGCCTCGACGTAGCGGGCGACGTTGTCCATCATCTCGACCGCCTCGACCGGATACTGGCCGACGGCGCTCTCGGCCGACAGCATCACCGCGTCGGCGCCGTCGTAGATGGCGGTCGCCACGTCCGAGACCTCGGCGCGCGTCGGCTGCGGGCTCTCGATCATGCTCTCCAGCATCTGCGTCGCCACGATCACCGGCTTGCCGGCCTGCCGGCAGCGGCGGATCATCTGCTTCTGGATCGGCGGCAGCTCCCAGCTCATCATCTCGACGCCCAGATCGCCGCGCGCCACCATGATGCCGTCGACGACAGCCAGGATCTCGTCGAAGCGCGCCACGGCCGCCGGCTTCTCGACCTTGACCATGACGGCGACCTGCGCGCCCGCCCACCAGCTTGCGCGCGTCGATCACGTCCTCGGGCCGCTGCACGAAGCTGAGCGCCAGCCAGTCGATGCCGAGGCCGAGCGCGAACTCCAGGTCCTCGCGGTCCTTCTCGGTCAGCGCGGCCAGCGGCAGGACCACGTCGGGCAGGTTGACGCCCTTGTTGTTCGAGATGGTGCCGCCGGCCACGACCTCGCACTCGGCGCTGCTCGCGCGTCGCAGGCGACGACCCTGAGGCGGATCTTGCCGTCGTTCACCAGCAGCGTCGCGCCGGGCTCCAGCGCCGCGAAGATCTCCGGGTGCGGCAGCCCGACCCGTGGCGTCGTCGCCCGGCGCCGTGTCGAGGTCGAAGCGGAACCGCCGGCCCTCGACCAGCTCGGCCGAGCCCGCGGCGAAGCGGCCGACGCGCAGCTTCGGCCCCTGCAGGTCGACCAGCATGCCGATCGGCCGGTCGAGCTCGAGCTCGATCTCGCGGATCAGCCGGTGCCGCTCGGCGACATCGTCATGGCTGCCGTGGCTCATGTTCAGCCGGAAGACATCGACGCCGGCGACGAACAGCCGCTTCAGCATCTCGCGCGACGAGCTCGCCGGCCCGACCGTCGCGACGATCTTGGTGTTGCGTTCGCGCCGCATCTGTCCGGCCCCTGCCCGCCGCTCCGCCGTGCCGGCCCGCGGCAGTCATGCCGCCCCCTGCCGCAGGCTATGTTTGCCACGGCATGCGACCGATCGGCTGCGTCCGCTTGCGCGCCCGGTCGGGCGACTTATATGGCACGCTCCATGCGACCACCGACCGATCCCGTCAGATGGCGCCGCACTTCCCGCCCGTCGAGCACATTGCGCCCGCAGCGGCGCCGGGCGCCATGCGCGACCTGGTGCTCGTCTGCGACCACGCCGTCGAACAACGTGCCGCCGGAGATCGGCACGCTCGGCCTCGGCGAGGAGGACATGCGCCGGCACATCGCCTCGGATGTCGGCGCGCGCGGCGTGACGCTGGGGCTGGCGCGCCGGCTGGGCGCCGAGGCGGTGCTGTCGACCTGGTCGCGGCTGGTGATCGACCCGAACCGCGGCGAGGACGACCCGACGCTGGTGATGAAGCTCTACGACGGCTCGCTGATCCCCGGCAACCGGCAGGTCGGGCTGGCCGAGATCGAGCGCCGGCTCGACGCCTATCACCGGCCCTATCACCGCGCCATCGACCGCGCGCTCGACCGCGTGCTCGCCGAGGGGCGCGCGCCGGCGCTGGTCGCGATCCACTCGTTCACGCCGCAGTTCCGCGGCCGGCCGGTCCGGCCCTGGCATGTCGGGCTGCTCTGGGACCGGGACGACCGGCTGCTCGCGCCCGCTGCTGGCGCGGCTCCGCGCCGAGCCCGACCTCTGCGTCGGCGACAACGAGCCCTATTCCGGCCAGCTCGATCGGCGACTGCATGTTCGTGCACGGCACGCTGCGCGGCATCCCGCACATCCTGATCGAGATCCGCAACGACCTGATCGAGACGGCCGACGGCCAGGAGGCCTGGGCCGAGCGGCTGGCGCCGATGCTGCGCGAGGCGGTGCCGCTTGCGGCGGACGCGCTTGCGACGGGCGCGGCCGCGCCCATATCGGCGCGAGACGCCACGGAGGACGCCATGACCGACAGCCCGACCGGACCGACCGGACCCGACCGACGGCACCACCGAGCTCGAGGCCGCCGTTTACCGCCGCCTGCGCGACCACCTGCGCGAGCATCCGGACGTGCAGAACATCGACCTGATGAACCTGGCGGGGTTCTGCCGCAACTGCCTCAGCCGCTGGTACCAGGAGGCGGCCGCCGAGCAGGGCGTCGACATCGGCAAGGACGAGGCGCGCGAGATCGTCTATGGCGAGCCCTATGACGAGTGGCGGGCCAAGCACCAGCGCGAGGCCGGCGCCGACCAGCAGGCCGCCTTCGCCAAGGCGACCCGCGACCACTGACCGCCACCGCTGACGGCGACCGCTGACGGCGAACGCCTGGCGCCCGCCGTCCACCGCCCGCTGCGCGGGCCCGGGCGCAACGGCCGCTTGTCCCCGTTATCCCCGGATTGCCGGCTCGTCCCGCGGTTGCGGCGTGCCGGCCCCGCTTCTATACCCGCGGTCCGGCATCAGGGGAGCCTGCCATGAACGACGCATCGAACGACTCCTTCTCCACGACCGCCGTTGCCGCCGGCCAGCTGAAAAGCATCGTCGAGCGCGTCGAGCGGCTCGAGGAGGAGAAGAAGGCCGTCGCCGAGCAGATCAAGGAGGTCTACGCCGAGGCCAAGGCGAACGGCTTCGACGCCAAGACGCTGCGCAAGGTCGTCAGCCTGCGCAAGCGCTCGACCGAGGAGCGCCAGGAGGAGGAGGCGCTGCTCGACCTCTATCTGTCCGCGCTGGGGATGCTGCCCGGCTGACTACAGCGCCGGCCGCCGGATCGGGCGGCCGGGCGGGCGGCGGCGAACGTCTCGCCGCGATCAGGCCTTCTTCTCGATCCGCAGCTCGTCGATCTTGCGGTAGAGCGTCGAGCGGCCGATGCCGAGGCGGCGCGCCGTCTCGCTCATCCGCCCGCGATAGATGCGAGAGCGCACGGCTGATCGCCTCGGCCTCGATCTCGAGCAGCCGCTTGACGTGCCCGTCGTCGCGCAGGAACGGATCGTGCCCGTTCGCGAGCCGCGCGCCGTTCTGCCCGATGCCGCGCCGGCGCGCCGTCGCGGCGCCGGCCATCTGATCGGCTCATGCCGTGCAGATCGCCCGGCTGGATCAGCGGGCCGTCCGCCATGACCACGGCCCGGTGGATGGTGTTCTCGAGCTGCCGGACATTGCCCGGCCACGGCGCGCGGATGATCGCCTCCATCGCCGCCGGGGCGAAGCCCTCGACGGACGTTCCCTCAGCCGCGGCGAAGCGCTTCAGGAACATGCGTGCCAGCCCCGGCAGGTCCTCGCGCCGCTCGCGCAGCGGCGGCAGCCGGAGCGGGAAGACGCTCAGCCGGTAGAACAGGTCCTCGCGGAAGGCGCCCTCGGCGATCATCGTCGAGAGATCCCGGTTGGTCGCCGAGATCAGCCGGATGTCGACCTTGACCGGCTGGGTCGCGCCGACCGGGTCGATCTCGCCCGACTGCAGCGCGCGCAGCAGCTTGACCTGCGCCTCGGGCGGCAGCTCGCCGACCTCGTCGAGGAACAGCGTGCCGCCGCTCGCCTCCTGGAACTTGCCCGTGCGCCGCGACGTCGCGCCGGTGAACGAGCCCTTTTCGTGGCCGAACAGGATGGACTCGACGAGCTGTGCCGGCAGGGCGCCGCAGTTGACCGCGACGAACGGGCTGCCGGCGCGATCGGACGAGCCGTGGATCGCCCGCGCGAAGACCTCCTTGCCGGTGCCCGATTCGCCCTCGATCAGGATGGGGATGTCCGAGCGCGCCGCCCGGCGCGCCAGCGCGATGGCGGCCCGCGTGGTGCTCGGAGGCGGCGACGAGCTCGTCGAAGGAAAGCCGGTTCTCCTCGCTCCGCGTCAGCGCGCCGGACCTCGCTCGAGAGATCGGCGATGGAGAGCGCGTTGCGGATCGAGACGTCGAGGCGCTCCGGTCCCGACCGGCTTGATCAGGAAGTCGGTGGCGCCGGCGCGCATCGCCTCGACCGCCCGGTTGACCGACCCGTCGGCCGTCAGCACCAGCACCGGCGATCCGGATCTCGGCGCCGCGCAGCCGCCGGATGACCTCCAGCCCGTCGAGATCGGGCATGTGCAGATCGAGCAGCACCAGATCGGCCCGCGCGGCCGAGTTCGCCCATCAGCATATCGAGCGCGGCGCGCCCGCCATCGGCCGCCGTCACCGCGTACCCGGCGGCGGACAGCACCGCCGATAGGTATCGGCGCTGCTGTGCGTCGTCGTCGGCAATCAGAACTCGTGCAGCCATTGGACAGTTCGCTCGGCGCTTGCTTCGGTTGCGCCGGATCGAAACGCATTTCGGTTGATAATCCGTCACCGTGTCCGCGATCTCGCACGACACCTGCGCGTCAGGTGTCCGCCGGCCGGGCGGCCGCTCGGGCGGCCGGGCGGTTCGGACTTCGACTGTTGTTTATGTGCACCTGCAACCGATAATCCGCAACAGTGCGGATTGTTTCTGCCGTCGGTCGATTGTGCTTTCGCAGGGATCGTGTCAGAGCGAGAGATGCGGATCGGCGGTCGCCGGTACAAGCATATCGTGGGCGTGTTAACGGCGCGCCCCTGCACCGAAAACGGAGAGAGGGATGAAGACTGTAACGTATTTGCTGCTGGGCACCGCGGCGATTGCGCTGGCCGGCTGCAACTCGCTCCCGGGCTCATCGCTGGGCGCGACGTTCGGGGCCGAGCGCTATCTCGAAGCCGATCATGGGGGACCTGGCTTCACGGGGCACTGGCGAACGAATACACCGAGCTCGGACGGCGCGCCGCCTTCCGGGACGTGCGCTGGCGGAACTCGACGGCCTATATCACCAAGGCGCAGCAGGCCGAGTCCGGCGTCGAGCCTGCTCCCTGGACGCCCGGAGCAGCTCGGTGTCGACGGCGACGCGGCGGCGCATGTACCAGGACGTCGTCGCGACGATCAACGCGAACAAGGCCGCCCGGCCCGAGGCCTGCGCTCGCGCCCAGGCCATGTGGGACCAGTATCTCGAGGCGCTGCGTGCCGACGCGGCCGGGGCGATCTGCCTTCTGCCGGACGACGCCAAGGCGCTGCTCGACGAGGCGCTCGCGGCCTGCCGCGGCGGCTCGGCGTCGAACTACGTCGTGTATTTCGGCTTCGACCGCACGAACCTGACCGATCGGCGCGAGCCAGACCCTCGACGAGGTCGTCGATGGCGGTCCAGTCGATGGGCGCGACCGCGCTTTCGGTCGTCGGCCACACCGACACCGTCGGCTCGGTCCAGTACAACCAGGGCCTGTCCGAGCGGCGTGCCCGCCGCGTCGGCGAGGGCCTGGTCGCAGCGCGGCATCCCGTCCGAGCGCGATGACGCTGGCCGGCCGCGCGGAGCTCAGCTCGGCGGTGCAGACCGGCGACGACGTCCGCGAGCCGCTGAACCGGCGCGTCGAGATCACGCTGTCGAAGTAAGCGCCGTCGTCACCGATATCGACGCCCCGCGCCACCGGCGCGGGGCGGTCTTCTGTTTCGCGGGCGCGTGCCGCCAGGCGCCGGCTTGCGGCCTTGCCGCCGGTCCCACATCCTCCCACAAGGCTCGCAGGCAACCGAACCGGAGCACGGCCATGCCACCCGTCCGCTCGATCGCCCGGTCCACCGTTCTGGTCTCGACGCTGGTCGCCGCCGCCATTGTGTCGCCCGTGTCGCCGCGCGCGCAGGAGCGGACGACCTGCCGCTGCCCGAGCGGATGGAACGGGCGCTCCGCGACATGATGGACGACGTCAAGCCGACGCTCGACGATGCGCTCGATTACCTGCGCAGCTTCGGGGCGATCGACGATCCGCGCAACTACGAGATGCCCGAGGTCCTGCCGAACGGCGACATCATCATCCGCCGCCGCGAGGATGCGCCCGACTTCCGCCCCGATGCCCAGGACGCCCGCGACCCCGCCGCGCCGAGGCACTCCCCTGCGACCCTGACCGGAGGGCATCCGGACCTGATCCGACGCGACCGATCGGGGTTTGTCTCCGCGCGCCGACGGCCTTATGTGCGGTGGCGTGCAGCGACGCAGGACCCGCCGATGACCTTCAAGCCCGACCTTCTCCGAGATACAGCCGCCGAGCGGGCGCCGAGCGGCGCCGAGCGCGACCGGCCCTCGATCTCGGCGTCCTTCCCGGAATGGGATCTGACCGACCTCTACCCGTCGAAGGACAGCCCGGAGCTCGAGGCCGATCTCGCGCGCATGACCGAGGCATGCCGTGACTTCGCCGCGCGTCACGAGGGTCGGCTGTCCGCGCTCGACGGCGACGGGCTGGCCGGCGCGGTCGCGGAGTACGAGGTGATCGAGGGCGTTCTCGGCCGGATCATGTCCTTCGCCGGCCTGCTCTATCAGCAGGACACGCAGGATCCGGCGCGCGCCAAGTTCATGGGCGACATGCAGGTCCGCATCACCGACATCTCGCAGCCGCTGGTATTCTTCGCGCTGGAGTTGAACCGGCTGGAGGACGACCGGCTGGAGGCGATGCTGGCGGACAGCGCGGCGCTGGCGCGCTACCGCCCCTGGCTCGACCGGCTGCGGGCCTTCAAGCCCTACCAGCTTTCGGACGAGCTGGAGAAGTTCCTGCACGACCAGTCCGTCGTCGGCGCCGCCGCCTGGAACCGCCTCTTCGACGAGACGCTGGCCGGCATGACATTCGCAGTCGAGGGCGATGTCGGCGGCGAGCCCGAGCCGCTGGGGCTGGAGGCGGCGCTGAACATGCTGTCGGACAAGGACCGGGCCCGGCGCGAGGCCGGCGGCCACGCGGTGGCGCGCGGCATGGCCGCGAACCTCCGGCTGTTCGCGCGGGTCACCAACACGCTCGTCAAGGAGAAGGAGGTCGAGGACCGCTGGCGCAAGCTGCCGTCGCCCGAATTCGCCCGCCACCTCGCCAACCATGTGGAACCGGAAGTCGTCGATGCGCTGCGGCAGGCCGTCCAGGCCGCCTACCCGCGCCTTTCGCACCGCTATTACGCGATGAAGGCCAGGTGGCTCGGCCTCGAGCGGCTGGAGTACTGGGACCGGAACGCGCCGCTGCCCGAGTCCGACGACCGCACGGTGCCCTGGGACGAGGCCCGCCGCACCGTCCTCGACGCCTATACCGGCTTCAGCCCGCGCATGGCCGAGCTGGCCGAGCCCTTCTTCGACCGCGGCTGGATCGACGCCGGCGTCAAGCCCGGCAAGGCGCCCGGTGCCTTCTCGCACTCGACGGTCGTCGACGTGCACCCCTATGTCATGCTGAACTATCTCGGCAAGCCGCGGGACGTGATGACGCTGGCGCACGAGCTCGGCCATGGCGTCCACCAGCGGCTGGCGGCCGGGCAGGGCGAGTTGCTCAGCCGGACGCCCCTGACGCTGGCCGAGACCGCCTCGGTCTTCGGCGAGATGCTGACCTTCCGCCGCATGCTCGACCGCGCCCCCGACGACCGCATCCGCAAGGCCATGCTGGCGGGCAAGGTCGAGGACATGCTGAACACCGTCGTCCGCCAGATCGCCTTCTACGAGTTCGAGCTGCGCATCCACGCCGCCCGCCGCGAGGGCGAGCTGACGCCGGACGAGATCGGCGACATCTGGATGGCCGTGCAGGGCGAGAGCCTGGGCCCCGCCATCCACCTGACCGACGAGTACCGCACCTTCTGGGCCTATATCCCGCACTTCGTGCATTCGCCCTTCTATGTCTATGCCTATGCCTTCGGCGACGGGCTGGTGAACGCGCTCTACGCCGTCTACGAGGGTGGGGCGCCGGGTTTCCAGGACCGCTATTTCGAGATGCTGTCGGCCGGCGGCACGCTGCACCACAGCCGGGCGCTCGCGCCCTTTGGCCTCGATGCCGCGGACCCGGCCTTCTGGGACAAGGGCCTCGGCCTCGATCGAACGGATGATCGACGAGCTGGCGGCGATGGGCTGAGCGCCGCATGGTCCGGTACCTCCTGGGGCTCGCGCTCTGCCTCGCCGGACCGGCCGCTGCCGCGACCGACCCCGTCTTCGGCCGCTGGCTGGTCGAGGACGGCAAGGCCGTGGTCGAGATCGCGCCCTGCGGCGACGAGGCCTGCGGCCGTCTCGTCTGGCTGCAGAGCCCGTGGGAGGCCGACGGCGAGCCCGAAGCGCGACGTCGAACAACCCCGACCGCGGCCGCCAGAACGCGCCCGCTCTGCGGGCTGCAGCTGATCACCGGGCTGCAGCGCGCCGAGGACGGCGCCTGGGAGGACGGCGAGATCTATTCGGCGCGCGACGGGCGCGACCTATGGCTTCGAGGTCACGCCCGATGGCCCGGACCGGCTGAGCGTCCGCGGCTATCTCGGCATTTCGCTGCTCGGCGGGTCGCAGGACATGGATCGCGCGAAGGACGGCCGGCGCGGCAGCTGCACCACGATGGCAGGCCCGGAGCAGCCACTGACTGCGCGCTGACCGCAGCCGCCGGTTCGCCCGCCGCTGTTGGCGCGCCGGCGCCCCATGCTAACGCCGGGCCAGCCAGCACGGGCCAGCCAGCCGGGGGCAGCCAGCACGGGGGCCAGCCAGCACGGGGGCCGGGCGGCACGGGGGCCAGCCAGCACGGGGGCGGCGCGAAGGCGGGAGCTCGGATGCACGATCCGCAGCCGATCAGGGAGAGGTACCTTCGGCAGATCGCCGACGCCGCCGACGAGGCGGCGATCGAGTCGGTGCGCGTCGCGGCGCTGGGCAAGAAGGGCGAGATCGCGCTGATGATGCGCGAGCTCGGCCGCATGACGCCCGACGAGCGCCAGACCGCCGGCCCCGCCTTCAACGCGCTGAAGGACGAGATCAACGCCGCCATCGCGGCGCGCAAGGCGGCGCTGGCCGACGCGGCGCTCGACGAGCGGCTGCGCGCCGAGTGGCTGGACGTCACGCTCTCGCCCCGCCCGGCGGCGCAGGGCACGATCCATCCGGTCAGCCAGGTCACGGACGAGCTGACGGCGATCTTCGCCGAGATGGGCTTTTCCGTCGCCGAAGGCCCGCACATCGAGACCGACTGGTACAATTTCGACGCGCTGAACATCCCCGCCGAGCACCCGGCGCGCACCGAGATGGACACGTTCTACATGGCGCCGCGCCCGGACGGCACGCGCCACGTCCTGCGCACCCACACCTCGCCGGTGCAGATCCGCCATCTCGAGGCGCACGGCGCCCCCTGCCGCATCATCGCGCCCGGCCGCGTCTATCGCAGCGACTATGACCAGACGCACACGCCGATGTTCCACCAGGTCGAGGGCCTGGCCATCGACCGCGACATCTCGATGGCCAACCTGAAATGGACGCTGGAGGAATTCTGCCGCGCCTTCTTCGAGGTCGAATCGCGTCGAGCTCCGCTTCCGCGCCAGCCACTTCCCCTTCACCGAGCCCTCGGCCGAGGTCGACATCCGCTGCTCCTGGGCCGGCGGCCAGCTCCGCCTCGGCGAGGGCGACGACTGGCTGGAAATCCTCGGCAGCGGCATGGTCCACCCCCAGGTGCTGGCCAACGCCGGCATCGACCCGGAGGACTGGCAGGGCTTTGCCTTCGGCATGGGCATCGACCGCATCGCCATGCTGAAATACGGCATCCCCGATCTGCGCGCCTTCTTCGACAGCGACCTCCGCTGGCTCCGCCACTATGGCTTCCGCGCGCTGGACTGGCCGAGCGTGCATGGTGGGCTGAGCGGGTGATCGACGCCCGCCTTCATGGAATTCTCGGGCACGCGCGCGATCAATGGCCCGTTTCGGGCCGCAATTCTTCGATTGGTTGTAAGAGGACTTATCGAGAGCAGCACTGAACGTGCTCATTGACAGATAATCTTATCGAATGCTAACTTTGACGCATAAAAAGTTTGAAGAGCAATGTGAAGAGAGTTGGTCTTCTGACCTGCCTGGCGCTGGCTGCGCTCAGTGGCTGCGCTACGGCAACAGGTCCAGACGGCAAGCCCTCGCATCTAGTCGGCCTCGACGTCAAGATAAATCAGACCGATGTGCATTGCCAGCAGCAAGGCGGTTGCCGAGCAGGTAATATTTACGAGGTGGTGACATGGAACGGACAAGATTACGCGGATACCACCAAGCCGATCGCGCGATGACAGAAAGTAGCTGAGCGTAGCTAAGCGTACGGTGGGTGCAAACCCACCATTGCGTCAGCAAGCGCAGGGTCGATGCCAACCCACCATGCCTCCGGTCGGTGGTCCGCGGCGCTTATGGAAGCTGGCGTCATTCCCGCGAAAGCGGGAATCTCATCCGGCAGCAGATGCCCGCTTCCGCGGGCATGACGCGCAGCGAGACGGCACGCTCAGGACCGGCAACCCCGTCCATTTCCGGTTCGGCGATCGCCGTGCGCGATGCCCAGGCCCGGGCGACCGGGGAACGGCGACCGGGGAACGGCGACGGGGAATCGAAGACGGGGAACCGAAGACTGGGAACCGAAGACTGGGAAGCAGCGGCTAGGAACCGGCGGCACGGCGCTCCAGCGCCGGGTATTGCAGGCAGAGGGTCAGGCCGCGGAGCATCAGGAATCCCCAGATGCCGGCCCAGACGCCGTGATTGCCGAAGGCCTCGGCGACGACGCTGCTGACGGCGAGATAGATCCCGGCCGAGACGATCATCGCGTTGCGCATCGCCGGCCCCTCGGTCGCGCCCATGAAGATGCCGTCCATCTGGAAGGCCAGCACGCCGACCAGCGGCATCAGCGCGGCCCAGAAGAAATGCGCATGCGCGACAGCCCGCACCGCGGCGACATTGGTGAACAAGCGGATCAGCGGCCCCTCGACCGCGAAGATCGCCGCGGTGAAAAGCAGCGCCAGCCCCACCGCCGCCACGGTACTGACCATCGCCGAGCGGCGCAGCAGGCGGCGGTCGCGGGCGCCGGCGGCCTGGCCGACCAGCGACTCGGCGGCGATGGCGAAGCCGTCGAGCGCATAGGTCGTGACGTGGAACACCTGCCACAGCACCCCGTTCGCCGCCAGCACCACGTCGCCACGCATCGAGCCGAGCCGCGTCATCCAGGTGAAGCAGCCGATCAGCAGCATCGTGCGGATGAAGATGTCGCGGTTCAGCCGCATCAGCCGGCCGAGCTCTTGCCTGTTCAGCAGCCGGTGGCGTTCCGGCACCCAGTCCGGCATCAGCTCGCGGATGCGCTGCCGCGCCCGCCAGAGCCCGAAGCCGAGACCGAGCCAGGCGGCGACCAGCGTGCCGAGCGCAACGCCGTCGACATCCATGCCGAGGCCGAGGACCAGGAACAGGTTGAGCAGGATGTTGGAGACGGAGGTCACGACCTGCAGCTCGAACAGCCGCCGCGTCAGCTCCTGGCCGGAGAACCAGCCGGCGAGCGCGAAGACGCCGAGCTCGGCCGGCGCCGCCCAGACGCGGATCGAGAAGTAGACACCCGCCAGCCGCTCGGCCTCGGCCGAGCCCTCGAAGAGCGCCATGATGCCCAGGATCACCAGTCCCTGGCAGACGATCAGCACCGCCCCGATGAACGCCGCGAGGATCAGCGCCCGCGCCAGCACGTTGATGACGCGCCGGCCGTCGCCGGCGCCGAGCGCCTGCGCGCCCAATGCGCCGGCGCCGAACTGGAGGAAGTTGAAGACGCCGAGCGACAGCGTCATCGCCTGCGCGCCGAGCGTCACGGCGGCCAGGAAGACCGCGTCGCCCAGATTGCCGATGATCGCCGTGTCGATCGCGCCCTGCAGCGGCACGGTGGCGTTCGACAGCACGACCGGCAGCGCGATCGCCGCGACCCTGGCATAGGTCACCTCGCCGCGGCCGGCCAGGCCGGTCGCCGCGGCAGGGTCCGGCAGGCTGCTCAAGCCGGGGTCAGGTTCAGCGCGATCGAGATGCGGACGTCGTTGCCGGCGTAAGGCCGGACGCCGTGGCTGAGCCACGAGGGGAACAGAACCAGCAGGCCGGCGCGCGGCCGGATCAGCTCGGAGGCGCCGGCCGACTGCCCGCCCGGCATGGCGAAGGCGATCAGCGGCGCCAGCATGGCGGGCGCGATGCCGCGCGGGTCCTGGATCTCGAACTCGCCGCCGAGCGACGGGTCGTCGGCGACGCCGCCGTCGCGGACGTAGTAGGTCGCCGACCAGTAGGCGCCCGGATGGGTGTGGAACTCGTTGCCCTGGCCGTGCCGGTTGACGTTCGCCCAGGCGTTCATGCGCCACTTCGCGTTCAGCCGCCGCCCCTCGCGGTCCGAGGTCAGCTGGTTGGCGAGGCCCTGGGCCGCGGCCAGAACCCGCTCGCCCTCGGGCCCGCACCATTTCGGGAAGTCGTCCGGGCTTTGCCAGCCGCCCCAGTTCGAGCGTTTGACAGAGGCCACCTCGGCCTCGCGCGCAAAGATCCGCTTTTCCAGCGCCGGCGTTGATCGGGGCCGCGTCCGGCACCTCGAAAAGTGCGATCGGCGTCGGGAACAGCTGCCGCAGCTGGACATGCGGCGCCCGTCCGGCGGCCGCGCCCTGCTGTGCTCCGCCCTTCTGTGGTGCAATGTTCATCGGCTGTCCCGGTGGCGATTCCCGTGGCCCCTCAGGCTACGGGGTTCGGCGTGCCTGGGCAATGTCAGCCGGCGGGGTCACTCGGCGGGGTCACTCGGCGGGGGCGGGCATGAGGAAATTGCCCCGCAGCATGGCGATGGGTTTTGCCCGCGTATCCTGCCATGCCTCGACATGCAGGTTGGCGACGCGTCGGCCGGCCTTCTGCACCTGGGTGCGGGCGAAGGTCTCGCGCGGGCGGCCCGATCGCAGATAGTCGATGGTGATGTCGATGGTCTTCGGCATCGGCGGAAAGCGGCCCTCCAGGACCCTGTCGGCGGCCTCGCCGCCCTGCTCCATCAGCGCCCACACCTGGTCCCAGGCGAGCTGCATCAGCGCCGTGGTCTCGAGGAACGCGCCCGTCACGCCGCCGTGCAGCGCCGGCAGGAAGGGGTTGCCGATCAGCGCCTCCTTGTAGGGCAGCCGCGCCGTCAGCTCGTCGCCCAGCCGGTCGAAGCGCACGCCGATGAAGCGGTTGTAGGGCACGGCATCGGTCAGCGCCGTCAGCGCCGCGTCGCGCTGCGCCTCGAGCCTCGTCTGGGCATCCAGCCTGCTCATTCCTTCGCCCGCTCGAGCATGAACGCGCCGGCGGCGGAGGCGATCGGGTCGGCCGGGTCGTCGTGAAAGGCGACGGCACGGGCGAAGCCGATCGATCGCGTCATGCGGTAGCACTCGGCGGCGGCAAAGACGGTCTGCCCGACCGAAGCCGGCCGCATGTAGTCGATGCGCAGATCCAGCGTCGCCGTGCCCCGCAGCTTGCCCGGCATCGACATCACCGCCGAGCCGCAGGCGGTGTCCAGCAGGGCCGTCACGACGCCTCCGTGCAGGACGCCCGATTCCGGATCGCCGACCAGCTTCTCGTCGTAGGGCACCGAGAGCACGGCGTTGCCCTCCGCCGAGCGGTGCAGCCGCATGCCGATCTCGCGCGAATGCGGGATGCCCGCCATCGGCTCGCCCGGATCGTTCGCCGGCGCATCGCGGATGTTGATCGCCTGCAGGTCGCGTTCTTCAGTCATCGTGCCTCCCGATCGTTGCTGTTATGCCGGAGGCATCGTGCGCGTCACCCGGAAATTTCGACGGCGTCGACCGCCTCCGCGGCAGCATCGCGGCCCATCTACCGCGTTCGTGCTTGACGTGCACGTCACTCGTGCCCAGTTACCTCGCGGCCCTTCCCGCAATACCGGATGGCAGGATGCCCGATACCAAGACCATCGGCGAGGTCTGCGCCGAGTTCGACGTGACGCCGCGCGCGCTGCGCTTCTACGAGGCGAAGGGGCTGCTCTCGCCGATCCGCGAGGGGCAGAAGCGGCTGTTCACCAACCGCTGCCGGGCGCGGCTGAAGCTGATCCTGCAGGGCAAGCGCTTCGGCTTCTCGCTGAACGAGATCAAGGACCTGCTCGACCTCTACCACCTCGGCGACGGGCAGGTGACGCAGCTCTCGGCGACGCTTGAGGCGGCCGGGCGCCATCATGCCGAGCTTGTCGCCCAGCGCGACGAGCTCGGCCGTGGCGATCGCCGAGCTCGAGCAGCAGATGGACCAGATGCCGCCGGCTGCTCGAGGCGAAGGGCGCCAGCCGCGCCGCCGAATAGTCGATTTCACGACCTCGCCAGCCGTCATCCGGGGCCGCCGATGCCACACTACGAACCGCCGCTGCGCGACTACCGCTTCGTCCTGCACGAGGCGCTGAAGATCCACGAGCGAGACCGAGATCCGCGGCTATGACGAGATGACCGAGGACCTGACCTCGGCGGTGCTGTCCGAGGCAGGCAAGATCGCCCCAGCGAGGTTCTGGCGCCGCTGAACCGGACGGGCGATGTCGAGGGCTGCCGGCTGGAGAACGGCGTCGTCTACACGCCGAGCGGGTTCAAGGAGGCGTGGGCGCAGCTTGTCGAGGGCGGCTGGCCGTCGCTGGAATGCGATCCCGACTATGGCGGCCAGGGCATGCCCGCCGTCCTGAACATCTCGGTCGGCACGATGCAGTCGGCCGCCAACATGGCCTTCGATGATGTATCAGGGCCTGACGCACGGCGCCTATTCGGCGCTGCACGCGCATGGCACCGAGGCGCAGAAGCGCCCCTATCTGCCCAAGCTCGCCTCGGGCGAGTGGACGGGCACGATGAACCTGACCGAGCCGCATTGCGGCACGGATCTCGGCATGCTGCGCACCCGCGCCGTGCCGAACGGTGACGGCAGCTATCAGATCACCGGGCAGAAGATCTTCATCTCGTCCGGCGAGCACGACCTGGCCGAGAACATCGTCCACCTGGTGCTGGCCCGGCTGCCCGACGCGCCGGAGGGCACGCGCGGCATCTCGCTTTTCGTCGTGCCGAAGTTCCTGGTGGACGAGGACGGCTCGCTCGGCGCGCGCAACGCGCTCGCCTGCGGCAAGCTGGAAGAGAAGATGGGCATCCACGGCAACGCCACCTGCGTCATGAACTATGACGGGGCGACGGGCTGGCTGCTGGGCGAGCCGAACAAGGGCCTGCGGGCCATGTTCACGATGATGAACGAGGCGCGGCTGCTGGTCGGCATGCAGGGCCTGGCGGTCGCCTCGGCCGCCTACCAGGCGGCGGCCGATTACGCCAAGGAGCGGCTGCAGGGCCGGGCCGCGACCGGCGCCGAGAACCCCGAGGGCCCGGCCGACCCGCTGATCGTGCACCCGGACGTCCGCCGGCTGCTTCTGGACCAGAAATCCTTCGTCGAGGGCGGTATCGGCTTCGTCAACTGGGTCGCCATGCTGCTCGACGCCGAGAAGCGGCACGAAAGCGCGGCCGAGCGCGAGCGCGCCGCCGACATCCTCGCGCTTCTGACGCCGGTGGTGAAGGGGTTTCTGACCGAGGAGGGCTATCGCCTGTCAGGTCAGGCGCAGCAGGTGCTTGGCGGGCACGGCTATATCGAGGAGACGGGCATGTCGCAGTTCGTCCGCGATGCACGCATCACCATGATCTACGAGGGCGCCACCGCGGTGCAGGCCCTGGACCTGGTCGGGCGCAAGCTGTCGCTGAAGGCCGGCAAGCCGATCATGGCGTTCTTCGACTACGTCAAGGGCTATATCCGCGACAACGAAGGCGACTTGCCGCTGATGCGCGACTTCCTCGACCCGCTGAAGGCGGCGTCCAAGGACCTGCAGGCGGCGGCGATGTACTTCATGCAGGCGGGGCCCGAAGAACCCGAACAACGCGCTGGCGGGATCGGTCGATTTCCTGCACCTGTTCGGCCTGGTCTGCATGGCGCTGAGCTGGGCGCGCCAGGCCAAGGCGGCGCAGCGGGCGATCGAGGCCGGCGCCGAGGACAGGCAGTTCTACCTGAACAAGCTGGCGACCGGCCGCTACTACATGAAGCGCGTGCTGCCCGAGACGCGGCTCCGCCTCGCCCGGATCGAGACTGGCGCCGAGCCGGTGATGGACCTGCCGGCCGAGGCGTTCTGACGGAGGCCGACGGCAGGGTGGGCGAAGCGCTCGCCCTGCCGGCGACGGCACCGGGCTTCAGTTGGTCTTGACGATCTTCGGCGGCGTCCAGCTGCCGTCTGAAGATCGTCGGGTCGGTCTCCTTCGGCCAGTACATCCGCAGCATCGGCAGGAACGCTCCCTTCGGCGCCGGCAGCCAGTTCGCCTCGTTGTCGGAGCCCGGCGATTTGGTCTGGAAATGCAGCGTGACCGAGCCGTCAGCGTTGCGCACCAAGTCGTTCCGCGGGCTGACGGTGAACTTGTTCAGCTTGTTCGGCACGAACCACCAGCCATTGTCGATCTCGTACATGGTGATGGACCAGAAGCCGTTGGCGGGCGGCTCCTGCCCCTTGGCGAACGTCAGCGTGTACTGGTGCTCGCCCGAGAGCGGCTGACCGTCAGCGTCCGTCTCCGTGTAGGGATAGACCGCGTCCTCCTGCAGATTGGCCGGCCAGCCGAAGGCCGCCACGATCGCGCGCTTCTGGTAATCGATGCCGTAGCGTCCGAGGCCCTTGGTGACGATCCAGCCGCCCATGAGCTCGCCCATCGAGCTCCTTGTTCGCGTTGAGCTTGTCGAGCGCCTGCTGCGGCAGCCCCTCGAGCTCCTTCTGCGGTATCGGGGCCGAGCGCGGAGAGGTCGAAATCCTTGCACGGCTCGAGGCCGATCTTCGCCATCTCGGACACGATCGGCCCATCTTCCGCGGCAGGCGGCGCGTCCTTGCACATCAGCTCCGCCATGCGGTCGAAATAGCCCTCGGTGCCGAAGCCGAGGATCACGTCCTGCGGCTTGTCCGCCATCGAGAACCCCGGGTCCGGATCGACCGGCGGAGCGGTGAAGGAGTAGTCAGCCTTGCCGTGCGCCGAGAGCGGGCGGATGTCGTACTGCTCCTGCAGGGCGTTCACCGTCTGCGTAGTCGGCCTCGGTGCCGTTCGCATAGGTGCGGCCGAGGATCAGCACGTAGCGGGTGGGCACCTTGATCTGCGGCATCCCCTCGGGCACCTCGCCGCTCCAGCCGGGGCCGGTGAACAGAAGGTCTGGCCCTTCTGCCCCGGTCGTGCGGCTGCCCGCCGAGTAGATGACCGGCATCCACAGATCGTACATCGGAAACAGGAAATACCGGTCGCCCATGTCAGGGTACGAGAACACCCACGGCTCGGACCCAAGGTCCATCCAGGCCAACGAGTAGAGCGTGTCGGCGTTCGGCGCCGAGACGCCGCGGAAATCCGCCGGCGGATAGCGCTTGACGTTGATGAACTGGCCCATCGGCGCGTGCAGGCCATCGACCGCCGACACGTTGGTCATCTGGACCCGCGTGACCTCGGTGGTGATCAGAGGATAGCCGTAGATGTAGGCATCCGTGGCGATCTTCTTCGCCTCGTCAGCGGTCAGCGCCTGCGCTGCACCTCCGCCGACCGCAAGACCTGTGGACAGCAACAGGCTTGCGAACATCCGTTTCGTCATGGACTTCCCCCGTTGTGCGGTAGCTCTGGCATTGAAGAAACCGATGCCACGGGTCGCCATGACACCAATGACTACCTGCCCAGCCAGCGCGTATAACACTGGCTGCACGCCCCTGCACGTAACCGTGCGCCAGAGCCGGAGAAGCTGCAAGGGGACGGGGTCGCTGCGCCGACGGAGACCCCGGTCGGCCCGCTGGCCTGCGCCGGTGCGTCACGCCGCCGGAGACAAGGTCCTGCGGCAGGCGAACCGAGGATCGGGGCGCATCGGGTGCCGAGCGGCGGCGATGACGGTCGTGCGGCGGGCGCAGGCTCGCTCGCGCTTCCGCGCTTCCCGCCGGGCGAGTGACGTTGCCTCGCTCTTCCGCGACCGCGGGCGGGACGGAGCTTGCGAGCGGTCGTCGCCGAACGGTCGCAGCCAGCCTCTGGCGATCCGCCGTGCCAGCGGGTAACCAGAGCATCCGGCACAGCCTGGCGCCGAGCCGAGCGGACGATCCGCCATGAGGGGACAGAGGATGGCCGAATACCGACTGCACTGCTTCGCCCAGTCGGGCAACGCCTACAAGGTCGCGCTGGCGCTGGAGCTGGCCGGGGCCGACTGGGAGCCGGTGTGGGTCGACTTCTTCAAGGGCGCGCACCGCAGCCCCGAGTTCATCGCGCTGAACGCCATGGCCGAGGTGCCGGTGCTGGAGCACGGCGACCTGCAGCACGGTGGCCTCTCGATGAGCCAGTCCGGGATCATCCTGGACTATCTGACCGACGCGCTGGGGCGGTATCGCGCCTCGGACCCGCGCGAGGCCTGGCGGTGGATTCTCTGGGACAACCACAAGCTGACGGCGAACCTCGCGACCTGGCGTTTCCTGGCGAACTTCCTGCCCCGGGAAAAGCGCAACCCCGAGGTCATCGAGTTCCTCAAGGCCCGGGCGGTGGCGGCGCTGAAGGTGCTGGACCGGCATCTGGCCCGGCGCGACTGGATCGTCGGCGACGATCTCTCGACGGCTGACCTGTCGTGCATCGGCTACATGTTCTATTCCGAGCAGTACGATTTCGACTGGAGCAGCGTGCCGAACGTCGTCGCCTGGCGCGACCGCATCGCCGCGTTGCCCGGCTGGAAGCATCCGCACGAGTTGATGCCGGGCCACCCGCTGGAGGTCGCATGACCGAGGTTCACGCCACAGGCGGCTGCCAGTGCGGCGCCGTCCGCTACACCGTCACGCAGCCGCTCGGCAGCGCCGGCATCTGCCACTGCCGGATGTGCCAGCGCGCCGCCGGCAACGTCTTCGCGCCGCTGGTGACGGCGCGCGGCGTCGAATGGCAGGGCACGCCCGGCCGCTGGGCCAGCTCGGACATCGCCGAGCGGGGGTTTTGCCGCGACTGCGGCACGCCGCTGTTCCTCAGCGATTTCGATGGCGAGGACGAGGTCGAGCTGATGATCGGCACGCTGGACGATCCGGCCGCGGTGCCGCCCGATCACCATTACGGCATCGAGAGCCGCGTGCCATGGCTGAAGCTGGCCGATGACTGGCCGGGTTGGGAGACCGGGGGCAGACCGGGCGACCCGCCGAGGACCATCACCTCGCACCAGTCTCCGGCCGGTGCCGCGGCCGAGGAGGACCGATGACCGCCACAGACGCCTATATCTACGACGCCGTGCGCAGCCCGCGCGGCCGCGGCAAGACGGATGGCAGCCTGCACGAGGTGACGTCGCTGCGCCTGTCGGCCGAGGTGCTGAACGCGCTCCGCGACCGCACCAACCTGCCGACCGACCAGGTCGAGGACGTGATCTGGGGCTGCGTCACGCCCGTCGCCGAGCAGGGCGGCGACATCGCGCGCTCGGCCGTGCTCTATGCCGGCTGGGACGAGCGGACGCCGGGGCTGCAGATCAACCGCTTCTGCGCCAGCGGGCTGGAGGCCGTGAACCTGGCCGCCAACCAGGTGCGGGGCGAGGCCGGCGACCTCTACGTCGCCGGCGGGGTCGAGATGATGAGCCGCGTCAAGATGGGGTCGGACGGCTTCGCCATCGCCGTCGACCCGTACCTCGCGATGCAGTCCTATTTCGTGCCGCAGGGCATCAGCGCCGACCTGATCGCCACCCGCTACGGGTTTTAGCCGCGACGATGTCGACGCCTATGCCGTCGAGAGCCAGAAGCGGGCCGCGCGGGCGTGGGACGAAGGCCGCTTCGCCGGCTCGGTCGTCACCGTCAGGGATCAGAACGGCCTGCCCATCCTGGACCGCGACGAGCACATGCGGCCCGGCACCGACATGCAGTCGCTCGGCGCCCTGAAGCCGGCCTTCAAGGAGCTGGGCGAGAACATGCCGGGCTTCGACGCCGTGTCGATCCTGCGCTATCCGGACGTCGAGAGGATCAACCACGTCCACCACGCCGGCAACTCGTCCGGCATCGTCGACGGCGCAGCGGCGGTGCTGGTCGGCTCGCGCGAGGCGGGCGAGCGGCTGGGGCTGAAGCCGCGCGCGCGCGTGCGCGCCACGGCCAAGGTCGGCACCGAGCCCAGCATCATGCTGACGGGGCCGTTGCCGGCGACCAGGCGCGCGCTGGCCGCCGCCGGCATGGAGATCGGCGACATCGACCTCTTCGAGGTCAACGAGGCGTTCGCCGCGGTGGTGCTGATGTTCCTGCAGGAATTCGGCGCCGATCCGGCACGCGTGAACCCGAACGGCGGCGCCATCGCCATGGGCCACCCGCTGGGCGCGACGGGCGCGATGATCCTCGGCACGGCGCTGGACGAGCTCGAGCGCACGGACAGGGAAACTGCGCTGGTCACGCTCTGCGTCGCCTCCGGCATGGGCGCCGCCACGATCATCGAGCGGGTGTAAGCATGGCCACTGTCATCGTGGGAATCTCGACGACGACTCACACCCTTCACGTGCTCCATCGGGCTTCGACGAGTTGGAAGTTCATCGTCATCGACCCGAAGCACTCGTCGAACGAGAAAAAGAAGCCGGAGAAATATACGCTTGTAGATACCCTGGGAGAGGCCGCCGACAAAATACGGAAAGGCTTTTACGCGCGCATGAGGAATATCGACGAGCCAAAACATCCACCAGACATCATTGCACCGGCTGCAATCAGAATCTTCGAGGTCACAGAATGACCGGAATCTTCCGAATGGAGACCGACGCCGACGGCGTCGCCGTCATCACCTGGGACCTGCCCGGCGCCAGCATGAACGTGCTGACCGAGCAGGGCATCGCCGAGCTCGACGCCGCCGTCGACGCGGCGCTGGGCGACGAGGCGGTCAGGGGCATCGTCATCACCTCGGCCAAGCCGGACTTTGCCGGCGGCATGGACCTGAACCTGATCGCCGACATCAAGCGGCGCGCGGCCGAGGGTGGCGGCAACCCGGCCGAGGCGATCTTCGCCAAGGTGATGGAGCTGCACGGCCTGCTGCGCAAGATCGAGCGCGCCGGCATGGATCCCAGGACCAACAAGGGCGGCAAGCCGGTCGCCTGGGCCTGCCCGGGCACGGCGGCCGGCATCGGGCTGGAGATCGGCCTGGCCTGCCACCACCGCGTCGCCGCCGAGCGCGGCGGCGCCCGCATCGGCCTGCCCGAGATCATGGTCGGCCTGTTCCCCGGCGCCGGCGGCACCACCCGGCTGGTGCGGATGCTGGGGCTGATGGGCGCGGGCGAGCCCCTGCTGCAGGGCAGGATGTACCCGACCGGCCGGGCGCGCTCGATCGGTCTCATCCACGAGGTCGTCGCCGAGGACGATGCCGGCCAGCTGCTGGCCAAGGCCAAGGCCTGGGTGCTGCGCGCGACCGACCGCGACCTCGTCAAGCCGTGGGACGACAAGGGCTACCGCATGCCGGGCGGCGCGCCGTTCACGCCGCAGGGCTTCGAGATGTTCCTGGGCGGCATCGTCATGACGCATGGCCGCACGCAGGGCGTCTATCCGGCGGCCCGCGCCATGCTGTCGGCGGCCTACGAGGGCGCGCTCGTGCCCTTCGACACGGCGCTGAGGATCGAGGCGCGCTGGTTCACCAGCGTTCTGACGGACCCGTCCTCCGAGGCGATGATCCGCTCGCTGTTCATCAACAAGCAGGCGCTGGAGAAGGGCGCGGTGCGGCCGCACGACGTGCCGGACATGCGCGTCAAGAAGCTGGGCGTGCTCGGCGCCGGCATGATGGGCGCCGGCATCGCCTATGTGTCGGCGCTGGCCGGCATCCAGGTGGTGCTGGTCGACCGCGACCGCCCAGTCGGCGGATGCCGGGCTGGCCAGGATCGAGGCCATGCTGAGCGACAGCGTCAAGAGCAAGCGCCTGGACGAGATGCGCAAGCAGGAGATCATGTCGACCGTCACCGCGACCGCCGACTATGGCAGGCTGAGGGGCTGCGACCTGGTCGTCGAGGCGGTCTTCGAGGACCCGGAGCTGAAGGCCGGCGTCACCGCGCAGGCCGAGGCGGTGATCCCGGCCGACGCCATCTTCGCCTCGAACACCTCGACCCTGCCGATCAGCGAGCTGGCCCGTGCCTCGCAGCGGCCCGACCGCTTCATCGGCATCCATTTCTTCTCGCCGGTCGAGAAGATGATGCTGGTCGAGATCATCAAGGGGCGCGAGACGGGGCCCGAGGCGGTCGCCAAGGCCCTCGACTTCGTGCGCCAGATCCGCAAGACGCCGATCGTCGTCAACGACGCCCGCTTCTTCTACGCCAACCGCTGCATCATCCCCTATATCAACGAGGGGCTGATCATGGTGACCGAGGGGGTGAAGCCGGCGCTGATCGAGAACGCGGCCCGGCAGCTCGGCATGCCGATCGGCCCGCTGCAGCTGACGGACGAGACCTCGCTCGAGCTCGGCTGGAAGATCGCCCAGGCGACGCGGCGGCCATGGGCAACGCCTATGCGCGAACGCCCGCCGACGACCTGCTGGAGGAAATGGTCGTCCGCCGCGAGCGGCTCGGTCGCAAGAACCGGGCCGGCATGTACGCCTATGACGAGAAGGGCAAGCGGCTCGGCCTCTGGCCGGGCCTGGGCGAGATCTGGCCGCTGGCCGAGCCCCAGCCCTCGCTGCACGAGGTGCAGAACCGGCTGATGATGGCGCAGGCGCTGGAGGCCGTGCGGGCGCTGGAGGAGGGCGTGCTCTCGGACGTCCGCGAGGGCGACGTCGGCGCGATCCTCGGCTGGGGCTTCGCGCCCTGGTCGGGCGGACCGCTCAGCTGGCTCGACATGCTGGGCGCCGGCCGGGCGGTCGGAGATCTGCGAGGAGCTGGCCCGGCGCCATGGCGCCGCTTCCGCCCGCCGGCCCTGCTGGTCGACATGGCCGCCAAGGGCGAGCGCTTCTATGGCCGCTTTGCGCCCGGCCGAGGCGGCCTGACGCAGCCGCGGACCTCTACTCGGCGCCCTCGCGCAGCAGGGACGCGACCGGCTCGCCGGTCGCGGCGGACTGCGCCCGGGCGGTCTCGACGCGGGCGCGGAGCGCCTCGACGCTCTCTCCCTGGCGGCGATAGGGAAGGTAGCGCTGAACCAGCGGGTCCGGCGCTTCCTGTCGCCGCGGCGAGTTCCCGCTCGGCCTGGCGCCGGTCGATGCGGTCCATGACGCGCATCCGCTCGGCGGCCGAAGTCGACTGCGTCCATCCGGTCGAGCCGGTCCGCGGCGCGTGCGGCGACCCGGGCCGCCTGCTGCTGCTGGTCGAGGGCGCGCCGGGCCTCGGTCTGCTCGCGGCGCCTCAGCGCGTCCGCGCGGTCGGACGGTCGCTGCCGACGGCGCGCCTGTCCAGCCGCTCGGCCGTGCGCAGCTCGCGCTGCGGCCCGGGCGACGTCGCGGTTCGCCCAGACGAGGTCGGGCTGCGCGCGGTCGAGCGTCTGCGCCTGGCGCCGGAGCTGCGCGCCGCGCCGCGCGCTCTGCTGCGCCGACAGGCTGCCGGACAGCATCATCTGCCGCTGCAGCTCGGCCTCGTAGACCGCCCGGTCCCTGGCGCGCGCCGCGCGCGATCTCCTCCGGGGTCGCTGCCAGCAGGTTGCTGGCCGGGACGCGATCGAGCTGGCTCGGGCGATAGCTGCTGGAATAGCCGTCCTGCTCGACGGGCTGGCACGCGGCGAGGGCGCCGAAGACCGACATCAGCGCGACCGCACAGCTCCGCATCGCGGAGCTCTCCTCGACTGCTTCGGGTGCAACTGGCCACGATTCGCCCCGGTTGCAAGGCGCGCCGAGCCGTTTCCGGTCGGCCGAATCCGACTGCAGGGAGTCGCGCCCGTATCAGACCGTCGGGCGCGCCGCGCGCTATCTGCGCGGGGGAGGTATCCAGGAGGCCGCGCCATGAACCATCGCCTTCGATCTCGGCTCCGTGACGCAGCCCGTCGCGACCGCGCGCGGGCTGCCGAACCCGTTCTATGTCGATCCAGGCCTCTTCGAGGCCGAGAAGGAACGCCTGTTCTTCCGGAACTGGGCGGCGCTCGGCTTCGCCAGCGACGTGCCAGCGCCTGGCGACGCGCGGCCGGTCGATTTCCTCGGCCAGCCGCTGCTGATGCTGCGCGACAAGGCAGGGCGGCTGCGGGTCTTCCAGAACGTCTGCCGGCATCGCGGCATGATCCTGGTCGCCGAGCCCTGCCGGATCGAGCGCGCCATCCGCTGCCCCTATCACTCGTGGTGCTACGAGCTCGACGGCCGGCTGCGCACGACGCCGCATGTCGGCGGGCCGGGCCGCAACCGCCATGACGCCATCCGGCGCGACGAGCTCGGGCCTGATCGAGGTGCGCAGCCACGAGTGGCTGGGCGTCGTCTTCGTCAATCTCGACGGCGCGCGCGCCGGCCTTCGAGGAAGCGAACGCCGCGCTGCTGGCGCGCTGGGCCGAGTTCGACCGGCCGCTGCACCATGGCGGGCCGAAGTCGAGCTTCGGGCTCGAGGTCGCGTGCAACTGGAAGCTGGCGGTCGAGAACTATTGCGAGAGCTATCACCTGCCCTGGGTGCATCCCGGCCTGAACAGCTATTCGCGGCTGGAGGACCACTACCACATCGAGGAGCCGGGCGCGTTCTCGGGCCAGGGGACGCTGGCCTACCGGCCGATGCTGATGCCCGACAGATCGGGACGGGCGGCGGTTCCCGCGCTTCGACGGGCTGTCGGCGAAGTGGGACGAGGGCGCCGAATACATCGCGCTCTACCCGAACGTGCTGCTGGGCGTGCACAAGGACCACACCTATCGCGATGCTGCTGCAGCCGGTCACCGCACGAGCGCACCGTCGAGCATGTGGCGATCTGGTACGCCGACCCGGCAGGTCGCGGGCGAGGCCTGGGCCGGCGATGCGCGAGGCGAATGCACGGATGTGGCGCGAGGTCTTCGCCGAGGACGTCTTCGTCGTCGAGGGCATGCAGAAGGGCCGCCATGCGCGCGGCTTCGACGGCGGCAAGTTCTCGCCGGTGATGGACAGCCCGACGCACTGCTTCCACGACTGGGTCGCCCGCCAGATGGCCGCCTGAGCATGGCGGCGACGGCGCAGTCTAGCGCGCCTCCCGCTGGAGGGGAGGGGAACGCGCCGCGCTCGACGCCGCGCTGCTGGCGGCGCACGCCGCCCGCGACGAGCCGGCGCTGGCCCGCCTCTACGCCCGTGCCGCCGATGCGGCGGAGGCGGCGGGCGAGACCGACGCGGCCTGCTTTTTCCTGACGCACGCCTATGTCTTCGCGCTCGCCGCCGGTGCGCCGCAGGCGGGGGCACTGCATGCGCGCCTGCTCGCGCACGGCCGCGAGGAGTAAGCGGCTGGGTTGCGGCGAACCGCTCGGCTCGCCCGCTGCCGTCCATCACCGGGGGGGCGCGTCCCAGAAGGGCCGCGCAACCTCGCGGCTCGCCTGCGCTCGCGTCAGGCCGATGTCGCGCAGTATGTGGTCGTTCAGCCCGCGCAGCATTCGCCGCTCGTGCCTGACGCGCCACCAGTGCGCAAGCGTCGGCAGCGGCAGGCGGGGCAGCACCCGCACGACGGGAAGGGAGGAAAGAAGGGCATACATGGCGCAGTCTCCTTCGCGCAGCTCCAGATGGTGCGAGCACCTGCGCGAGGTCTAGCCGGGGCCTCCTGACAGCGTGCCGTCAGCACGGGCCGCACCCTCCTGACAGCGTGCTGTCAGGAGCTTTCGGCTATGATGCCGGCGCAAGGCTTGCTGGAGGCTCCGATGCGCCGCGCCGATCGCCTGTTCGACATCGTCCAGCTGATGCGCCGGAACCGCCTCGTGCGTGCGCAGGACCTGGCGCGCGAGCTCGAGGTCTCGGAGCGCACGGTCTATCGCGACATCGCCGCGCTGATCGCGTCGGGCGTGCCGATCGAGGGCGAGGCGGGCGTCGGCTATATCCTGCGCGGCGAGCTGGACCTGCCGCCGCTGATGTTCGGCGAGGAGGAGATCGAGGCGCTGGTGCTGGGCGCCCGCATCGTCGAGGGCTGGGCCGACCCCGGGCTGGCGCACGCCGCGACGCGGGTTCTCGCCAAGGTCGAGTCGGTGCTGCCCGAGCGGCTGCGCGGCTATATGGACGGCGTGCCGCTCGACGCGCCGCGCCAGCATTGGGCGTACCCGGTCGAGGTCGACATCGCCGCGCTCCGCCGCGCCATCCGCGAGCGGCGCAAGCTGGCCTTCAGCTATCAGGCCAAGGGCGGCGAGGTCACCGAGCGCACCGTGCGGCCGCTGCTGCTGTCGTTCTACGGCTCGATCTGGAACCTGACGAGCTGGTGCGAGATGCGCGGCGACTTCCGCACCTTCCGGCTGGACGGTCTGCACGACGCGCGATTTCTCGACGATCGCTTCGAGCCCGAGCCGGGCCGGACCCTCGCCGACCTGATGGCCAGGCCGGCGGAGGCGCGCTGAGCCTGTGGCGCTGGGCCTGTCGCGAAAATTGCCGAAACCGGCGCGATTCCCCGGTGCGCCGCCGGCAAATCGCGATTAGCTGGCGCGACCGCCCGGGAGGGGAGGACGAATTGTGAGAACACATGCGCGCGTGGTGGTGATCGGCGGCGGCGTCGTCGGCTGCTCGGTGCTTTACCACCTGACCAAGGCGGGCTGGACGGACGTCTGCCTGATCGAGCGCTCCGAGCTGACCTCTGGCAGCACCTGGCACGCGGCCGGCGGGTTCCACACGCTGAACGCCGACACCAACATGGCGGCGCTGCAGGGCTATACGATCCGCCTCTACCGCGAGCTGGAAGCGCTGACCGGGCAGAGCTGCGGGCTGCACCATGTCGGCGGCATCACCATCGCGACCGACCGGACCGGCTGGACTACCTGGTCGCCGAGCGGGCCAAGCACCGCTATATGGGCCTCGACACCGAGATCATCGGCCCGGACGAGATCGCGCGCCGCTCGTCCGATCACCAATGTCGAGGGCGTGGTCGGCGGGCTCTACGACCCGCTGGACGGCCATCTCGACCCGTCCGGCACGACGCACGCCTATGCCCGGGCGGCGCGGATGGCGGGGGCCGAGATCGTGCTGCGCAACCGCGTGACCGCGCTGACGCCCGCCGGCGGCGAATGGGACGTCGTGACCGAGCAGGGCACGATCCGCGCCGAGCATGTCGTCATCGCCGCCGGCCTCTGGGCGCGCGAGGTCGGTGCGATGGCGGGCGTCTACCTGCCGCTGCACCCGATGGAGCACCAGTATTTCGTCACCGACGACATCCCCGAGGTCTACGAGCGGGCGATGAGCTGCCGCATGTCATGGACCCGGCCGGCGAGACCTATCTGCGCCAGGAGGGCCGTGGCCTGGTCATCGGCATCTACGAGCAGAAGGCCGTGCCCTGGGCGGTCGACGGCACGCCCTGGGATTTCGGCCACGAGCTGTTGACCGACGACATGGACCGGGTGGCCGAGCCGCTGGAGGCCGCGTCCCTTCGCTATCCGGTGCTGGGCCGCGCCGGCGATCAAGCGCGTCATCAACGGCCCCTTCACCTTCGCGCCGGACGGCAACCCGCTGGTCGGGCCGATCCCCGGCAAGCCCGGCCTTTGGTCCGCCTGCGCGGTGATGGCGGGCTTCAGCCAGGGCGGCGGCGTCGGCAAGGCGCTGGCCGAGTGGATGACCGAGGGCGAGACCGAGACAGACGTCTACGCGATGGACGTCGCCCGCTTCGGCGACTGGACCGGGCCGGACTGGACGCGGGCCAAGGTGACCGAGAACTACCAGCGGCGGTTTTCCATCGGCTATCCGAACGAGGAGCTGCCGGTCGGCCGCCCGCTGGAGACGACGCCGGCCTGGGGCCTCTGGGATGCCAAGCGCGCCGTCTGGGGCTCGGCCTACGGCATGGAGCACGTCAACTATTTCGCTCCGGAGGGCGAGCCGCGCTTCGAGACGCCGACCTTCCGCCGCTCGAACGCCTTTGCGGCGGTGGCCGAGGAGTGCCGGGCGGTGCGCGAGGCGGTCGGCATCAACGAGATCCACAATTTCGGCAAGTACCTGGTCGAGCGGCCCGAACGCGGTCGACTGGCTGAACCGGATCATGGCGAACCGGGTGCCGGAGCCCGGCCGGATCGCGCTGACGCCGATGCTGAGCCCGCGCGGCCGGATCATCGGCGACTTCACCATGGCGCGGCTGGGCCCGACCGGGTGCAGCTGACGGCCAGCTTCTCGGCGCAGGCCTATCACATGCGCTGGTTCCATCGGCACATCGGAGGAGGGCGTCGCCGTCGAGAACGTCTCGACGCGGCTGCTCGGCTTCCAGATCGCCGGGCCATATGCCCGCGACCTGCTGGCGCGGGTGACGGGGCGCGACGTCTCGAACGCGGCCATCCCGTTCCTGTCGGTGAGCCGAGGCCGCGGTCGGACACATCCCGGTGCGGGTGCAGCGGATCAGCTATACGGGCGACCTCGGCTACGAGATCTATTGCGCGGCCGCGCACCAGGTCGGGCTCTATCTCGCGCTGGCCGAGGCGGGGCGCGACCTCGGCCTGAGACCGTTCGGCATGCGGGCGATGATGTCGCTGAGGCTGGAGAAGTTCTTCGGGTCGCTGGCTGCGCGAGTTCAAGCCGGACTACACGCCCGCCGAGACCGGGCTCGACCGGTTCATCTCGTGGAAGAAGAACGACTTCATCGGCAGCGACGCCGCGCTGCCGCCGAGCGCGAGACGCCGCCGGCGCGCAGGCTCGTGCCGTTCCTGGTCGAGGCCGACGACGCCGATGCGGTGGCGTGAGAGCCGATCTTCGGCGGCGACGAGGTCGTCGGCTTCGTCACCTCGGGCGGCTATGCGCATCACGCGGAGCGCTCGGTGGCGCATGGGGATCGTGCCGCGCGAGCGGGCCGAGGACGGGCGGAACGGCGCCGACTTCTCGATCGAGATCCTGGGCAGCCGGCGGCCTGCCGTGATCGCGACCGCGCCGCTGGTCGACGCCGACGGCGCGCGGATGCGTGGCTGATCCGCCGAGCGCCCCGGTGCCGTTGCGTCGCGACCGTCGCTCGAACCGGTGGCGCTCCGGTCGCAACCCCACCCACCCACCGTGTGCGACGTCACCGGAGCGCTCGGCGGATCAGAGGAGAGTCGAATGAGATCCGCATGCGCGGGTCGTGGTCATCGGGGGCGGCGTCGTCGGCTGCTCGGTGCTCTACCACCTGGCGCGGGCGGCTGGACGGACGCCCTGCTGCTCGAGCGGTCGCGAGCTGACCTCCGGCTCGCACCTGGCACGCGGCCGGCGGCTGCCACACCATCAACGGCGACCCGAACGTCGCCAAGCTGCAGAAGTACACGATCGAGCTCTACCGCGAGATCGAGGAGCTGTCCGGCCAGGCCACCGGCTTCCACATGACGGGCGGCGTGCATGCTGGCCTCCACGCCCGAGCGCTTCGACTGGCTGAAGTCGATGAGCGCCAAGGGCCGCTACCAGGACATCGAGGCCGAGGTCATCACGCCCGAGCGAGGCGCACGAGATCATGCCGCTGCTGGACCCGTCGCAGTTCGTCGGCGCGCTGCGCACCGTGGTCGACGGCCATCTCGACCCCTCGGGCGTCACCTATGCCTATGCCAAGTCGGCGCGCAAGCTCGGCGCCGAGTATCGACACGCACACCATGGTCGAGGCGATCGAGCGGCTGCCGTCGGCGGTGGCTGGTGAAGACCGACAAGGGCGAGGTGGCGGCCGAGCACGTCGTCAACGCCGGCGGCCTCTGGGCGCGCGAGGTCGGGCGGATGGTCGGGCTCGAGCTGCCGGTGCTCGCCATGGAGCACATGTACCTGCTGACCGAGGACATGCCCGAGGTCGCCGAGATCAACCGCACCACCGGCAAGGAGGTGGTCCACGCCGTCGATTTCGACGGCGAGCTCTACCTGCGCCAGGAGCGCGGCGGCATGCTGATGGGCACCTATGAGAAGGCCTGCGTGCCCTGGTCCGCGCGCGACACGCCCTGGGAGTTCGGGCACGAGCTGCTGCAGCCCGACATCGACCGCATCGCGCCGTCGCTGGAGGTCGGGTTCCGGCATTTCCCGGCCTTCCAGAGGGCCGGGATCAAGCAGATCATCAACGGCCCCTTCACCTTCGCGCCGGACGGCAACCCGCTGGTCGGGCCGGTGCGCGGGCTGCCGGGCTTCTGGTCGGCCTGCGGCGTCATGGCGGGTTTCAGCCAGGGCGGCGGCGTCGGCCTGGCGCTGGCCAACTGGATGATCGACGGGCGATCCGGGCTTCGACGTCTGGGCGATGGACATCGCGCGCTACGGCGACTGGGCGACGCATGGCGCTACACCAACGCCAAGGTGCAGGAGAACTATTCGCGCCGCTTCTCGATCCGCTTCCCGAACGAGGAGCTGACGGCCGCGCCGGCCGCTGAAGACGGCGCCGATCCATGACCGGCTGCTGGCGCTTGGGCGCGCCAGATGGGCGATTCACTGGGGGCTGGAGGCGCCGCTCTGGTTCGCGCCGGACGGGGTCGCGGGACGTCTTCTCCTGGCGGCGCTCGACCGATTTCGAGCATGTCGGCGGCGGAGGTCGCGGCGGTGCGCGACGGCGTCGGCGTGATCGAGATCTCCAGCGTTTTCCAAGTTCCGCGTGACCGGGCCCGGGGCGCGCGACTGGCTGGACGGCATGCTCGCCTGCCGCATGCCGGCGCCGGGACGCATGGTTCTGGCGCCGATGCTGAAGCAGGACGGCAAGCTGATCGGCGATCTGACGCTCGCCTGCCTGGGCGCGGGCGAGTACTTCCTCGCCGGCTCGGGCCAGGCCGAGGTCTACCTACATGCGCTGGTGCGAGCGGCACCTGCCGGCCGCCGCTCCGATGACGGCTCGGTGCGGGTCGAGGCGGTCGGGCTCGGCCTCTGCGGTCTGTCGATCGCCGGGCCGAAGCGCGCGCGAGGTGCTGGGCAGGCTGACGCATGCGGACGTCTCCGCCGCGGCGTTCCGCTTCATGGCGATCCGCCGGATGGAGGTCGGGCTCGCCCCCTGCCTGGTCGGCACGGGTCAGCTTCACCGGCGATCTCGGCTACGAGATCTGGATGAAGCCGGAATACCAGCGCCATGTCTTCGAGCGGATCATGCAGGCGGGCGAGCGGCTCGGCATCCGGCCCTTCGGGCTGCGCGCGCTGAACGCCATGCGGCTGGAGAAGAACTATGGCGGCTGGGCGCGCGAGTTCCGGCCGCTCTACGGGCCGCGTCGAGGCCGGGCTGGACCGCTTCGTCGCCTATGAGAAGGAGGCCGACTTCATCGGCAAGGCAGGCGGCGCTGGCCGAGCGCGAGACGGGCGGCCGGCTGCGGCTGCGCGCCTTCCGCGTCGAGGCGCGTGATGCCGACGTCATCGGCGACGAGCCGATCTGGCTGGACGGCGGCGTCGTCGGCTGGGTGACCTCGGGCGGCTATGCGCACAACAGCCGGGTCTCGATGGCGCTCGGCTACGTGCCGAAGGAGCACGCCGACGCGGAGGGGCCATGGGCAGATCGAGCTGCTGGGCGAGCGCCTGCCGGCGGCGATCCAGCACGCGCCCGTCTGGGACGCCAACGCCAGCCGGATGCGGGGATAGGGTTGCTGCCGCCGGCCGGGTCGCGTCGTGGATCAGCCGGCATCAGCCGGCCAGGTCGCGGTGGACATACCAGTCGTCGAAGCGGCTGAACTCCGGGAAGCGGCGGACATATCCGTGCCGCTCCATCAGCGCGTGGACGGCGGCGCGGTCGGGCGTGAAGTTGTGCTCGACCGTCCACAGCGAGACCTGGCGGCCGAAGTCGAAGGCCTCGAGGATCGCGCGCTCGGCCCCTTCGGTGTCGATCGAGACATAATCGATGCGCCGTGGCGCGCCGTGCCGGTCGAGCAGGTCGGCGAGCGAGACGGTCGGGACGGCGATCTCGCGCGCCACGGTGCGCCGGCCCTCGCGCTCGAAGATGTCGTCGGGCTGAATGCCGGCCAGCCGCGAGAAGGCAGGTTTCTCGGTGCAGAGGAACGTCTGCGTCTCGCCAGTGCGCGCCCAGACGCAGTCGTGCTCGACAATGGTGGCGGCGGCGGCGCGCTCGCGGCGCAGCCGGCGGTGGAAGGTCGGGTTCGGCTCGGCCAGGATCCCGGTCCAGCCATAGTGCTTCTCCAGCAGGTGGGTGTTCGACATGGTGACGCCGTTGCCGGCGCCGAACTCGACGAAGAAGCCGCCACGCCTTCGCCGAGCTCGTGCAGCACCCAGAGATCCTGCATGATCTGCGACTGCGAGAGATGCGCGCGCGGCAGCGCGAAGGCGAAGAAGGCGTCGAGCGCCGCATGCTCGGGCATGGCGCCGTGGCGCCGGGTGCGCCGCGTGATGGCGAGCAGGCCCAGCATCGCGTCGGCGCGCGCGACGTCGACATCCGGGATGCCGCTCTCGCGCATCTGCGCCATCAGCGGGTTCGAGGCGTCGCTGTCGCTCATGGCCCCCTCGGCTACGGCTGCCGGTCGGGGGCGTAACACGGGGCGCGGCGCGGATCTGCACCCTCGGGACGGCAGCGCCGGCACGATGGCCGCAGCGCCGGTTGCACCTCCGTCCTCTTCCTCCCCGTGCCCGGCTATGCAGTCTGGATCCTTGCGAGCTTCAGCTTGCGGCAGCCGTCCTGCGACCGCGCCGCGCCAGCCCGAGGAGGGCGAGCGCGCCGAAGAGCAGGGGCAGGCTGGCCGGCAACGGGATGACCTCGGGACCGCCATTGCCGTTGCCGTCGCCGCCGCCCGGCCCGGAAGGCGAGCGCTGGGTGAAGACGCGGACGTAGTCGCCGGCGAACCGGCCCTCCAATCCACCAGAAGCCGGTTGCTCATGGCGGGATCGATCATGACGCTGTCGCCGGCTTCGAGGCCGCGCAAGCCCGGGCTGAGATAGCTGACGTTGTTGTTGAGCAGGAAGTCGCTGGCCGCCAAATTCGTCGTACTTGTCGCGACGCCGAAGATCGGCGCGTCGAAGTCAACGTACCCGGTCTGAGACCGCATTGGCTGAGGATCGAAGAACACGTAGTGGCTTGCGACCACCTCGCCGGCGGTCGGCGCCGTGCCGATGTTGACGGCGATCGTCGACGGGATGGCGATATTCTGGTCTTCATCGAATGCGTAGAGATTTGGGTCTTGAAAGTTGTTGTTGCCGACCGTGAAGGTCAGGCTGCTGTCCAGCTCGATGAACTGACCGCCATCGCCCAAGGCGGTGCCGCCGGTCACCATGCCGCCGATGACCGCGGCAGAAACGGGCGATGATGCCGCAACAATGAGCGCAGCGATTGCGGCCAACGGTCTCGGAATCACGGCTGGTCTCCTTCTTGCGATGCGTTCCCAAACCCGTCTAACGCTGTAATGACGCGCCTACAAGTCGCGGCTGTCGCGCAGTCGATACCGAGCCGGGGCATCCCGACCCGCCGGCCAGCCTTGCGAAGCCCCGCTCCGCCGCTGATGCGCTGCAGGACCCCCCGGGAGAGCTTGCTTGCATATCGGGGCCAACGCGCCTAAATATGCCAGCTTCCAGCCGCCGACCCGAAAGGAAGCGCCGCAGATGGCTCGCGTCACCGTCGAAGATTGCGTCGACAAGGTCCCGAACCGGTTCGACCTCGTCATGCTCGCCGCCCATCGCGCGCGCGACGATCTCGTCCGGCAGCCCGATCACCATCGACCGCGACAACGACAAGAACCCGGTCGTCGCGCTGCGCGAGATCGCCGACGGCACGCTGGCGACCGACGAGCTCTACGAGGACGCGGTCGAGAGCCACCAGCGGCACATCGAGGTCGACGAGCCCGAGGAGGACAACATGGCCCTCCTGATGGCAGGCGGCGCCGAGGCCGCGCCGCAGCCGTCGATCGACGACCTCGACGAGGAGAAGCTGCTGCGCGCGCTGATGGCCGAGCAGGGCAGGTAACGCGGCGGCCGCCGGAGCACCCGGCCGGGCCGCTCGGGGAAGGAGGCCCCGTTGATCCGTCAGTTCGAGCTGGTCGAGCGGGTCCGGGACTATAACCCCCACACCGACGAGGCGCTGCTGAACCGCGCCTATGTGTTCGGCGCGAAGATGCATGCCAGCCAGCGGCGCGCCGACGGCGGGCCGTATTTCGGCCATCCGCTGGAGGTGGCGGGGATCCTGACCGATCTGCGCCTCGACGACGCCTCGATCGTCACCGCGCTGCTGCACGACACGCTCGAGGACACTGACGCCACCTATGACGACATCGTCCGGGCTGTTCGGCACCGAGATCGCCGAGCTGGTCGACGGCGTCACCAAGCTGACGCAGCTCGAGCTGACCTCGACCGAGACGGCGCAGGCCGAGAACTTCCGCAAGCTGCTGCTGGCCATGGCGCGCGACGTCCGGGTCATCCTGGTCAAGCTTGCCGACCGGCTGCACAACATGCGGACGATCAGCAACCTCGGGCCGGAAAAGCGCGAGCGCATCGCCCGCGAGACCATGGAGATCTATGCGCCGTTGGCCGGGCGCATGGGCATGCAGACGATCCGCGAGCAGCTGGAGGATCTGTGCTTCGAGGTGCTGAACCCCGAGGCGCGGACGTCGATCCTGCGCCGCTTCCTGAAGCTGAAGCGCGACACCGGCGACCTGATCCCCGAGATCAGCGCGCAGATCCGCGGCTTCACCGACGAGGCGGGGCTGGACGTCCGCATCGAGGGCCGCGAGAAGCGGCCCTATTCCGTCTGGCGCAAGATGGAGGAGAAGCAGACCGGCTTCTGCCAGCTCTCGGACATCTACGGCTTCCGCATCATCTGCCTGTCGCGAAGGAGACTGCTACCGGGCGCTCGGCGCCGTGCACCGGCACTGGCGCGCCGTGCCGGGGCGGTTCAAGGACTATATCTCCAGCCCCAAGGCGAACGGCTATCGCTCGCTGCACACCACGGTCTATTCGTCGTCGGCGACGCGCACCGAGATCCAGATCCGCACCGAGGAGATGCACGCCGTCGCCGAGAGCGGCGTCGCCGCGCACTGGGCCTACAAGGACGGCGATGCGGGTCGAGAACCAGTACGCCGTCGACCCGTATCATGTGGCTGCGCGACCTCGTGGCGCGGCTGGAGAAGGGCGACGAGCCGCAGGAGTTCCTGGAGCACGTCAAGCTCGACCTGTTCCACGACCAGGTCTTCTGCTTCACGCCGAAGGGCGACGTGGTCGGCCTGCCGCGCGGCGCCACCACCATCGACTTCGCCTACGCGATCCACACCAAGGTCGGCAACCACTGCGCCGGCGCCATGGTCGACGGGCGGCGCGTGCCGCTGTGGACGCGGCTGCGCAACGGCCAGCAGGTCGAGATCGTCACGGCGCGCGGCCAGAGCCCGAGCCCGCACTGGGAGGACATCGCCCAGACCGGCCGCGCCAAGGCGGCGATCCGCCGGGCGCTGCGAAGCCGGCTGCGGACCGAGCAGGTGGCGCTGGGCCGCGACCTCGCCACGCAGGGCTTCGCCCGGGCCGGGCGCGAGGCCGGCGAGAAGACGTTCGCCGTGGCGGCCGAGCGGCTGACCTATGCCGCGGTCGAGGACATGCTCGCCGACCTGGCGCGCGGCCGCATCACCTCGGCGCAGATCATCGCCGCCGTCTATCCATCGCCGGCGGCAGCGCGGCCCGACCCGGTCGAGGAGCCGACGAACGGCATGCGCATTCGCGGCATCAAGCGCGGCCGCGCGGTGCGGTTCTGCGACTGCTGCTGGCCGATCCCGGGCGACCGCATCATCGGCCTCGGCCGCAAGGGCGGCATCGTCGTGCATGCGATCTTCTGCCCGATGCTGGAGGAGTTCGAGGACGCGCTGGAGCGCTGGCACGACCTCGCCTGGGCCGAGGAGGCGGACAAGAACGCCAACAACCTGGCGCGCATCGAGCTGACGCTGGCCAATCAGCCGGGGGCGCTCGGCGTCGTCTGCACGCTGGTCGGCGAGCAGCGCGCGAACATCGACAACCTGTCGATCACGACCCGCAAGCCCGACTTCTTCCAGATGAGCATCGACCTGGAGGTCAGGGACACGAAGCATCTCGGCGACATCCTCAGCGCGCTGAGGGCGCAGAGCTTCGTCAACCAGGTCGACCGGGCGACCGGCCGCGTCGGGGCGGCCGAGCCGCCGATCGAGCCCGGCCAGCCGCGCCTGCCGCTCGGCCACGCGGCCATGCTGACGCACTGACCCCGGCTGACGCCCTAGCGCGGCCGGCGATGATCTTCAAGCGGCGCGAGCGCCCCTCTACCTATGACCGTGTCGCGCGAGGCGCTGGCGCCGCGCAAGGGCTTCTGGCGCGGCTTCGGCTATATCCACAAGCGGATGCGCCGGCTGCCGGACAGCCCGCACCGCATCGCGCTGGGCTTCGCCTGCGGCGCCCTGGCATCGTTCACGCCCTTCTTCGGGCTGCACTTCCTCGTCGCGGCCGGGCTGGCCTGGCTGGTTCGCGGCAACGTCATCGCCTCGCTGTTCGGCACCATCGTCGGCAACCCGCTGACGTTTCCCTTCATCTCGGCGACCTCGCTCTGGACCGGGCGCTGGCTGCTCGGGCTGCGCGGCACACGGCTCGAACTTCGAGAGCGATCACGCACGCCTTCGCCGAGGGGTTGAACGCCATCGTGGGGCACGGTGAAGAGCTGGTTCGGCTATGGCCCGTCCATGCTCGACGGGCTGCTCGACTTCATCGGCGACATCTTCCTGCCCTATCTGGTCGGCGGCATCCTGCCCGGGCTGATCGCGGCGGCCATCTGCTACTGGACCATCGGGCCACTCGTCGCCGCCTATCAGGTAGCGGCGGCGCAAGAAGCTGATGAGCATCCAGGCGCGGCAGCGGGCGCGGCTGGACGAAGAGCTGGCGGCCTATGCCGCCGGCGACGCGCGGCGAGGGGGACAATGCCTGAGACAGCGGGGCGCGAAGCTGCGAGACGGCTGCGGCTCGGGCTCAACATCGACCATGTGGCGACGGTCCGGAACGCCCGCGGCGGCGCGGTGCCGGACCCGGTGCGCGCCGCGCATCTGGCGGCCGAGGCCGGCGCCGACGGCATCACGGCGCATCTGCGCGAGGACCGGCGGCACATCGTCGACCGCGACATCGAGCGGCTGATGGCCGAGCTGTCGCTGCCCCTGAACCTCGAGATGGCGGCGACCGACGAGATGCAGGCGATCGCGCTCCGCCACCGGCCGCACGCCGTCTGCCTGGTGCCCGAGCGGCGCGAGGAGCGCACGACCGAGGGCGGGCTCGATGTCGCGGCCGACGAGGACCGCCTGGCGCGCTTCATCGCGCCGCTGGCCGAGCAGGCTGCCGCGTCTCGCTCTTCATCGCGCCGACCGGCGTCAGGTCGAGGCGGCCAGGCGCGTCGGCGCGGCGGTGGTCGAGCTGCACACCGGCGGCTATTGCGACGCCTACGCCGAGGGCCGCGCGGCGGATCGCGACGCCGAGCTGGCGCGGCTGACCGGGAATGCGGCGCTGGCGCACGATCTGGGGCTCGAGGTCCATGCCGGGCACGGGCTGACCTATGACAGCGTCGGCCCGATCGCCGCGCTGCCGCAGGTCGTCGAGCTGAACATCGGCCACTTCCTGATCGGCGAGGCGATCTTCCTCGGCCTGGAGGCGGCGATCCGGACGGATGCGCGAGGCGATGGAGGCGGCGCGCGCATCCGGTGGCTGACCGTCGGCAGGGCCTGCGCCGCCGCCGCGTTTCGCAGCCGATCAGAGGGTGTTCCTGACGAGCGCGCCACCCTTCATGATCAGGGGCAGGGAGACCTCCGGATCGTACAGAAAGGACAGGTCCCTGTCGGGCGCGCCCTCGACGACCAGGAGGTCAGCGAATGCGCCCGGCGCGATGACGCCGAGCGGCCCGTCGTAAGGCGCACGCTGCCCCGACAGGGCAAGGAGCTCGCCAGCATCTCCCGTCGCCATGCGGAGCGCGGTCAGCGGGTCGCGGAAGCGGGCGATCTTGGCGAGCTGGCGGCCATGCGTGGCGCCGCCGGCCGGGTTCATCAGGATGTCGGTGCCGAAAACGGTGCGCACGGCGTGCTTCTCGGCCCATTCGTAGGCCCGCACCGTGCCTTCGGCGATGCGCCTCTGGTCGGCACGCTGCTCCGGCAGGGCTTTCGGGTTCGCGTCCTCGTCGTCAAGGAAGGGCTGCAGGCTCCACCAGACGCCCTCGCCCGCCATCATGCGAACGGTCTCCTCGTCGGTGAGCTGGCCGTGCTCGATGCATCTCACGCCGGCGCGGATCGCCCGCTGGATGCCCTGAGGGACGTATAGACATGCACGGCAGACATAGGTGCCCCAGTCGGCGGCGGCCTCGACCCCGGCGCGCAGCTCCCGTTCAAGATACTGCGGCGCGTCGATCGGGTCGTCGAGCGAGGAGACGCCGCCGCCCGCCATCATTTTGATCTGGCTCGCACCCTGCATCAGCTGCTCGCGCATCCGCATCAGCACAGCGTCCGGGCCGTCGGCAATGGCGCGATACGCCGACCTGCTCGGCATGGCTGAGCGGGTCGCGCGCCGGACGCGGCAGCTCGTTGAGCAGGCGGAAGTCGCCATGCCCGACGTCTGCGAGACCATGGCGCCGGCCGGGAAGATGCGCGGCCCCTCGACAATTCCCTCGTCGATGGCGCGCTTGAGCGCGAACGCCGGGCCACCGACATCGCGCACGGTGGTGAAGCCCCTCCGCAGCGTCTCGCCGGCGGCCCGCGCGGCCACCAGATGGACATAGCCGATGTCGGCCGTCATCGCTGCCAGCTGGTTGATCGCCGTCAGGGTCGAATGCCAGTGGGCGTCGATCAGCCCCGGAATGACCGCCCGGCCGCCGCAGTCGATGACATCGGCATCCGCCGGCCCCTGGTCGCGCTTCGGCAGGTCGGCGATGCGCCCGTCCTGCACAAGGATCTCGACGTCCTCGCGCAGCGCCAGGGTCCGGCCGTCGAACAGGCGCAGGTTGACGAGCCGCATGGGGCGTTCATGCGCCTGCGCCCCGGCCCCGGCCCGGCCCAGGCGCGAGTCCGAAGCCCGCGAACAGGCCGGCCGTCGCCGCGACGCCGCCGATCATCTCGCGCCGCGAGAGGTCGGCCGCGATCCTCCGATAGGCGGCGAGCGTCTCCGGCGCGCCGCAGCGGCACGCAGCAGGGGCTCGCATGGCCAGCAGCACAGGAGCAGCCAGGCATCGCTCTGTCTCCCCAGGCGGTCGGGTCCGGTCGATCCCGGGCGCGGCGGTTCTTCGGCATCGTCGCGATATCGGACGATCGGTTCGAGACTCGTATCGGAGCGAGCAGGTGGGGCGTGGTCTGTCCGTCGTCGCCCTATGCGTGCTGGTTCCGGGCCGCTATGCCTTGCCCGGCCAGGACCGGCCAGGACCGGGCAGTACCGGGCAGAGCGCGGACCGGTGCGGAGATGGCAGAGGCAAGCGCATGATCGTCGGCATCGGCACGGACCTGACGGACATCCGCCGCGTCGCCCGGACGCTCGAGCGCTGGGGCGACCGGTTCGTGCAGCGCTGCTTCACCGAGGTCGAGCAGGCCAAGTCGGACCGGCGGCGGCAGCGCGCGGCCTCCTACGCCAAGCGCTGGGCGGCCAAGGAGGCGTGCTCGAAGGCGTTGGGCACCGGGCTGCGCATGGGCGTGAACTGGCGCGAGATGGGCGTGGTCAACCTGGCCGAGCGGCCAGCCGACCATGCAGTCTGACGGGCGGCGCCGCCGAGCGGCTGCGCGGCTGACCCCGGCCGGCATGCAGGCGCGCATCCATGTCACGATCACCGACGACGACCCCTATGCCCAGGCCTTCGTCGTCATCGAGGCGGTGCCGCCGGGCACGCCGCATCCGGATGCGGCATCGCAGAATTGAGCGCCGGGCCACCGGAGCCTGCCTTGACTCCTCACATGCGCGCCGTCACATAGCGCCGTCACATGCCGCCGACCCCGGCGAGAGGATCCCCCGACATGGCGAAAGCGGCCACCAAGAAGAAGGAAGGCGCCTGGGAGACGACCAAGACCATCTTCTGGGCGCTGCTCATCGCCATGGCCTTCCGGTCGATCCTGTTCCAGCCGTTCTCGATCCCGTCGGGCTCGATGAAGCCGACGCTTCTGGTCGGCGACTATCTGTTCGTGTCCAAATTCGCCTATGGCTATTCGCGCTATTCATTCCCTTTCTCACCCGACTGGTTCGACGGCCGCATCTGGAGCGACCTGCCCGAGCGCGGCGACGTCGTCGTCTTCAAGCACCCGAAGAAGGACCCGTGCAGCGAGGGCCCGGTCGAGTTCGTCGCGCGGATCGGCAGCGCGCTGCTCTCCACTGTCGGCCTGACCCGGCCGATGCGCGACCCGGACGACTGCGTCGACTACATCAAGCGGGTGATCGGGCTGCCGGGCGACACGATCCAGATGATCGACGGCGTGCTGAACATTAACGGCGTGGCCGTCGGCATGACCCGTGACGAGGACTTCTTCGAGCCCAAGGGCCTGGAGGGCGAGGTCATGTCGCTGTCGGGCTGCCTGAACGAGCCGGTGGCGCAGGGCGGCCCTGCGCCATCGAGCAGTGGGTCGAGGAGCTGCCGGAGGGACGTCGCCACGACGTGCTGAACCTGCGCGACACCTATGTCGACAACACGCCGCCGATCGAGGTCCAGGAGGGGCACATCCTCTTCATGGGCGACAACCGCGACAATTCGGTCGACAGCCGCTTTCCCGATGTCGGCCAGGTGCCGCTGGAGAACCTGATCGGCCGCGCCGAGATCATCGCGCTCTCCTCGTCCGGCGCGTTCTGGGAATTCTGGAAGTGGCGGCCCGACCGGTTCTTCAAGATCATCCACTAGGCGGGCGATGCGACGGCCGCGCGCTGCAGATCTGGCGGGCGTGCTGGGCCATGCGTTCGGCGACGCGGCGCTGCTCGAGCAGGCGCTGACGCACCCTTCGGCGTCGTCGCCGGCGCGGCCTGACAATCAGCGGCTGGAGTTCCTGGGCGATCGCGTGCTGGGCCTGTGCGTCGCCGAGGCGCTGCTCGAGGTCTATCCGGATGCCGCCGAGGGCGCGCTGGCGCCGCGCTTCAACGCGCTGGTGCGCCGCGAGACGCTGGCCGAGGTGGCGGCCGAGATCGAGCTCGGCGCGCATCTGCGGCTGGGCCGGTCCGAGTCCATTTCGGGCGGCCGGCGCAAGGCGGCGATCCTGGCGGACGCGGCCGAGGCGGTGATCGCCGCGCTCTATCTCGACGGCGGCATGGCCGCGGCGCGGGGCTTCATCGCGACGCATTGGCAAGGCCGCCTGCGCGATCTGGCGGCGCCGCCGACCGATGCCAAGACGCGCGCGCAGGAATGGGCGCAGGCGCGCGGGCTGGCGCCGCCCGTCTATCGTCTGGTCGCCCAGTCCGGGCCGGACCATGCGCCCGACTTCACCGTCGAGGCTGGGCTGGAAACCGGCGAGACGGCGACCGGCCGGGCGGGGTCGAAGAAGATGGCCGAGCAGGACGCCGCCGCGGCGCTGCTGGGGCAGATCGCATGCCGGCCGCCGCCGGCGACGCTCCGCGCCGCAAACGCCGCCCGGACGAGCGGCGCCCGGACGGTGCGGTTTCTGCAAAGCGGAAGGGCGGACGCCGGCCGTCGTCGTCGTCGAGAGAGGGTTCGGATGGCTGAGCAAGGCGAGCCCACCCGCTGCGGCTTCGTCGCGCTGATCGGCGAGCCGAACGCCGGCAAGTCGACGCTGCTGAACCGCGATGGTCGGCGCCAAGGTCTCGATCGTCACGCACAAGGTGCAGACGACGCGGACGCGCATCCGCGGCATCGCCGTCGAGGGCGACGCGCAGATCGTCTTCGTCGACACGCCTGGGCTGTTCCGGCCGCGCCGGCGGCTCGACCGCGCCATGGTGGCCTCGGCCTGGGCGGGCGCGGAGGACGCCGACATCGTCGTCCTGCTGGTCGAGGCGCATCGCGGCATCACCGAGGGGGTCGAGGCGATCCTGCAGGCGCTGGACGCGCATATCGGCAAGCGACCCGGTGCCAAGCCTGTGGCGCTGGCCGTCAACAAGATCGACCGGGTCAGGCGCCCGGCGCTGCTGCCGCTGCTGAAGGAGCTCGGCGACCGCCGGGACTGGGCCGAGACGTTCCTGATCTCGGCCGAGACGGGCGACGGCGTCGCCGACCTGAAGCGCTGGCTGGCCGGCAGCCTGCCGGAGGGGCCGTGGCACTATCCCGAGGACCAGATCGCCGACCTGCCGCTGCGCCTGATCGCCGCCGAGATCACGCGCGAGAAGCTGACGCTGCGCCTGCACCAGGAGCTGCCCTACCAGCTGACGGTCGAGACCGAAGCTGGGACGACCGCCGGGACGGCAGCGTGCGCATCGAGCAGGTGATCTATGTCGGGCGCGATGGGCACCGCGGCATCGTGCTCGGCCGCGGCGGCGAGACGGTCAAGGCCGTCGGCGAGGCAGCGCGGCGCGACATCGCCGAGCTGCTGGGCCGGCCGGCGCACCTGTTCCTGACGGTGAAGGCACGGCCGGATTGGCAGGACGAACCGGCGCGCTACCGCGAGATGGGGCTCGACTTCAGTGACGGCTAGGCTGGCCAGCGGCATCTGGGTGTCGGCCTATCTGGCGCGGCTGCAGGGGGCGGGGGTCTTCGCCCACATCGTCCATCGCGGCGAGCGCACGGCCGGCGCCATCGCCGTCAAGCTGGCCACCATGGACGGCAAGGCCAGCGTCTTCGTCCGCACGCTCGACGGCGAGGGCGACCGCATCTGGACGGCGCTGGTCGACGCGCGCGCCGGAGGCCGAGGCCGACGCCGCCATGGCGCGCCAGCGGCGCTTCGACCGCGATCTCTGGGTGGTCGAGGTCGAGGATCCGCGCGGCCGCCACCTGCTGGACGAGGAGGGCCTCGACTGAGCGCCCGGCGCTCCGCTCGCCCGGTGGCGCCCGGCGGCGGTCGTGCGGCGGTCGTGCGGCGGACCGCTTGCCAAGCCGCCGCGGCATCGCCAGAGTCGGGCCATGGCCGGCGGGGTGCCCGCGGCCGGTCAGGAGAAACGACATGGAGTGGCGCGACCAGGGCATCCTGCTGTGGGTGCGCCGGCATGGCGAGACGAGCGTCATCATCGAGGTGCTGACGCCCGAGCGCGGACGGCATGCCGGCCTTGTGCGCGGCGGCGCCGGCAAAACCCAGGGGCCCGTGCTGCAGCCGGGCGCGCAGCTCTCGCTCGAATGGAACGCGCGGCTGGCCGACCATCTCGGCGCCTTCAGGGTCGACCTGATCCGCGCCCGCGCAGCCGCCATCATGGCCGATCGCCGCACGCTGGCCGCGCTGAACGCCGTCAGCGCGCTGCTGGTCCGCCTGCTGCCCGAGCGCGAGCCGAACCCGGAGGTCTACGCGGCGACGCTCGGCCTCGTCGATGCGCTCGTCGGTGCCGATCCGCGCTGGCCGGCGCGCTATGCCGCCTGGGAGCTGACGCTGCTCGAGGCGCTGGGCTTCGGGCTCGACCTGGCAAGCTGCGCGTCGACCGGGCGCGCGCGAGGATCTCGCCTATGTCTCGCCGCGCTCGGGCCGGGCGGTCTGCCGCGCCGCCGGCGCGCCCTATGCCGAGCGCCTGCTGCCGCTGCCGCGGTTCCTGGCCGACGCCCGGCCGGGCGCAGCCGCCGGCACCGCTCCCGGCATCGACGAGGTTCGCGACGCCTTGCGCCTGACGGGGTATTTCCTCGGGAACTGGGCCTGCCCGGCCTTCGATCTGGCCGAGATGCCCGGCGCGCGCATCCGACTGGTGCGCCTGCTGGACGGCCGGGACATCGCGTGGCCGGACGCGGCCGAAGACCGTGCGGCAGCGCCGGAAGCCATACCGGAAGGCGAACGCCCGCAGGTCGCGGCCGCGCGATGAAGCCCGCGATGAGGCCCGCGATGAGGCTGGCCAAGGGCGGGCGGGCACGATAAGGCGCGCGCGGGGCGCGTGGCCCCGGACCGGACCGGCGTGAACATCGTCTCAGGCATCGCCAAGCGCGCCCTCGGGCCCGAGAACGCCCGGCTGCTCTACAGGCTGGTGATCGAGAGCGCCTGGCCGCATCGCTGGAACTATGTGCTCGCCGGCGTGCTGATGCTGGTCGTCTCGGGCATGTTCGCGGCGATCGCGCTGCTGATGCGCGACGTCTTCAACGAGGTCTTCATCGCCGGTGACCCCGGCGCGCTGAGGTGGCTCGCCGGCGTCGTCCTGGCGATCTTCGTCGTGCGCGGCGCCGCGATGTACGGCCAGAACGTCATCCTGGCGCGCATCGGCAACCGCATCACGGCCGACCTGCAGCTGCGCCTCTACGACCACGTGCTGGACCAGGGCATGATCTTCCACGAGACGCTGGGCAGCGGCGGGCTGGCGGTACGGATCACGCAGAACGCGCAGAACGCGCGCGCCGCGCTGCAGATCGTGGCGACGCGGCTGGGCGTCGACCTGACGACGGTGCTGGGGATGGTCGCCGTCATGTTCTGGAACGATGTGACGATGAGCCTGATCGCGCTGCTGGGCCTGCCGGCGGTGTTCGGCGGCATCGCCTGGCTGGTGCGCCAGGTGCGCATGATGGCGCGCGAGCAGGTCGAGCTGAACGCGCGCATCCTCTCGACCATGGGCGAGACGGTGGCCGGCGCCCGCGTCGTCCGCGCCTTCAACCTGCAGGGCCAGATGCGCCGGCGCGCCGCGCACTCGATCGAGGGCGTGCGCGAGCGGGCCGACGCGCTCGCCATGCTGCAGGCGCTGGCCAACCCGATGATGGAGGTCGTCGCCGGCCTCGGCGCCGCCGCCGTCCTGCTCTATGCCGGCTGGCGGATCATCGGCGGCGACATGGAGGTCGGCACCTTCATCTCGTTCCTGTTCGCGCTGCTGGCGCTCGGCGACCCGGCGCGCCGGCTGGCGCAGACGGCGGTGCAGCTCCGCCAGCAGATGGCCGGCATCGAGTTCATCTACGAGACGCTGGATTCCGATCTCAGCCTGTCCGAGCCGCCGGACGCGCCGCCGCTTCTGATCGGCAAGGGAGAGATCCGGCTCGAGGCCGTGCGCTTCGCCTATGGCGAGGTGCCGGCGCTGCGCGGGCTGAGCCTGATCGCCGAGGCAGGCCGGGTGACGGCGCTGGTCGGCCCCTCGGGCGGCGGCAAGTCGACCGTGCTGGCGCTGATCGAGCGCTTCTACGACCCGGATGCCGGCGGCGTCCGCATCGACGGGCAGGACATCCGCGATGTCGGCCTGGCGTCGCTGCGCGCCGGCATCGCGCTGGTGACGCAGGAGACGTTCCTCTTCGACGACACGATCGCCGAGAACATCCGCTTCGGCCGGCCGGGCGCCACGCGGGCCGAGATCGAGGCGGCGGCGCGCGCGGCCAACGCGCACGGTTTCATCTCGGAGCTGCCGCGCGGCTATGACAGCACCGTCGGCGAGGCCGGCGCGCAGCTCTCGGGCGGTCAGCGCCAGCGCGTCGCCATCGCCCGCGCCATGCTGCGCGACGCGCCGATCCTGCTGCTGGACGAGGCGACCTCGGCGCTGGACGCCGAGTCCGAGGCGCATGTGCAGGAAGCGCTGGCGCGGCTGATGTCGGGCCGCACCACCGTCGTCATCGCGCACCGGCTCGCCACCATTCGGCGCGCCGACAAGATCGTGGTGATGGAGTCCGGGCGGGTGGTGGAGCAGGGCACGCACGACTATCTTGTGGCGCAGCGCGGCCTTTACGCCCGCCTGGCCGAGCTGCAATTCGGATCCCACGTCGAATCCCGGGGAGCGACCGCATGACGAAACCGAAGTTGACCGTCCACCTCGCCGACCCGCGCGGCTTCTGCGCCGGCGTGGTGCGCGCCATCGAGATCGTCGAGCGGGCGCTCGAGAAATGGGGCGCGCCCGTCTTCGTGCGCCACGAGATCGTGCACAACCGCCACGTGGTTGAGGAGCTGCGCGACAAGGGCGCCGTCTTCGTCGAGGAGCTGGACGAGGTGCCCGGACGACCGGCCGGTGGTGTTCTCGGCGCATGGCGTGCCCAAGGCGGTCCCGACCGAGGCCGAGCGGCGCCGGATGCTCTATGTCGACGCCACCTGCCCGCTGGTCTCGAAGGTGCACATCGAGGCCGAGCGGCATTCCGCGCAGGGCCTGCAGATCGTCATGATCGGGCATGCGGGCCATCCGGAGACGGTCGGCACCATGGGGCAGTTGCCGGCCGGCGAGGTGATCCTGGTCGAGACGCGCGAGGATGTCGCCTGCATCGCGCCGCGCGATCCGACGAAGCTCGCCTTCATCACGCAGACGACGCTCAGCGTCGACGACACTGCCGGGATCGTCGAGGCGCTGCAGGCGCGGTTCCCGCAGATCGTCGGGCCGCACAAGGAAGACATCTGCTACGCCACGACCAACCGCCAGGCGGCGGTCAAGGCGATGGCGCCGCATATCGACGCGCTGCTGGTCGTCGGCGCGCCGAACTCGTCGAACTCGCAGCGGCTGGTCGAGGTCGGCCGCGCCGCCGGCTGCCCCTATGCGATGCTGGTGCAGACGGCGGGAGACATCGACTGGCGGGCGCTTGCATGGCGTGCAGCGCGGTCGGGCTCTCGGCCGGGGCCAGTGCGCCCGAGGTGCTGGTGACGGGCGTGCTCGACGCCTTCCGCGAGCGCTATGACCTCTCCATCGAGCGCGTCGTGACCGCCGAGGAGAGCGTCAGCTTCAAGATGCCGCGCGTGCTGCGCGAGCCGGCATGAAAGCAGAGCCGCGCCCGGCGGCGGGACGCGGCGGCGATGCCGCGACGCTCGCCTTCTACACGCGCGAGGCGGCGGCCTATGCCGACTATGCCGAGGAGGAAGCGCGCAGCCCGCACCTGGAGCGGTTCGCCGACATGCTGCCGCCCGGCGGCGACGGTGCTCGATTTCGGCTGCGGGTCGGGCTGGGCGGCGAACCGGCTGAATGGCAGCGGCTTCCGCGCGAGCCGGCTTCGACGGCTCGGCGGGACTGGCCGAGGAGGCGCGCCGGCGCCACGGCATCGAGGTGACGGTCGGCCGGTTCGACGACCTCGATGCGCTGGCGGCCTATGACGGGATCTGGGCCGGCTTCAGCCTGCTGCACGACAGCCGCGCGGCGATGCCGGCGCATCTCGGCCGGCTGCACCGGGCGCTGAGGCCGGGCGGCGTCCTCTATCTCGGCCTGAAGGAGGGCGAGGGCGAGAGCCGCGACAGCCTCGGCCGGTTCTACACCTATTTCGGGCGAGGCCGAGATCGCTGGCCTGCTCGGCGCGGCGGGGTTCGGGTCCTCTCGAGCGAGACCGAGCCCGGCACGGGCTTTGACGGCGCGTCGTCGCGTCGCTGCACGTGCTTCGGCGCGGCGCCTGAGCGTGGCCGATCTCTTCGCCTACACCGACGGCGCCTGTTCAGCGGCAATCCGGGCCCCGGCGGCTGGGGCGTCGTGCTGCAGGCGGTCGAGGGCGGCGAGGTCGTCAAGGAGCGCGAGCTCTCGGGCGGCGACGCGCACGACCACCAACAACCGGATGGAGCTGATGGCCGCCATCGCCGCGCTCGAGGCGCTGGAGCGGCCGGCGGCGATCACCATCGTCACCGACTCGACCTATCTGCGCGACGGCATCGGCAAGTGGATCCACGGCTGGAAGCGCAACGGCTGGAAGACCGCCGACAAGAAGCCCGTGAAGAACGCCGAGCTGTGGCAGCGCCTCGACGCCGCCAGCGCCCGCCACGGCGTCGACCTGGAGTGGGTGCGCGGCCATGCCGGCCACGAGCAGAACGAGCGCGCCGACCGCCTTGCGCGGGACGCGATCAAGGCGCTGTGTGTGGCTTCATTGTACAGGCCCCCATAAAGTGTCCCGGTGATACCCCGTAAAATGTCCCAGGGCTCTGGCGGCGATGTACGATTGTCAGAGCTCGGCCGCCGAGCTTTGGCCCCTGTTCGCGTGGAGGCACGCCGAGCCGGCGGAGCGAGACGCTATTTCCGCATTCCGGCCTTGCGGCGACGGGGTGGGAGCAGAATGAACGAGCCGGAGTCCGGTGTCATCTCCGGGAGCTGTGAGAAAAGCAGCGGCTGATCCTTGCGCGGCGGTTCAGGCGCCGCGAAGCCAATCACGGGGTACCACTGCTCGTCAGTTTCTTCGTCGACCATGATCTCGCCGGCGAGAACTGGCACCAGCTTCGTTTCATCCGCTTCGAAGAGGTAGTCGCAGGTCGAGGACATCGTCCCCTTGATCGTTGCGCGGACCTGATGTTGGCCCGTGGCGTGAGTTCAACCCAAATACACCGAGACGTTCGACCCATAAATCCTCCGGCGTCGCGCGTCGAACACCGCCGATCAGGCGATTAGGCCTCCCGCCGATGACCGCGATCGGGACCCTTCTCCGAGAGCCTGTCATGCTTTTCGCTAAAAGAACGCGATGTCGTCGTAACACGGTCGGACCTGGCTGGAGAGAGGTGGCTCAGGAAATCTGAACAGGGCAATGAGTGGAGAGTA
>CAVUWP010000003.1:0-53248 GCA_963745085.1 uncultured Alphaproteobacteria bacterium | reverse complement strand
TCGGCGAGCACGGCGTCGAATCGCTCCTGCGCGGCGCCGCCACGCAGCCGGCGCAGGAACTCGACACCATGCTGGTCGAGGACGTCCGCTCGTTCCTCTTCGGCGCGCCGAGCGAGGGCGGGCTCGACCTCGCCTCGCTCAACATCCAGCGCGGCCGCGACGTCGGCATCGCCAGCTATGTCGAGCTGCGCGAGGCCATGGGGCTCGACCCGGTCACGAGCTTCGACCAGATCACCTCGGACGCCGGCGTCGCGGGCCGGCTTCAGGCGGTCTACGGCGATGTCGGCCTGGTCGACGCCTGGGTCGGCGGGCTGGCCGAGGACCACGTGGCCGGCGGCATGGTCGGCGAGACCTTCGCGGCCGTGCTGACCGACCAGTTCACGCGGCTGCGCGCCGGCGACCCGATGTGGAGCGAGGTACGCGGCTTCTCGCAGGCCGAGCTCGACGAGTTGTGGGGCACGCGGCTCGGCGACATCATCGTCCGCAATTCGGCCGTCGACGCGATGCAGACGAACGTCTTCCAAGCGATGACGCGGATCGTCGGCGACAACGGCAGGGACACGCTGACCGGGACCGCCGCCGCCGACTTCATACTGGGCCTCGGGGGCAAGGACCTGCTCTGCGGCAACGCCGGCGACGACGAGATCCGCGGTGGCGGCGGCGACGATACGCTGTGGGGCGGCGACGGTGACGACAAGTTGCAGGGCGATGACGGCGACGACCATCTCTATGGCGGCGCCGGCGACAACCGGCTCACCGGCGGACCAGGCCGCGACGTCTTCCACATAGACGCGCACGGCGCCGGGGACACCCTGCTCACTGACTTCCAGCCGGGCATCGATCGCCTCGTCTTCTCGCATGTCCGCATGCGCGCCATCGATCTCGACTGGCATGGCGGAGAGCTGACGGTGGAGCTCGACTTCGACAGCAGCATCACTTTCCAGACCGACCTGCACGCCGCCTGGCTCGCCGCCCTCTTCGCCTGAGCCGGCAAGGAGGACCGGCAAGGAGGACCGGCAAGGAGGACTGGCGGCGCCGCCCCGAGGCGCGGCCGAGTGCCGATCGTCCCGCCCGAAGCACGATCCGTCCTTGACATCATCGCCCGCGCCATCCATTTCGGCGACACGAAATTTTCTCGCGATTGCGCGGATCCCTGCCTCGAAAGCGGACCATACGGGTCCGGCCAGGGCTTCTTCCCGGGAAATTCCGATTATGAGCACCGCCCGAGCCGCGCTCGGACAGCGGTGCATGCCCAGAGCGCAGCGGGAGCAGTCCCGGCGCCGGGTTTGAAGGGACGTTCTCTTGACACAAGGTTTCTCCGGTTTCGGCCTGGCCGAGCCGATCCTGCGCGCGGTCGACGCGCGCGGCCACACCGAACCGACGCCGATCCAGCAGCAGGCCATTCCCGGGCAGCTGGATGGCCGCGACATCCTCGGCATCGCGCAGACGGGTACCGGCAAGACCGCCGCCTTCGTGCTGCCGATCCTGCATCGGCTCGCCGCCCAGCCGCAGCCCGGCCGCCCGGCCCGGCCGCGCGCGCTGATCCTGGCGCCGACACGCGAGCTTGCCATCCAGATCGGCGACGAGATCCGCGGCTATGCCAGATTCCTCTCGCTGCGGCACATCGTCGTCTTCGGCGGCGTCAAGGAGGGGCCGCAGATCGCCGCCCTGGCGCGCGGTATCGACATTCTGGTCGCGACCCCCGGCAGGCTGCTCGACCTGGTCGAGCGCCGCCGCGCCGATCTCGGCGCGGTCCAGGTGCTGGTGCTGGACGAGGCGGACCGGATGCTCGACATGGGCTTCATCCGCGACGTGCGCAAGCTGGTCGCGGCCGTGCCCACCGATCGCCAGTCACTGCTGTTCTCGGCGACCATGCCGGACGAGATCGCCCGGCTGGCGGACGGCTGGCTCCACGACCCGATGCGCATAGAGGTGGCGCGCCGGTCGACGCCGATCGAGCGGATCGACCAGTCCGTGCACCATATGGCGGCCGCCGAGAAGACCGGCAGGCTGGCCGGGCTGCTGAAAGACCCGGCGCTGGAGAAGGTCATCGTCTTCACCCGGACCAAGCATCGGGCGAACCGCGTCTCTGACGCGCTGGCCAAGCACGGCATCGGCGCCGAGGCGATCCATGGCAACAAGAGCCAGGCGGCCCGGCAGCGGGCGCTGGCGGCGTTCCGCAACGGCCAGGCGCGCGTGCTGGTGGCGACCGACATCGCGGCCCGGGGCATCGACGTCGAAGCCGTCAGCCACGTCATCAATTACGAGCTGCCGAACGAGCCGGAAGCCTATGTCCACCGCATCGGCCGCACGGCCCGGGCGGGCGCCTCCGGATCGGCGATCTCGTTCTGCGATCCCGACGAGCGCGCCTTCCTGCGCAGCATCGAGCGACTGACCGGCGCCGCGATGCCCGTCGTCGGCGCGGTGCCCGTCGAGATCGCGACGCCGGAGGCGGGACCGGCCCGGAAGGCACGCGGCGGTATGGCCAAGCCGGCCCGCACGCCAGCCAATGCGGCGGCGGACCGGAAGGCACCGGACTGGAAGGCCGGACCGCGCCGCCGGCGGCGCAGACGCGCCGCCTGATCGCGGGTGTCGCGCCAGCAGCCGATCACCGCGGCCTGCGCCGCGCCAGCTTTTCCAAGCCCGGGCTTCCTCCGGACTAAAAACGGCACCTTCGGCATGTCTGCGATCTTGGAAGGCTGGCGCGGGGGCCGGCTGCAGGCGCGCCGCATCCGCCCGCGCGCTACATGGCTCAAGCTGGCCCGTCGGCGGCGGCATGGGCGAACGAACGGTGCGTCAGTCGCTCGCCGCTACGCGCATCGACCAGCACCGGCTCGACGGGCAGCCCCGACCCGGCCGCGACCAGCCGCGAGGCGGCGCCCTCCTTCGGCTCCCATTGCTCGGCCCAGGCGACCAGCGTGACCAGCACCGGGTGCAGCGCCAAGCCCTTCTCGGTCAGCCGGTATTCATGGCGGGGCGGTCGCTCCCGGTAGAGCCGCCGCTCCAGTACGCCCGCCTCCACCAGCTTGCGCAGCCGGTCGGCCAGCACGTGCCGCGTGATCCCCAGCCGCCGTTGAAAATCGTCGAAGCGGCGCACGCCGCGAAAGCAGTCGCGCAGCACCAGCATGGTCCAGCGGTCGCCAACGACCGACAGGCCGCGGGCAACCGGACAGGTCTCATCCCGTAATTCATTCCAGCGCATCGCACCTCTCATGCGGACGTGGGCCACACATGCCCGTTTCGCCGTCCGATGTAGCGCATCTTGACAAGTTCCGAAAGGGAACGTACGCGTCCAGCGTTCTGAAAAAGAACCGACACGTGCTTGGCAGAGGCGAGATCATGGCCGAGACCACCCTTGCGCCCGCCGCCCCGCCGACCCGCGCCGAGGCCGCCGCCGCCGCCGCCGCCCGCGCCGCGCGCACGCGGCTGCTGCTGCACGGACCGATCGCCCCGACGCTCGCCCGCCTCGCGGCGCCGAACGTCGTCGCCATGCTCGTCACCGCGGCGATGAGCGTCGCCGAAGGCGCCTTTGCCGGCCAGCTCGGCGTCGCGGCGCTGGCCGGGCTGGCGCTGGTCTTTCCGCTGGTCATGCTGACGCAGATGCTGGCGGCCGGCGCCATCGGAGGTGCCATCTCGTCGGCCGTGGCCCGCGCGCTCGGCGCCGGCGATCCGGCCCGGGCCGGACGGCTGGTCGCCGCCGCCTGGACGATCGCGCTGGCCGCGGCGCTCGGCTCGGCGGCGCTCGTCGCGCTCTTCGGCCGTCCGGTCTTTGCGGCGCTCGGCGGCGGCGAGGACGCGGTCGGCGCCGCCATCGCCTACGCGCTCGTCTACTTTCCGGGCTGCGCCGCCGTCTGGCTCTGCCACTCGACGCTCAGCGTGATCCGCGGTTCGGGCAACATGGCGGTGCCCTCGCTGGTCCTGCTGCTGGTCGCGCTGGCCTCGATCCCGCTGGCCGGCGCGCTGGCGCTCGGCTGGGGCCCATTCCCGTCACTCGGCATGGCGGGGCTCGCCGCGGGCCAGATCGCCGCGCACGGGGTCGGCGCAGTGGCCGCGCTCGCCTATGTCCTCGGCGGCCGGGCCGGGCTGCCGGTCGCCTTCGGCGGACTGCGGGCGGCGCTCTTCGTCGACATCCTGCGCGTCGGGCTGATCGCGTCGCTGAACGCCGTGCAGACCGTGCTGACCATCGTCATCATGGTCGCGCTGGTCGGCCGGCACGGCCAGGCGGCGCTCGCGGGCTATGGCCTTGGCGCCCGCCTCGAGTTCCTGATGGTCCCCGTCGTCTTCGGCATCGGCGCCGCCCTGACGGCGATGGTCGGCGCCAACATCGGCGCCGGCAACCGGGCGCGCGCGCTCGGCATCGGCTGGACGGGCGCGTTCGCCGCCGCCGCCATCGTCGGCGCGATCGGCCTCTTCTTCGCCACCCTGCCCGACCTCTGGCTGCACCTCTTCCTCGACGCCGACGCGACGGCGGCGCTCGAAGCCGGCCGTGCCTACTTCCGGACCGTGGCGCCGGCCTATGCCTTCTTCGCGCTCGGCCTCGCGCTCTACTTCGCCAGCCAGGGCGCCGGCCGGATGCTGTGGCCGGTCGCGGGCAGCGTGCTGCGCATGGTCGTCGCCATCGGCGCCGCGCTGGCCCTGGGCGAGGGCGCCGGGCTCGGCCTCGACGGCGTCTTCCTCGGCATCGCCGCCGGCATGGTCGCCTACGGCGCCTTCACCGCGCTGGCTGTGCGCCTGACAGGCTGGCGCTGAGCGGGACGCGCCCGACCGACCACCTGCCAATCACTTGCGCCCGCCGACTCGCTTGGCGGCTGGCAGCGAACCGACGCGGTCGCTTTGCGGTGGAACTGCTCGGAGATCGTGCGATCGGCCCCGTCGCCACGGAGGCCAGCATTCCCCGCATCGCTATTGCCCGCCGCCGCGGGAAGCCGATCCCGGCTCTGCGGGACCCGATCAGCCGTCGTCGCGGTCCGAGGGGCGCCTCGCGACGCGGCCGAGCAGATGGCGCGCCGCCTCGATGCCGGCCAGGCTGGCGGCGAGCCGTGCCGGCGCCACGCGGCTGGACGCCAGCACCGCGACGCCTTCTAGCACCAGGCCGGCGGCGCGCAGGCGCCCGCCCGGCCGGTCCTCCAGCCGGCGGCCGACCTCGTCGGCCAGCAGCACGGCATCGACCGCGACCGAGAGCGCGCCGAGCGCCAGCCTGGCCGGCGGCGGCGCCACCAGGACCAGCGCCCGGGCAACCCGGCGCCCGCGCTCGATCGCCTGGCGATTCCGTCCGATCCAGCCGGGCGTCACATCATGCGCCGGCGGCGCCTCGGCCCAGTCCTCCAACACATCTCCGGTCAGCGGCTCGCGCATGATCTCCTCCAACGACCTGCCCGCCGGCAGGGCCCGCAATGAATATAGCTGCTCCCGTTCTGATCGTGCCAGACAACCCCTCGCTGCTCACGCTGCCCCCCTGTGCCCGTCCGTTCAGATAATATCACTCGATCGTTGCGACGCCCAGCGGGACCGAGTACTGCCGGCACCAGATGTAGATCTCGTCATACTGCTCGGGGTCGATGCCGTCCGGCACGGCATAGACCTGCGCGCCGGAGTTCGCGCGCAGCGGCGCGAAATCCGTTGCGTCGACAAAGACGCCGCCGCTGCCAAAGCCGATGCGCGCATCCGGCGCGCCGTCAAAGCCGAAATCCTCCGCCAGCCGGACCTCCCAGCCAGATGCCGTCCGCGCCAGCTCGACCCCGCCCGTGGCGTGGTGGCCCTTCAGGCCAGAGAATGCGCCGCTCGCCCCGTCGGCCAAGGCCATGGCAGGCAGCAACACGGCAGCCAGCAGAAGCGCGCCGCTTCGTGTCATCTCTCCGTCCTCCTGCGAATGCCCCGGACCGCGCCGCCACAGCGTATCACGCACGCTCGATCCCGGCAGCAGGTCTCGCGTCCCGGTGCGAGGCGACAGAGATGGACGGCATATCTAGCGCGAGCGAGGGAAAGTCTACACAACGCGTTGACTTGACGCTATGGTTGCCGGCGCTGCACCGACGGAGGCCCCGATGCGCTGCCCTTTCTGCGGAAACGCCGACACGCAGGTGAAGGATTCCCGGCCCGCCGAGGATCACGTGGCGATCCGGCGACGACGGTATTGCCCGGCCTGCAGCGGCCGGTTCACCACCTATGAGCGGGTCCAGCTGCGCGACCTCGTGGTCATCAAGAAAAGCGGCCGGCGCGAGGACTTCGACCGCGACAAGCTGGCCCGGTCGATCCGCATCGCCCTGCAGAAACGTCCCGCCGACCCCGAGCGCGTCGAGCAGATGATCTCGGGCATCGTGCGCCGGCTCGAGAGCACCGGCGAGACCGACATCCCGTCGCCGCAGATCGGCGAGATCGTCATGGACGCCCTCGCCCGCATCGACACGGTCGCCTATGTCCGCTTCGCCAGCGTCTACCGCAACTTTCAGGCGGCGGGAGACTTCGAGGACTTCGTGTCCGAGCTGCGCCCCAGGGCGACCGTGGAAGAAAGCTGAGTGGACGAAGCGGGCTGGGACAGGCGCTGGATGGCGTGCGCCCTGGCACTCGCCCGGCGCAGCCTGGGCCGCACCTGGCCGAACCCTGCGGTCGGCACGCGTCATCGTCAGGGACGATCGCGTGCTCGGCCGCGGCGCGACGGCGCCTGGCGGCCGGCCGCATGCCGAGACGATCGCGCTGGCGCAGGCCGGCGAGCGCTGCGGCCCCGAGGCGCTGCGCGGGGCCATAGCCTACGTATCGCTCGAGCCCTGCGCGCATCATGGCCGCACCCCGCCCTGCACGGACGCGCTGATCGCCGCCGGCATCAGACGCATCGTCTGCCCGATGATCGACCCCGATCCGCGCGTCGCCGGGCGCGGCGCCGAGGCGCTGCGGGCGGCCGGGGTGGCGGTCGACATCGGCGTCCTGGAGGACGAGGCGCGGCGCATGAACGCCGGCTTTCTCTCGCGGCTGCAGCGCGGCCGACCGCATCTGGTGCTGAAGCTGGCGGCCACGCTGGATGGGCGAATCGCCACCCGCAAGGGCGAGAGCCGCTGGATCACCGGCGAAGCGGCACGCCGCCGCGTGCACCTGATGCGGGCCCAGCACGACGCGGTGCTGATCGGCGCCGGGACGGCGCGCGCCGACGCGCCCATGCTCGACGTGCGCGGGCTCGGCCTGGCCGATCGGGCACCGGTGCGCATCCTGGCGGACGGCGCTCTGTCGGTGCCGCTGACCGGGCAGCTCGTGCGCACGGCCGGGGAACAGCCGCTCTGGGTCATGCACCGGGCGTCGGCGGACGCTGCGCGCCGGGCGACGCTCTCGGAGCTCGGTGCCGTGCCGATAGAGGTGGCCACAGATGCCGACGGCGTGCTGTCGATGCCCGCGGCGATGGTGAGGCTCGCCGAGCGCGGCATCACGCGCCTGCTCTGCGAGGGCGGCAGCCGCCTCGCCGCCAGCCTGCTGGCCGCAGGCCTGGTCGACGAGATCGCGCTCTTCACCGCCGGCAGGACGATCGGCGGCGACGGCGTGCCGGCGGTGCAGGGCTTCGGCCTCGACCGCCTGCAGGCGGCGCCCGGCTTCGTCCTCGACCGCGTCGAGCGGATCGGCGGCGACGTGCTCTCGTGGTGGCGGGCCGCCTGATGCCCGGCCATTTCGGCCGGCTTGTCGGCGCGGGGCGCGGCGTCTAAACCTCGCATCGGCCTGCCGAAGGGATCCGAGCGATGTTCACAGGGATTATCCGCGAGGTCGGCCGCGTGCAGCGCATCGCGCAGGCCGGCGACACGCGGATCCGCATTGCCTGCGCCCGTCCGCCGGAATCGATCGAGATCGGCGCGTCCATCGCCTGCTCCGGTGTCTGCCTGACGGTCGTTGCGCGCGGTCGCGACGAGGGTAACGCCGGGGCGCGCGGCGGGGGGCCGGCGGCTGGTTCGAGGTCGACGCCTCCGGCGAGACGCGCGCGAGGACGACGCTGGGGCAGTGGTCCGAGGGGACGAAGGTGAACCTCGAGCCGGCGCTTCGGGTCGGCGACGAACTCGGTGGCCACATCGTCTCGGGCCATGTCGACGGCACGGGCGAGATCGTGGCGATCAGGCCGGAGGGGGGCTCGCGCCGGGTCACCGTCGCGGCGCCCGCCGCGCTCGGCCGGTTCATCGCGCCGAAGGGCTCGATCGCGGTCGACGGCATCTCGCTGACCGTCAACGAGGTGGCCGAGGGCGACGACGGTGCGACAACGCGCTTCGGCGTCAACATCATCCCGCACACCTGGGAGGTGACGGGCCTCAGCGACGCGGCCGAGGGCACGCGGGTGAACCTGGAGATCGACCTGCTCGCCCGCTATGTCGCCCGCCTCGCCGAGACCGCATGACCGAGCCGCGGACGTCGATCAGGACGGCGCGCCTGCTGCTGCGGCCTTTCCGGGAAGACGACCTGCCCGCCTACACCGCCATCCGGTCAGACCCGGAGACCGCGCGTTTTCTGCCGGGCGGCACGGCGGCGGCGGCCGAGGCGCCGCAGCGGGCGCGCAGCATCGATCGCCGCCTGGCACGAGGGCGCGTGGTCGGATGGCGGCTATGCGCCCTGGGCGGTCGAGCACGTCGAGGAAGGCGATCGGCTGATCGGCCATCTCGGCCTGCGCCACCTGCCCGAGATCGGCGAGACCGAGCTCCTGTACCTGCTCGAGCGGCCCGCCTGGGGCCGGGGCTTCGCCACCGAGGGCGCGCGCGCCGCGATCGCGTTTGCCCGCGACCGGCTGCTTCTGGCCTATATCGTCGCGCTCGCCATGCCCCGAGAACACCGCCTCGACGCGTGTCATGCAACGTTGCGGTTTTGCCCTAGAAGGCCCCATCCGCATCTTCGGCATAGACGGCGTCCGCTATGGCCTGCGGCTGACGGCGACGACGCCGTCACTCGGCCGGTTTCAGGCTGAGGATGTAGGCGATCACGTCGTCCCGGACCCGGTCCGACAAGATCAGGTTCGGCATGTTCTCGTGCGGTGTGCGGAGGAACACCTTCAGGCTCATCTCCGTCGTCGTCGGCATCGCCGCAATATCCAGGAAGGGCGGGCCGTAGAAGGCGGCAAGCTCGTCCCATTCGCGCTCGACATTGTGGCAGTCGGCGCACACTGCCCGGGCGTAGTCCAGACCGGCGACAGGGTCGCCCGGCAGCCGCTGCGCCAGCGCGGGTTCGTCTCGGACCCCGTACCCGACCGCCAGCAGCACGGCGATGAGAAGGCGCATGTGTTTCCTCGCGTTCTGCTCTTTTTTCCGCATCCTGCACGCTGGCACGCCCGCCGACATGATCTGGATCAACCGACGGCCGCGCCGCCTGCCCCGGCTCGCCTCTGGCAATCGGGCTCTGGCCGCGTTATCTGCCCGGGCGAGAGCGGGGCCGCGCATGACCACGACCGAGTACACCGACGCCATCTCTTCCGTCGCCGAGATCATCGACGAGGCGCGCAACGGGCGGATGTTCATCCTCGTCGACCACGAGGACCGCGAGAACGAGGGCGACCTCGTGATCCCGGCGCAGATGGCGACCCCGAACGTCGTCAACTTCATGGCGACGCACGGGCGCGGACTGATCTGCCTGGCGCTGCCCGGCGAGCGCATCGACCGGCTGGGCCTGCCGCTGATGGCGCGGACCAACCAGTCGCGCCACGAGACCGCCTTCACCGTCTCGATCGAGGCGCGCGACGGCGTCACCACCGGCATCTCGGCCCACGACCGCGCGCGCACCATCGCGGTGGCCATCGACCCGAGCTCGGGCCCCGCCGACATCGTGACGCCGGGCCACGTCTTCCCGCTGCGCGCCCGCGAGGGCGGCGTGCTGGTCCGCGCCGGCCATACCGAGGCCGCCGTCGACATCGCGCGGCTGGCCGGCATGAACCCGTCGGGCGTGATCTGCGAGATCATGAACGAGGACGGCAGCATGGCGCGCCTGCCCGACCTGGTCGCCATCGCCCAGCGGCACGCGCTGAAGATCGGCACGATCTCGGACCTCATCGCCTATCGCCGCAAGCACGACAACCTGATCCGCGAGGTCGAGCAGCGCGACCATCACCTCCGTCTTCGGCGGCGAATGGCGGCTGCAGCGTCTTCAGCGACGAGCCGGGCCGCATGGAGCACTACGCGCTGACCAAGGGCGACGTCGCCGACGGCGCGCCCGTGCTGGTGCGGATGCATGTCCTCGACCCGCTGGAGGACGTGCTCTGCCTCAACGAGGACCGCTGGCAGCAGGTGCCGAACGCCATGCTCGAGATCGCCGCCGAGGGGCGCGGCGCCGTCGTCATCCTGCGCGACCCCTCGCCGAATGCCGTCTCCGAGCGCCTGCGCGCCCAGGCCGCCGGCGCGGGACCCGTACCGGGCCGAAGCAGCTCCGCCAGTACGGCGTCGGCGCGCAGATCCTGGCGAACCTCGGCATCCACGAGCTGGTGCTGCTGACGAACTCGCCGACGCCCAAGCTGGTCGGGCTCGACGGCTACGAGATCGCGATCCTCGACACACGCCCGATCCCGGACCAGGAGGAATGAACCGGAGGAAAAATCACCGGCACCGAAGGCACCCTGCCCCTGCCCCGGCTGGAGCCGGCGCCGCGCGTGCTGATCGTCGCGGCGCCCTTCTACCGCGCCATCGCCGACGACCTGATCGCCGGCGCCCGCGCCGTGCTCGATGCGGCCGGCGCGCGGCACGAGCTGGTCGAGGTGCCCGGCGCGCTCGAGGTGCCGACGGCGATCCGGCTGGCGTCGCGGGCGCGCGCGCATGACGGGTTCGTCGCGCTCGGCTGCGTGCTGCGCGGCGAGACGACGCATTACGAGACGGTCTGCAACGACAGCTCGCGCGGGCTGATGCTGCTGGGGCTGCGAGGGCTCGCCATCGGCAACGGCATCCTGACCTGCGAGACCATGGACCAGGCGCGGGTCCGCGCCGCCGGGACGCAGGCGGGCGGCCAGGACAAGGGCGGCGGCGCCGCCGCAGCCGCGCTGCACCTGATCGCGCTGGCGCGGCGCTTTCGCCCGGTCGGACCCGGCCGCGCAGCGGACGACGCCGAGTTCCTGCTGGCAGGCGGAACCGGCCTGACGCGGACCGCCTGATGCCGGCGAACACCAAATCCGGCACGCACCACAAGGACCGGCGCCTCGCCCGGTCCGCCGCGCGGCTCGCGGCCGTTCAGGCGCTCTACCAGATGGAGATGACCGGGGCCGACTGGCGCGCCGTCGTCGCTGAGTTCGACGAGCACCGCCTCGGCGCCGAGATCGAGGGCGTGCAGTACCGCGAGGCGGACGCCAAGCATTTCCGCGCCACCGTCGAGACAGCGGTCGAGAACCAGGCGGCGATCGACCAGCTTACCGACCGGGCGCTGGTCCGTGGCTGGCCGCTCGGGCGCATCGACTCGATCCTGCGCGCGCTGTTCCGCGCCGCCGGAGCCGAGATCACCGGCCGGCCGGACATCCCGGCCCGCGTCGTTATCGGCGAGTATCTCGACGTCGCCCAGGCCTTCTTCGGCGCCGGCCGGGTCAGCAACTTCGTCAATGCCGTGCTCGACCACATGACCCGCGAGGCGCGGCCGCAGGCGCTCTCGGACGAGGCCGGCAGTGAACGCCGGGCAGTGAGCGCCGGCCAGTGAACGCCGGGCAGCGAACCACCTCCTCGTGAACCGCAACCGGAGGATCGCCGTTTAGAGAGGCGAGGAGGGATCTCGGATGTCCTACACGCTGCACCCTGATGCCCCGCTCACCGACGCCGTCCGCGACGTCGCCCGTGACCAGATCGACGCCGCCGTCGAGGCACTGGAAGGCGCCTCCGGCGACCTCGAGGAGGCGGTGCACGACACGCGCAAGCGATGCAAGAAGCTGCGCGGGCTGCTGCGCCTCGTGCGACCCGGGCTCGGCAAGACCTATGCGAAGGAGAACGCGGCGTTCCGCGAGCTCGCCCGGACCTTCTCGGACATTCGCGATGCGCAGGTGCTGGTGCAGACGATCGACGGCCTCGCCGAGCACGCCGGAGCCGCCGAGGCCGGCGCCGCCGGCTGCTCGCCCCCGTCCGCGACTGGGCAGCCGCCCGGCGCGAAGCCGTGCTGCGAGAGGACACCATCATGCGAGCGCATCGACGCCGTCCCGCGGCAGCTCGCAAGGACGAGAAAACGCGCCGCGCGCTGGGACGTCGCACGGCACGCCTGCCAGGCGCTGAAGGGCGGGCTGAAGCGCAGCTACGCCCGCGCCCGCAGCCGCTGGCACGATGCGACGACCGAGGCGCGCCCGAGCTCATGCATGATGGCGCAAGCGCGTGAAGTACCACTGGTACCACTGCCGCCTGCTGCGCCAGGCATGGCCCGGGCTCATGAAGGTCCGTAGCGGCGCGCTCGACGGCTCGGCGATGATCTCGGTACCGATCATGACTTGTCGTGCTCGTCGAGACGCTGCGCACCGAGGGCGCGCGACATCGCGCCGGCGACGCGCGGGGCGCCTCGAGGCCCTGGCGGCGGCGCGCTCGCGCGGCTCCGCGCCGACGCGCTGCAGCGCGCGCCGAGCTCTTCGTCGAGGCCCCGAAAGCGCTGTCCCGACGCCTCGTCGGGCAATGGTCGCTGGCCGCCTGAGCGGCGCCGGCCGCGCCGGCGCCCGCCGCGGCTTCGGCAGCACGGCCCCGGATGCTGCGTTTCGCCGCATCGCGGCCGGTCCCGGCGACGACCGGGATCTGTAATTTGTTCATTGACGATGGGCAACGAGATTTGGCTAACCTCCGCGTGCCGGCCAGCGACGGCCTGCCGCATCCGGATACCGTCGATGCTCGAACTCGTCACATATCAGGCGCTCATCGACGCGATCCTTTCGCCGGCGGTGATCGTCGACGACTCGCGGCCTGATCGCGGGCGTGAATGCCGCCTGGCGAGCTTCGCCGAGAAGAACGGCGGCGATGTGCAGACCTATTATGTCGGGCGCAACTATCTCGTCATGTGCGGCGACGGCGGAGGAGACGACAGCTCGGCCGAGGCGCCGTCGTCGCCGACGGACTGCGCCGGCGTCCTCGGCGGCGACAGCGGATTTCGCTGCGAATATCCTTGCCACAGCCCGGACCGAGATGCGCTGGTTCGAGGTGTCGATGGCGCCGATCCGCCTACCCGACCGACGCTTCGTCTCGTGTCCACAACGACATAACGCGGCGCCGGCGGGCGCAGGACGAGGTTCGCCGCGCGCAGGACAATTCGGGCGCGCTCGCCGCGCTGGTGGCGAACTCGGCGGACGCGATCATCAGCTTTGATCACGACGGCATCATCCTGACCTGGAATGCCGCCGCCGCCGATCTCTACGGCTATCCGGCCGAGGAAGCGGTCGGGCAGTCGGTCGAGATCCTCTTCCCGGACGACAGGCCGCACTTCTCCGAGATCCGCGACCGCGTCATCATCGGCGAGCTTGGCCGGTTCGAGGTCGTGCGCAGGACCAAACAGGGCGCGCTCCGCGATGTCGCGATCAGCGCCGCGCCCGTCCGCGACGGCGACGGCGGGGTGGTCTCGATCCTCGGCATCCATCGCGACATCACCGAGGAAAAGGCGACGCGCGAGCATCTCGCCTTCATCACGCGCGAGCTCGGCCACCGCAGCAAGAACCTGCTGGCGATCATCCTTGCGATCGAGCGGCAGACGGCCCGCTCGGCGGGCACGTTCGAGGAGTTCCACGAGCGCTTCGCCGCCCGGCTGCGGGCATTCGAAGCCTCGCTCGACCTGCTTGCCGGCCGAAACTGGGAGCGCGTCTCGCTTGCGGAGCTCGCGCGGTCGCAGCTTGACGGTCTTTGCCGAACCCGAGGACGAGCGCCTGCTGATCGACGGGCCGGAGGTGACGCTCGACAGCCGAGCCGTCGAGGCAGTCGGCATGAGCCTGCACGAGCTGGCGACGAACGCGATGAAGCACGGCGCGCTCGGCCCGGCGGGCGGCGGCATCCGGCTGAGCTGGCGGATCGACCGTCTCGATGGCCCCGGCGATCCGCCGGCGCTGGCGATCCGCTGGGACGAGCGCTCGCCGGCGATCGTCGGGACCGCCCGAGCGGACCGGCTTCGGGCACCTCGTGGTCACGCGGCTGACCGAGACCAAGCTGGGCGCCAAGGTCGGATCGAGTTCGCGCCCGGCCGCCTCTCCTGGCAGGCCCTGCTGCCGAAGGCGCATTTCACGCCCGGCAGCTGAAAACCTCTTTTCGTCGGTCGAAGCCCGTCGGCCCGAGCTGCGCTGCCCCGAACTCGATCCTGGCCTCCTTCCCTCGCGCCGTCGAAGCTGCCCCGGCCCGAGAGCCGGGGCAGCGATGTGCCGGCCGCCGCGCCGCGCTACTTCTGCAGCTCGGTCCAGATCGCCGTGTAGAGCTTCTGCACCTCGGGCGGGCAGGTCGGCGCGAAGTGGCCGTTCTCCTGGAACTCCTCCGGGATCACGACCTCCGGCGCGTCCACCATGTCCTCGGGCATGTACTCCTCCGAGCCCTTGATGCCGTTGGCGTAGCGGGCGAAGGCCGAGATCAGCGCCGCGTTCTCCGGGATCCATGATGAAGTTCTGGAACAGCTTGGCGTTCTCGACGTTCTGCGCGTCCGCCAGGACGGCGACCGAATCCATCCACATGCCGTACCCCTCCTTCGGGATAGCCGTAGCGGACGTCCGGGTTCTTCTCGCGCGAGCGGAAGGCGGCGCCGTTCCAGTAGAGCGCGGCGGCGATGTCCTTGCCGGCGAACTTCTCGATGATGCCGTAGTCCATCGACAGCCATTTCGGCTTGGCCGCGACCAGCAGGTCGCGGACCTTCTTCAGCGCTTCCTTGTCGTCGGTGCAGGGCTCGGAGCCGACATAGTAGAGCGCCGTGTTGATCACGTCGACCATCTCGGGCACGACGTTGATCTTGCCGACCAGCTCCTCCGGCGGATCGAAGAAGATCGCCGAGGTGTTGATGTCGCCGTCATAGACCGACGTGTTGACGACGATGCCGTCGGTGCCCCACTGCCACGGCACGCGAGTAGTGCCGGCCCGGATCCCAGTCGACGTCGACCCAGCGCTCCGCGACGTTCCTGAAGTTCTCCATCTGGTCGGGCCGCGTCTCGAGCAGCAGGCCCTCGTTGATCCAGATCGGCATGTAGGTGGCCGACGGCACGACGATGTCGAAGCCGTGGCCGCCGGCCCGCACCTTGGCGAGCGCCGTGTCGTTGGAATCGTAGTCGGTGACGGTGACGTCGACGTCGTACTCCTTCTCGAACTTCTCGATCAGCTCGGGGTTCGTGTAGTTGCCCCAGTTGAAGATGTTCAGCTCGCCCTCGGCCAGCGCGGCGCCGGACCAGCAGACGGCCAGCGCGGTCGCGCCGGCCAGGGTCGTCATGATGCGTCGCATTCGTTGCTTCTCCCTGTGTTCAAGCTCGCCGCGGACCCTATCGCCTTGCGCCGGCTGATGATAAAGAAAATCGTGACGATCAGCACCGAGACGGCGACCAGCGCCGTCGAGATGGCGTTGATCTCGGGCGTGATGACGCGCCGGAGCTGGCCGAGCATGTAGGTCGGCAGCGTGTCCTGCCCGGCCGATTTGACGAACTCGGTGATCACCACGTCGTCGAGCGAGATGACGAAGGCCAGCATGCCGCCGGCCAGGATGCCGGGCCACAGCAGCGGCAGCGTGACGCGCCGGAACGCCTTCCACGGCGTCGCGTAGAGATCGGCCGCGGCGATCTCCAGCGTCCGGTCCATGTCCTCCAGCCGCGCCCGGATCGGCAGATAGGCGAACGGGATGCAGAAGGCCGTGTGCGCCATGATCAGGTAGCCGAGCCCCTGATAGCCGGTCGCCACCTTGACCATCGCGAAGAAGATCAGCAGCGCCACGGCGGTGACGATCTCGGGCACCATCAGCGGCTGGTTGATCAGCGCATAGACCGCCGTCTGGCCGCGATAGGGCCGGACGCGCGTCGTGCCCAGCGCCGCCATGGTCGCGGCGACCGTCGCGATCACCGAGGCGAAGCTCGCGATGATCAGCGAGCGCGCCGGTCGCCTCCTGGACCTGCTCGTTCTGCCAGGCCGCGACGTACCAGCGCAAGGAGAACCCCTCCCAGACGCGCGATGTTCGGCCCGGCGTTGAAGGAATAGACGACCAGCGTCACGAGCGGCGCATAGAGCGCGAGGAAGCAGACGATCGCCACCGTGGCGAAGCCCGGCTGGCGCTTGACCGAGAAGGCTGCCTGAGCGCCCATGCGCACTAGCCACGCGCTCGCCTGCCGATCGCTGGACGCTGCGGACATAGAAGATCAGCGCCACCATCACGATCACCAGCAGCGTGATCGAGAGCGCCGCGCCGAGCGGCCAGTTGCGGCCCTGCCCGAACTGCAGCTCGATCAGGTTGCCGAGCATCAGGTTCTTGCCGCCGCCCAGGACGCGCGGCGTCACGTAGGCGCCGAGCGAGGGGATGAAGACGAGGATCGAGCCGGCGATGATGCCGGGCTTGACCAGCGGCATGATCACCCGGCGCAGCACCTGCCAGCGCGTCGCGTAGAGGTCGTAGGCCGCCTCGACCAGCCGGAAGTCCAGCTTCTCCATCGCCGCGTAGAGCGGCAGGACCATCAGCGGGAAGTAGACATAGGTCATGCCGAGCATGATGGAGAAGTCGGTGTACAGCATCTGGATCGGCGTCTCGATGACGCCCACCCCGGTCAGGACCTGGTTGATGATCCCCTCGTTGCGGATCCACTCCATCATCGCGAAGGTGCGGATCAGCAGGTTCGTCCAGAACGGAACGGTGATCAGGAACAACCACAGATTTCGGTTCGCGCGGCGTTGCGCGTCGCGATGAAATAGGCGGTCGGAAAGCCGAAGATCAGGCAGGTCACCGTCGTCAGGAACGACAGGCTGAGCGAGCGCCAGGCGATGCTGAGATGCGCGTCCTGCAGCCGCATCTCGTCGGTGAAGATGTCGCTCGGTCAGAAGGACGTTGAACCAGCCCTCGGTCGACGGCGCCCAGTCCACCCCGCCATAGTCGCCGGGGGTCAGGAACGAATAGACCAGCATGACCACCAGCGGCCCGGCGGCGAACAGCGCCAGGATGCCCAGCGCCGGCGCGTTCAGCCACCAGATGCGGCGCACGGTCGGCGCGGCCGGCCTGGCTCGCGGACGCGGCGACCGGCGTCGCGTGGCGAGGCGCCGGCCGCGGGCTGGGCGCGCTCGGCCACCCTCAGTCCCTCAGCACCTGGACCGAGTCCGGCGCGATCGCGAGCCCGACGCGCTCGCCTTCGTCGGCATGACGCATGCCGCCGGACGCGTTCTGCAGTGCGCACCGTGAACCGCGCGCCGTCCGACAGCGTCAGGTGGTAGTGCGTGTCCGTGCCGAAATAGATCGACCGTCTCGACCGTGCCGGCCAGCGCGCCCTCCTCCGGCCGGCACCAGTCGCGCATGCTCTGGCCGGATCGCCGCCGTGACGCGCTGTCCTGGCGCCGGCTCCAGCCCGTGCGGCAGCCTCGCGGCAAGCTCGGCGCCGGCATCCAGCCGGACATGCGCCGCGCGCCCGTCGGCCGAGACGAGCTCGCCCGACAGGAAATTCGTATCGCCGATGAAGTCGGCGACGAAGCGCTCGTCGGGGTGGTCGTAGATCTCGCGCGGGGAGCCGATCTGCAGGATGCGGCCGCGGCTCATCACCGCGATCCGGTCCGACATGGTCAGCGCCTCTTCCTGGTCGTGCGTGACGAAGACGAAGGTGATGCCGGTCTCGTTCTGCAGGCGCTTCAGCTCGATCTGCATCTCCTTGCGCAGCTTGTAGTCGAGCGCCGACAGCGGCTCGTCCAGCAGCAGCACCTTCGGGCTGCGGCGCCAGCGCGCGCGCCAGCGCGACGCGCTGCTGCTGGCCGCCCGAGATCTCCGAGGTCAGCCGCGGCGCCAGCTCCTCCATGCGGACGAGCCGCAGCATCTCGGCCACCGTCTTCTCGACCTCGGCCTTCGGCCGGCCCAGCATCTCGAGGCCGAAGCCGATGTTCTTCGCCACCGTCATGTGCGGAAACAGCGCGTAGGACTGGAAGACGGTGTTCACCGGCCGGCGATAGGGCGGCAGGTGCGCGATCTCCTCGCCGTTCAGGCGGATCGCGCCGGCCGTCGGATGGTCGAAGCCGGCGATCAGGCGCAGAAGCGTGGTCTTGCCGCAGCCGGAAGGGCCCAGCAGCGTGAAGAACTCGTTCTCGCGGATCGTGACCCGGACGTCGGTCAGCGCGTCGAAAGCGTACTCGCCATAGCCGAAACGCTTGCCGACGCCCTCGACCTCGATCGCGCCGCGCCCGTCCGTCGCGTCCTTCATGGCGCCCCGCCCGCCTCGCCCCGATGCCCGAGCTTAACGACATCGCGGGCCCCGTGTCAGCCCGAAAGGCGCTTCGGCTTTTCGCGGCCGCCCGCGACGGCGCAGCGCGGCGCCATTCTCACGCCCGGACCGGGATCCCGGCCATTCCCGACGCGGCGCCACCGGCGGACCACCGGCGGACCACCGGCGGACCACCGGCGGGCATGCGCTTGACCGGCGGCGGCGGTTCGCCTAGGTCAGAGCGCCGTCGCGGGCATGGTGTAATGGTAGCGCCCCAGCCTTCCAAGCTGGTCGTGCGGGTTCGATTCCCGCTGCCCGCTCCACCTCTCCCGGGATCTTCGGTGCCGTCATTGGCCGGCCGGGTTTGCCGTCCTGTCGAGCGGCCATGCGTGCCAGCCCGCACAGCGACGCCACCCGTCGACGCCGCACAACAGGGCCGGAGCCGAGGCGCCTCCTGACCCTTCGGGCTTGCCCGATGGCGCCAATTCAGGTTGGATCGGGTCTCCGGGAGAAACCGTATGCGCCCGTTGCCAGGCCTGGTCGCCGCCCTTCTTCTCGCCGCCTGCGCCCGCCTGCCGGCGCCGCTCGCGACCGAGCCGGTCGGGCCGGCCTACCATGCGGGCGGCGGCCAGTGGGACGACGGCGCCGGTCTCGTCTTCCTGGTCCGCACCTTCGAGCGGAACGACCGCGTCGCCTTCTGCGGGGTCCGTACCGAGGTCTCGACGACGGCCCGGACGCTCTACCTGAACGACTATGTCGCCGGCGTCGCCGTCCTGCGGCTGGACGGCGACCGCATCCATCAGGGCCTGCGCATGCTGCCCGATGCGCGCTATCGCCCCGACATGACAGGCGCAACGGCGCGCTGTTATCTGACCGACAGGCCGTGGCGCGCCGGCTATGCGGCCGCCAGGCCGGAGATCCGCATCGCGCGCATGCAGTTCGACGAAGGCGGCGACAAGGGTTTCGGCGCCGGCGACGCGGTCGTCTTCCGCCAGTCGCCGGTGTCCCGGCCATTGCCCCCGGCCGGCGCCGCGCGGGACGCTCGACCCCGCCCGGCACCTTCCGCCGCAAGCGGCGCGCTCAGAACTTCGTGTACTCGGCGATCAGCATGTCGACGATCTGCCGGCAGGCCTCGGGCGCATCGGCGCCCTCGGCCATCGCCCGGCGATAGACGGCGCGCTGGCGCTCGGCCGAGGTGTTGCCCGCCGCCATCTCGCGCGCATGCGCGAGCTAGGCCGTCGAGCCCAGCCGCTCGGCGTCGGGTCCGACCAGCTCGATGATCTCGTCGATCAGGTCGGCCAGCGGCACCTGCGCGCCCTTGCCGTGGTCGACCAGCATGCCGGCCGCGCCATAGCGCTGCGCCCGCCAGCGGTTCTCGCGGATCAGCGTCGAGGGATAGAGCCGCCAGCGCTGGTTCTGGCTGCGCAGCCGCCAGAGGAACCCCAGCACCGCCTGGAACATCGCCGCGATCGTCGCCGCGTCGTCGACCGTGGCGCAGACGTCCGTGACGCGCTGCTCCAGCGTCGGGAACTTGGCCGAGGGCCGGATGTCCCACCAGATCTTGGTCGCGTCCTGGATGCAGCCGGCGCCGGTCAGCGCGTCGACCAGCCGGCGGAACTCGCCGAAGCTCGTCATCTGGTCCGGCAGCCCGGTGCGCGGCAGCGCGTCGAACACCGTCAGCCGGTAGGAGGCGAGCCCGGTGTCCTCGCCCTCCCAGAACGGCGACGAGCAGCTCAGCGCCAGCATGTGCGGCAGGAAATAGGCCGCCTGGTTCATCAGGTCGATGCGCAGGTCCTCGTCCTCGATCCCGACATGGACGTGGCAGCCGCTGATCAGCAGGCGGCGCACGGCGTGGCCGAGGTCGATCGAGAGCTCGTCATAGCGCGGCTTCGTCGTATGCGTCTGCCGGCGCCAATCGGCGAAGGGATGCGTCGAGGCGGCGATCGGCGCATAGCCGAACTCGCCCGCCGCATCGGCGACCGCGCGGCGCAGCCCGGCCAGGTCCTCGCGCGCCTCGGGCACGGTCGCGTGCGGCCGCGTGCCGACCTCGACCTGGCACTGCAGGAACTCGGGCGTCGAGCGCTCGCGAGGTCAGCTCCGAGCAGCGCTCGAGGAATCGCGGGTCGGGCTGGTTCACCAGATCGCGCGTCTCGCGGTCGACGATCAGGTACTCTTCCTCGATCCCGACGGTCAGGCTCGGCGGCTCGGTCATGCGGCTCCCCCCTCTTTGCCGCCACATTGCCGCCGCGCCGCCGCGCGCGCAATGGTGCGCCTGCCGGCCGCGAACGCGAGAGGTCCGGCGAAGGCCGGAGCCGGCGGTTGCGCCTTGCTGGCCGTGCTTGCCCTGTCGCACCCGATGTGCCACCCGGATGCCTTGACGTGGCGGGGCTGAACATGTCGAAAAGCTGGTCCGGCAACTTCTTCGAGGATTTCTCGGTCGGCCAGGTGCTGCGCCACGCCGACGCCGCGGACGCTGACCGAGGGCGACCGGGCGCTCTACATGGCGCTCTACGGGCCGCGCTTCGCGCTGACCTCGTCCGACGAGTTCGCGCGCGCCTGCGGCCTGCCCCGCGCGCCCCTCGACGAGCTCGTCGTCTTCCACACCGTCTTCGGCAAGACTGTGCCGGACATCTCATTGAATGCGGTGGCCAATCTCGGCTATGCCGAGGCCGCTTCCTGGCGCCCTGCTATCCCGGCGACACGCTGACGGCCACCTCCGAGGTGATCGGGCTGCGCCAGACCTCGAACGGCCGCGCCGGCGTCGTCTGGGTGCGGACGCGCGGCGCAGAACCAGCGCGGCGAGCCCGTGCTCGACTATGTCCGCTGGGTCATGGTCGCCGCGCCGCGAGCCGGGCGGCGACGCGCCCGAGCCGGTCGTGCCGCAGCTTGCCGAGGCGGTCGCGCCCGCCGATCTCGTCGTGCCTGAGGGGCTGGATTTTTCCAGCTTTGACAGGAGCCTTGTCCGGCAGTCCTCACATCTGGGACGACTATGCGCCCGGGCGAGCGGATCGACCATGCCGACGGCGTGACGCTGGAAGAGGCCGAGCACATGCTGGCGACGCGCCTCTGGCAGAACACGGCGCGCGTCCACTTCTCGACCATGGCGCGGCCCGAGGGGCGGCTGATCTATGGCGGCCACATCATCAGCCTGGCCCGCGCGCTCAGCTTCAACGGTCTGGCGAACGCGCAGGTGATCGCCGCGATCAATGCCGGCACGCACGCCGCCCCGGCGGCGGCCGGCGACACGGTGCACGCCTGGTCCGAGGTGCTCGACAAGGCCGAGACCTCCGCCCCTCCGTCGGCGCGCTCCGGCTGCGGACCGTCGCCGTCAAGAACCGCCCCGCCGGCGATTTCCCGCTGCGCGGGCCGGACGGCCGGCATGCCGAGGGCGTGATCCTCGACCTGGACTACTGGGTGTTGATGCCCCGGCGGCTACCGGGGCTTGACGCGACCGCCTCGCGCCGGCGCTATGGGCGGCAACCGAGGGAGACCCGCCATGCCGATCGAATCCCCTTATGTCCTGGTCGTCTCGATGGATGTCGAGCGCGGCCACGAGGACGAGTTCAACGAGGTCTACGACACCGAGCACGTGCCCTATCTGCTCGAAGTGCCGGGCGTCCGCGCGGCCAGGCGCATGAAGGGCGAGGCTTTTCGATGTTCCTGGGCGGCGAGGTCAAGGAGATGCCGGCCCCCCGCCCGGTCTATTCGGCGATCTACGAGATCGACTCGCCCGACGTCCTGACCTCGGACGCCTGGAAGGAGGCCGTCGAGCGTGGCCGCTGGCCGCAGCTACGGCCGCACACCTCGAACCGCAGCGCGGCGATCTACAAGGTGAGATAAGTGCCTGACAGTGACTGAAAAGAAGCAGGGCCCGCGATGAGCGGGAGGCTGGAGGGCAAGGTCGCGATCGTCACCGGCGCCGCGCGCGGCATCGGCCGGGCGATCGCCGCGCGCCTGCACGCCGACGGCGCGCACGTGACCTTCGCCGACATCGACCGGGCGGCTGCCGAGGCGGCCGTCCGCGCCATCGACCCAGACCGGGCGCGCGCCGCGGCCGCAGCCGTCGACGTCGCCGACCGCGCCTCGGTCGAGTGCATGGTCGATCGCGGTCGCGCGCGCATCGCGGCCGGCTCGACATCATGGTCGCCAACGCCGGGATCATGGACCGAATGCCGTTCCTCGAGATGACGGACGATTTCTGGCACCGCGTGCTCGGCACCAACCTCTACGGCGCGTTCCTGTGCGGCCAGTGCGCGGCCCGGCGCATGGTCGCGCGGCGGCGCGGCGGGCGGATCGTCAACGTCGCCTCGAACTCCGGCCTGTTCGGCGGGCGCGGCCGGGCCGCCTATGGCGCCTCGAAGGCCGGCATCGTCAACCTGACGCAGACCATGGCGATCGAGCTGGCCGAGCACGGCATCGCGCGTCAACGCCGTCGCGCCGGGGCCGACGCGACGCGCGACGACCAGCCGGACGAGCCCTGGCCGAGCGTCAAGGCGCGCATGCCGCTCGCCCGCTGGGGCCGACCGGAGGAGATCGCCGCCGTCGCCGCCTTCCTCGCCTCGGACGAGGCGAGCTTCGTCACCGGCCATGTCTACGCCGCCGATGGCGGCTACACCGTCGCCGGCATCATGGAGGGCTGACGGGCGCCGGCCGGCACTTCCCTTGCCTGGGTGCAACCGGAGCGATATAGCCGCCGCCATCGAGCGCCGCCCGGCAGGTCGCGCGCCGCAGAGGGGACCGCATGCCGCGCCTGGTGATGAAATTCGGCGGGACCTCGCTCGCCGACCTTGAGCGAATCCGCAACGCGGCCGCCAAGGTCAGGCGCGAGGTCGAGCGCGGCTATGACGTCGCCGTCGTCGTCTCGGCCATGGCCGGCAGGACGAACGAGCTCGTCGGCTGGGTGCGCGAGGCGGCCTCGCCGGCGGGCTCGAACGGGCGCGGGCTCTACGATGCGCGCGAATACGACGCCGTCGTCGCCAGCGGCGAGCAGGTGACCTCCGGGCCTGATGGCGCTGGCGCTGCAGCAGATCGGCGTGCCGGCGCGGTCCTGGCAGGGCTGGCAGGTGCCGATCCGCACCTCCGGCGCGCATGGCGCGGCGCGCATCCTGGAGATCGACACCGACGAACCTCGGCGAGAAAGTTCGCCGAGGGGCTGCACGCGGTCGTCTCGGGCTTCCAGGGCGTGGGGCCGGACGGCCGCATCTCGACGCTGGGGCGCGGCGGCTCGGACACCTCGGCGGTGGCGCTGGCCGCGGCGCTGCAAGGCCGAGCGCTGCGACATCTACACCGACGTCGACGGCGTCTACACGACCGACCCGCGCATCGAGCGCCGCGCGCGCAAGATCGACCGGATCAGTTACGAGGAGATGCTCGAACTCGCCTCGCTCGGCGCCAAGGTGCTGCAGACCCGCTCGGTCGAGCTGGCGATGCAGCACAGGGTCCGGCTGCAGGTGTTGTCGAGCCTCGAGGACGTGCCCGGCACGCTGGTCTGCGGCGAGGAGGAAATCGTGGAACAGAAGGTCGTCAGCGGCGTCGCCTATTCGCGCGACGAGGCCAAGGTCACGCTGCTGAAGGTGCCGGACCGGCCGGGCGTCGCCGCCGCGGTCTTCGGGCCGCTGGCCGAGGCCGGCGTCAACGTCGACATGATCGTGCAGAACATCGGCACGGACGGCATGACCGACATGACCTTCAGCCTGGGCACGGACGAGATCGGCGCTGGCGCAGGCGACGCTGGAAGGCGCGCGCGCGGCGATCGGCTATCGCGACATGGTGGTCGACGACGACGCGGCGAAGGTCTCGATCGTCGGCATCGGCATGCGCAGCCATGCCGGCGTCGCGCAAAAAATGTTCTCGGCGCTGGCCGCCGAAGGCATCAATATCAAGGTGATCACGACCTCCGAGATCAAGGTCAGCGTGCTGATCGACCGGAGGTACATGGAACTGGCCGTTCAGGCGCTGCACAAGGCATTCGGCCTCGACAAGGCGTGACGGAAGGGCCGCGCCCCTCGACGGGGGCGGCGCGGCACGAGACGGAAGGAGGGCGGTGATGCCCGCCACCAAGGGAGGCTCGCGGGCGCTCCTGAGAACGCTGCGCACGGTGATGGCCGGCGCCGGCGACGGGCAGCAGCGCCTGGACAAGATCGTCGCGCCTCGTCGCCTCGAACATGGTGGCCGAGGTCTGCTCGATCTATCTGAAGCGCGACGAGCACACGCTCGAGTTGTGCGCCACCGAGGGTCTGCGGCCCGATTCGGTGCACTCGGCCCGGCTGCGCGTCGGCCAGGGCCTCGTCGGCGCGCATCGCCGAGCGCGCCGAGCCCTTCGCCACCGACGACGCGCCGAACGCGCCGGGCTTCCGCTACCTGCCCGAGACCGGCGAGGAGCGCTATCGCTCGTTCGTCGGCGTTCCGATCCAGCGCCTCGGCGAGGTGATGGGCGTGCTCGTCGTGCAGAACGAGGCGGCGCCGCACCTACGAGGAAGACGACATCGAGGCGCTCGAGACCGTCGCCATGGTCATCGCCGAGATGGCCGAGTCGGGCGCCTTCCTCGGCTCGGCGGCGTCTGCGGCCGGCCCCGGCCGGCGCCGCGGCCCGCTGCGGATCCAGGGCGTCGTCGGCGAGCGAGGGCACGGCGGTCGGCCCCGTCCACCTGCACGAGCCGCGCATGGTCGTCTTCCAGCCGATCGCCGAGGACACGGCGACCGAGCGCGCGCGCCTCGCCGAGGCGATGGCGGCGCTGCGCGGCGACGCCGACCGGAGCTCGACCGAGCGCACCGGCGGCGGCCGCGGCGGCGAGCAGCGCGACATCTTCGAGGCCTACCGCATGGTCGCCTACGACAAGGGCTGGGCGCGTCGGCTGCACGAGGCGATCGAAGTCGGGGCTCTCGGCCGAGGTCGCGGTCGAGAAGGTCCAGTCCGACATCCGCTCGCGCATGGAGCGCGATCGCCGACCCCTATCTGCGCGAGCGGCTGCACGACCTCGACGACGTCGCCAACCGCCTGCTGCGCTATCTGGTGCAGCCGGGCGACGGCCAGCCCGAGGAGATCCCCGAGGGCGCCGTGCTGGTCGCCCGCAATCTCGGGCCGGGCGCGCTGATGGACCATGCGCGCGCGCATCTCGGCCGTCGTGCTGGAGGAGGGCTCGCTCTCCTCGCACTGCGCCATCGTCGCGCGGGCGCTGGCCATCCCGATGATCGTCCAGGCCGACCGGATCACGCGCGACGCCAATCCCGGCGACGAGATCGTCGTCGACGGCGAGACGGGCCGCGTCCATCTGCGACCCGACCCGGCGATCCTCGAGCACTTCCGCGGCAAGATCGCCCACGCCGCGCAGGCGCGGGCGGCACTACCGCGCGCTGGTCGGGCGGCCGGCGACGACGCGCGGACGGCACGACGGTCAGCGCTGAAGATGAACGCCGGCATCCTCGCCGACCTGCCCTCGCTCGCGCCGGTCGGGCGCCGAGGGCGTCGGCCTCTACCGGACCGAGCTGCAGTTCATGATCCGCGACCGGATGCCCGGCCGCACGGCGCAGGCCGAGCTCTACGCCCGGGTGCTCGAGGCGGCGGGCGAGCGCGGAGGTGATCTTCCGCACGCTCGACATCGGCTCGGACAAGGTCCTGCCCTACATGCGGCGCACGCGCGAGCCGAACCCGGCGCTCGGCTGGCGGGCGATCCGCGTCGGGCTCGACCGGCCGCTGCTGTTCCGCATGCAGATCCAGTCGCTGATCCGGGCCGCGGCCGGGCGGCCGCTGTCGATCATGTTCCCGATGATCGCCGAGGCGGCCGAGTTCTTCGAGGCGCGCGGCATGGTCGAGGCCGAGGTCGGCGCGCCTGGCGCGCCACGGCCACCCGCCGCCCGCGCGCGCTGCAGGTCGGGCTGATGTTCGAGGTGCCGTCGCTGGTGCACGCGCCCGACCGGCTGTTCCAGGAGGCGGACTTCGTCTCGGTCGGCGGCAACGACCTGCTGCAGTTCTACTTCGCCGCCGACCGCGAGAACGAGCGCGTGCGCCGGCGCTACGACACGCTGAACCTCTCCTTCCTCGACTTCCTCGGCCAGATCGTCGCGCGCTGCACGCGCTCGGCACGCCGCTCTCCTTCTGCGGCGAGGCGGCGGGCCGGCCGATGGACGCGCTGGCGCTGGCGGCGATCGGCTTCCGCGAGCTCTCGATGCGCTCGGCCTCGATCGGCCCGGTCAAGCAGGCGCTGATCCATGCCGATCTCGACGAGGTGCGCGCGGCCATCGAGCAGGCGCGCGCCAAGGGCGACTGCCGTCGGCCCGCGCCGAGCTGCAGGCCGCTGGTCGAGGCGCTGCCGGCGCCTCGTCTGACGCCGCGCCCGCCCGAGGTAGCGTCGGCGCCTTGCGGCGCGGCGGTCGAGGGGGCACATTGAGCACGCAGACCCGCTGCGACGGAGGCCGCGCCATGGACATGCCCGTTCCCGACGCCCGCGTGATCGCGCGCAAGGAGCAGATCGTCGCCCGGCTCGAGGCGCTGCTCGGGACCGACGCGGTCATCTCGGCGCCGGAGGAGCTGCGCGCCTATGAGTGCGACGCGCTGACCGCCTATCGCTGCCCGCCGCTCGCCGTCCTGCTGCCCGCGCACGACCGAGGAGATCGCCGAGGCCGTCCGCATCTGCGCCGAGGAGGGCGTGCCGATCGTGCCGCGCGGCGCCGGCACGTCGCTCGCCGGCGGCTCGCTGCCGACGGCCGACAGCGTGCTCCTCGGCGTGGCGCGGCTGAACCAGGTGCTGGATGTCGACTACCCGAACCGCGTCATCCACGTGCAGACCGGGCATCACCAACCTCGCCGTCACCGGCGCCGTGCAGGGCGACGGCTTCTTCTACGCGCCCGACCCGTCCAGCCAGCTCGCCTGCGCCATCGCCGGCAACATCGCGATGAACTCGGGCGGCGCGCATTGCCTGAAATACGGCGTGACGACCAACAACCTGCTCGGCGTGACGCATGGTGACGGCGGACGGCGAGATCGTGCAGATCGGCGGCCCGCATCTCGGACGCCGGCCGGGCTATGACCTGCTGGGCCTGATCTGCGGCTCGGAGGGCCAGCTCGGCATCGTCACCGAGGCGTGGCTGCGCATCCTCGCGAAGCCCGAGGGCGCGCGCCCCGTGCTGATGGGCTTCGACAGCTCCGAGACGGCCGGCGCCTGCGTCGCCGACATCATCCGCTCGGGCGTCATCCCGGTCGCCATCGAGTTCATGGACAAGCCCTGCATCCACGCGACCGAGGCGCACGCCCATGCCGGCTATCCGATGGACGTCGAGGCCCTGCTGATCGTCGAGGTCGAGGGCGCCGAGGCCGAGATCGACGAGCAGCTGACGGCCATCAAGGAGGTCGCCGGCGCGGCACGACCCCGAGGTCCTGCGCGAATCCGACCTCCGAGGCCGAGAGCGCCGGCGATCTGGCTCGGCCGCAAGTCGGCCTTCGGCGCCATGGGCCAGATCGGCGACTATATCTGCCTCGACGGCACGGTCCCGACCTCGGCCCTGCCGGAGGTGCTGCGCCGGACGGCCGAGCTGTCGCGCGAATACGGGCTGAAGGTCGCCAACGTCTTCCACGCCGGCGACGGCAACATGCACCCGCTGATCGTCTTCGACGCCAACAACCGGGCGAGCTCGACAAGCGCCGAGGCGCTGGGCGCCGAGATCCTCAAGCTCTGCGTCGAGGTCGGCGGCTGCCTGACGGGCGAGCACGGCGTCGGCGTCGAGAAGCGCGACCTGATGGGCCACCAGTACCGCCCGGACGACCTGGCGGCGCAGATGGACGTCAAGGACGTCTTCGACCCGCGCTGGCTGCTGAACCCGGCCAAGGTCTTCCCGCTCGCCATCGTCCGAACGGGCGGCGGAGCGCCGCGTGACCGACGCGCCCGACGCGCCCGACGGCCGCGGCGGACACACCGACGGACGAGGCGGCGCTGGCGCAAGCGATCGCCGGCGCAGCGGCGTCCCGCACGCCGCTGGAGATCGCCGGCGGCGGCACGCGGGCCGGGCTCGGCCGGCCGGTGCAGGCCGAGCGGACGCTGTCGACGCGGGGCCTCTCGGGCATCCGGCTCTACGAGCCCGGAGCGCTGACGCTGGTCGTCGGCGCCGGCACGCCGTCGCCGAGATCGAGGCGGCGCTGGCGGCCGAGGGCCAGATGCTGCCATTCGAGCCGATGGACCATCGCGCGCTGATGGGCACCGGGGGCGAGCCGACCATCGGCGGCGCCGTCGCCACCGGCGCCTCCGGCCCGCGCCGCATCCAGCGCGGCGCCTGCCGCGACGCGATGATCGGCGTGCGCTTCGTCGACGGCAGCGGCCGCGCGGTCGCCAATGGCGGGCGGGTGATGAAGAACGTCACCGGGCTGACCTCGTCAAGCTGATGGCCGGCAGCCACGGCACGCTCGGCGTGCTGACCGAGATCGGCTTCAAGGTCCTGCCGGCGCCCGAGGCGACGGCCACGCTGCTGCTGCGCGGGCTGGGCGACCGGGCCGCGGTCGAGGCGATGTCCGACGCCGCTCGGCTCGCCCTATGACGTCTCCGGCGCCGCGCACCTGCCGGACGGAGAGGACGCGGGCGGCGGTGCGGGCGAGGGCGCGGTGACGATGATCCGGCTCGAGGGGCTGGAGGGCTCGGTCGCTTACCGGGCGCGGGCACTCACGGACCGGCTGGCGCGGTTCCGCGCCGAAAGCATCGAGACCGCCCCGGACGGCGCCCCGTTCTGGCAGCGGGTGCGCGACGCCGAGCCCTTTGCCGGCCGCGAGGGCGCCGTCTGGCGAGTCTCGACCAGGCCGTCCGACGCCCCCGCGCTGGTCGAGGCGGTCCGCGCCGGCGGTACCGCTGACCGCCGCCTTCTACGACTGGGGCGGCGGGCTGATCTGGCTGCTGGTCGGCGAGCAGGGCGACGCCGGCGCGGCGCCCATCCGGGCCGCGACGCGGCGGCTCGGCGGCCACGCCACGCTGATCCGCGCCGCGGCCGCGACCCGCGCCGCGGTCGACGTCTTCGAGCCCGAGCCCGGCCCCCTGGCCCGCATCTCGGCCGGCCTGCGCGCCAGGTTCGACCCGGCCGGCATCCTCAACCCCGGCCGCATGAGAGCCTGATGCAGACGAACTTCACCGAGGCGCAGCTGCAGGATCCCGGCATCGCCCGGTCGAACCGGATCCTGCGCGCCTGCGTCCACTGCGGCTTCTGCACGGCGACGTGCCCGAGCTATGCCGTCCTCGGCGACGAGCTCGATTCGCCGCGCGGGCGCATCTACCTGATCAAGGACATGCTCGAGAACGACCGGCCGGCGGACGAGAAGACGGTGAAGCATCTCGACCGCTGCCTCTCGTGCCTCGCCTGCATGACGACCTGCCCGTCCGGCGTGCATTACATGCACCTTCTCGATCATGCGCGGGCGCATATCGAGAGGACCTATCGCCGGCCGCTGCCCGACCGGGCGCTGCGCTGGCTGCTGGCGCGGGTCCTGCCCTATCCCGGCCGCTTTCGCCTCGCGCTGGCCGGCGCCAGGCTGGCGCGGCCGTTCCGGCGGCTGATCCCCGGCAAGCTCGGCGCCATGATCGACTTCGCCCCGGCCCGGACCGCCGGGCCGGCGCGGCACGACGAGCCGCAGGTGCACCCGGCAGAGGGCGAGCGCCGCCACCGCGTGGCGCTGATGACCGGCTGCGCGCAGCGGGCGCTGAACAACGACATCAACGCGGCGACGATCCGCCTGCTGACGCGGCACGGCTGCGACGTGGTGATCGCCCGCGGCGAGGGCTGCTGCGGCGCGCTGGTGCATCACATGGGCAAGACCGACGAGGCGCACGGGTTCGCCGCCGCCAACATCCGCGCCTGGTCGCGCGAGGCGCACGGCGACGGGCTGGATGCCATCATCATCAACACCTCGGGCTGCGGCACGACGGTCAAGGACTATGGCCACATGTTCGAGCACCAGAAGCTGGCGGCCGACGCGGCGCGCGTCTCCGGGCTGGCCAGGGACATCACCGAATTCATGGCCGGGATCGGTCTGAAGGACCCCGCCGCCCCGCGCCTGCGGGTCGCCTATCATGCCGCCTGCTCGCTGCAGCACGGCCAGAAGGTGACGCGTGCGCCGAAGCAGCTGCTGGCGGCCGCCGGCTTCGAGGTGGTCGAGCCGCGCGACGCGCATCTCTGCTGCGGCTCGGCCGGCACCTACAACCTGCTGCAACCCGAGATCTCGGCCGAGCTCAAGCGCCGCAAGGTCGCGACGATCGAGGCGACCCGCCCCCAGGTGATCGCCGCCGGCAACATCGGCTGCATGATGCAGATCGGCTCGGCAATCGACATTCCCGTCGTGCACACCGTCGAGCTGCTCGACTGGGCGACAGGCGGCCCGGTGCCGCCGGCGCTGGCGGAGACCACCGTTGCTGCGGCCTAGATCCGAAGTCTGGGCCGCGGTCGTGGCCGTGCTGCTGGCGGGCTTGCTGGCCCTTTCGGCGCCCGCCGCCCAGAAGGGGATCGGCAGGCAGCTGGACGCCGGGGAAGCCGGCCCATGGCACGGCGTCGGCCGGGTCAACGTCGGCGGTCTCCGGACCAGGGGGTTGTGCACCGGGACGCTGATCGCACCCGATATCGTCCTGACCGCGGCGCATTGCATCGTGCACAAGCGCACGGGAATCCCGCACGGCCTCGGCAGCATCTACTTCGTCGCCGGCTGGCTGAAGGGCGAGATGACGGGCAGCAGCGCGGCGTCCGCCGTCTCGGTCCATCCGTTCTACAGCGTCGGCGGCGGCGAGCAGGGGGTGCTGACGTCGGATCTCGCGCTGATCCGGCTGCGCGATCCGCTGGACCCGGAGGCGGCAGAGCCGTTCCCCGTGGCGTCGCCGCCGCCGGCCGGCTCGCCGATCGTCGTCGTCAGCTATCGCAAGGACCGCCCGCACGCGCTGACGTTTCAGGACGACTGCACGTTCGACGCCCAGGAAGGCCCGATCCTCGTTCTCGGCTGCCCCGTCGCGTCGGGTGCGTCCGGGGCGCCGGTGCTGGCCGAGATCGACGGCCAAATGCAGGTCGTCGCGACGCTGGTGGCGATGAACAGCGACGGGCTGGCCTTTGCCATACAGGCCAAGGGCGCCGTGGAGAACCTGCTCGGGACGCTGGCGGATCCCGACGCATCGTCGGCGAGCCACTGAACCCGCCGACAGCTGCTGCCCGCCCCGGATCCGCGGCTCAGATCGGGCTCCGCGGCCCCTCTTGACACCGGTTCGCGCGGCACCCAAATCAGTTGTCGCCGGAGGCCGCACCAGGCTTCGGCAGGACCGGCCCGCCCCACGGGGGGGCCACTTCGCACGTATCGCTCACATGGAGGATCAAGATGCGTAACTTCGATCTCAGCCCGCTCTACCGCTCGACCGTCGGCTTCGACCGTTTCGCGGGGATGCTGGACCAGCTGATGGCCGGCGACGCGCCGGCGCCGACCTACCCGCCCTACAACATCGAGAAGACCGGCGAGGGCGCCTACCGCATCACGGTGGCGGTTGCTGGCTTCGGCGAGGACGACCTGACCGTCGAGGTCAAGAATCAGCAGCTCGCGATCACCGCCGGCAAGCGCGAGGCCGAGGACGAGCCGAAGCCCGTCTACCTGCATCGCGGCATCGCCGAGCGCGGCTTCGAGCGGCGCTTCCAGCTGGCCGACCACGTCCGCGTCAATGGCGCCGAGCTGGTCAACGGCCTGCTGCATGTCGACCTGGTCCGCGAGGTGCCGGAGGAGCTGAAGCCCCGCACCATCGCCATCAAGTCGACCGGCGAGAAGAAGGCGATCGGCAAGTCCGCGACCGTCGAGGGCTGACCGCCGGGCCGCATCGCGCGGCACCGAGCCGGCAGCGAGCCCGCCCCCCAGGGGGGCGGGCTTTTCAATTTTACCCCTGCCCGAACCCCTGCGCGGCCCGGTCTGGCCGGCGGTCCGCCCCGGCCGATGACGCTGGCCGCCGCGACGCCGCCATGCGATTGCATGGGGATCCGGATCGATGGCGGATGGGTGGCCGGATCGATGGCCGGATCGATGGCCGGATCGATGGCCGGATCGATGGGAGACTCCCGATGAACCGTTCGCTGACCGAGTTCGAGGTGCTGGCCTTCGACTGCTACGGCACGCTGATCGATTGGGAGACGGGCGTCTGGGATGCGCTCCAGCCGCTCATGCTGGCCAACGGCGCGGCGACACCGGTGCGGGCCGGTGCGCTCGTCGCCTTCGGCGAGCTCGAATCGGCGCAGCAGGCGTCGACGCCGGACATGCTCTACTCCCGCCTGCTGGCGCATGTGCACAATGCCTTTGCCAGACGGTTCGACCTCTCGACGACCGGAAACCTCGACCATGCCTTCGGCGCGTCGATCCCGAGCTGGCCCGCCTTCGCGGATACCGCTGACGCGCTGCGCGCGCTGAAGCGGCGATTTCGGCTGGTCGTCCTGTCGAATGTTCACCGGGACGGCTTCGCCGCCTCGAGCCGCAAGCTCGGCGTCGACTTCGACGCTGTCTACACCGCCGAGGACGTCGGCTCGTACAAGCCCGATCCGCGCAACTTCGAGTACATGCTCACCCGCTTGCGCGACGATCTGGGTGTCGCCGGGCCAGCGGTCCTGCACACCGCCCAGAGCCTCTTCCACGATCACGTGCAGGCGCGCGCCTTCGGGCTCGCCAATGCCTGGATCGACCGGCAGCGCCAGGCCGAGGGCGGCGACTGGGGCGCGACGCGGAAGGTCGACCAGCGCCCGCAGGTTGATTTCCGCTTTCCGACGCTGGCCGCCATGGTTGCAACGCTCTGATCCGACCGCGCCGAATCGAACAAGCGTTCAATTTTCCTGCTTGAACCCGGAACGATGTGCGGTCACGTTGATGCGCCTGCTTGCAAATAGCTGAGCCCTCCGGGGTCGAGAGGGCCGGCTTCAGGCGAAACAACGAACCGTCGCGCAAGGCGGGCACCGGGAGGACATCGTGGCCGAGAACAGGTGGGTGGCCCCGGGCCGCGACACGTTCCCGAAACTGCTCGCGCAGAACGCCAGGCGCTTTGCCGACCGCCCGGCCAGCCGCGAGAAGATGTACGGCATCTGGCAGAGCTGGAGCTGGGCCGAGGTGCACGAGCAAACGCGCGCCCTGGCGCTCGGCCTGATGGAGCTCGGCCTCGGCCCCGGCGATCGCATGGCCATCGTCGGCACCAACCGTCCGCCGCTCTACTGGTCGATGGTCGCGGCGCAGATGGTCGGCGCCGTCCCGGTGCCCGTCTATCAGGACTCGGTCGCCGACGAGATGGTCTTCGTCCTCGAGCATGCCGAGGTGACCTTCATCGTTGCCGAGGACCAGGAGCAGGTCGACAAGGTCCTGTCGCTCAGGGACCGGCTGCCGTCGCTGCGCCATGTCGTCTACCGCGACCCGCGCGGGCTCCGCCAATACGACCACGCGGCGCTGCACGATTTCGCCGATGTCCAGCAGCTCGGCCGCGCCAGCGCCGACAGGCACGGCCCCGAGCTGGATCGACGGATCGGGGCCGGCACGGCGGACGATATCTGCGTCATGCTCTACACCTCGGGCACGACGGGGCACCCGAAGGGCGTCGTGCTGACCAACGGCAACGTGATCTTCGCCGCCGCGTCCTCGTGCGAGTTCGACGGGCTGAACGAGAAGGACGAGACGCTCGCCTATCTGCCGATGGCCTGGGTCGGCGATTTCATCTTCTCGATCGGCCAGTCATTCTGGTGCGGCTTCTGCGTCTCGTGCCCGGAGAGCCCGGACACCATGCTGCACGACCTGAAGGAGATCGGCCCGACCTATTTCTTCGCTCCGCCAAGGATTTATGAGAATATTCTCACATCCGTCATGATCCGGATGGAGGATGCGCCCGGCTGGATGCGGCGGCTCTTCAACCACTACATCGGCTTTGCCCGCCGCGTCGGCGGCGATATCCTCGACGGCAAGCCGGTCGGGCCGGCCCGGCGCCTGAACTATGCGATCGGCAACCTGCTGATTTACGGGCCGCTGAAGAACACGCTCGGCATGAGCCGCGTCCGCCTCGGCTATACGGCGGGCGAGGCGATCGGGCCCGAGATCTTCCAGTTCTACCGCTCGATCGGCGTCAATCTCAAGCAGCTCTACGGCCAGACCGAGGCCTCGGTCTTCATCACGCAGCAGCCGGATGGCGAGGTCCGCGCCGACACGGTCGGCGTGCCGTCGCCCGGCGTCGAGATCCGCATCGATGATGACGGGCGCGTCTGGTACCGCAGCCCCGGCGTCTTCCGCGAGTACCACAGGCAGGCCGACAAGACCGCCGAGACCAAGGATGCCGAAGGCTGGGTGGACACGGGCGATGCCGGCTTCATCGAGGAGGGCACCGGGCACCTGCGGATCATCGACCGCGCCAAGGATGTCGGCAAGACGGCCGATGGCAGCCTGTTCGCGCCGAAATACGTCGAGAACAAGCTGAAGTTCTACCCGAACATCCTCGAGGCCGTGGTCTTCGGCGCCGGCCGCGACTTCTGCGCCGCCTTCGTCAACATCGACCTCGGCGCGGTCGGCGTCATGGGCCGAGCGCAACAACGTCTCGTATGCGTCGTACCAGGAGCTCGCGGCGCACCCCAGGGTCTACGAGATGATCCAGAGCCATGTCGAGGAGGTGAACGCCTCGCTGGCCGGCGACCAGATGCTGTCTGGCTGCCAGATCCACCGCTTCCTGGTGCTGCACAAGGAGCTCGACGCCGATGACGGCGAGCTGACGCGCACCCGCAAGGTCCGGCGCGCCACCATCGCCGAGCGCTACAAGCCGCTGATCGACGCGCTCTATGACGGCTCGCCCACCGTCCACGCCGAGACCGAGGTGACCTACGAGGACGGCCGCAAGGGCAGGATCGCGGCGACGCTCGAGATCCGCGACGCCGAGACGTTCTCGCGCGCCCCGGCCGCGCACGTTCCGGCCGCACGCGCGGCATGAGGGGGAACGCATGAGCCACGCAGTCGCCCAGGCCGCCGGCAACGAGGTCGAGTACGCGCGGCAGGAGGAGCGGCACGGCATCCGGCCGCGCCGCATCGGCGGCGTGATGATGGACATCCGCAACGTCACGCTGCGCTTCGGCGGCGTCACCGCGCTGACGGATGTCAGCTTCGACATCCGCGAAGGCGAGGTCCGCGCCATCATCGGCCCGAACGGCGCCGGCAAGTCGTCGATGCTGAACTGCATCAACGGCTTCTACCACCCGCAGGAAGGCGAGATCTGGTTCCACGGCGAGAAACGCGCCAGCCTCAGGCCGCACCAGATCGCCACGCACGGCATCGCCCGCACCTTCCAGAACATCGCGCTCTTCAAGGGCATGACGACGCTCGACAACATCATGACCGGGCGGCTGACCCGGATGCGGCGGAACATGCTGTGGCAGGCGCTCTGGTGGGGCCCGGCCGAGCGCGAGGAGGTCGAGCACCGCGCCTTTGTCGAGAAGATCATCGACTTCCTCGAGATCCAGGCCATCCGCAAGACGCCGGTCGGCGCCCTGCCCTACGGCCTGCAGAAGCGCGTCGAGCTCGGCCGCGCGCTGGCCGCCGAGCCCAAGCTCCTGCTGCTCGACGAGCCGATGGCCGGCATGAACGTCGAGGAGAAGGAGGACATGTGCCGCTTCATCCTCGACGTGAACGACGAGTTCGGCACGACCATCGCGCTGATCGAGCACGACATGGGCGTGGTCATGGACCTGGCCGACCGCGTCGTCGTGCTCGACTACGGCCGCAAGATCGGCGACGGCACGCCGGACGAGGTCCGCGCCAACCAGGCGGTCATCGACGCCTATCTCGGGGTCCCGCATGAATAGGGGCACGCGCCGCGCGCGACGGGGGCACGCATGACCGAGGTCCTGATCCTGATCGAGGTGATCGTCAACGGCCTGATGGCCGGGGTGCTCTACTCGCTGGTCGCGCTCGGCTTTGTGCTGATCTTCAAGGCCAGCGGCGTCTTCAACTATGCGCAGGGCGTGATGGCGCTGTTCGCGGCGATGACGCTGGTCGGGCTGCAGACCGGGCAGGTGCCGTTCTCGCACCTGATCCGCGCGCCTCACGGGGCACGAGGTCGACCATTTCGGCTGGGTGCTGCCGCCGTTCGTCGCCATCGTCCTGACCGTCGCCGTGATGGTCGCGCTTCGCCTATCTGGTCGAGCGGCTGATCCTGCGCCACCTGGTCAACCAGGAGCCGATCATCCTGTTCATGGCCACCATCGGCCTCGCCTTCTTCATGGAAGGCTTCGGCGACCTGATGTGGACCTCGCAGATCAAGACGCTCGACCTCGGCATCCAGCAGGGCATCGTCGGCTGGCTGGACGAGTGGACGTTCAACACCTTCGGCTATGGCATGTACATCGACCGGCTGGACGTCACGGCGACTGTCGTGGCCGCCCTGCTGGTCGTCGGGCTGACGATCTTCAGCCAGTACACGCGCACGGGCCGCGCGCTGCGCGCCGTCGCCGACGACCACCAGGCGGCGCTTTCGGTCGGCATCAGCCTGCGCGCCATCTGGGTCATCGTCTGGGCGATCGCCGGCTTCGTCGCGCTGGTCGCCGGCGTCATGTGGGGCGCCAAGTCGGGCGTGCAGTTCTCGCTCTCGCTGATCGCGCTGAAGGCGCTGCCGGTGCTGATGCTGGGCGGCTTCACCTCGATCCCCGGCGCCATCGTCGGCGGGCTGATCATCGGCGTCGGCGAGAAGCTGTTCGAGTACCTGATCGGCCCGATGATCGGCGGCGCCACCGAGAACTGGTTCGCCTATCATGCTGGCGCTGCTGTTCCTGTGCTTCCGGCCGCAGGGGCTGTTCGGCGAGAAGATCATCGAGAGGGTCTGATGCTCTACCGCGAGGCCGGCGACTTCAAGACGAGCTACCGCGCCGACAGCGCGACCTTCCCGATCGCCTTCGACCGCTGGCGCTATTGGGCCGTGCTGGCGGTGGCGTTCCTGGTCGTGCCGTTCTTCATGACCGACTATCTGGCCAAGTCGATGCTGCTGCCGTTCCTGGTCTGGTCGATCGCCGCGCATCGGGCTGAACATCCTGACTGGCTATACCGGCCTCGTCTCGCTCGGCACCGGCGGGTTCATGGCGGTCGGCGCCTATGCCTGCTACAAGCTGATGACGGGCTTCGTCTGGCTCGACATCTCGCTCTGCATCCTCCTCAGCGGGCGTCGTCACGGCCGGCGTCGGCGTGCTCTTCGGCCTGCCGTCGCTCAGGATCAAGGGCTTCTACCTCGCCGTCGCCACGCTGGCGGCGCAGTTCTTCCTGGTCTGGCTGTTCAACAAGGTGCCGTGGTTCTACAACTATTCGGCGTCCGGCCAGATCACGACGACGGCGCGCGACTGTCCTCGGCCTGGTCCAGGTGACCGGGCCGCGCTCGACGCCGGAGGCGCAGTACCTCTTCTGCCTCGGCTTCGCCGTCGTGCTCGCCTGGCTGGCGCGCAACCTGACGCGCGGCCGCGTCGGGCGCGAGTGGATGGCGATCCGCGACATGGACATCGCCGCCGAGATCATCGGCGTGAACCCGCTGAAGGCCAAGCTGACCGCCTTCGCGGTCTCGTCCTTCTTCGTCGGCATCGCCGGGGCGCTGTACTTCTCGGTCTGGTTCGGCGCCGTCGAGGTGACCGAGGCCTTCGGCATCATCCAGTCCTTCCGCGTGCTCTTCATGATCATCATCGGCGGGCTCGGCTCGATCTTCGGCTCGTTCGTCGGCGCCGCCTTCATCGTCGCTGCTGCCGGTCGCGCTAAGGTCCTGATGGTCGACAATCTGGCTGGCCGACCGATCTCGCGGCGCATCTCGAGTTCATGATCCTCGGCGCGCTGATCGTCTTCTTCCTGATCGTCGAGCCGCACGGGCTGGCGCGGCTCTGGGCGATCGCGAAGGAAAAGCTTCGCACTTGGCCGTTCCCGCATTAGCGTGACGCGCACGGCAAGCCCGAGAAACGGGCAATGCAACCAAGGTCCAAGTGGGAGGAACAACCATGAAACTCGACTAGACTGGCCGCGTCGCGGCAGCCGGCATGATTGCCGCCGGCCCGGCGATGGCCGATCTGGTGGTGCCGCTGCTCAGCTACCGCACCGGGCCCTACGCGCCGAACGGCATCCCCTTGCCGACGGCGTCGCCGACTATTTCACGCATGCTGAACGAGCGCGACGGCGGCATCGGCGGCGAGAAGATCAAGGTCGTCGAGTGCGAGACCGCCTACAACACCGAGAAGGGCGTCGAGTGCTACGAGTCGATCAAGGCGCAGAACGCCGCTTGTCTATCTACCCGCTGTCGACCGGCATCACCTATCAGCTGATCCCCAAGGCGACCGCCGACAAGATCCCGGTGCATTCGATGGGCTACGGCCGCACCTCGGCCGCCGACGGCAACGATCTTCCCGTGGATCTTCAACTTCCCCGGCACCTACTGGGACGCCGCCTCGGTCATCGTCAAGCACATCCTCGAGCAGGAGGGCGGCAGCCTCGAGGGCAAGAAGATCGCGCTCGTCTACCACAACTCGGCCTATGGCAAGGAGCCGATCCGCACGCTCGAGGAGCTGTCCAAGAAGCACGGCTTCGAGCTGACCGCGGTCCCGGTCGACCATCCCGGCCAGGAGCAGAAGTCGCAATGGCTGCAGATCCGCCGCGACCAGCCCGACTACGTCATTCTCTGGGGCTGGGGCGTGATGAACCAGGTCGCGATCCAGGAGGCCGCCAACATCCGCTTCCCGATGGATCATCTTCATCGGCGTCTGGTGGTCGGGTTCCGAGAACGACGTCCTGCCGGCCGGGGCGGGGGCCGACGGCTACAAGGCGGTGGCCTTCCACGCCCCCGGCAAGGACTTCCCGCTCTACGCAGGACATTCAGGCCAATGTCGTCGACAAGGGGCAGGCGGCCGGCGACGGCAGCCATCTCGGCGAGGTGCTCTACAACCGCGGCATGTACCAGGCGATCAGCGTCGCCGAGGCGATCCGCAAGGCGCAGGAGATGACACGGATCTTCCGCCATCACCGCCGAGCAGATGCGCGACGGCCTCGAGAACCTCGAGATCTCCGAGGAGCGCTGGGCCGAGCTCGGCCTGCCGGGCTTTGCGCCGGCCGTCAAGATCACCTGCGCCGACCATGGCGCGCCGCATCTCGGCGCCATCTCGCAGTGGGATGCGGAGAGCAAGACGTGGACGATGATCACCGACTTCATCGAGCCGGACCACGAGGTCGTGCAGCCGCTGATCAAGGAGGACGCCGAGGCCTACGCCAAGGAGAACAACATCGAGCCGCGCGAGTGCCCGCAGTCCTGATCCGCCGGCCGATCGCCTGACGGGCGGCGGCCCCGGCGCCGCCCTCCCAAGCCGACCCCGCCGCCCCTCCGCCAGCGGACAGGGCGGCGGCTCACCCGAGAGACGACCAGATGCTCGACACCCGCACCGACGAGACCCTGCTGCAGGTCAACAACATCGAGGTGATCTACAATCACGTGATCCTCGTGCTGAAGGGCGTCAGCCTGCAGGTGCCGCAGGGCGGCATCGTCGCGCTGCTCGGCGGCAACGGCGCCGGCAAGACGACGACGCTGAAGGCCGTGTCGAACCTGCTGCATTCCGAGCGCGGCGAGGTCACCAAGGGCAGCATCCTCTACCGCGGCGAGCCGATCGCCGCGCTGAACCCGTCGGCGCTGGTCGGCATGGGCGTCATCCAGGTCATGGAGGGCCGGCACTGCTTCGAGCACCTGACGATCGAGGAGAACCTGCTGACCGGCGCCTATACGCGCAAGGACGGGCGGGCCGAGATCGAGAAGGACCTCGAACTGGTCTACGGCTACTTCCCGCGCCTGAAGGAGCGGCGGCGCAGCCAGGCCGGCTACACCTCGGGCGGCGAGCAGCAGATGTGCGCCATCGGCCGCGCGCTGATGAGCCGGCCAGAGACCATCCTGCTCGACGAGCCCTCGATGGGCCTGGCGCCGCAGCTGGTCGAGCAGATCTTCGACATCGTGCAAGTCGGCTGAACGAGGAGCAGGGCGTCAGCTTCCTGCTGGCCGAGCAGAACACCAACGTCGCGCTGCGCTTCGCGCATTACGGCTACATCCTCGAATCCGGCCGCGTCGTCATGGACGGCCCGGCCGACAAGCTGCGCGAGAACCCGGACGTCAAGGAATTCTATCTCGGCATGTCCGAGCAGGGCCGCCGCTCGTTCCGCGACGTGCGCTCCTATCGCCGCCGCAAGCGCTGGCTGAGCTGACCCCTGCCCCCGCGGCGGCGCGGCACCTGTCTGGCGCCTTCGATGACTATAAGCAAATTCAGCCGCTTACGGGCCGTCCACGCGTGGACGGTCGCGCGGGTGGCGATCATGGCTGCTCGGACGCTGATCTAGAGCCCCAGATCGTGGATCTGCGCCTCGACCGCCTCGCCGGTCAGCTCCAGCGTCGCCAGCGTCACCGGCAGGCTGAAGCGCCGGCCACCGGCGCTGCCGGGATTGAGGTAGAGCACGCTGTCCACCGTCTCGATCATCGGCCTGTGCGAATGCCCGAAGATGACCACGGACAGGCCGTCCGCCACGGGATCGACGTCCAGCTCGGCCCTGTCGTGCAGAACGTGGATCCGCCGCCCCGCCAGTGTCACGACGGCCTTTCCGGGAAACGCCTTGGCCCAGGCACCGGTGTCGACATTGCCCCGGACCGCCGTCACCGGCGCCAGCCTGTGCAGCCGCGGCACGATCTCCGGCGACCCGATGTCGCCGGCGTGGATGATGTGGTCAACACCCGCCAGCCGCGCCTCGGCCTCGGGGCGCAGCAGGCCGTGGGTGTCCGAGATCACGCCGATCCTCACGCCTCCTCCTTCCTGCGCCCGCGCCGCGCGCCCCGACACACCGTGTGGGCGTTTGGTTCTGCGGGCAACGCGCGAGCCTTGCAATCCCGCCGAACTCTGCGGCAACGTCGGTTGCAAAAGCTGACGGGAATACCGCCCCATGACGGAGCGCGCCGTGGATCTCGAAGACGCCTGGGCGGCCGTGCACGCGCAAGCCGTTCGGCTGAAAGCGCTGCCCCTGCGCGAGCTTTTCGCGCGCGACCCGGGGCGCTTCGCGGCGCTCTGCTTCCGCCGAGGACGACCTGACGATCGACCTCTCCAAGGAAAAGCTCGACGGGCGACGCGCTCGACGCCCTGCTCGGCGCTCGCCCGCGCCGCCGGGGTCGAGGCGCGCCGCGACGCCATGGCCGCGGGCGAGCCGATCAACGTGACCGAGGGCCGGGCCGTGCTGCACATGGCGCTCCGCGGCGGCGCCGAGCCGCCCGCCGGCGACGACGTCGCGGCCACGCTCGACCGCTTCCTCGGCTTTGCCGAGGCGGTGCGCGCGGGCCGGGTCGCCGGCGCCGGCGGGCCGATCGCCGACGTCGTCAACATCGGCATCGGCGGCTCGGACCTCGGCCCGGCCATGGCCGCCCGCGCGCTCCGCCCGGACTGCGACGGGCCGCGGCTGCACTTCGTCTCGAACGTCGACGGCGCGCACTTCGCCGACACGGTCGGCGGGCCTCGACCCGGCGCGGACGCTGGTCATCGTCTCGCTCCAAGACCTTCACGACGCTCGAGACCATGGCGAACGCCCGCCTCGCGCGCGACTGGCTCGGGCCGCACGCCGGCGGGCAGATGGCCGCCGTCTCGACGAACCTCGCCGGCTGCGCCGAGTTCGGCATCCCCGCGGACCGCGTCTTCGGTTTCTGGGACTGGGTCGGCGGGCGCTATTCGCTCTGGTCGGCCATCGGCCTCTCGCTCGCCATCGGCATCGGCGCCGAGCGGTTCCGCGCCTTCCTGGCCGGCGCCGCCGCGATGGACCGGCACTTCCGCGAGGCGCCGCTGGAGCGCGAACCTGCCCGTCCTGCTGGCGCTGGTCGGCATCTGGCGGCGCAACGCCATGGGCTGGCCGACAGTCGCGCTGATCCCCTACGACCAGCGGCTCGAACGCTTCCCGGCCTATGTCCAGCAGCTCGACATGGAGTCGAACGGCAAGCGCGTGACGCTGCGACGGCCGCGCCGTCGCCGCCGCCACCGGCCCGGTCATCTGGGGCGAGCCCGGCACGAACGCCCAGCACTCGTTCTTCCAGCTGCTGCACCAGGGCACCGACGTCGATCCCGGTCGACTTCATCGCCGCCGCCCGGCCGCGCGCGGCCGACCCTGGCGCACCACGCGCTGCTGCTCGCCAACTGCTTCGCGCAGGGCCAGGCGCTGGCCTTCGGCCGCACCGCCGACGAGGTCCGGGCCGAGATGGAGGCCGCGGGCAAGCCGCCGGACGAGATCGCCCGCCTCGCGCCGCACCGCACCTTTCCCGGCGACCGGCCGTCGACGACGATCCTCTTCCGCGAGCTCGACCCGTTCTCGCTCGGCCGGCTGATCGCGCTCTTCGAGCACAAGGTCTTCGTCCAGGGCGCGATCTGGGGCGTGAACTCGTTCGACCAGTGGGGCGTCGAGCTCGGCAAGGCGCTGGCTGGCGCGCTGATCCCGGCGCTGCGCGACGGCGCCGCGGTGGAGGCGGACCCCTCCACCACAGGGCTGATCGAGCGCGTCAGGGAGCTGAGCCGATGACCACCGACACCGATCACCATCGCCGAGATCTGCCGCCTCGCCCCCGTCATCCCCGTGCTGGTCGTCGAGCGAGGTCGGGCACGCCGCGCCGCTCGCCCGCGCGCTGGTCGCCGGCGGGCTGACGGCGCTGGAGGTGACGCTGCGCACGCCGGCGGCACTCGACGCGATCCGGGCGATGGCCGATGCCGCGCCCGGAGGCGGTCGTCGGCGCCGGCACGCTGCGCACGCCCGCCGACGTGAAGGCCGCCGTCGCCGCCGGCGCCCGCTTCGGCGTCTCGCCCGGCCTTTCGGCCGCCGTCCTCGACGCGGCCGAGGCGGCGGGCCTGCCGATGCTGCCGGGTGTCGCCACGCCGACCGAGGCGATGGCGGGCGCCGAGCGCGGGCTGGAGATCCTCAAGTTCTTCCCGGCCGAGGCGAACGGCGGCGCGCCGGTGCTGCGGGCCTGGGCAGAGCCCGCTGGCCGGCCTCGCCTTCTGCCCGACCGGCGGCATCGGCCTCGACAACGCGCCGCGCCTATCTCGGCCTCGGCAACGTCGCTCTGCGTCGGCGGCTCCTGGGTCGCGCCGACCTCGATGGTCGCCTCTGGCGACTGGCAGGGCATCACCCGGCTGGCCGCCGAGGCGGCGGCGCTGCGGACGCAGGCCGGCTGACCCGGCGGAGCATCCCGCGAGACGCGCGGCGCCCGTTCAGATGTGCGCCGGGGCCTCGGCGATGCGGCGGTCGAAGTCCGGCATCCGGTCCTCGGGCGCATCCGTGACCAGCATCCGACCGGGCGTGTGCGTGATGCAGATGGCCGGTCGCACCGCGGCCAGAACGTTCTGCGGCGTCACCCCGCAGGCCCAGAACACGGGCACCTCGCCGCCCCCGAGGGGCGTCCGCTCGCCCCAGTCCGGCCGGTCCAGGTCGGAGATGCCGATCGCCGCCGGGTCGCCGGCGTGCACCGGCCGCCCGTGCGCGTGGGGATAGCGGTCGCAGACCGTGTTGACGGTCGCCAGGTCCTTTTCGGCGACTGGTCGCATCGAGACGACCATCTCGCCCCGGAACGGCCCCGCCGGCACCAGAGCCAAGCTCGTCCTGTACATCGACACGGTCCGGTTCTCGGCGATGTGCGGCATCGGCACCCCCGCCTCGACCAGCGCCCGTTCGAAGGTGAACGAGCAGCCGAGCGCAAAGGCGACCATCCCGCCGGTCCAGAGCCCGGAGATGTCCGGCACGGTCTCGGCCAGCGCGCCGTCGCGATAGACGTTGTAGCTCGGCACGTCCGTGCGGATGTCGATCTCGCCCAGCGCCGGCATCGCCGGATCGCCGCGCCGCGTGATCCCGACCAGCGGGCACGGCCGCTCGTTCGCCAGGCAGAACGCCAGAAAGTCGTCGGCCAGCCCCCCTTCGAGGATGGCCAGGTTCGCCTGCAGCCGACCCGGCGCGAGCCCAGCCGTCTGCCCGCGATAGGCGCCCGACCGGATGCGTTCTCGAATCGCCGCGACGGGCTGGCCGCGAAGGCTCGCATGGTCGACGGTCATCGCGTTCCTCCCTTTGGGCCCGCCCGCGCGGCCTTCCACTCCTCCAGCGATGCCGGCACGCCGTTCTTCACGCCGCCCTCCCTCGCCGCTTCTCCCCAACTGTCGCACCCGCCGCCGTGAAGCCGGGAATGCCGGGCCCGGGCGCGCCCCGCAACTGTGCTATCATGACGCTACGTAAGCGGTGGATGGCCGCGCCAAGGCGAAAGGGAACCATGCTTGTCAGAATGCTTGCCATCGTCGTGCTGGCCGCACTGACGGCCTGCGGGCCGAGAGTGCACACGCCGAATCCGGACCGCAACCCTTTCGAACCGATCCCCGAATTCCAGTCCGACAACGCCGTGAGGCTATACAACAACCAGCCCTCGACCGCCGAGGTCGTGTACTATGACCCGATAGGGATCGACTGGGCCGGCAACTACCACGTCTGGACGGACGCCGCCATCGCCATCGCCGCGCGCGAGCTCCGAAAGCGCGGCCTGACCATCTCCGATGACGCGCCACGTGCCCTGGGGCTGGCGGTGACCGGCGCCAAGACGACGCCGACCTTTGCGACCATCGAGACCGTCATCGACCTCGATGTCGAGATGGACGGCAGCACACGCCGGTTCGTCGGGCGCAACAAATCGGGCTTTGCGGCGATGATCCCGCGCCAGACCGACGGCGCCCTGATGCGCGCGGTCAAGGAGATGCTGAGCGACCCCGCCGTCGTCGCCTATTTGACGGGATCGCGGCAGACCACGGCGGTTCCGCAATAGGTCTTTGCTCGCGCCGCCGCCTGCGTCTATCGTCGCACCTTGAGGTGCCGCGAGAGCGCCGCATGACCACGGGGAGAAGACACAATGAGAACCGCACTTGGCGCCGCTCTGGCGCTTGGCCTCGCCATGCCGGCGATTGCCGCCGACATCGACACGTCCAAGATCGACGAGAAGGAGTTCGTCGTCGTCGGCACATGGGGCAACCTCGCCCTCTGGCAGGACCACGAGAGCCGGCTCTGGAACGAGGTGCTGCCCGAGGCATCGGGCGGCAGGATCACGGCCAACGCCAAGCCGTATACCGAGCTCGGCATCTCGGGCTTCGAGGTGATGCGCCTGCTCGAGCTCGGCACCTATGACGCCGTGCATGCGCTGACGAGCTATACCAGCCAGGACAGCCCGGCGCTGGAGGGGTTGGACCTCGGCGGCGTGATCCAGGATCTCGACACCTACCGCAAGGCGGCCGAGGCCTACGAGCCCGTGCTGCGGCGCGAGCTCGCCGACAACTACAACGCCGAGCTGATCATGCTCTACACTTTCCCCAGCCAGCAGTTCTGGTGCAATTTCGCGGACCCGGACAATGTCGGCCTGAAGGACATCGCCGGCAAGAAGGTGCGCAGCTATTCGACGACGCAGGGCGACTTCATCGAGGGGCTGGGCGGCACGCCGGTGACGATCGCCTTCGCCGAGGTCGTGCCGGCCCTGGAGAAGGGCGTCGTCGACTGCGGCATCACCGGCACCGAGCCCGCCTACAACGCGAAATGGTGGCAGGTGGCGAACACCAACCTGCGCACGCGGATCGGCTATTCCGCCACCTTCCTGGCGATCAACAAGGACACCTGGAACGCGCTCTCGCCCGAAACGCAGGAGCTGATCAAGACCAAGGCGGCCGAGGTCGAGGACGACATGTGGAAGGACACGGTCGAGGCCGACCAGGTGGGCATGGACTGCAATGCCGCCGGCCCCTGCCCGCTCGGCGAGCCGGGCGGCATGACGCCCGTCGAGATGTCCGCCGAGGACGAGGCAAAGCTGAACGACGTCATTCAGAACTTTGTCCTCAAGCGCTTTGTCGAGCGCTGTGGCGAGACGTGCGCCAAGGAGTGGAACGAGACGGTCGGCAAGATCGCCGGCCACGAGGCGCCGCTCTAAGGTGCGGCGAAGGTCGCCGGCAGCCGGGCGCGCCTTCCTGCCCCTGCCCGGCCCATCGCATCCGAGGTCGGCCGGAGGGGGATCTCCGGCCCCGGCGCGCCGCGCGTGAGCGCGCTCGCCGCGATCCACCGGGCGCTGACCCGCGTGTCGGCCTGGGCTGTCTGGATCGGCGGCGCGGCGCTGCTGCTCTCCGCCGTGATGGTCACCGTCGACGTGCTGTCGCGCAAGATCCTCGGCGTCACCATGTCCGGCTCGGACGAGATCACCGGCTATGTCTTCGCCGGCGCGACGACCTGGGCCTATGCCTATTGCCTGCTGACCCGGTCGAACATCCGCATTGACGCGCTCTACAATGTGCTGCCGATGGCATTGCGCGCCGGGCTCGACTTGCTCGGGCTGGCGCTCCTCCTGCTCTACATGGCCTATCTGACGGTCAAGGGCGTCGCCATGCTCGCCACCTCCTGGGAGCGTGACTCCGTCGCAGTCTCGGTCATGGCGACGCCGCAATGGATCCCGCAGGCGGTCTGGCTGTCGGGCCTGGTCTTCTTCATCATCTCCCTCGCCTTCCTGATCCTTTACGCGCTGGCAGCCCTGGTCGTCGGTGGCGCGCCCGCCGTGCAGGCGATCGCCGGCACGCGCACTGTGCAGGAGGAAGTCGCCGAGAGCCTGCACGGCGACACCGGGACGGGCCGCTAGATGGCGCTCTGGATCGTCGCCGCGCTGATGGTGCTGGTGCTGGCGGCCGTGCCGGTCGCCGCGGTGCTCGGCATCCTGTCGCTCGGGCTCGACCAGATCTACATGGGCGGGCGCCTCCGGCTGGCGATCGGCGAGTTCACCTGGGACAAGAGCAGCGAGTTCATCCTCGTCGCCATCCCGATGTTCATCCTGCTGGGCGAGATCATGCTGCGCGCCGGCATCGCGCGCCGCATGTACAACGCCGTCGTGCAGTGGCTGTGCTGGCTGCCGGGCGGGCTGATGCACGCCAACATCGGGTCCTGCGCGATCTTTGCCGCCACCTCCGGATCGTCGGTCGCGACCGCCGCCACCGTCGGCACGGTCGCCTATCCCGAGATCGAGAAGCGCGGCTATCACGAGGGCCTGTTCCTCGGCTCGCTGGCCGCCGGCGGCACGCTCGGCATCCTGATCCCGCCGTCGATCAACCTGATCATCTACGGGCTGATCACCGACACCTCGGTGCCCGAGCTGTACCTCGCCGGCATCATTCCAGGGCTGATGCTCGCCGGGCTGTTCCTGGCCGTCATCATCGTCGCCTGCCTGGTGCGGCGCGACTGGGACGGCGACCGGGCCGAGACCAGCTGGCGCCGGCGCATCCGCGTGCTGCCGGACCTGCTGCCGCCGCTGCTGCTGTTCGGCGCCGTCGTCGGCTCGATCTACGCCGGGGTCGCGACGCCGACCGAGGCGGCCGCCATCGGCGTCGTCATGGCGCTGATCCTCGCCGCCTGGCACGCGCACGCTGAGCATTGCGCATGCTGCGCGAAGCCTTCGAGGGCACGATGCGCACGACCGCGATGATCATGCTGATCATCCTGGCGGCGGTCTTCCTGAACTTCATCCTCGGCTTCATCGGCGTCACGCAGGCGCTGATCGGCTGGATCGACGCGCTCGGCTGGACGCCGGTCCAGACCATGATCGCGCTGATCGTCTTCTACCTGATCCTCGGCATGTTCATGGAGACGCTCTCCATGCTGCTGACGACCGTGCCGGTGGTCTTCCCGCTGGTCGTGCAGCTCGGCTACGACCCGGTCTGGTTCGGCATCCTGATCACCGTGCTGATGGAGACGGCGCTGATCACCCCGCCGATCGGCGTCAACCTCTATGTCGTCCAGGGCATCCGCGAACGCGGCGGCAGGTTCAACGACGTCGTCTGGGGATCGCTGCCGTTCGTCCTGATGATGCTGGCGATGATCGCCATCCTGCTGGCCTTCCCCGGGCTGGCGCTCTGGCTGCCGAGTCTCGTCTACTGACCGAGGAACCAGTTGCGGAAGGCCGGCGATGCGTGCCGACGACGCCGCTGGGCCTTGTGCTCGGCTCGCCCGACGCCGGTCGGGAACGATGAGGACGAGGCCCTTGGCGTTTCCGGCGCCCGCGAAGTACCCCTCGAAGCTCTGGCCATTCACCTGGTAGGGCACGGCGTCTGCCGCGGCCGAACCGGACCATGCGATCGCTGTCGCGAGCGCGACTGCCGCCGCCAAGACGCGGCATCTCATTGCTGGCTCTTCCTTTATGCCTTGGATTTCACATGGCATCGGCCGGCGCTGCTGCAACGGACGGCGACGGTCACGCGTTCGCTTGCGGCATTCCACGTCAGTTGACAGGTAACCCGATGAGAAACTCCATCAGCGTCCTCCGGGCGAGCACGGCGATCATCGTCTCGCTGTCGTTTGCCGGGGCGCATGCCGGCGCCGCCGAGCTGCGGCTGGCGCAGGCGGTCGCCGAGCAGCCAGCCGATCAGGTCCAGGGCGAGCAGCAGCCCGCGGGCGAGCAGGCCGCCGCCGCCGAGGTGCGGGATGATGGCTCGATCGAGCCGGCGGCGACCGAGGCGCAGGCCGCCGGCGAGGACCAGGCGGACCGGTCGGAACCGGCCGACAAGCCCGCCGATCGAGCGACCGATGCCCCCGCAGCCGAAGAGGCTGAGACCTCGGCCGACGGCGCGGCGCAGCCGGCCGAGCAGGGTCAGGCGGCAGAGCAGGCGCCGGCGGTCGAACAACCCCAGGCGGGCGGGAACGCGACCGAGGCGCAGACAGAGGCCGCCCCTGGCGCCGAGGTCGAGGCCCAGGCGACGGAGAGCGGCGCCGTGACGACCGACCGGCAGACGGACGCGGAGGCGCAGAGCCCGGAAGGCTCCGGGGAGGCTGCCGCGGAGGCCGCCACCGACGCCGCCACCGACGCCGCCACCGACGCCGCCACCGAGACGCAGCCGTCGGCCGAAGCCCAGGACAAAGCGACGACCGGTACACAGTCCCAGGCAGGTGCAGAGACGCAGGCCGACACCGCCGCACCCTCCGAGGCGCAGCCGCAGGCAGACACCAACGCACCCGTCGAGGCGCAGACTCAGCCCCAGCAGCAGAGCGCTGCCGACGCACAACAGGCGACGCAGCAACCGGCCGAGCAACCGACGGACGGAACGTCGCCGCCGCAGGCCGGAGCCGAAGCCCCAGCAGGGGCGATCGAGGCGCAGCCGCAGGCCGGCAGCGAGGCGCAGGCGACGCAGAACCCAGCCGCGACCCCAACCGCGACGGCGGAGCCGCAGGCCGCCAGCGAGCCGCAGGCGAGCGGAGGCCAGGCGGGCGCGGATCAGGCGGGCGGGGGCCAGGCGACCGAGGCCGGCGTGACCGAGCAGAACGTCGAGGAGGCCGCGGCCGCCGGCGAGGACGTGGTCGTGCAGGAGACAACCACGAACGAGGACCTCCAGCAGCAGCTCGACGCGCTGCGCCAGCAGACCGCCGATCTCCAGAGCCAGTTGCAGGAGGCCCAGGCGATCGACGTCCAGGAGGAGGTCGTCACCGAAGCGACGGCGCGCAGCGCGACCGAGGAGGTCGACGAGGACGACAGCAACAACGTCTGGAAGTATCTCGGCGCAGCCGCGGGCGGCGCGGTGGTCGGCGCGCTGGTGCCGGTGCTTGGCGGGCGCCTCGTGCAGGACCAGGGCGACCGCGTGGTGGTCGAGCGCGGCGGCGAGTTCTTCGTCCGCAAGGACGAGACCCAGCTATTGCGCCAACCGGGCGCGCGGGTCGAGACCGAGACCTTCGACGGCGGTGTCACCCGGCAGACGGTGACGCGCGAGGACGGCAGCCAGGTCGTGACCGTGCGCAACCAGGGCGGGTTCATCCTGCGCCGCACCAGGATCACACCGGACGGCCAGGAGATCGTGCTGCTCGAGCAGACGCCGGAAGAGCTCTACGATTATTCCGACTGGCAGCAGCAACTGCCGCCCGCCACCGCGCATCGCGGCGGCACCGTCGACTATGCCGGCGCCGACCCGGACGCGCTGCGCCGAACGTTGCAGGCGCAGCCGGTCTACCAGCTCGAGCGGAGCTATCCGCTGCAGGCGGTGCGCGAGGTCGAGCAGCTGCGCACGCTCGTGCCTGCCGTCGACCTGCCGATCAACTTCAGCAGCGGCTCGGCGGCGATCCAGCGCTCCGAGGTCGACGAGCTCACGGCGCTGGGTCGCATGATGTCGAAGGTCATCGGCGAGAACCCGCGCGAGATCTTCCTCGTCGAGGGGCACACCGACGCCGTCGGCTCGAACGTGATGAACCTGGCCCTCTCGGACCGGCGTGCCGAAGCGGTCGCCCTGGCGCTGACCGAGTATTTCGACATTCCGCCGGAGAACCTGGTCGTGCAGGGCTATGGCGAACGCTTCCTGAAGGAACAGACGCAGGCCGCCAGCAGCATTAACCGGCGCGCAACGGTCCGCCGCATCACGCCGCTGATCGACCGCGTCGCCTCGCGCTGACACCGCGAGCTGCTGGCGAGTGCCCGATGGCGGATCGGCGAGCCCTGACGACGTCGCCAAGGCCGTCCTCTGCCTGGCCGGTGACGACGACGCAATGCGCACGGACAGGCGCTTTGCAGCGACAGGGGACGACCCGCCATCCGAGAGTGCGGCTGAGCGGTCAGCGAAAGGCCGGTCGCCCGGCCTTTCGCCCGTGCCTCATCGGTCGGGCAGCCCGGCTGCTCAGCCGAGCGCCTCGCGGGCGTCCTCGACCGTGCGCAGGCCCGTTGTCGGCGCCGAGACAAGCACCGCCATGTTCCCCGGCTTGTGCTCGTTGCGGTACATTTTCGTGTGCGCGCGCGGGATGTCGCGCCACTCGAAGACCTCGGACATGCAGGGGTCGAGGCGGCGCTCGATCATCAGCTTGTTGGCCTGGCTCGCCTGCATCAGGTTGGCGAAGTGGCTGCCCTGAACGCGCTTCTGATGCATCCAGAGATAGCGCGCGTCCATGGTCAGCTTGTAACCCGTCGTGCCGGCGCAGATTACGACCATGCCGCCGCGCTTGACGACGAAGACGCTGACCGGGAAGGTTGCCTCGCCCGGGTGCTCGAACACCAGGTCGACGTTCACGCCCTTGCCGGTGATGTCCCAGATCGCCTTGCCGAACTTGCGCACCTCGGCGAACCACGCCTTGTTCTCGGGCGTGCCGACCTGCGGCATCTCTCCCCAGCAACTGAAGTCCTTGCGGTTGATCACGCCCTTGGCGCCGAGGCCGAGCACGAAGTCGCGCTTGGTCTCGTCCGATATCACCCCGATGGCATTGGCGCCGCCCGTGTTGACGAGCTGGATAGCATAGGAGCCGAGCCCGCCGCTCGCGCCCCAGACCAGCACGTTCTGCCCGGGCTTCAGCGTGTGCGGCCTGTGGCCGAACAGCATCCGGTAGGCTGTGGCGAGCGTCAGCGTGTAGCAGGCCGACTCTTCCCAGGTCAGGTGCTTGGGCCGCGGCATCAGCTGGCGCGCCTGCACCCGGCAGAACTGCGCGAACGAGCCGTCCGGCGTCTCATAGCCCCAGATGCGCTGGCTGGGCGAGAACATCGGGTCCCCGCCATTGCACTCCTCGTCGTCGCCATCGTCCTGGTTGCAGTGGATCACCACCTCGTCCCCGACTTTCCAGCGCTTGACCTTGTCGCCGACCGCCCAGACGATGCCCGAAGCGTCCGAGCCGGCGATGTGATAGGGCGCGCCATGGATGTCGAAGGGCGAGACCGGCGTGCCGAGCCCCGCCCAGACGCCATTGTAATTGACGCCGGCGGCCATCACCAGAACCAGCACCTCCTGGCTATCGATCTGCGGCGTGTCGACGACTTCCAGCTGCATCGCCTGTTCGGGCTCGCCGTGCCGTTCGCGACGGATCGCCCAGGCGTGCATGTTCGCCGGTACATGGCCGAGCGGCGGGATCTCGCCCACATCATAGAGATCCTTCTGCTCCGTCGTGGCGACCGCGTCCATCTCGTCCCTCCGCTGAAACAATCTTGCGCAACATAACTGCGCGACGAGGCTCGAACCCTTTCCTGACATTGCCGGTTCCGCAGCGCAAGCGCTTTTGTGCGGCTGCGAAGGGGTCGTCGCCTGGCGGCAAAAAAACCCGCGGAGCAAGGCTCCGCGGGTCTGTTCGGCTCAACAGGAGCGAAGCTCTCAGATGTACTCGAGAATTCCCGGCGGACGTCCGGCCATCGCGGCCAGTCTCGAGCTCGTAGTTGACCTTCTGGCCGTCCGCCGGCGGCTGAAGTCCGGCGCGCTCGACGGCCGAAACGTGCAGGAAGACATCCTTGCCGCCCGCATCGGGCTGAATGAAACCAAAACCCTTGGTCGGGTTGAACCACTTTACGGTGCCCTTCGGCATGTCCGCATCTCCTTAGTCAGTTACCGCGCGCCCGGTGCCGCGGCTTCGGCTGCGAGTCAGTAGACCGGCAGCCCCGAGAGACGGACAGTCAGGCAGATCGCGAAAGCGTCGCTCATTTGGCCCGATCGCAGGCCAAATGCAAGCCTCCGATCAACCCCCGTTGCCGTCGACGAACAACCATCGCAGGAGTGCGTTAACGAATGATAAGTTTAAGCTACTTTGTCTAAAGTTGTCGCAATGCTGTTGTTTCAACCGTCTGCGCGGCGACAGAAAGCGTCCGGCAGCGGCGTCAGCCGGTCAGCGCCGCTACGAAGTCGTCGACATCCGCCTCGGTCGTGCGAAAGCTCGCGACGAGCCGCACCTTGATGCGCTGCTGGCCAGCGCCTGCCGGGTCGACTGGCGAAACGGTGTAGTAGCGCGCGCCGGCGGCATCGAGGCGGCGATGCTGGTCCAGCGTGATCTCGGCGAAGATGATGTTGGCGCCGGCCGCGTTCAGCACGCGGGCGCCGGCCCCCCTCAGCCCGGCCGCCAGCCGGTCGGCCATGGCATTGGCGTGGCTGGCCAGCCGCAGCCAGGCGCCGTCCGTCAGATAGGCGTCGATCTGGGCCGAGACGAAGCGCATCTTCGAGAACAGATGCCCGCCGCGCTTGCGGCGAAG
>CAVUWP010000002.1:0-97525 GCA_963745085.1 uncultured Alphaproteobacteria bacterium | reverse complement strand
GATGGCCACTCTCCTGATCGCATTCGCCTCGATTCCCGCCTGGGTCCCCGACGTGGCGGTTGGCGACCGGCAGCTTGGCCATCCTGCTCGGCCTCCTCGCGGCGGCCGGGATTCCGCTCGCGAGCCACGTCCTCGTGAAGGAGGTTCGGATCACGGCAGACCGCATCTGCTTCCTGTCGATCGGCGTCTCGATACCTCTCGGCGAGCTCGAAGCCGTCACCGGGGTCGACTACCCGGGCCTCGATGCCATTCAGCGCGTCACCTTGCGCGCGACGAGCCGCAGGGTCAGGTGGATTCCCCTGCGCTTGCTCTGGGCGGGAGACGTCGTCTCGATCCGCCTGACCGGTCTGGACGGCAAGGCCTTTCTGGCGAGGCTGGGCCAGACGCATGGCACGCCCGCAGGCATCGCCGGGCAGCCTGCGGGCGGGCGCCGGGCCGGGGATGATGCCTGATGGCCGATTTACCCCCCCGCCCCGAGAAGATCCGCTGCGACGCCTGCCCGGTCATGTGCTACGTCGCCGAGGGCCAGGCCGGCGCCTGCGACCGCTATGCCAACGAGGGCGGGCGGATCGTCCGCGTCGACCCGCTGACGATGCTCGAGCGGACGGTCGAGGAGGGCGGCGACGTCGTCCCCTTCCTCGATGGCGCGGCGGCGACTGGGACGGCAACCCGGTCCAGGCCGGCCCGCCCGGTTCGTCACCGGCATCGGCGCCGGCACGACCTATCCCGACTACAAGCCCGCCCCCTTCATCGTCAGCAGGCAGGTCGCCGATGCCGACCTGGTCACCGTCGTGACCGAGGGCATCTTCAGCTATTGCGGCGTCAAGGTGAAGATCGACACCGACCGCCATCTCGGGCCGGAGCAGGCGACCGTGCGCGTCGAGGGCCAGCCGGTCGGCCATGTCACCACCGCCGAGTACGGCAGCCAGATGCTCAGCCTCGGCGGCGTCCGCCACCTGACCGGCGGCGAGAAGGCCGAGGGCCGCGTCACCTGCGCGGCGCTCCTGGCCCTCTGCAACCGCGAGCCGGTCGAACTGGCGATCGACGGCGGCCATGACGTGGTCGTCCAGGCGGGGCGGCCGCCTGTCGTCGACGGCCGGCCCGAGCGCCGGATGCGCGTCGGCTGCGGCTCGGCCGCCATCGGCATGTTCGCCGCCCAGTGGCACGGCCTGGTCGACGAGGTCGTCGTCGTCGACGACCACATCACCGGGGTCGTCTCCGAGCACCAGGCCGGCAAGGTGCTCGGCTGGCCCGACACCGGCATCCGCATCAAGGGGCGCCGCTCCACCCCGGGCCGCTATTTCCGCGTCGCCGGCCCCGGCCAGGGCTGGGGCGGCGCCGACATCGACGACCCGCTGGTGATCCTGGGGCCTTGGAATCCGAAGAAGGGCGCGCGCCCCGGCCTGACGATGCTGATGGTCTCGACCACCGGCGAGCAGTCCGCCTACTACGTGCTCGACGACAACCTCGTGCCGCGGCCTGCGCCGCTGCCCGACGCGCTCCGCCGCTCGGTCGAGTTGATCGACGAGAACTGCGAGCCGGCGCTCTGCACCGTCCTCTTCATGGGCGGCGCCGGCGGGTCGCTCCGCGCCGGCGTCACGCAGAACCCGGTCGAGCTGACGCGATCCGTACACGGGCTGCAGGCGCATGTCACCTGCGGCGGCGCGCCCGTCTATGTCTGGCCGGGCGGCGGCATCACGCTGATGGTCGACGTCCTGCGCACGCCAGACCGCGCCTTCGGCTATGTCCCTACCCCGGCGCTGGTCGCGCCGATCGAGTTCACCATGCGGCGCGAGGCCTACCGCGCGCTCGGCGGCCATGACGACCACGTCCGCAGCCTGGAGGACATTCTGGCGAGCGGCGGCGAATACGCCAGCGCGACGCAGGTCAGGGCCGCCGGGTGAACGGACCGGCGGCGGCGCGCCTGCCCGGCGGACGCCTGCACTTCCAGCACGGACCGATCGACCTGATCCTCGAGGCGGTCGGCCCGGAGGCAGAGGTGATCGCCGCCTACCGGCAGGCCTGGTCGGCATTTTGCCCGATCCTCGACGACCTCGTCGCCGTCCTGCCGCTGCTCCGCACACCTGTCGGCCGGGTCCGCCCACCGGCACCCGCACCGGCACCGGCACCGGCACCGGCACGCATGGCCATGGCGCCGGTCGGGCAGCAGACCACCCTGTCCGCCGAAGGCGGCCGGCCGGCCCCGCCGGGCGCGACCGGCGCTCTCCGCCCTCGTGGGGGAGGGATGGGGAGGGGGGGAGGCCGCCATGCGCCGCCATCGGGCAGCCTCTCAGGCCCTGTCGCCGCCGCCATGCTCCGCGCCACGGCGCCGCATGCGCCTGCCTTCGTCACGCCGATGGCCGCCGTCGCCGGCGCCGTCGCCGACCACGTGCTCGCGGCGATGACCGCCGGCCGGCGGCTGCAGCGCGCCTATGTCAACAATGGCGGCGACGCCGCGCTCTGGCTGACGCCCGGCGCCGAGATCGTCGCCGCCGGCGGACCGGATCTGACGGCGCGCATCGGCGTTCCCTGCGACAGCCCGGTCCGCGGCATCGCCACCTCCGGCTGGCGCGGCCGCAGCCATTCGCTGGGGATCGCCGACGCCGTCACCGTGCTGGCGCGCACGGCGGCCGGGGCCGATGCCGCCGCGACGCTGGTCGCCAATGCCGTCGACCTGCCGGGCCACCCCGCCATCCGGCGCCGCCCGGCACGCGAGCTCGCCCCCGACAGCGACCTCGGCGACCGGCCGGTCACGGTCGCCGTCGGCCGGCTCGCCCCGCAGGAGGTCGCAGAGGCGCTGTCCGCCGGCCGCGCCGCGGCCGAGCGCATGCGCGACGGGGCGCTGATCGAGGGCGCGGCCCTCTGGCTCTGCGGCAGCTGTGCGCTCGTCGGGACCGATCTTCCCGTCCTGGCGCATACCGCGCCCTGAGGGCGGTTCCGCGCCGCGGGGGGGGTGGGCTTGCGGAACCTCGACGCCGGCGCGGCCGCGGCAGGGGAGCGGTGCGGGACCGCCCTCAGGGCGCCACGATCGGCTGCGCCGCCAGTGCGGGCTCGCGGGCCTCGACGCCCGAGAACGGCGTTCCCTCCTCGAACCAGCTGCGCGGCGCCGGCGCGCCCCACAGCGTCTGGCGCTGCGGGTCCTTCAGGTCCCAGTGGATCGGCTCGTGGTCGGGGTCGACGGTCTGGTAGTCCGAGCAGTAGAGCTCGACCCGGTGCCCGTCCGGGTCGCGCACATAGAGGAAGAAAGCATTCGAGATGCCGTGCCGCCCCGGCCCGCGCTCGATGTTCGCCACATAGCCGCTGGTCGCCATCAGGTCGAGCAGGTCGATGATGGCCAGCGGCGTCGGCACCCAGAACGCCAGGTGGTGCAGCCGCGGCCCGCGCCCGTTGGTGAAGGCGATGTCGTGCACGCCCGCCCTTGCGGTGCATCCAGGCCGCCCAGAGCCGCCCCGTCGCGGCGTCCTCGCGTGTACTCGGTCACGCGAAAGCCCATGGCGCCCCAGAAGGCCACCGCCCCGTCCACGTCCGGCGAGAAGCAGTTGAAGTGGTCGATGCGCAGCGGCCGCACGCCGCGATAGAGGCCATAGCGCTGGTGGACGTGCGGCAGCCGCTCCATCCGGCGGTAGAACTCGAGCGGCACGCCCTGCGGGTCGGCCACGGCCAGCGTCCGCCCCTGGTGCGGCCGTTCGACCCAGGCGACCGGCAGCCCCTGCCCGGCGAACCAGTCCGCGGCGCGGTCGAGATCGTCCTCGGACCAGACCTTGAACGCCAGCGCACCGCAGCCCGGCGCGTCCGCCCGGCGCAGCACAAGGCAATGGTGGCCGCGCTCCTCCAGCCCGCGCAGGCAGAGCGTGTCGCCCGTCTTCGCCGTCACCTGCAGGCCGAGCATGCCGACATGGAACGCCTCGGCCGCGTCGAGATCGGTCACGTCGAGCGCGGTATGGCTGAGGCGCACCGTGTTGAAGGGCGGATCGAGGACCGGGGCGGGCAAGGGCATGGCGAAACCTCCCTCGCGCTTTTAGGCCGAGACGGCCGGCGCCGCCAGAGCGGCGCGCCGCCCGCCCGGCGACCCGGCATGGACCCGCGGCGTCCGCCGCTTGCCCGGCCGCCAGCGCGCCGCTAGGGTCGCGTTCGTTTCGAGGGGATCATGCCAGACCAATCCCGCCCGCGCCGCTCTGCGCTCTACATGCCCGGCTCCAAGCCGCGCGCGCTGGAGAAGGCGCGGGGCCTTGCCGCCGACGTGCTGATCCTCGACCTCGAGGACGCGGTCGTCCCGGCCGAAAAGCCCGCCGCGCGCCAGACGGTGGCAGAGGCCGTGCGCGCTCGCGCCTTCGGCCGGCGCGAGGTCGTCATCCGCGTCAACGGGCTCGACACCCCCTGGGGCGCGGACGATCTGGCGATGGCGGCGGACTGCCGGCCGGACGCCATCCTGGTGCCCAAGGTCGGCGCGGCGTCGGCGCTCGGCGACGCCGAGATGCGGATCGGCACGGGCGCGGAACCGATCCCGCTCTGGGCCATGATCGAGACACCGCAGGGCGTGCTGCACATCCGCGAGATCGTGCGGTCATCGCCGTCGCTCGCCTGCCTGGTCATGGGCACCAACGATCTCGCCGCCGAGCTGCGCGCCGTGCAGACGCCCGATCGCGCGCCCCTGCTGACGGCGCTCGGCACCTGCGTGCTGGCGGCGCGGGCGGGCGGGCTGGCCATCCTCGACGGCGTCCACAACGCCTTCCGCGACCTCGACGGCCTGCGCACCGCCTGCCGGCAGGGGCGCGAGATGGGGTTCGACGGCAAGACGCTGATCCATCCGGACCAGCTCGCCATCGCCAACGAGGTCTTCGGGCCTTCGCCGGAAGAGATCGAGACCGCCGAGAAAGACCTCGCCGCCTTCGCCGAGGCCGAGGCCGCCGGACAGGGCGTCGCCGTGGTCGACGGCCGCATCGTCGAGAACCTGCATGCCGCCACCGCCCGCCGCCTGCTGGCGCAGGCCGAGGCGATCCGCGCGATGGAGGCCGAACTCGCATGATCCTGCTGATCCTCGGACTGCTGCTCTGGTGGGCGACGCACCTGGAAAAGATCATGGCGCCCGGACAGCGCGCCGCCGCCGTCGCCCGGATGGGCGAGGGTCCGTGGAAGGGCGCCATCGCGATCCTGACGCTCGTCGCCGTCGCCATGATGGTCGTCGGCTATCGCGGCGCCGGTTTCATTCCGGTCTGGAACCCGCCGCCCTGGCTCTGGCACGTCAACAACCTGCTGATGGTGCTGGCGGTCTTCATCTTCATTGCCGGGTCGTTCGCCAGCCCGGTGCGCCGGCGCATCCGGCACCCGCAGCTGACCGGGGTGAAGACCTGGGCGGTCGCGCATCTGCTGGTGAACGGCGACCTCGCGTCGATCGTCCTCTTCGTCGGGCTTCTCGCCTGGGCCGTGGTGGCGGTGATCGGCACCAACCGGCGCGATGGCCCGCGCGGCCCGCTGCCGGAGGCGACGTCGAAGGGCCTGGCGCTGCACATCGTCGTGACTGTCGCCGTCTTCGTCGTCGTCGGCCTGCTGCACGGCTACCTCGGACCCTGGCCGTTCCCCGGCTGACCCTCAGGTCACCTTCGCGCGGGTCCGGTATTCCGGCCGGTCCCAGGCCCGATCGTCGAGGACCGCGGCCAGCTGCCGGGCCGCCGCAACCGAGTCGGCCTCGGTGTTGTAGAGCGGGGCGAAGCCGAAGCGGATCAGGTCGGGCGCGCGGAAGTCGCCGATCACGCCCCGCGCGATCAGCGCCTGCATGACGGCATAGCCCTCCGGGCAGTGGAACGACACCTGGCTGCCGCGGCGCGCCGCGTCCCGCGGCGAGGCGAGGCGCAGGCCATGCGCCCGCGCGCGCGCCTCGACCTCGGCGATGAAAAGGTCCGAGAGCGCGATCGAACCGGCCCGCACCTCGGCCATGTCGACTCCCTCCCAGAGCTCGAGCGCCGCATCCAGCGCCGCCAGCGACAGGATCGGCGGCGTGCCGACCCGCATCCGCCCGACGCCTTCCGCCGGCTGATAGTCCGGGTCGAAGGCGAAGGGCGCCGCATGCCCCATCCAGCCGGAAAGCCGCGGCTGCACGGCACCGGCATGCTCCGGCCTGACATACAGGAAGGCCGGCGCGCCCGGGCCGCCGTTCAGGTACTTGTAGCCGCAGCCGACCGCGAAATCCGCGCCGGCGCCGGTCAGGTCGACCGGCAGCGCACCCGCCGAATGGGCGAGGTCCCAGACCGCCAGCGCGCCGGCCGCATGCGCCCGCGCCGTCAGCGCGGCCATGTCGTGCAGCCGGCCGGTGCGATAGTCGACCTCGGTCAGCATCAGCACCGCGACGTCCTTGTCGATCGCGCCCGCCACCTCCTCGGGATCGACGACACGCAGCGCGTACCGCTCGCCGCAGGAAGCGATCAGCCCCTGCGCGACATAGAGATCCGTCGGGAAGTTGCCGCTGTCGGACAGCACGACGCGCCGCCCCGGCCGCATCGCCAGCGCGGCCGAGAGCACCTTGTAGAGGTTCACGCTGGTCGAGTCGCAGGCCATCACGCTGCCCGGCGGCGCGCCGATCAGACCGGCGATCCGGTCGCCCACCCGGGCCGGCAGGTCGATCCAACCGGCCGCGGTCCAGCCCCGGATCAGCAGCCCGCCCCATTCCTCCGCCACCGTCCGTTCCAGCCGCGCCCGGGCGACCCGCGGCAGCGGGCCGAGCGAGTTGCCGTCGAGGTAGACGATCCCGTCCGGCAGCTCGAACGCCGCGCGGTTCGGCACCGCCGCGCCGCTTCGGCTCATCGCGCAGCCGTCCCGCCGGGCCGGCCGCGCGTTTCGGCGAAGTTTTTTCGCATCGGCCGGAACCTTCCGTGGGGCGCTACGTTGTAGCTGCAAGAAGCGTCTTTTGAACTTTCGCCGTGCACCGTAATCCCCCTGAAGGTGCACGCGCGATGGCCCCCGCCCCTCCCCCGAGGCGGGGGCCATATTTCTTCCCGATCCGGCTCCGTGGCAAGCACTCCAGGCAGGTGCCGTAGAGCGCGGATGGCGGCTGTTTCAGGAGCCAGCCGGCGCCTTCGCCACGGCCAACCACTCATAAAACGACCTCGCGCACAGTGCGGGGCGCCGTGGCGGGTCCGTCCTGGCGGGACAGTCCTGCATCCTCGGGTCGACGCTCCAGGCGAGCGCCGGACGCTGCGCCGCAGCGCTCAGTCCATCGCCTTGACGATGTCCTCGGTCATCTTCTTCGCGTCGCCCAGCAGCATCATGGTCTGGTCCATGAAGAACAGCGGGTTGTCGATGCCGGCATAGCCCGAGCCGAGCGAGCGCTTGACGAACAGCACCGTCTTCGCCTTCTCGACGTCCAGCACCGGCATGCCGGCGATCGGCGAGTTCGGGTCGGTCTTGGCGGAAGGGTTCGTGACGTCGTTGGCGCCGATGACATAGACCACGTCGGTGCGGCTGAACTCGGAGTTGATATCCTCGAGCTCGAAGACCTCGTCATAGGGCACGTTCGCCTCGGCCAGCAGCACGTTCATGTGGCCGGGCATGCGCCCGGCGACCGGATGGATCGCGTATTTCACCTCGACGCCGTTCGCCTTCAGCTTGTCGGCCATCTCGCGCAACGCGTGCTGCGCCTGCGCCACCGCCATGCCATAGCCGGGCACGATGATCACCGACCCCGCATTCTGCATCATGAAGGCCGCGTCGTCGGCCGAGCCGCGCTTGACCGGCCGGTCCTCGCCGCCGCCCCCGGCCGCCGTGGTCTCGCCGCCGAAGCCGCCCAGGATCACGCTGATGAACGAGCGGTTCATGCCGTGGCACATGATGTAGCTGAGGATCGCGCCCGACGAGCCGACCAGCGAGCCGGTGATCAGCAGCGCCGTATTGCCGAGCGTGAAGCCCAGCGCCGCCGCCGCCCATCCCGAATACGAGTTCAGCATCGAGATCACGACCGGCATGTCGGCGCCGCCGATCGGGATGATGATCAGCACGCCGAGCGCCATCGCCGCGAGGGCGACCAGCCAGAACCAGCCGGTCCACTGGGTGGTGATCAGCAGCACGACCATCACGACGATGCCGACCGCCAGCGCGATGTTGATCAGATGCCGCGAGGGCAGGATGATCGGCGCGCCCGACATCCGCCCGTCGAGCTTGGCGAAGGCGATCACCGAGCCCGTGAAGGTGATGGCGCCGATGGCGACGCCGACGCCCATCTCGACGATGCTGCCGCCGGCGATGTCGCCGGGCACGCCGATGCCGAAGGCGGTCGGCGAATAGAGCGCGCCGGCGGCGACGAAGACCGCGGCGAGGCCCACCAGCGAGTGGAAGAACGCCACCAGCTGCGGCATCTTGGTCATCTCGATGCGCCTGGCGATCGTCGCGCCGACCGCGCCGCCGATGCCGACGGCGACGATCATCAGCAGCCAGGCCAGCACGCCATCCGGCGGGAAGAAGATCAGCGTGACCAGCACGGCTATGCCCATGCCGATCATGCCGAAGCGGTTGCCGCGGACGCTGGTCGTCGGGTGGCTCAAACCGCGCAGCGCCAGGATGAACAGTACGCCCGCGACGAGATAGGCGAATGCAGCGATATTGGCCATGCCCCGGCTATCCCTTCTTCTTGTACATGCCCAGCATGCGCTCGGTCACGAGGAAGCCGCCGAAGATGTTGACGCTGGCCAGCAGCACCGCGACGAAGCCGAGGAAGCGCGTCAGCGTCGTGCCGCCCTCGTCAACGCCGGCGCCGATGGCGATCAGCCCGCCGACGACGATGACGGACGAGATCGCGTTGGTGACCGACATCAGCGGCGTGTGCAGCGCCGGCGTCACCGACCAGACCACGTAATAGCCGACGAAGCAGGCCAGCACGAAGATCGACAGCTGGAAGACGATCGGGTCGAGGCCGGCCCCGTGACCCGCCGCCCCCGATGCCTCGGCCGCCGTCGCCCCGGCAAGCTCGGCCTCGCGCGCCATCTCGGCGAGGTAGCGCGCCGCCTCGGAAAGCTGCGTGGCAGCCTCCCTGATCTGCTCGACCGATGCCATGGCTCAGCCCTCCTTGCCCGTCCTGTCCGCGCCCGCCCTGTCCGCGCCCGTGTCGTCCCCGCCCGCCCGGTCCGCGCCCGCCGTCTCCGCGCCCGCCTCGTCCGCATAGTTCGGGTGAACCACTTTGCCGTCCTTGGTCAGGCGGATGCCCTTGACGAGCTCGTCATCGTCCTTCAGCTCCAGCGCGCCGCCCTCGCCGGTGAAAGGCGAGAGGAAGTTGAAATGGTTGCGCGCCAGCAGCGCCGACGCGTCGGCGGCGATCCGGCCCGGCACGTTGGCATGCCCCATGATGATCTGCCCGCCATCCGTCGTGACCACCTCGCCATGCTTGGCGCCCTCGACATTGCCGCCCTGTTCGGCGGCCAGGTCGACGAGGATCGATCCGGGCTTCATAGAGGCGACCATCTCGGCCGTGACCAGCACCGGCGCCTTGCGACCCGGGATCAGCGCCGTCGTGACGACGATGTCCTGCCTGGCGATGTGGCCGGCGACCAGTTCGGCCTGCTGGCGCTTGTAGTCGTCGGACATCTCCTTGGCATAGCCGCCGGATGTCTGCGCCTGCTCGAACTCGTCGTTCTTGACGGCGATGAACTTGGCGCCGAGCGAGGCGACCTGCTCCTCGGTCGCCGGGCGCACGTCGGTCGCGCTGACGATGGCGCCCAGCCGGCGCGCCGTGGCGATGGCCTGCAGCCCGGCGACGCCGACCCCCATGACGAAGACCTTGGCGGGCGCCACCGTGCCCGCCGCCGTCATCATCTGCGGAAACCCCTTGGCGTAGAGGTTGGCGGCCTCCAGCACCGCCTTGTAGCCAGCGATGTTCGCCTGGCTGGACAGCACGTCCATCGACTGGGCGCGGCTGATGCGCGGCATCAGCTCCATGGCGAAGACGTCGACGCCCTTGTCGGCGAGCTTCTGCATGACCTCGGGCTCGGCATGCGCCATCATGATGCAGAAGAGCTTCTGCCCGCTCTCGAAGTGCTCGGCCTCCTCCGCCGTCGGGCGCAGGACCTTCAGAACGACCTCTGCGCCGCCGATGGTGCCTGCGAAGCCGTCGGCCAGCGTCGCGCCGGCCGCCTCGAATTCGCCGTCCGGGACGCTGGACGCGCGTCCGGCGCCGCGCTCGACGACGACCTCGCTGCCCGCCTTGACGAACTTCTTGATGGTCTCGGGCGTCGCCGCGATCCGGGTCTCGTGCTCGCGGCTCTCCTTGGGAATGGCAATCTTCATGGCGTCTCTCGCGGCGGGAGGGGCGGAACGGCCGATCGCAGGCGACCCGGCCGCCAGAAGGATGCGGCCGGACCTCGGCCCGGCCTCAGGTTTGCGTCAACGCCAGGAAGGAGAGAATCAGGATGATCAGGATGACCGTCCAGGCGCTCCAGCGGACGAAGGCGGCGAACATCCACTCGCGGTCCGCGACGATCTCGGCGTTCATCCGGTCGTGCGTTTCCTCCTGACCGTGCGGCGGATGCTCGCCGCCGTACAGGCCGTGCTCGTGCTCTTTTTCCGCCATTGTCCCTCCGTCGACCCGCTCGGCGCCCGCAGTCTTTGCCGGCACTATAGCGGCAGGCGTGCCGCGCGCAACAGGCTGCCCCGGCCATGTCCTTGACCATGTCCTGGCCAAGTTGTGGCCGTATCCGGGACGGCTCCGCGACGGCCGCGCACGGCGCCGAGATCAGCGACATCTTCCGGGCCGGGTCGGCCCCGGCCCGGCGACTCTCGCCGCCGTGCAGCACGCCCCGGCAAAGCCGGGGCATGCCAATATCGCATCGGGCACTCGCCCAAGGGTTCGCCAGCTCAGGTGATGTGCGCGCCCGTCGTCTCGACGAAGACGGAATACAGCGACTGGCTGGCCGTCATGAAGAGCTGGTTGCGCTTGGACCCGCCGAAGCAGAGGTTGGCGCAGATCTCCGGCAGCCGGATCTGGCCGATCCTGTCGCCGTTCGGCGCGAAGATGAACACCCCGTCATAGCCATCGCCGACCCAGCCGGCCGAGGACCAGATGTTGCCGCTCTCGTCGCAGCGGATGCCGTCGGCCAACCCCGTCTTGCCGTCGAAGGTCATGCCGGTGAACTGCCGGCCGTTCTTCAGCGACGTGCCGTCGATGTCGAAGACCCAGATCTGGCTGGTCGCGTCCGGGTAGTGGGTCTTCCCGGTGTCGGCGACATAGAGCTTGGTGTAGTCGGGGCTGAAGCACAGCCCGTTCGGCTTGACCGGCTCGTCCGTCAGCTTGGTGAGCTGCCCGGACTGCGCGTCGATGCGATAGACGGCTTCCTTCTGGATGGGCTGGACCGAATCCAGGCCGAGCCGATGACCCTCATAGTTCATGAGCGCGCCATAGCCCGGATCGGTGAACCATATCGACCCGTCCTCCGGATGGACGACCGCATCGTTGGGCGCGTTCAGCTCCTTGCCCTCGAAGCTGTCGGCCAGCACGGTCGTCGAGCCGTCGTACTCATAGCGCACGACCCGGCGGTTGCCGTGCTCGCAGGAAATCTGGCGTCCCTCGAAATCGAAGGTGTTGCCGTTCGAGTTGCCCGACGGATAGCGGAAGCGCCGCCCGACATGGCCGTCCTCCTCGAGCCAGCGCAGCTGCTCGTTGTTCGGTATGTCGGACCACACCAGATAGCGCCCGACGCCGTTCCAGGCCGGCCCCTCGGCCCACAGCGTGCCGGTATAATGCCGGCGGATCGGCGTGTTGCCGATCTTTGCCTTGAAGCGCGAATCGAGCGCGATGATGTCCGGATCGGGATAGCGGACCGGTTCGGCGCCCTGTCCGAAATTGCGCGCGAAAGCCTCGGGCGCCATCGCCGTGACGCCGGCGACGCCGGCGGCGGCGGCGAGAAAGGCCCGGCGGTCGACGCCCTGTCCGCCTGGCTTGTCGTCTCGTTCGCTTCTGGTCATTCCGTTTCCCCCTTCTGTCTCGTTGACGCGACCCCCACGCCGCCGGCGCGGTGTGCCCGGCGAGAGGGAGTCGCGCGGCGCGAGCGTAGCAGGATTCCGGCGCAACTCTAGGTCCTGAGACGGGCGGTTTGCCCGATGCCGGGCGCCGATCAGAGAACCGGCGCGCGCCAGCCGACCTGGCCGAGCGCCGAATGCGGCGGCGGGGCCGAGACGGGGACGAAGAAATCGGGCTGCAACGGCGCGCCCGGCGTAACGGCATAGCGCGCGAAATCCGTCACGCCCTCGTCCGCCAGCACCAGGTCGTCGAGGCAGCACCAGCCGGAGAACGAGACGGGCCTGGCCAGGATCGCCATCGCCGCGTCGGCCATGATGTCCGGCTTGCGCGAGCGCGCCGCCATCTCGTCGCCGCCCAGCAGGTTGCGCACGGCGGCCGTGTCGATGGTCGTGCGCGGCCACAGGCAGTTGACGCCGATCCGGCCATGGAACTCGGCCGCCCAGCCGATCGACAGGATGCTCATCGAGAACTTCGCCAGGCTGTAGGCGCCGTGGTTGCGGAACCATTGCGGCGCGAAGTCGAGCGGCGGCGACAGCGTCAGGACCCGCGCATGATCCGATTTCAGCAGATGCGGCAGGCACGTCTTGGTCACGACGAACGTGCCGCGGCCGTTGATGGCATGCATCAAATCATAGCGCTTGACGTCCGTCTGCTCGGTGCCGGTCAGCTGGATCGCCGAGGCGTTGTTGACGACGATGTCGATGCCGCCGAACTCGGCCGCGGCCTTCTCGACGGCGCCGGCGACCGCCTGCTCGTCGCGGATGTCGCAGACCAGCGGCAGGGCGCGCCCGCCGGCGGCCTCGATCGCCTCGGCGGCGGTATAGACGGTGCCGGGCAGCTTGGGGTGCGGCTCGGCCGTCTTGGCCGCGATGGCGACGTTCGCGCCCTCGGTCGCGGCGGCCGTGGCGATGGCCAGGCCGATGCCGCGGCTGCCGCCCGACATGAAGAGCGTGCGTCCCTGCAACCGGCCTGTCATGCGATCTCCTGCCTCGGTATCCCGGTGCCGGCCGGTCAGCCGGCCGCCTCTTCCTCGAGCCGCGAGCGCAGCTGGAACCCGACCCGCTCGGCCTGTTCCCGCAGTTTCGGCGCGGCTTTCAGCATCACGTTCAGCTGGCTGACATGCTGGACGAGCTGGGTCTTGGTGCCGTTCTGGTCGACGCCGTAGAAGGTGACGATGTCCGGCGCGAAGTACCCCATCCCCTTGATGTGCAGCGTACCGGCCTCGGACCCGGCGAACCCCATGCCGACCTCGTGATCCGAGTCCAGCCCCTCCTCGAACTTCTGGATATAGAGGATCAACCGCTCATAGGCCCACTGCGCCGGAGTTCTTCTGGCCGGAGGGCTGGCGCGCGACGGCCGGCGGCAGCGGCTGACGCTCGGCGCAGTCGCCTTCCGGGCAGTCCGTGCGGATCACGCCGGCCTCGGGCATGACGGGCTCGGTCAGCAGCCTCGCGCCGATCTCGTGACCGCTCATGCGGCCTCGGCGGCGTAGACCCAGGCGCCGTCGCGCAGCGTCCGCGAGACGAGGCCGGCGCGATGCAGGTGGTTCATGTGCGCGACCGATTCGGCCAGCGCCAGCCCGTACTGGCTGCCGCCGATCTCGCGCTTGAAGATCGGCTGGAACAGCTCGGCGGCGGTGCGCGGCCCGTGCCGGAGGGTCGCCAGGATCCGGTCCAGCGCGCCCTCGTGGTTCTCGATCAGCTGCGTCAGCCGGAACCCGGCGCCGCGGAACGGCAGCTTGTGGCCGGGCAGGACCAGCGGGTCGGTGCCGGCCGCGACGCGGCGCAGCCGGGCGCAGCTCTCCAGCCACTCGGCCAGCGGGTCGGCCTCGGGCTCCGAGGGATAGACGCCGATGTTGGACGAGATGCCCGGGATGATCTGGTCGCCGGCCAGCACCAGTGCGCCGTCGCCGCTCCAGCAGCGTCGCATGGTCCGGCGCGTGGCCGTGGCCGAAATGCACGCGCCAGTCGCGGCCGCCGAGGCGCAGCGTGGCGCCGTCGCCGATCGCCCGGAAGCCGAGCGGGATCGGCGTCGTGCACATCGAGAAGTTGAAGGGCCGCTCGCCGGCGAACGTCTCCAGCAGGTCCGGCGGCATGCCGGCCAGGCGGCGGAAGGCGAGCTGCTCGGGCGGCGGCACGTCGTTGTGGTCGAGCTGCAGCATGCGCGCCAGCGTCCAGCCGAGCCGCGTCGCCCAGATCTCGGCGCCGCGGGCCGCGAACCAGCCGAGCAGGCCGACATGGTCCGGGTGGTGATGCGTCAGGATCACCCGCCCGACCGGCCTGCCCGCCAGCGGCCCGTCCAGCAGCGCGTCCCATGCCTCGCGGCTCGAGGCGAGGTCCATGCCGGTGTCGACGATCGTCCAGTGGTCGCCCTCGTCCAGCGCATAGACGTTGACGTGGTCGAGCTTCATCGGCAGCGGCAGGCGCAGCCACAGGATGCCCTCGGCCACCTCGATCGCCTCGCCCGGGGCGGGCGGCTCCTCCCACGGAAAGCGCAGGCCGATTCCCTCGCCGCCGTCCATCATGCGCCGAGCCGCTCGGCCGGCACGGCGTAGAGCGGCGCCGCGCCCTGCGTCGCGGCGGCGGCAAGCGCCGCGGTCTGCGGCGCGATCTGGTGACAGTGGAAGCGGGCGAGCGCCAGGCGCGGCTCGCTGGCGTCGGCCAGCGCCGCCTTCGCCAGGTAGTGCGCGCCGAGGGCATGGCCCCAGAGGCGCAGATAGGGCGTCGCCCCGGCGAAGCGGTCGTTGAGCTCCGGCGCCGCCAGCATCCAGTCGGTCGCCGCGCGCAGATGCCCGGCCGCGGCCTCGACGGCCGGCGCCAGCGAGGCGAGCGCGTCGCCGGCGGCGGCCAGCCGTGCAGCGGTCTCCTCGACCTCGGCGATCAGCCCCTGCGCCGCCGCGCCCCCATCGGCCAGCTTGCGGCCGACCAGGTCCATCGCCTGGATGCCGTTCGTGCCCTCGTAGATGGCGGTGACGCGGACGTCGCGCAGGTACTGCGCGGCCCCGGTCTCCTCGACGAAGCCCATGCCGCCATGCACCTGCACGCCCAGCCCGGCGACCTCGATGCCGGTATCGGTGCCGAACGCCTTGGCGATCGGCGTCAGGAACGCGCCCCGCGCCCGCCAGCTGCCGTCCGCGCCCGTGGCCGGATCGTCGGCCCGGCCCATGTCGAGCGCCAGCGCGCAGTCGTAGCAGATCGCCCGCACGGCCCGTGTCAGGGCCTGCATCGTCATCAGCATCCGCCGGACATCGGCATGGCCGGCGATGCTGGCCGAGCCGTCCGGCGTCCGCCCCTGCCGGCGCTCGAGCGCATAGGCCAGCGCCTTCTGCGTCGCCGCCTCGGCGACGCCCAGCCCCTCGACGCCGACGCCGAGGCGGGCGTTGTTCATCATGGTGAACATCGCCGCCATGCCGCCGTGCGGCTTGCCGATCATCCAGCCGGTGGCGCCGTCATACTCCATCACCGCGGTCGGCGAGCCGTGCAGCCCGAGCTTGTGCTCGAGGCTTATCGCCCGCAGCCGGTTGGCGACGCCGGGCTCGCCCCGCTCGTCGGGCAGGTACTTCGGCACCAGGAACAGGCTGATTCCCTTGGTGCCCTGCGCCGCCGTCCGGCAGGCGCGCCAGCACCAGGTGGCAGACGTTGCCGTTCAGGTCGTGGTCGCCCCACGAAATGTAGATCTTCTGCCCGGTGATCCGGATAGGTGCCGTCGCCCGCCGGCTCGGCCCTCGTCGTCAGCGCACCGACGTCGCTGCCCGCCTGCGGCTCGGTCAGGTTCATCGTGCCGCTCCACTCGCCCGAGATGAGCTTCGGCAGGTACAACGCCTTGATCTCGTCCGAGGCATGGTGCTCCAGCGCCTCGATCTGGCCCTGCGTCATCAGCGGGTTGAGGCTGAGCGACAGGCAGGCCGAGGCCATCATCTCGTTCAGGCAGGTGGCGAGCTGATCGGCAGGCCCATGCCGCCGAACTCGGGCGGCGCCGAGATGCCGACCCAACCGCCCTCGGCGATCGCCCGGTAGGCCTCGCGAAAGCCCGGCGCGCAGCGCACCACGCCGTTCTCGAGCCGCGCCGGGTTCAGGTCGCCGGCGCGGTTGACCGGCGCCAGCGCGCCCTCGGCCATCTTCGCCGCCTCCTCGAGGATGGCGGCGCGCGTCTCGCCCGTCGCCTCGGCGAACAGCGCCGTCTCGGCCAGCCGGCCCTGGCCGACGACCTTCTCGGCGCAGAAGATCATCTCGTCGACGGGCACACGATACGTCATGGCGGCTCCTCGTGACGCTTTGCGCGGCGTCTTGCATGGCGCGACACGCGCAACGTAATGCAACGGCCAGTCGCGCAAAGGCGGCCGCGCAAAGCCAGTCACGCAAGGTGGTCGCGCAAAGGGGTCGCCAAAGGACGGGACGCACCCCGTGGCATCCAGGCTGTGACATCCAGGCGGTGATGAGCGAAACCGAACGACTGCTGCGCGGACGAGCGCGGCGTCGCGCGGGCGGCGGCGCTGCTGGCGCAAGGGCGCGCTCGTCGCCTTCCCGACAGAGACGGTCTACGGCCTGGGCGCCGACGCGACGAACGGCCGCGCGGTCGCGGCGATCTTCGCGGCCAAGGACCGGCCCGCGCTTCAACCCGCTGATCGTCCACGTCGCCTTCACGCGAAGCCGCAGAGCGGCTCGTCGCCCTGCCGGAGGCCGGGCGGCGCCTCGCCGCTGCCTTCTGGCCGGGCCCGCTGACGCTGGTCGCGCCCGGTGCGCGCCGATGCCGGCGTCGCCGACCTGGCGTCGGCCGGCCTGCCGACGCTCGCCGTCCGGGTGCCGGCGCACCCGCTCGCGCTGGCGCTGCTGCACGCCGTCGGACGCCCGGTCGCGGCACCCTCGGCGAACCCGTCGGGGCGGATCAGCCCGACCACCGCCGACCACGTGCTCGACGGGCTGGGCGGCCGGATCGCCGCGGTGATCGACGGCGGCCCGTGCGAGGTCGGGCTCGAATCGACCATCATCGGCGTGGCGGGCGGATGCCCGGTGCTGCTCCGTCCCGGCGGTCTGCCGGCAGAGGCGGCGGAAGCGGCGCTCGGCGAGCGGCTCGCGGCCCATTCGGGCGGCATCAGCGCGCCCGGACAGCTCGCCAGCCACTACGCGCCCAGGGCACTGCTGCGGCTCGACGCGGCGGCGCCGCGACCGGGCGAGCTCTGGCTCGGCTTCGGCCAGCGGGGCTGCGCGGTCTCGAACCTGTCCGCAAACGGCGACCTTCACGAAGCCGCCGCCAACCTCTTCGCGCATCTGCGCACGCTGGATGCCCGCGCCGCGCCCGGTCAGGTCATCGCCATCGCGCCGATGCCGCAAACGCGGCCTCGGCCGCGCGATCAACGACCGGCTGGCGCGCGCCGCGGCGCCCCGGGGGTGATCGGCGGGTGATCGGCGGGTGATCGGCGGCTGATTCAGTCGTACGCCTCGCGGGCCAGCCAGTAGGGCGAGCCCGGCCCGGTGGCGATCGTCGCGCCGCCTGCATTCGTGCACGCCTGCCAGGCGTCCGTGCCGGGCTGATAGCCCTGCGCCGAGCAGGCCGCATCGGCACCGACCGGCGCTTCCTCGGCGCAGCCGAGCAGCAGTGCGAGGACAAGCATGGCGACGGCCAGGCGCATCGGAAACTCCATCGTTGCTGCCCGAGCATAGCAGAGCGCGGCAGTCGCGGAAATCGCGTGGATGGAAACCGACCGGGAACCGACCGCTCGACACGGCGCCCGCCGCTGCTAAGCTTGGCGCCATGCTGGACCTTCAGGACCCCTCCGCCGACAGCCTCTCCGAGCTCGCCAGCATCGCCGGCGAGCGCCATGTGCTCGGCGGCGACGACGCCGCGCCCTATCTGGCCGAGCCGCGCGACCTGCTGCGCGGCCGGGCGGCGCTGGTGCTGCGGCCGGACACGACGGACGCCGTCGCCGGCATCGTCCGGCACTGCGCCGGACGGCGCATCGGCATCGTCCCCTGGGGCGGCGGCACGGGCCTGGTCGGCGGCCAGGTGGCGCCGAACGGCGCGCTGCCCGTCGTGCTTTCGCTCGAGCGGATGAGCCGCATCAGGGCGGTGGTGCCGGAAGAGAGCGCGATCATCGCCGAGGCTGGCGTGATCCTGCAGGACGTGCAGGCGGCGGCGGAGGACGCCGGCCGGCTCTTCCCGCTGTCGCTGGCGGCGCAGGGCTCGTGCCGGATCGGCGGGAACCTCGCGACCAATGCCGGGGGCGTGCAGGTCCTGCGCTATGGCAACGCCCGCGACCTCTGCCTCGGCGTCGAGGCGGTGCTGCCCGACGGCTCGGTGCTGCACGGGCTGAAGACGCTGCGCAAGGACAACACCGGCTACGACCTCCGCCACCTGCTGATCGGCGCCGAGGGGACGCTGGGGGTCATCACGGCGGCGGCGCTGAAGATCTATCCGCGGCCGGGGTCGACCGTCACCGCTATGCTTTCCGTGCCGGGGCCGGCGGAGGCCGTGGGGCTGCTGCGCCATCTGCAGGAGCGGCTCGGCGACAACGTCACCGCCTTCGAGCTGATCAAGGGCCAGGGCATCGCCTTCCTGCACGGCTGGCTCGACTTCTCCGACCCGTTGTCGGGCGACCCGGCCTGGCGCGTCCTGACCGAGATCGCCGGGCCGGCCGGCTCCGAGCTGGAAAGCCGCGCCGAGGCGGCCATGGCCGACGCCTTCGAGAAGGGCCTCGCCACGGACGGCGTGGTCGCCTCGTCCGAGGCGCAGCGCGACGCGATGTGGAACATCCGCGAGCACCTGCCCGAGGGCAACCGGCGCACCGGCTCGGTCTCCAGCCACGACATCGCCCTGCCGATGGGCCGCATCGCCGCCTTCCTCGACCAGGCCGACGGCCGGGTCGAGGCCGTCGACCCGGCGCTCCGCATCAACTGCTTCGGGCACATGGGCGACGGCAACCTGCACTACAACGTCTTCCCGCCCGAGGGCCGGCGCCACCAGGACTATGACAACATCCGCGGCCGGGTGCGCGAGACCATCCACGATCTCGTGCACGCGCTCGACGGCTCGATCAGCGCCGAGCACGGCATCGGCCGCCTGAAGACGGCGGACCTGGTCAAGTACGGCGACCCGGCGAAGATCGCCGCGATGCGGGCGATCAAGGCGGCGCTCGACCCGCATGGCATCATGAACCCCGGCGCCGTCCTCGGCTGAGGCCGCGCCGGGCATTGGCGGCCCCGCTCAGGCGCCTTTCGCCAGCACCGCCGCGAACTGCTCGAGCGCCCAGTCGACCTGCTCCTCGGTGATGACCAGCGGCGGCGCGATGCGGATCGAGTGCTCGTGCGTGTCCTTGGCGAGCACGCCCCGCTCCCTCAGCGCCTCGCAATAGGGCCGCGCCCCGCCGGCGGCCCGGTCGAGCTCGACGGCCAGCATCAGGCCGCGGCCGCGCACCTCGCGCACGGCGTTCGAGCGGATCGACCGCAGCCCGGCCATCAGGCGGTCGCCCATCCGCGCGGCGTTCTCGACCATCCCCTCCTCGACCAGGACGCGCAGCGCCGCCCGCGCCACGGCGCATGCAAGGGGGTTGCCGCCGAAGGTCGAGCCATGCTCGCCCGGGTTCAGCACGCCCAGCACCTCGGTATTCGAGAGCACCGCCGAGACCGGGTAGAAGCCGCCCGACAGCGCCTTGCCGACAAGCGTCACGTCCGCCTCGATCCCCTCGTGCTGTTCGGCCAGCATCCGCCCGGTGCGCCCCAGCCCGGTCTGGATCTCGTCCAGGATCAGCGTTATGCGATGCCGGGTGCAGAGCTCGCGCACGCGCGCGAAATAGCCCTCCGGCGGGATCAGCACGCCGGCCTCGCCCTGGATCGGCTCCAGCAGCGCGCCGACGGTGTTCTCGGTGATCGCCGCCTCGAACTGCTCGATATCGCCGAAGTCGACGACGCGAAAGCCCGGCGCGAAGGGACCGAAGCCGCCCCGCGCCACCGGGTCGGTCGAGAAGCCGACGATCATCAGCGTCCGGCCGTGGAAGTTGTTGCGCGCGACGATGACCTCGGCGCGGTCCTTCTCGACGCCCTTGACCTCATAGCCCCATTTGCGCACGGCCTTGACGGCGCTCTCGACCGCCTCGGCGCCCGAGTTCATCGGCAGCACCTTGTGGCTGCCGGTCGCCGCGGCGATCTCCTCGTAGAAGAGCGCCAGCTGGTCGTTGCGGAAGGCCCGGCTGGTCAGCGTCAGCTTGCCGGCCTGCTCGACCATCGCCGCCAGGATCCTCGGGTGGCAGTGCCCCTGGTTGACCGCCGAATAGGCGCTGAGGCAGTCGAGATAGCGCGTGCCCGCGGTGTCCCACAGCCACACGCCCTCGCCGCGGCTCAGCACCACGTCCAGCGGCTTGTAGTTGTGCGCGCCGAGCCGCAGCTCGGTCCGGATCAGCTCGTCCACGCTGGCCATGCGACCCTCCTTCCGCCCGCGTCCCGCCGGCCGGTGCCGTCGGGCAGCGGACGGCAGCCCGGGCCGGGGCGGTTTGCTGAGCGGGAATGATAGCAGCGGCGGCGCGCGCCGCAACGGGCAGAGCGACCGCGTGCAGGTAGCGAGTGATCCGTCCGGTTCAGGTAGCGCGCGCAGTATCCGCATTCTGAATTCCTCCGCGAGGTCATCGAGGGGCGAGGATGGGCTGGACGCGGGTGCTGGAGGAGATCCGCGTGATGCGGTTCAACTTACGCACCGATCACGCGTGCACGGTCGCGCGGGTGCCGAGAATTCGCTGGAAGTCTAGCGCCGCCGGTCGATGATGCGCCGCCCGAACAGGCTGGCGGTCAGCTCGGTCAGCAGCATCGCCGAGCGGCCCCGCTCGTCGAGGAACGGGTTCAGCTCGACCAGGTCCAGCGATGTCACCGCGCCCGAATCGCTCAGCATCTCCATCAGCAGATGCGCCTCGCGATAGGTGGCGCCGCCCGGAACGCCCGTGCCGACGCCGGGCGCGATGTCGGGCGACAGGAAATCGACGTCCAGGCTGACATGCAGCATGGCGCGGTCCTGCGCCACCACCTCCAGCACCTCGGCCAGCAGCCGCGAGATGCCGGTCTCGTCGATGCGGCGCATGTCGATGACGTCGATGCCGCGCTCGGCCACCAGCCGGCGCTCGGCCGCATCGACCGAGCGGATGCCGATCTGGTGGATGCGATGGCAGGGCACGACGGCGCGCGCCATCCCCTCGTACAGCCAGTCGCAGCCGGCCTCGCCCGTCATCGCCGCGACCGGCATGCCGTGGACATTGCCGGACGGCGAGGTCTCGGGCGTGTTGAAGTCGGTGTGCGCATCGAGCCACAGCACGTGCAGCGGCCGGCCAGCCCCGGCCGCCCGCCGCGCCATGGCGTTGACCGAGCCGATCGACAGCGCATGATCGCCGCCCATGAAGACCGGCAGTTCCGCCGCGTCCTCCGCGACCGCCCGGTCGATGGCGCGCACCCAGGCGGCCACCGCGCCGGCGGCCCGCGCGCGGCCCGGCACCTCGACCGGCTGCGCCTCGGCGGGGGTCAGGTTGCCCATGTCCCGCACCCGGTGACCGAGCGACGCCAGCGCCTCGTCCAGCCCGGCGGCGCGCAGCGCCTCCGGCCCCATGGCACAGCCGCGCCGCCCGGCGCCGGCCTCCATCGGCACGCCGATCAGCGCGATCTCCAGCGCGTCCATCGCCTCGCCTCGTCCACCGGTGGCAGCACGCCTCGCGCGCAGCGGCAATTCGCAGCGGTACAGATGCTCGCCTGTCGGCTAAGCTTTGCGGCTGGGACAGTCAATCCGGCAGTGACACGCGATGCACCCTGTGACGAGGCGCCCGTGACAGGACGCGCACGCCCGCTGCCCGCCATGGCTGCGCCTGCCCTGGCTGCGGCGCTGGTCCGGGGATGAGCCAGCTTTTGCTGCAGATCGTCCTCGGCGGTCTGCTCATCGGTGCCGCGACGATCGTCCAGGCGACGTTCATCGGATTCTGCAGATGCGCCAGCCGCGCATGGTGTTCCGCGCCCGGCGGCTCGGTCGCTGGTGGCTGACCGGCATCCTCAGCATCTCGGCGCTCTGGCTGCTGGCCGGCCAGATGATCGGGGTCGCGCTCTGGAGCGGGGTCCTGGTCGGGCTCGGCGCGTTGCCGAATTTCGACGAGGCCGTCTACTACACGCTCTCGGCATATACCACGCTCGGCTTCGGCGACGTGCTGCCGCCGCCCGACTGGCGCGTCCTCGGCGCCGTCATCGGCGCGAACGGGATGCTGGGCTTCGGCATCGCCACGGCGGTGCTGGTCGACCTCGTCTCGCGCATCCAGAACGAGCTGCGCCGGTAGATCGCGCCGAAGGACGCAGCACGACAGCCGGGCACCTCAGTCGAGCGGCACGCGCGCGCCGCTCCGCGCGATCCAGACCTCGTCGTGCGGATAGTCGGCCTCAGACCTTCCGCCCATCAGCTTGCGGATCAGCGCGACCTGGAACTCGACATAGCCCATCGCGTGCGGCGGCGTCCCGGCGCCCTCGGTCATCCGTGCGTTCAGCGCGCGCAGGCGGTGGAACGGCACCGAGGGAAAGGCGTGGTGCGCCGTGTGGTACTGCATGTTCCAGCAGAGCCACCGCATGACCGCGTTGGTGCGCGTCGAGCGGGTGTTCTCGAGAACGTTGTCCTCGTGGCTGAGGCCGAGATGCTCGATCGTGTTCTGCATCTGGTGCACGGCCTTGGTCAGCACCATCGGCGCCAGCCAGTAGACAACCGCCGCCCAGCTTCCGGCAGCGACCGAGGCGACGGCGATACCGGCATAGAGCGCCAGGTGGATGCGGGCCTCGCGGATGACCCCGCCTCCTGGTCGGGACGGATGTATGGCTCCACCACCACGCCCCGGCGCGAAGCGCACCAGCCGGGCGACGCGCGACCACCAGTAGGTCGGACCGAGGAACCACAGCAGATAGCTCGCCAGCGTTAGGGCTCGCGCACCAGCTCGCCGTCACGCTCCCAGTCCTGCGTCCACCTGTGGTGCGCGGTGTGCTGGATCAGGTCGAAATCGCGCGGGATAGAGCAGCAGAAAGCCGATCAGCCGCGCCCAGCCACTCGTTCACCCATCGCGTTGCGAAGGGCGTGTTGTGGCTGAGCTCGTGCTGCCCGGCATAGAGGAAGTTGATCAGCACGCCGTGCACGATGAAGACCGGGACGGCCCACAGGCTGCCCCACGTCGCCGCGCAGCAGCAGGCCCGAGGCCAGGATCGCGCCGAAGTGGCTGCCCGCCTGCAGCGCGCCGCGCAGGTCAGAGCGCTGCATCATGCCGCGCAGGACCCTGGGGTCGATGATCCGTCCGCGGACGAAGGTGCCGTCCATCAGGGACTCCGGTTTCGCGTCCGATTTCGCGCCCGCAACATGGGCCGGGCCGGGCCGCCGGTCAATCCAGTGTCACGCGCCCCCGCTTCCGGCGGAACTCGAGCCGCTGCCAGATGCCGCGCACCCTGGCCCTGATCTCCAACGCCTCCTGCCAGCGGTCGGACAGCTCGCGCCCGTCGGCGCCGGTGATGGCGTATTCCGGCGGCCCGAGCTCGCAGAGGAAGTTGCAGGCGCCCGCCGGGTTGCGGGCGCGCCAGAGCCGGAAGCCCGCCTCCCACCAGGCGGCGAACTGGTCGTACCATCTGCGGTGCTGCGGAAAGCCGATCGGCACCTGGATCTGCTCGCGCGTGGCGACGCGCCCCTGGAAGCTGTCCGACCGCTCGAGGATCCGCCGGATCAGCACGTCGTCGTGCGCCGAGATCGGGAACCGGAACTCGCGGTCGACGACGAAATGCGAGAGATCGGCGCAGAGCCGCATCTCGGGGATCGCGTCGATCAGCTCCAGCGTCGGCAGCAGGTCGTTTGTGATGCAGTTGCGGTGCGTCTCGAACTGGACCGGCACGCCCTCCGCCGCGCCCATCTCGATCCACGCGCGGATGACGGGGATCATGTCGGGCACGGTCATCGCCGGCACCTGGCCGATGACGTTGACGCCGATGACGTCGACGCCGGCGGCGCCGAAATCGCGCGCCATGTGCAGCACCGGCCGCAGGCCCTCGATCGTCTTCGGAAACGCCATGATCAGGCAGCCGAGCCGGTGCCGCCGGAAAAGCGGCCGTGTCGGCAGCATCAACTCCATGTCGGCGGCGCCGAGGTCGATGGCCATGCCGTCATAGCCGGCCTCGGCGACCATCTCGAAGGCGCGCTCGACCGGCACCTTGACGCCATCCGGCCCGTGCGGCTGCATCGCCCAGAGCGACTGGTAGACCTCGAGCCTCTGCATCTCCCAGCCTTGGCGCGACGCGGCCTCTGGCGCAAGCCCGCCGCCTCTGCTAGGGGCGCGCCCCATGCTGACGATCCGCGACCTTGGCTTCCTGATGGCCGGCGTGCCGCTCTTTGACGGCGCGTCGGCGAGAATCCCGGCCGGCGCCATCTCGGCCTCGTCGGCCGCAACGGCACCGGCAAGACCACGCTGTTCCGCCTGATCGGCGGCGAGCTGGCGCCCGACGGCGGCGAGATCTAGGTGCCGACGCGCGCCCGCATCGGCGGCGTCGCGCAGGAGGCGCCCGGCGACGACGCACAGCCTGCTCGACACCGTGCTGGCCGCCGACGAGGAGCGCGCGGCCCTGCTGGCCGAGGCCGAGACCGCCCCGACCCGCACCGCATCGCCGAGATCCAGGCGCGTCTGGCCGCCATCGACGCGCATTCGGCCGAGGCGCGCGCCGCCTCCATCCTGCGCGGGCCTCGGCTTCGACGCACGCCGCCCAGGCGCGCCCCTGCGCCGAGTTCTCCGGCGGCTGGCGCATGCGCGTGGCGCTGGCCGCGGTCCTCTTCGCCGCGCCCCGACATCCTGCTGCTGGACGAGCCGACCAACTATCTCGACCTCGAAGGCTCGATCTGGCTGGAGAACTTCCTCGCCCCCTGCCCCGCACACGGTGCTGGTCATCAGCCACGACCGCGGCCTGCTGAACCGCGCCGTGGACGGCATCCTGCACCTGGACGACCGCAAGCTGACCCTCTATGCCGGCGGCTACGACAGCTTCGACCGGACGCGGCGCGAGAAGCTGATGCTGCAGCAGGCGATGGCCCGCAAGCAGGAGGCCGCGCGCGCCCACATGCAGGCCTTCGTCGACCGCTTCCGCTACAAGGCGTCCAAGGCGCGCCAGGCGCAGTCGCCGGCTGAAGATGCTGGCGCGCATGGAGCCCATCGCCGCCGAGATCGAGGGCGGCGTGGCGCCGTTCCGCTTCCCCGACCCGGACGAGCTGGCGCCGCCGCTGATGACGATCGAGGGCGCCAGCGTCGGCTATGACGGCCGGCCGGTGCTGTCGAAGCTCGACCTTCGGCTCGACCAGGACGACCGGATCGCCCTGCTCGGCGCCAACGGCCAGGGCAAGTCGACGCTGGCCAAGCTGATCTCCGGCCGGCTCGATCCGATGACGGGCCGCCGCCGCGCCTCGCCCAAGCTGCGCATCGGCTATTTCGCCCAGCACCAGGCCGACGAGCTGGTCGACGGCGAGACGCCGATCCACACATGCGCCGGCCTGCGCCCCGACGAGCCGCAGGGCAAGCTGCGCGCCCGACTGGCGCAGGGCGGCATCGGCGCCGGCGTCGCCGAGACGAAGGTCGGCAACCTCTCGGGCGGGCAAAAGGCGCGGCTGCTGATGATGCTGGCCGCGCTCGACGCGCCGCAGCTGATGATCCTCGACGAGCCGACGAACCACCTCGACATCGAGAGCCGCGAGGCGCTGGTCGCCGGCCTGAACGAGTACCAGGGCGCCGTGATCCTGATCACGCACGATGCGCACCTGATCGAGCTTGTCGCCGACCGCCTGCTGCTGGTGCAGGACGGCCGCGTCGACGCCCTATGACGGCGACATGGAAAGCTATCGCCGCCTGCTGCTCGGCCCGGCCGCCGGCACGTCCGAGAGGCGCGAGCGCGTGAAGGCCGAGAAGGAGCGCGCCCCGCAGAAACCGGAGCAGAAACCGGAGCAGAAAAAAAGCCCGCGCCCATGCGCCGCGAAGAGCGCGCCGCGCTGGCGCCGCTGCGCGCCGAGGTGCGCAGCCTGCGAGGCTCGCGTCGAGAAGATCGCCCGGATGCTTGCCGAGCTGGACGCCCGGCTCGCCGACACGTCGCTCTACAAGGGCCCGCCTGCACGCATCGAGGCCCTGCAGAAAAAACGCGCCGAGATCGCCCGGGCGCAGAAGCGCGCCGAGGACCTCTGGCTCGCCGCCTCGGCCCGCCTGGAAGAGGCCGAGGCGGTCTAGTCCGCTGCTCCGGGCCGGCCGCTTGCGGCACGGGGCTTGCAGGACGATATCCTGCCCGACCCCGCGGAGGATACATGCTTCCCTTCGACCCAGAGTCACAGGCCCGCATCTTCTATCTGGTGCTGCTCGGCGCCTTCCTGCTGGTGTACCTGTTCAGCGCGTACCGCCACAGATTGGGACAGGCGCTACAGCACGCCGCCATCTGGGTGCTGATCTTCGTCGGCGCGGTGATCGCCATCGGCTTCTGGGAGCCGCTGACCGGGCAGCTCTATGTCGACCGGGCGGTGCCGGTCGGCAAGGACACGCTGGCCTTCCGCCGCGCCCAGGACGGCCACTTCTACGCGACGGCCGCGGTGAACGGCCAGCCCGTCCGCTTCATGGTGGACACCGGCGCCAGCGACCTGGTTCTGACCGAGGCCGATGCCCGCGCCGCCGGCATCGACACCGACCGGCTGAACTATGTGCTGCCGACCTTCACCGCCAACGGCCAGACGATGAGCGCGCCCGTCCGGCTCGAACTCGGTGGCGCTCGGCCGGCTGATCGACCGCGCCGTGCCGGCCAGCGTCAGCGGGGGCGAGCTCGACCAGTCGTTGCTCGGCATGCGCTATCTCGAGCGCTTCCGCAGCGTCCGTTTCGAGGACAACACGCTCTATCTCAGCCGGTAGGCGGCGCCGGCCAGGCTCGGCCAGAGCGCGTCCCGCGCGATTGGGATCGCCTGCTCGCCGGACGCCTGTTGACGCCTGTTGACGCCTGTGCGTCACCCTAAAAAATTGAATTACTTGAGACGGTTACGGAATGTCCACGCGTGGACGGTCACGCTGGCGCCGATACTGCCCCCTCGGAATCGGCTCAGCCGCCGAACTCGTGCTTCCTCACCCAGCGGCCGCTCTCCTGCGCCCAGTAGACCGCGGGCAGCCCCGCGCCGGCGACGGCGCGCCATTGCGCCCGCGCCGTCTCGACGCCGGACGGGTCGTGCCCGTCGAACAGGATCGCCGTCACCGCCATCGCCGCCATCTCGTCGGGCACCGCCGCGGCACCGTCGATCAGGAACAGCGCCGCCGCGCCGTTCGGCACCGCCGTCGAGGTCGTCAGCCAGACCGGGTGGCGCGGCGGGTCGGGGTCGCCGTCCAGCCCGTGCGCCAGGAAGCTCTCGTCGCTGAAGGTCCAGAGCTGCCGGTCCAGCCAGCCAAGCCGGTCGGACAGGGTGCCGCGCACCACGGCGCGCTGCCCGCGCGCCAGCGCCCGCTCCAGCATCTGCGGCAGCGCCCGCTCGAGCGGCAGCTCGGTCAGATGGTAGAAGCGGACCTCCCCCAAGCCCCGCTCACCCTTCGCGGCCGCGCACCAGCTCGTCCAGCGCGGCGACGCCCCAGCCCGTCGCGCCCTTCGGCGCCAGATGCGTGGCGCTCGACGTCACGGTCACGCCAGCGATGTCGATGTGGATCCAGGGCATGTCCTCCTCGACGAACCTCTCGATGAAGGCCGCGCCGATGCACGCCCCGCCGTCGCGGCCGCCCGTGTTCTTCACGTCGGCGAAGGTCGACTTGATCAGATCGTGGTACTCCTTGCCGAGCGGCATCCGCCAGCTCTTGTCGCCGGTCGCGCCGCACGCCGCCTCGTACTCGGCGTTCAGATCGTCGCTGTTGGCGAAGTGCCCGGCCGTCGACTTGGCCAGCGCGACGATGACCGCCCCGGTCAGCGTCGCCAGGTCGATGACGGCGGAGGGCCTGAACTCCTTCTGCGTGTACCAGATCACGTCGGCCAGGACGAGCCGCCCCTCGGCATCCGTGTTGATGACCTCGATCGTGTCTCCCTTCATCGAGGTGACGATGTCGCCCGGCCGCTGGGCACGGGCATCCGGCATGTTCTCGACCAGCCCGACCACGCCGACGACGTTGGCGCGCGCCTTGCGCAGCGCCAGCGTCCGCATGACGCCCGCGACGACGCCGGCGCCGCCCATGTCCATGGTCATGTCCTCCATGCCGCCGGCCGGCTTCAGCGAGATGCCTCCGGTGTCGAAGATGACGCCCTTGCCGACCAGCGCCAGCGGCGCCTCGCCTGCGTCACCTGCGCCGCCGCCGTTCCACTTCATGACGACGATCTTCGTCTCGTTCTCGGACCCGTGGCCGACGCCCAGCAGGGCGTGCGCCCCCGATCTCGCGCAGGCGCTCCTCGCCGAGGATGTCGACCTCGAGCCCGAGCTCGCCCATCGCCGCCAGGCGGGCGGCGAACTCGTCGGTGGTCAGGCGGTTCGCCGGCTCGTTGACGAGGTCACGCGTGAAGTAGACGCCCTCTGCAAGGGCGGCGAACGGCGCCGACGCCGCCGCCAGCTCCTCCGGCTCGGGGCTCGCCACCACGATCGTCCGGCGAGGCGGCGTCTCCTCGTCCTCGTCCTCGTCCGACGCCTTCTTGTAGTCGCGGAAATCGTAGAGCCGCAGGACCAGGGCATAGACCAGCTCGGCGACCAGCGCCCGCCCGGCGACGCCGCCGGCGCAGACGGTCACCCTGCCCTTGCCGAGCGCCGCGGCGATGGCGCCGCCGGCACGCCGCGCCGCCTCGCGGTCGGGCTCGTTGCCCAGCGTCGCCAGGACGACTCGCTCGGCCGCCATGCCGGCAGGATAGGCGATCGTCGCGACACTGCGCGCGCGGGGCTTGTAGTCCGGCGCACCGATCGCCCGACCCAGCGTGCCGCCCGCCAGCCCGTCGACATGCGCCGCCGCCGGCGACAGCGCCCTGTCGCCGTCGGCGAAGACGACCACCGTACCCTCGGCCCGGGCCAGCGCCGCGTGATCTTCCTCGACGAACTCGACTGGAACGGGCGTGGTCATCGACGGTCTCCTGCGGCATGGACGTTCCGAGCCCGCGCGTTAGCCTATACGGCGCGCCGGGTCCATGCCCGGGTCCATATCGCCATCGCGGTCGGTCCCGTTTCGGTGCGCCCGGCCGGCGCCCGCGCCGTCGCGGCGCCCTGCCACTGGCGGGAAGTGGTCGGCGCGGCTAGATTGGGGGCTGGATGCGGAGGAACCGTGCGCCGCCTGGACAGCTACATATTCCGCCAGATTCTGGGGCCGTTCCTGTTCTTCGTGCTGGTCTTCACCGGCGTGATCTGGCTGACGCAGTCGCTGCGCGTCATCGACACCGTGGTCAACAACGGCCAGTCGGCGCGGGTGTTCCTGGAATTCACGGCGCTGCTGCTGCCGACGGTGCTGTCGATCGTGCTGCCGATCTCGGTATTCGCGGGAGTGCTCTACGCGATCAACCGCCTGTTCGGCGATTGCGAGATCGTCGTGATGCTGGCGGCGGGCCTCAGCGGCACCTCGATCCTGCGCGCCGTCACCGTGTTCGCGCTGCTCGTCATGGCGGTGGTGTATCTGATGACGCTGTGGCTGATGCCGCTGGCGCAACGCGAGATGCGCGACCGGCTGACCCAGATCCGCGGCGACGTCGCGGTGGCGTTCCTGCGCGAGGGCGCCTTCATCGAGCCGACGAACGGCGTAACCGTCTATGTGCGCGGAACTGGCGCCGAGGGAGAGCTGCTCGGCGTCTTCGTTCACGACGAGCGCGACCCCGCGCGCGAGGTGACCTACACGGCCGCGCGCGCGCTGCTGGTGCGGGACCGGAGCGGCACACGGCTGGTGATGTTCGACGGCATTGCGCAGAGCGCCGGTCCGGGCGCTGGCGCGGGCGCGGGCAACCTCTCCGTGCTGCGCTTCGACCAGCTTTCCTACGATCTGGCCGAGCTGAACGAGCCCGGCGCCAACCGCGCCCGCAAGCCGTCCGAGCTTTTCCTGCCCGCGCTTCTGAGCATCACGCCGGGCGAGGCGGCGCCCCGGGCGGTCGGCGAGTTCCGTGCCGAGGCGCACGAGGCGCTGAGCGCGCCGCTCTACGTGCATCGCGCTGCCGCTGCTGGCGGTCGCGTTCATCGTCGGCGCCGGGTTCAGGCGACAGGGGTTCGCCGGGCGCATCGTGCTGGCCGCCGCGGCCGGGCTGGGGCTGCGGCTCTGCGGCCTCGCCATCAAGAGCGCGGTCACCGGCGCCGCCGCGCTCTGGCCGCTCTTCTACCTGCCGCCGGTGCTGGGGATCGTGGCGGCGCTGGCGATGCTGTCCGGCTACCGACTGGTCCGGCGCCGCCGGCCGGGGACCGCCTGATGTTCAGCGCGCTCTCGCTCTATATCGCGCGGCGCTTCATGCAGACGGCGGTCTGGACCTTCGCCGGCCGTCCTGATGCTGGTGGTCGTCATCGACATGGTCGAGCTGATGCGCGCGAACGAGGGTGGTCAGGCCGGCTTCGGCGATTTGCTGGGAATGGCGCTGATGCACGCGCCCTCCGTCACCATCACCGCGGCGCCCTTCACCATGCTGCTCGCCTCGATGGCGGCCTTTGCCATGCTGGCACGCTCGTCCGAGCTCGTCGTCACGCGCGCCGCCGGCGTCTCGGCATGGCGCCTGATCGCGCCGGCGATCTTCTGCGCCGCCCTGCTCGGCGTCTTCGCCTTCGCCGTCTACAACCCGGTGGCCTCGGCCTTCGCAATGCGCTTCGAGACCCTCGAGCAGCGCTTCTTCGACCAGTCGAACTCGCACCTCGCCCTCTCCGACCACGGGCTCTGGCTGCGCCAGGGCGGCGAGGGCGGGCAGACGGTGATCCGGGCCAAGCGTGCCAGCAGCACGGTCGAGCGGCTGTGGGACGTCTCGATCTTCGAGTTCGACCGGTCGGACCGCCTGCACCAGCGCATCGATGCGCGAACGGCGATGCTCGGCGAGCAGAGCTGGACGCTCGGCGGCGTGCAGCGCTGGGACCTCAGCGATGCCGCCGGAACCGACCGCGAGGTGGCGCTGGGCGAGACCCGCGCCACCGCGCTGGACGAGATGCGCATCCCGACGGACCTGACGGCAGAGCACATCCAGGACAGCTTTGCCGACCCCGAGACCATCAGCTTCTGGAAGCTGCCGGGCTTCATCGCGCTGCTCGAGGAATCCGGCTTCTCGTCCAGCCGGCACCGCATGCACTGGTACCGGCTGCTGTCGGCGCCGGTCGTCTTCGTCGCGATGGTTCTGGTCGGCGCGGCGTTTTCGATGCGGCACCTCCGCTTCGGCGGGCTGGGCTTCATGGCGCTCGGCTGCGTCCTGGCGGGCTTCGGCTACTTCTTCATCTCGGACATCGCCAATGCGCTCGGCGCCTCGGGGACGGTGCCGGTGCCGATCGCCGCCTGGGCGCCGCCGCTCTCGGCGGTGCTGTTCGCTGTGGGCTTGCTGCTGCATCTCGAGGACGGTTAGAAAGGTCGCTGGAAACCGCCATCGGGAGCGTGCATGACAAGACCAGCGGCGCGCCAAGTCCTCGGGAGCTGTGGCCCTTCTGCTCTGGCTAGCGGCCTTTGCGCTGCCCGCGCACGCGCAGATGGACTTGCAGCTGCAGACGGATCTGCCCGTCGCACTGGTCGCCGACGAGATCGTCTACGAGGCCGAGCTCGGGCGCGTCACCGCGACCGGCAATGTCGAGGTCTATTATGGCGACCGCACCCTGACCGCCGACAAGATCGTCTATGACGACAAGACCGGGCGGATCGCCGCCGAGGGCGAGCTGGTGCTGCGCGACCCGAGCGGCGCGACGGTTTTCGCCGATGCGGCCGATCTGCGACGCCGAGCTGCGCGACGGGCTGGTCGTCGGCGCGCGCTCGGTGATGGGCGAGAACGTCAGGCTCGCCGCCGTCGAGGCGCGGCGCGTCGACGACCGCTACAACACGCTCTCCAAGGCCGTCTACAGCCCCTGCACGGTCTGCCCGGAGAACCCGACGCCCCTTTGGAGCATCCGCGCGCGGCGCGTGATCCACGACGAGGAAGAGCACATCATCCACTACGAGAACGCCACCTTCGAGGTCTTCGGCGTGCCGGTCGGCTGGCTGCCCTACTTCCGTCACCCCGACCCCACGGTCGACCGCGCCAGCGGCTTTCTGATCCCGAGGTTTCTCAGCTCGTCGATCTTCGGCTATGCCCTGAAGGTCCCCTACTACCAGGTCATCGACCCCCAGTCGGACCTGACCCTGACGCCCTTCGTCATGACCAATGACGGCCTGATCCTCGAACTCGAGTATCGCCGCCTGTTCGAGACCGGCGGCCTGACCTTCGCCGGCAGCGGAACGTGGAACGACTATGGAGGCGAGGGGCCGGTGCACGGCTTTGTCGACACCGACGGCCTCTTCGACATCGGCTGGGGGATCGATGCCGGCTGGGACATCAAGTTCGCCTCGGACGACGCCTATCTGCGGCGATACGATTACGACTATGTCGACCGGCTGACGAGCGAGGTCTTCGTGAAGCGGTACCGGCAGCGACGACTTCTTCGACGTCTCGGGCGTCTATTTCCAGAGCCTGCGCGACAACGAGCCGGCCGGCCAGATCCCGCTGGCCGTGCCACTGCTGGAGGCGCGCAAGGACTTCGCCGACCCGCTCCTCGGCGGCGAGCTCGGCGTCTTCGCCGACGAGCTACCTGCTGACCCGCAACCGCGGTCCGGATGCACGAGCGCGTTTCCCTCGGCGTGGACTGGGATCGCGAGGATATCCTGCCATTCGGCCTCGCGATCACCAGCTTCGCGCAGGTCCGGGGCGACATCTTCACCTCGAGCGACGACCCCCTCGATCCCCAAGTCGCCGGCCGCGCGCGGCACCGGCCTCGGCGGCGTCACGCTGCGCTATCCGCTGATCTGGGATCCGGCGGACGGCGCCGACCACATCATCGAGCCGGTCGTGCAGGCGATCGTCGCCCCCTATGGCCCGAACAGCGGGTTCCCTGACGAGGACAGCCTGGTCAACGAGTTCGACGAGCTCAGCGTCATCGACCGCGACCACTTCACCGGCCTCGACCGGTTCGAGGAAGGCCCGCGTGTCAACCTGCTGCTGCGCTATGACCGGATCAGCGACTTCGGGATTGAACTTCGACGCGACTGTCGGGCGAACCTTCCGGGCCACGACCGATGGATGCGTTCTCGGCGGGCTCTGGCCTGCGCGACAAGGAGTCGCGACTTCGTCGCCGCCTGGCAGGTCAGCTATGATCCCTATGTCGTCGTGCGCCACCGGATGCGCTTCGACGACGAGGCCTCCCTCACCCGCAACGAGGTTTTCGGCGCGTTCAACGTCGATCCGGTCAATCTCGCGGCCTCGTACGTCTTCTACGAGTCGGAGCCGACGATCGGCGCGCCCTTCGACCGCGAGGAGGTCAGCGCCGCGGCAGGGCTGCAGATCGACCGCAACTGGTCCGTCTCGGGCTTCGTGCAGCGCAATCTGCAGACCGCCAATTTCGTCCAGCTCGGCGGCCAGGTGACGTGGGAGAACGAATGCGCCGCGATCGACTTGTATCTGAAGCGCCGGTACACCGACACGGTGGACGCGCCAGCCTCGACGTCCGTCGGCGTGAACATAAGGCTCCTGACGCTCGGGACGTCCGAGGCCGAGGGGGAGAATCGCAAGGACGAGGCTTCTTGTCTGGAGGGTTCGGATGCGGCTGACAGTCCTGATGGCGCTGGTCGGGATGGCGCTGCTGTCGGCGGGTGCCGCCGCCGCGCAGACGCCGTTCCGCCCGGTCGCCGTCGTCAACGACGCGGCCATCACCGGCTTCGATCTGACCAGCGGGCGCTGATCCTGCAGGCCCTCGGCTATCCGACCGAGAGCCCGCAGCAGATGCAGAGCGTGGCGCTGGACCAGCTCGTCGAGGACAAGCTCAAGCTGCAGGCCGGCAAACAGATCGGCATTGCGCCGACGCCCGAGTTCGATCGCTGCCGGCGTCGCCGAATACGCCAGGCGCGCCGGCATCACGCCGGAAGCTTTCCGGTCGAGGATGAGTTCGCGCGGCGTCACCGAGCAGGCGCTCGACGACATGGTCGCCGCCCAGGTGGTCTGGCTGAACGTGGTCCGCTCGCGCTTCGCCGACAGAGTGCAGCCCGGCGAAGCCGAGATCGATGCCGAGCTGGCCCAGCTGGGATCGGGCGTGACCGAGTACAGGGTCCTCGAGATCGGCCTGCCGCTGACAGCCAACGGGCGGACCGCGGCCGAGACGAGGGCGCTGGCCCAGGAACTTTCGGCGTCGCTTAGCCAGGGCGGCGACTTCGGCCAGGCGGTCGCGCGCTATTCCTCGGCGCCGAGCGCCGAGCGCGGCGGCGAGGTCGGCTGGGTCACCCCCGAGCGGATGCCGCCCGAGCTGCGCGAAAGCCTGGCGCTGATGGAGGTGGGCCAGGTGTCGCAGCCGATGGAGGTCGCGGGCGGGCTCTCGATCGTGAAGCTGGAGGACCGGCGCCAGACCACCGCTGCGCCCGCCGCTGTGCAGCGGTCCCGCGACCAGGTCCGCACCCAGATGGTCAACGAGCGCAGCGAACGGCTGGCCGAGGGCCTGCTGCAGGAAATGCGTCGCGACGCCCTGATCGAGGTGCGGTGACCCGCCCGCTGGCGCTGACCATGGGCGATCCGGCGGGCGTCGGCGGCGAGATCGCGATCGGCGCCTGGCGCCGGCGCCTGGATCCCGACCCGAGGGTGGGTTGCCGCCGTTCTTCGTCATCGACGACCCGGACCGGCTCGCCGCCGTCGCGTCGCCGGACCCGGTCGTCGGGATCGGCCGGCCGGCCGACGCCGCCGCGGCCTTCGCCGAGGCGCTGCCAGTCCTGCCGCTGCGCCTGCCGGCGCCATCCCGCCCCGGCGTCGCCGAGCCTGCAAACGCCGGCGCGACGATCGAGGCGATCGACCGCGCCGTCGCCCTGGCGCGCGAGGGGCAGGTGGCGGGGGTGGTCACCAACCCGGTCACCAAGCTGCTGTTGCAGGAGGGGGCGGGCTTCGCCTTCCCCGGCCATACCGAGTACCTCGCGCATCTGGGCGGCGTCGCGCGCACCGTCATGATGCTGGTCGCGCCCGGGCTGCGCGTGGTGCCGGTGACCATCCACATCCCGCTCGCCGAGGTGCCCCGGCGCCTGACGGCCGCCCTGATCGTCGAGACGGCGCGGATCGCCCACGCGGCGCTGGTCCGCGACTTCGGCGTGGCGCAGCCGCGCCTGGCGGTCTCGGGGCTGAACCCGCATGCCGGGGAAGGCGGCATGCTGGGCCGCGAAGAGATCGAGGTCATCGCCCCGGCGCTGGACATCCTGCGCCGCGAGGGCATGGCGATCGAGGGACCGATGCCAGCCGACACCATGTTCAACCCGGCGGCGCGCGCCCGCTATGACGCGGCGCTGACCATGTACCATGACCAGGGGCTGGTCGCCATCAAGACGCTGGACTTCGCCCGCGGCGTCAATGTCACGCTGGGGCTGCCCTTCATCCGCACCTCGCCGGACCACGGCACCGCCTATGACATCGCCGGGACTGGGCGGGCCGATCCGAGGAGCCTGATCGAGGCCATCCGGCTGGCCGGCCAGATGGCGCGCGCCCGCGCCGCGGCGTGAGCGATGGCGAGCGTCGGGCCCGACGGTCTGCCGCCGCTGCGCGAGGTCATTGCCCGCCATGGCCTGAGCGCGCGCAAGTCGCTCGGCCAGAACTTTCTGATGGACCTGAACCTGACGGCGCGGATCGCGCGCGCCTCCGGCCCGCTGGACGGCGCCGCGGTCGTCGAGATCGGCCCCGGGCCGGGAGGTCTGACGCGCGCGCTGCTGTCCGGCGGCGCCCGTGTGGTCGCCATCGAGCGCGACCGTCGCTGCCTGCCTGCGCTGGCCGAGATCGCCGAGCGCTGGCCGGACCGCCTGACAGTGATCGAGGGCGACGCGATGCAGGTCGATCCGCGCCCACACCTTGCCGCAGACGCCGCGGCGCGGCCGCGCATCGTCGCCAACCTGCCCTACAATGTCGGCACGGCGCTGTTCGTCATGTGGCTCGGCTGCCCGGACTGGCCGCCCTGGTGGGAGTCGCTGACGCTGATGTTCCAACGCGAGGTGGCAGAGCGGATCGTCTCGCCGCCCGGCACGAAGGCCTATGGCCGGCTCTCGGTGCTGGCGCAATGGCGCGCCGAGGCGCGGATCGCCTTCGACGTGTCGCCCCGCGCCTTCACGCCGCCGCCCAAGGTGACCTCGGCGGTGGTCCACATCCGCCCGGCCGCACAGCCGCCGGGCGTGCTGCCAAAACGGCTCGAGGCGATCACCGCGGCCGCCTTCTCGCAGCGCCGCAAGATGCTGCGCCAGTCCTTGAAGGCCGTCGTGCAAGACCCGGCGGCATTGCTGTCGGCGGCCGGCATCAATCCGTCGCGCCGGGCCGAGACGCTGTCGATCGACGAGTTCCTGGCGCTGACCCGCGCCTTCGAGGATCAGTTCTCGGACTGACCCTGCGGCTGCGCCTCGGAAGCCGGCCGGCTCTCGCCATCCGCCGCAGGCTCGGCCGGGGACGGCTTGCGGCGCCGGCGGCCATCGCCGTTTCGGCGCGGCTGGCTTTGCGTGATCTCCTCCGAGACGACGAGCAGGTCCTCGTTGCCACTGCCGGAATCGATCATCGTCATGCCGCCGATCTCGTCCGCCGCCGAGTTGTCGGAGCCCGAGCCACGTCTGCCCGAGCCGCGGGAGCCCGAGTCGCGGGAGCCGGACTCGCGCGGGCCAGAATCGTGGGAGCCGGAATCGTCGGCACCGGAATCGTGCGAGCCAGAACCGTGGGAGCCCGAATCGTGGGCGCCTCCATCATGCCGGTGCTGCTGCGGCTGCCGCTCGCCCTGTGTCTCCTGCCCGTCGCCGTCGTAGTCGCCTGCCGAATCCGATCGAGTTCGCGACGCGACTGCTCCTGCGTCGAGGCCGCCTGGATCAGCATGCGCTGGTAGTGCTCGGCATGTTGCAGGAAATTCTCGGACACGACGCGGTCGCCCGAGGTCTGGGCATCGCGCGCCAGCGAAAGGTACTTGTCGATGATCTGCTGCGGCGTGCCGCGCACCTTGCCCTCGGGTCCGGCGCTGTCATAGACGCGGTTCACGACATTGCCGCCACCGCCGCCGCCCTTGCGGTTTCCGCGCCCGCGCGACCTGTTGTTCTTCTGTGCTGATCTCATACTGTTCGATCTCTGCTGATCTTGCCAGTCGCATCCCGGCGCACCACGAAAATCGGGGAGCCATCGCCCCGTATCAATCGGGTCTGCTTCGCAGCGCTGATGATGCGTAGTCACGGCACGCCCCAGCGAAAATTCCGGTCAACGCTGACGGCCGCGATGGGTGAGATATAGCGGGTTTTCGCCGCCACTCAACAGGAAAGCCCATCAGATTGCGGATTTCCCGTCGGATGTGTCCCGGCGCGCGCCAGCACGAGGCGGGGCCGCTGGTCGAGATCGGGGATGATGTCGGTCACCAGCAGTCCCGCGCCCGCCAGGATGGCCGCGACGTCGATCGACTGCGTCGGCCCGATCTCCACCATCAGCAGCGCGCCGGACCGCATCAGGCCGGGCGCGCCGGCCGCGATCCGGCGATAGGCGCCCAGCCCGTCGCCGCCCGGTGTCAGCGCGATGCGCGGCTCGTGATCGCGAACCTCCGGGGCCAGCGACGCGATCTCGGCCTCGGCGATGTAGGGGGGGTTCGAGACGACGAGGTCGAAGGCGCCCGCCACGCCGTCGGTCCAGTCGGCCCGCGCGAACGCAGCCCGGCCGGCGACGCCGTGCCGCTCGGCATTGGCGCGGGCCACGGCGAGCGCGGCACTGGAGACGTCGGTGCCCAGGCCCCCGGCGCCCGGCCATTCGGCCAGCAGCGTGACCAGCAGGCACCCCGAGCCGGTGCCGAGGTCCAGCACCCGGGGCGCCGGCCCCATATGCCGCGGGCAGCGGTGCAGCGCCTCGGCCACCAGCGTCTCGGTCTCGGGGCGCGGGTCGAGCACGTCCGGGCAGACGGTGAACGCCCTGCCCCAGAATTCCCGTGTGCCGGTGACGTGGCTGAGCGGCTCGCGCGCGGCGCGCCGGCGGATCGCCTCGGCAAAGCGCCGCGCCTCAAGATCGGCCGGCGGCCGGTCCAGCGCCCCGGCCAGCTCGGCCCCGCCCAGCCCCGCCGCCCAGCGCAGCGCCAGCCGGGCGTCGCGCGCCGCCTCCGGAACGCCTGCGGCGGCCAGCGTCGCCGTCGCTTGCCGCAGCAGCGCCGAGCGGAGCGGCGCCGGGCGCGTCACGCCATCTCGGCCAGCCGCGCCGCCTGGTCGGCCGCGACCAGCGCGTCGACGACCTCGCCGAGATCGCCCTGCATCACCTGGTCGAGCTTGTAGAGCGTCAGCCCGATCCGGTGGTCGGTCACGCGGCCCTGAGGGAAATTGTAGGTGCGGATGCGCTCTGACCTGTCGCCGGTGCCGACCTGGCCCTTGCGGGCCGCGGCGCGCGCGGCATCGGACTCGCGGCGCTTCATGTCAAAGAGCCGGGCGCGCAGCACGGCCATGGCGACGGCGCGGTTCTGGTGCTGCGACTTCTCCGAGCTGGTCACGACGATGCCGGTCGGGAGGTGCGTGATCCGCACCGCCGAGTCGGTCGTGTTGACGTGCTGCCCGCCGGCGCCGGAGGCGCGCATCGTGTCGATGCGGACGTCGCTTGCCGGGATCTCGACGTCGATCTCCTCGGCTTCCGGCAGCACGGCGACGGTCGCGGCCGAGGTATGGATGCGCCCCTGGCTCTCGGTCTCGGGCACGCGCTGGACGCGGTGGACGCCGCTCTCGAACTTCAGCCTGGCGAAGACGCCCTGCCCGCGGACGGTGGCGACGATCTCGCGATAGCCGCCGAGCTCGCCCGCCGTTTCGTGCAGGACCTCGACGCGCCAGCCCTGGGCCTCGGCAAAGCGCTGGTACATGCGGAAGAGGTCGCCGGCGAACAGCGCCGCCTCGTCGCCGCCGGTGCCGGGGCGGATCTCCAGGATGGCCGGGCGCTCGTCGGCGGCGTCCTTGGGCAGCAGCGCGACGCGCACCGACTCCTCCAGCGCCGGCAGGCGGCGGCGGAGCGCGGCGATCTCCTCCTCGGCCAGGCCCGCCATCTCCGGGTCAGCCAGCATCTCCTCGGCCGCCGCCAGATCCGCCTCGCTGCGCTGCCAGGCGCGGATCGTCTCGACGACGTCCCGAAGCTCGGAATATTCGCGGCCGAGGCGCGCGATCTCGCCGGCGTCCCTCGCCACGTTCATCTTGGCCTCGACGAACTGAAAGCGGTCGAGGATGTCCTGCAGCCGGCCGGTCGGGATCATCGCATCCCCATGCCGCGCCGCCCGGAAGCCGTCAAGGCCGATTGAGATTCGCCGGCGGCGGGCATATGCTCGGACGATGAAGCGCCTTGCGGTCCTCACGATCCTCGCTCTCGCCGCGATGCCGGCGATGGCGGACGGGCCGCGCCCGGACCCGAGCGACTGGAACCACACGCGCCCGCCGCCGGCGCCGGGCTTCCGCTATCCGGACTGCTACTGCACCGACAGCCAGGGCAAGCGTATCGAGCTCGGCCAGACGACATGCCTGCAGATTGGCTCGCAGCAGGTGCTGGCGCAGTGCTCGATGTCGCTGAACAACCCGACCTGGCGCCGCCTCGAGGAGGGCTGCCCGATCACCTGACGGCAGACCGGTTCGCCAGGTCAGCCGCGCGGCTCGCCCAGCTTCGCCAGCCAGTCGTCGACCCGGGCGCGGTTGACGCCGAGGTCGCCATATCCAAATCGCGAGCGCGACCAGACGATCAGCGCCGATCCGCCGGGCACCTCGACCGCCTTGACCGAAACATAGTCGGGAAATCCGAAGACGCGCGAGCGCTGGACATAGGTGATCCGGTCATCGTCGGGTGACCCCGCGATGCGGAACGTCCGGGGCGCCGAGGTCGCCACAGCGTCGAACGCCAGCAGGAGCTCGCGCGGCGACAGCGCATGCGCCTCGGCGATGCGATCCGGCGGTGCCACCGTCGCGCCCGCGGGTGCCACGAGATAGTCGTTCGGGGCACCCGTGCGCTCGGCGACTGCGGGATCGACATGCCATCGTGCGGGATCGTCAGGGACCAAGCGCGGGAAGACGGCGAGCACGACCGCTCCGGCCAGCAGGGCGCCGGGAACGGCGAGCGCCCAGCGCTTCATTCAGCGGCCTGGGCCGCCGCGATGCGCTCCGCTTCCAGCTCCGCGGCCTTCTTCTCGACCTGATCGACGATGTGCTCGACCATCTGCTCGTTGGTCATGGCGTGCGACTTCTTGCCGGCCAGGTAGACCATGCCGCGCCCGGCGCCGCCCCCGGTGAAGCCGACATCCGTCATCAGCGCCTCGCCCGGGCCGTTGACGACGCAGCCGATGATCGAGAGGCTCATCGGTTCCTTGATGTGCTCGAGCCGCTCTTCCAGGATGGCGACCGTCCTGATGACGTCGAAGCCCTGTCGCGCGCAGGACGGGCACGAGATGATGTTGACGCCGCGATGCCGCAGGCCCAGCCCCTTCAGGATCTCGAAGCCGACCTTCACCTCCTCGACCGGGTCGGCCGAGAGCGAGACGCGCAGCGTGTCGCCGATGCCCATCCACAGCAGCTGGCCGAGGCCGATGGCCGACTTGATCGTGCCCGTCGTCTTGCCGCCCGCCTCGGTGATGCCGAGATGGATCGGCGCATCCGTCGCCTCGGCCAATTGCTGATAGGCGGCGGCGGCGAGAAAGACGTCGGACGCCTTCACGCTGATCTTGAACTCGTGGAAGTCGTTGTCCTGCAGGATGCGGATGTGCTCGAGGCCGGACTCGACCATCGCCTCCGGGCAGGGCTCGCCGTACTTCTCCAGCAGGTGGCGCTCGAGGCTGCCGGCATTGACGCCGATACGGATCGAGCAGCCGTGATCGCGCGCCGCCTTGATGACGTCGCGCACCCGGTCCTGCGAGCCGATGTTGCCGGGGTTGATGCGCAGGCAGGCGGCGCCCGCCTCGGCCGCCTCGATGGCGCGCTTGTGGTGGAAGTGGATGTCGGCGACGATCGGTACGTCGGCGTGGCGCACGATCTCCTTCAGCGCAACGGCGCTCTCCTGGTCGGGCACCGAGACGCGGACGATGTCGGCGCCGGCGGCGGCGCAGCGGTTGACCTGTTCGATCGTCGCGCGCGCGTCAGTGGTCAGCGTGTTGGTCATCGTCTGCACGCTGATCGGCGCGTCACCGCCGACGGCGACGCGGCCCACATGGATCTTGCGGCTCTCGCGGCGGTCGATGTTCCGCCAGGGACGAATGTGGTTCATGGCGTTCCGGCCTCCGGCCATGCGCACGGCAGTTCTGATATCGGGCCTGAGGTAAGCCTCTGACGCGGCGCTGTCGAGGGGTCAGGCCGTCGCGGCGCCGTCCGTCATCGCCTTCTTGGCCGTCAGGGCCGCGCCGTCGGCGCCGGTGCCTCGGCGCGCTGGTGCACCACGCTGGCCAGCACGGATTCGAGGGTGTCCGAAGTGGCCTGCGGCATACGTTCACGAACATCCTTCGCCAGCAGGGAGATTTCCCGGGCGATGTGGCCACGCTGGCCGAGCGGGCCATAGGCGACGCCGTCGACGAAGACGAAGAGACCGCCGGCATTGCCGGCCTTGAGGACCGGGGCGTCGACGCGTTGCGGCAGCTCGTAGTGCTGGCCGGCGGCGAGCGTGCCCTCGAAGATGACGTTGTCGCGCTCGCGCACGCGGATCCAGGCGTCCTCGGCGGCGTGCAGCGTCACCCCGCCCTGCGCATGCAGCGGCTCGGCGGTCTGCAGCGGCGGCGCCTCGGAGACCGCGACAGCGCCCGGCACCGGACCCGCCACATCGGCCTGCGAGAGCTCCGCAACCAGGATCGCATCGTCCGCCGAGTCGATCCGCGGCGCCTGAGGACGGGCCACGCGGATGTCGTCCGGCTCGGGCACGAAGACGCCGGCTGTCTGCGGGTTGATCGCAGAAATCGGGCCGTCGCGGCGCAGCTGCTCGACGGGCTGGAGCTGGACCGGCATGGCGACGGCCGCGAAGATCCCGCCGCCGTGATAGTCGCTGGCGTTGGGCAGCGCGATCGACTCCTCGATCGCCGGCGCAACGATCAGCGGCGCCTCGGCCACGACCGCCGGCGCTTCGGGGATGGGAGCGAAGCCGACCCTCTGGATGTCCTGCAGCAGGGCATAGCCGCCATAGGAAAGCCCGGCGATCAACCCGAGGAGCGCCGCCGTCGAGCTCAGCGCGCCGAGCGACACGCGCGCCTGGAAGCGGCTGCGCATCGGAGGCACGGCGAAGCGCGAGCGCGCGAGCTCGGCGCCGAAGCCCTTGCCCGGCAGATCCGGCCGGCCCGAGGCGCCGCCGCTGCCCAGCATCAGCGTGGTCGGCGACTGGAAGCCCGAACTCGTGGCAGAAGCGCTGGTAGCAATCCTCCGGGTCCATGCCGAGATAGCGCGCATACGAGCGCACATAGCCGGCGACGACCCCCTTGTTGGCAAAAGCTTCGATGTCGCAATTCTCGATCGCGACGAGCTGCTTTGCCTTGATGCGGAGGTCGCGCTCGGCGTCCTCGAGCGACTTGCCGAGCGAGGCTCGTTCGCCCCGCATCTCGTCGCCGAGCGTGATCGGGTACGAGTCGAAACCCCGAAGTTCCATTCGGGTTGCTCCTGCTCTGTCCTTAGCCTGCCAGCCTCGATGGACCGTGCTTCGTCGCGGCCCTTGCCGCAACTATCGCGCACTCCGGTAGAATTTTCAACGTAATTACCGCACGATCCGCGCTGCGGCGTGCGGTACGGCGCACGACTTCGCCGACGAACCTCGCACGTCTCGAGGATGAAGCCCGGCCCGGCGTCGGCTGGGCCGGGCGCTGCCCGCGCGCCTCTGAGCGCTCAGTAGATATAGCGGATCTCCTCGGTCCAGTACCGCTCGACGGCGCGCAGATCGTTGTTCATCCCGTCGATCCCGCGCGAGCGCAGCCGGTCCGAGAGCGCCAGGCTCTCGGCATGCCGCTGGAACAGCTCGGCGACCATGCGATGGATCTGCAGGCCCTTCTCGGTCAGCCGGACGCGCACCGAGCGGCGATCGATGTCGCAGCGCTGATGGTCGATATAGCCGAGCTCGACCAGCTTCTTGAGGTTGTAGGAGACATTCGAGCCCTGGTAATAGCCGCGGTTCTTCAGCTCTCCGGCGGTCATCACCTTCGTGCCGATGTTGAACAGCAGCAGGGCCTGAACAGAGTTGATGTCAAACCTGCCGACGCGCTCGAATTCGTCTTTTATGACATCGAGCAGCAGGCGATGGAGACGCTCGATCAGCGCCAGCGTCTCCAAATAGCCGGACAGCAGATCGTGGTCGCTTTCCCCATCACGGCTAGGGGCAACCATCGCGGGCATGCTCATCGTGTACTCCGAACCGGATCGAACTTGGCGCGAAGCTGCCGGAGAATCAAAAACACGAGGTTAATGCTCGCAAATTCGCGCGAAAGCCGGTCCGTCGCAGTTCCGTCACTTCAAACGGTCAACGAGCACCGGCGAGAAAGCGGATGACGCCCGAGAAATCCAGGCCCGACTGGCCGGCCAGGTCCATCATTGTGTAGATCTGCGTCGCATGCGCGCCGAGCGGCGTCGCGGCACCGGCGGTGCGCGCCGCCTCCATGGCGATGCGCAGGTCTTTGAGCATCAGGGCCGCGGCGAAGCCCGGCTTGTAGTCGCGGTTCGACGGCGCCGCCGGCACCGGCCCCGGCGCCGGGCAGTAGTCGTTCAGCGACCAGCAGCGCGCCGTCGCGGTCGACGAGATGTCGTACAGGCTCTGCGCGTCCAGCCCCAGCTTCTCGGCCAGGCTGAAGCCCTCGGCGACGGCGATCATCTGGATCGCCAGCATCATGTTGTTGCAGATCTTCGCCGCCGAGCCGGCGCCCGGGCCGCCGGCGTGCCGGATGTTCTTGCCCATGGCCTCCAGCGCCGGCATGGCGGCGGCCAGCGCCTCGTCGCTGCCGCCGACCATGAAGGTCAGCGTGCCCGCCGTGGCGCCGCCGACGCCGCCCGACATCGGGCTGTCGACCATCTTCTGCCCGCGCGCCTCGGCCTCGGCGATCACCTCGCGGGCCGTGGCGACGTCGATCGTCGAGCAGTCGACGAAGGCGGTGCCGGGACGCGCCGCCGCCAGGATGCCGTCGTCGCCCAGATAGACCGCCTTGACGTGCTGCGCGGCCGGCAGGGCGGTGACGACGATCCCGGCTTCGGCAACCGCCGCGGCCGGCGTCTCGGCCGCCCGGCCACCCGCCTCCGACAGCGCCGCCACGGCCTCGCCGGACAGGTCGAAGCCGGTGACGGCGTGCCCCTTGTCCAGCAGGTTTCTGGCCATCGGCAGGCCCATATTGCCGAGGCCGATGAATTCGATGTCCGCCATGCCGCCCTCCCTGTTCGCGCCCGTTCGGGTCTGTCCGCTTCGGGGCGAGCTTAGGATGGCGCCGAGCCGATGTCAGCCGATCCGGTGGAATCGGCGGACGCGCTCGATTGCCGGCAGCAAGCCCGCCGCCGGCGCCGCGGCGCCGGAGACCCAAGCATAGAGGTCCGGGTCTGGCTGCTCGAGCAGCGCCTCGTAGTCGTGGAGCGCGCCGTCGTCCAGCGTCGCGAGCATCCCGTCGGCATAGGGGCCGAGGATCAGGTCCATCTCGCGCGTGCCCCGCCGCCAGCTGCGGATGCGCAGGCGCTTCAGCCGGGTCTCGCGGCTCTCGCTCACGCGCTCTTCCGAGACGGCCGAGAGCCGTCCCCGGCGACGGCAGCGGCGGGGGCGGCGTTCGGCCCGGTTCGCGGCATGTTCCGTCGGATCAACGGATCGCTGCGATGCCGCGCAGCCGCTTTTCCAGCAGCCCCGTGCGCTCGGCCAGTCGGCCTTGCAGGCGCCGGATCTCCCGCAGCTCGGCCAGCAGCTCGCGCATGTCGGCCGTTCCCGCGTCGCCGATACCGTCGCCCGGCACCGGGGCGCCTGCACCGCCGCCGGTCATCAGCCAGATCATCGACACGTTCAGCAGCCCGGCGAGCATCTGCAACTTGTTCGCGCGCGGCTCGGCACGGTCGGCCTCCCAGTTCTGCACGGTGACCAGCTTGACGCCCAGGCGCCTGGCGAGCTGCGCTCGGTCCATGCCGGAATGCTCGCGCGCCAGCGCCAGCCGGTCGCCGAACGTCGCCGCCGCGTCGCCCCACTCGTAATCTTCACTGAACGCCTCGTCACAAACTTCTCCATGCATCGAAATTTCCTTCTGCACTCGTTCTATTCGGCCGCTGCTGTTTAGGCGATGCGGCCGCGGAAGGTAACCGGGAAGTTGGCCGCATCTTCCGGGTGGCCCGGCGAAACGCCACGGCATGGGCGGCGGCCCTGCGCAATGCCGGGAGCTCGCCATGAACGGCACGTCGATGACCCCGCGCGCCTGGGCCGAGCTGCTGCTGCTCGCAGACCTCTGGGGCGCGTCATTCTTCTCGATCGCCATCGCGCAGCGCCAGATCGCGCCGGTCCCCGTGGTGCTGCATCGCGTCGGATGGGCGGCGCTGCTGCTCTGGCTGGCGGTGCTCGCGCTCCGGCTGCCGCTGCCGCGCGACTGGCGGGTCTGGGGCGCGATCCTGGTGATGGGAGGTGGTGGGATGCCTCAACAACGTCATCTCGTTCACGTTGATGAGCTGGGGCAGACGCGAATCGAATCGGCCCTCGTCTCGATCTTCAACGCCATAACGGCGCCGCTGGTTACGCTGCTGATCCCGCCGGTCGCGATCCTGCTCGGCTGGGCATATCTCGGCGAGACGCTGGCGCCGCGGGCCTTTGCCGGCTTCGGCCTCATCGTCGCCGGCCTTGCCGTGCTCGACGGGCGCCTCTGCGATAACGCCAGGCCGTCAGAGCAGGAGGATGAGGCCGGCCACGACCAGCGCCGCGATCCAGAGGCGGTCGAGGTTCAGCCAGCCGCGCCGCAGGAAGGCGACGCCGAGCCACTCGTAGACGGCCAGCGCGATCGCTCCAGTCACCGCCAGCATGGCGGTCGTGTGCACAGCGACCGCGCCCAGCGCCACCGGCAGCGAGCCCGACGCCGTCAGCTCGCGCCCCCGGCGAGGCGGCGAGACACAGCGGCAGCACGACCGGGACCAGCATCAGCCCGGCGCCGTGCCCCGTCGCCATCAGGAACGACCAGAGGCCGAGCCCCGCCATGCTCGTGGTCATGCCGACCCGCACCCGGTGCCGATGGCCATAGCGCCAGCGATATGCGGCCCAGCCGAGCAGCAGGCAGCCGCCGGCGATCTCGATCCACCGCCGCTCGACGATCGTGCCAAAGGCGACGACCAGCAGGACGACGACCGTGACCGACAGCATGTGGCCGAGCGCGATCGGCACCAGCGAGCCCAGCACGACGCGCCGGCTGCCGCGGTGCAGTCCAAGCGCGACGGCGAACAGCCACCCCATGCCGGGGTTCAGCCCGTGGAAGGCGCCGAGGCCGGCCACGGCCAGCCACGGCGCCAGGTCATCGGCCATGGCCCCGCGTCACCGTTCGCATAGCCGTTGCACGCCCGACCCGCGGCTCACGGATAGCAGTAGCTGTCCGACGAGCAGTCGCCGCCCTCCAGCCGGATCTGGTGCGGCCGGTGCGGCAGCGGCCAGTCGACGAAGAATTTTTCGTCGAAGCTCGATGCCGCCGCTCGTCCTGGACGTCGAGCTTGACCATCCAGCCGTCCAGGCCCGTCGTGGTAGAATTGCGGGTCGATCGCGCCGTAGAGCGAGTTGGTGAAGTAGACGCGCTTGCCGTCGCGGCTGATCTCGACCATCTGCGGCCCGCCCTTGAAGCGCGCCTTGCCGGCCGCCGGGATGGCTCGCCCGGCGACGATGCCGCCGATCCGCACCGCGCCCGGTCTCGACTCGGCGCCGATCGGGTCGCTGACGTCGTACTGGATCATGTCGCCCGTGCCCCAGCACGAGACATAGAGGATAGCGGTCGTCCATCGAGAGGTCGATGTCGGTGACCAGCGGCGGCACCGCCTTGAAGCCCTTGCAGCACCGGCGGCAGGTCGGCCGCGTCGGCGGGCTCGGCCGGGATCTCGATGACCTTCTTGACCGCCCATCTTGTCGCCGTCGCGGTACCAGGTCCAGATCGAGGACGAGAGGTCCTTCAGGCTGATGACGCAGCCGACGAAGCCATAGGCCTTGGTCGGGTCGTGCGCCGGGCGCAACTCGAAGACCAGCTGGTGCTCCTCGCCGAAATCGATCTCCTGCTGGTGCTTGCGCGTGTGCAGGTCCCAGAAATGCAGCTTGCGGCCGTATTTCGACGCCGAGCAGCACCTCCGGCACCAGGCCGTTCTCGAAGGTGTCGGGGGTGCCCCATTCGGAGGTGATCATGGTGTCGTGGCCGAGATGCCACCAGAAGTCGTAGGCGAGGTATTGCGGGCCGCGGTCGATCTCCCACTGGCCGCGGACGTCGAAGGTCTCGGGGTCGAGCAGGAAGATGCCGCCCGGCCGCCGTCGCCCTTGCCGTTGCCCAGCGCATTGCACTAGATGCCTTCCGGCCCGCAATGGGTGGTGTGGACGCGACTGTAGCCGGCCTTCTCGGCGATCTCCTCGGGCTCGATCACCCGGCGATCTTCGGGCTTCTGGGTCGGCCTTGGTGTCGAGGATGTGCAGCCGCGACGAGCGCAGGCCCGGCACGACCAGATAGCGGCGCTCGACATGCGGGTGCGGCGCGTTCGGGCAGAGGCAGGACGAGCAGGCGTTCCAGCCGAAATGATGCAGCTCGTCGCCGGTGTTCGGCATCGCGACCTTGCCCGACGATCTGGCTGTAGGTGCCCGAGGACGGATCGACATCGACCACCGCGATCGCGTCGGGCTTCTCGCGGTCAGGGTCGAACGTCGCGACGTAGGCGAGCTTTTCCGCGCGGCGCCTTCGCCGCCATGCGGGGTGAAGGGTAGAAAGACGGATCTGGTTGCCAAGTCATGGTTCCCCTCCCCAGGGTTCTCTGCCGTTCTTGCGACGGCCGTCAACGCTAGCAGATCGCGGTCCGATTGTCTCGCGACGCACCGTGGAGCGTCGTCGGGCGCGATGACAGCATTGCGCGCCGGCGCTTGCTGCGCCGGGCAGCCGCGCGTAGAACGCCGCCCACAGAACGCCGCCCACAGAACGCCGGCATCTCGACGACAGGAGCATCAGATGGCCTTCCTCGCCGACGCGCTCGCCCGCGTCCAGCCCTCGCAGACGATCGCCGTCACCAACAAGGCGGCAGAGCTGAAGGCGGCCGGCAAGGACGTCATCGGCCTCGGCGCCGGCGAGCCGGATTTCGACACGCCCGAGCACATCAAGGACGCCGCCATCAAGGCGATGCGCGACGGCAAGACCAAGTACACCGCCGTCGACGGCATCCCGGAGCTGAAGCAGGCCATCGCCGACAAGTTCCGGCGCGAGAACGGGCTGGACTACAAGCCCGGCCAGATCACGCGTCGGCACCGGCGGCAAGCAGGTGCTCTACAACGCGCTGATGGCGACGCTGAACCCCGGCGACGAGGTGGTGATCCCGGCGCCCTACTGGGTCAGCTATCCCGACATGGTGCTGCTGGGCGGCGGCACGCCGGTGCCGGTCGAGGCCTCGCTCGAGACCGGCTTCAAGATCACGCCCGAGCAGCTCGAGGCGGCGATCACGCCGAAGACCAAGTGGCTGATCTTCAACTCGCCCTCGAACCCGTCGGGCGCCGGCTACACGCGGGCCGAGCTGAAGGCGCTGACCGACGTGCTGATGCGCCACGAGCATGTCTGGGTGATGACCGACGACATGTACGAGCACATCGCCTATCCGCCCTTCGAGTTCGCCACCCCGGCCGAGGTCGAGCCCGGGCTGATACGAGCGCACGCTGACGGTCAACGGCGTCTCCAAGGCCTATGCGATGACCGGCTGGCGCATCGGCTATGCGCGGCGGGCCCGAGCATGCTGATCAAGGCGATGGCCAAGGTGCAGTCGCAGTCGACCTCGAACCCCTGCTCGATCAGCCAGTGGGCCGCGGTCGCGGCGCTGGAAGGGCCGCAGGACTACATCGCCAAGGCGCGCGACGCGTTCCAGCGCCGCCGCGACCTGGTCGTGCTCGATGCTGAACCAGGCGAACGGCATCTCGTGCCCGGTGCCGGAGGGCGCGTTCTACGTCTATCCCTCGATCGCCGGCTGCATCGGGCGCAAGGCGCCGTCGGGCAAGGTGATCGAGGACGACGAGGACGTTCGTCACCGAGCTGCTGGAGAGCGAGGGCGTGGCGGTGGTGCACGGCGCGGCCTTCGGCCTGAGCCCGAACTTCCGCGCGTCCTACGCCACCTCGGACGACGGCGCTCGAGGAGGCGTGCACCCGCATCCAGCGCTTCTGCGGCAATCTGAGCTGAGCGCGGCCGACGGGGTGGCCGCCGGATGAGCTCGTCCTTGGCGGCGGCGGACGACTCGTCGCAAGGCTGTGACGGATGGATGGCATCTCGTCACGAGCTGACGAGGTGGAGACGAATCTCTCGCCGACGCGGCTGCAGGGCTTGCGAGCTCGACGGCGCGGCACCAGCCGGAGTCAGCCGGCGACCAGCCACACGCCGAGCCGACCAGCAGCGCCGCCATGGCGAGGTTGAAGGCGCGCAGCCGGAGCCCGGGCCCAGCAGCCGGCCAACGCCGGTGCCAAATGAGCGCCCAGGCCTGGCTGGACCCGAGGCCGGACAGCAGGAAGACCAGCGCCGCGAGCAGGCGCCGCCTCGACCGCGGCCGGGCCGCTGACATAGGTCGCGGTGACCAGAACGGCGAAGGTCCAGGCCTTCGGGTTGATCCACTGGAACGCGCCGGCCTCGATAAAGCTCAGCGGTCGCGACCGCCGCTCGGCGTGGCCCGGACCGGCGGTGGCGATGCGCCAGGCGAACCACAGCATGGCGGCGAGCCCGAGCCAGCCGAGCGCCTGCGCGATCTCGCGGCCGGCCGGCGAAGACCCGCCCGAGCCCCATGGCGACGACGAACGAGCATGACCGGGAAGCCGACGCTGACGCCCATCGCGTGCGGCACGGTGCGCCGCCAGCCAAAGTTGGCGCCCGAGGCGGCCAGCATCATGTTGTTCGGCCCCGGCGTCCAGGTCATTGCGACCGCCAGGCCGGCGAGCGCTGCCAGCGTATCAGCATCCATGATCGCTCCCATCAAGGTCAGTTATGCTGACCTATCTCAGAGCCTGTGCGAGCAGAGCGGTCTTGTCCAGCGCGAAATCGCTCTCGATCCAGGCCGCCTCGGCGCGGGCGAGCGCCTGCCCGAGCGTCGGCCCCGGCGCCATGCCGGCGGCGATCAGATCGGCGGCGGCCAGCGGCATGGCCGCTCCTGTCCCGCGGGCGATCTGCGCCTCGAGATCGGGCGGTGCGAGCGAGCCGGTCGCGGCGGCGCGGATCAGCAGGGCGGAGCGGGCGGCCTCGGCACCGTGGCGATAAGCCAGCGCGGCAGGCGGACCGTCATCGGCCAACGCCGCGGCGATGCGGGCCTGCGCGGCCTCCTCGGCACGTGAAAGGCGGAGGCGCGGCGCGACGTCCGCGGCCCCCAGCGCGGCAGAGCCGGGTCGGCCAGTCGGGCACCGCGCCGGCCAGCCGCTCGGCGTGCACGAGCGGCGCCAGCGTCGAGGCATCGGCGCCGGGCAGGCAGCGCGCCAGCACGCCGGCCGAGGCCATCGCCGCGGTCGCGGGCGCCGGGTCGGGCGCCGCCAGCAGCTTGCGGACCTCCCAGCCGATGCGCTCGCGCGCCAGCCGGTCGACGCCGTCGGCATGGCCGGCGCAGGCGGCGAGGCCGTCCGGGTCGATGCCGTTCTCCGGCGCGCCGTACCAGGCGTGAAAGCGGAAGAAGCGCAGGATGCGCAGATAGTCCTCGGCGATGCGGTCCTCGGGCCGGCCGATGAAGCGGACGCGGCCGGCGTGCAGGTCCGGCAGCCCGCCGAGCGGATCGATGACCGTGCCCTCGGCATCGGCATAGAGCGCGTTCATGGTGAAGTCGCGCCGGCCGGCATCGGTCGCCATGTCGGTGGTGAAGGCCACCTGGGCACGGCGGCCGTCCGTCGCGACGTCGGCCCGGAAGGTCGTGACCTCGATCGGCGTTCCGTCGACGACCGCCGTCACCGTTCCGTGCGCCAACCCGGTCGGGACCGCCCGGATGCTCCGCCGCCTGCAGCCGCCGGATCACGGCGTCAGGCACCAGCGGCGTCGCGATGTCGATGTCCGAGACCGGCCGGCCGAGCAGCGCGTTCCGCACGCAGCCGCCGACGAAATACGCCTGGTCCAGCGCCGCAAGGACGGCGCGGCTGGCCGGCGCCGTCACCCACAGCGCGTCGATCCGCGTCACCGGGCTCCCTGCCCCTGATCGCCGGCGCCCTGCCGTGGCGGGCGAAGCGCCGCGAGACGATCGCTGAGTCCTTTCAGCATCCCAGCGGTCGCGCCCCAGATGTAGTGCCCCTCCCATGGCATGGCGTAGTAATAGCGCCGATAGCCGTTGCGGTCGTGATGGTGGCGCTGTCGGTTCGCCGGATCCATCAGGAAGTCGAGCGGCGGCTCGAAGACCAGCTCGACCTCGGCCGGATCTGGGCGCGGCTCGAACCCGGGCGGGACGATGCCGACCACGGGCGTCACGCGGTAGCCGGTCGAGGTCAGGTACTCGTCGAGCAGTGCCGAGGACGCGGACATCGGCCGACGTCAGGCCGATCTCCTCGTCGGCCTCGCGCAGCGCCGCGTGGCGCGGCGAGGCGTCGGTCGGGTCGATCGCGGCCGCCGGGAAAGGCGATCTGGCCGGCGTGGCGGCGCAGATGCGCGGCGCGGTGCGTCAGGACGACGTGCAACCGCCCGTCGCGCTCGCGCAGGCCGCACAGCACGGCGGCGCGGCGCTGCTCGTGCAGCTTCAGCTGGGCCGCCTTGACGTCCGGATTGAGGTCGAAATCCGAACGCTCGCCGAGCGGCGCGAGCCGGACCGCCGCCTCGATGTCGCCGATCGTCAGGGGCATGGCCGCTAGATGCCGGCTCGCGCGCCGGGGCGCAAGCCCCCGGGCGGTGGCGTGGCGCCGACTGCGGTCCTGTGACGAACATCACTGATTCGGCGCGCCGGCACGCATAGGATGAAGTGGTCGGGCAGAGTTCAGCCCTCGAGTTGGAGTACAGTATTGGGCGGCGTATCGGCCCCGAGTTCAGCATCAGGTTTGGGGCGGAGTGCGGCCCCCGAGTACACGAGTAGAGAGTGCGGGGCAAAGTTCGCCCCCGATTTCCAGAGTAGAGATCGCGCGTCGGGTAGTGTGGGAGTAAGGCGGGAACGGCGTCTACGGGGGCAATTCGGGCCCGAGCCGGGTCGGACCGCCGCATTGCGGACGGGACTATACTGCAGACAGTGTAATGCGTTGCATGGTTCAGGATCGCACGGCCTCGCGGTGGCGGGGCCGTGCTTTTGCGTGCTGGTCTGCTTGCCCCTTTACCCTGCCCGAACAGCCTGCTCAATCGACCCGCGTGACGGTCCAGCCGCGGCGCGCAGCAGCGCGATCAGCCCGTCCTCGCCCGGCAGATGCAGCGCGCCGACAGCGATGAAGGCGCCGCCCCGCGCGAGCTCGGCCTCGAGCGGGGAAAGCCAGGCGCGGTTGCGGGTGCCGATCAGCTCGGCCATCACCTGGTCGTAGAGCTCGGCCGAATCCGGCCGCGACGGCGGGCGGGTCGAGAGCCAGCGCCCGAAGGCGTCGATCATCGCCACGCGACCGGCGGCGTAGAGCTCGAGATTGGTGCGGAAGATGTCCTCCTCGCGCTCGAGCAGCGCGCCGGTATCGACCAGCATGGCGAGAAGCTGCTCGGGCGGGATGCTGCGGAAGGCGGCCAGCGACGCCTCGTAGGTCTCGAGGCCAGCCTGCGGGATGCCGGCGGCGCGCGCCCGATCCGCCATGACGTTGTCGAGCGACGTCGCCCCAGCGGCCAGCGCCTCGAGATGGCAGGCAGGAAAGGCGAGGAGCGAGAACAGCATCCAGGGCTGCATGCGCTCGGCGCCGTCGTCGAGCTGGATGCCGCGCGCCGCCAGCGCCCGGGCTATGACGGCAAGGCCGGCCGGGTCGAGGCGGCGGCTGAGCGGCGGACCGTTCGCGTCGAAGGCGAAGGCACGATCGCCGGCGAGCCGCGCCTGCATGGCGTCCTGCTCGTCGGCGCTGAGCTCGAAGAGCGCCATCCGCGCCCCGTCGAGCGCCTGCCAGGCGGCGTCCGGCACGGTCGGACCGGCCTGGTCGGTGTGGAAGGTGCCGAAAAGATAAGACGGGGCGGGTTCGGGGTCGGCCTCGGGTCGCTCGATCCGCCAGAACCGGCCCTCGGCGTTCGGCGTCGCGTCGGCGCGGGCAACGATGGCGGTGTGCGCCGCCGGATCGGTGTGCGCGAGGACGTCGAGCATGTTGGCGCCGGCGCAGGCGGCAGAGGCGGGCGCCGGGAGGACGCTGGCCACGAGCGCGAGGCAGACGATCAGGCGCATCGGTCCCCCGCTTCTCCTCTCCCCTTCGCCATCGCCGCGATGACGGGTGGCGCAGGCATGACGACCGCGCTTCGAGGCGAACGAGGGGGCGACACCGATCCCCAATCCCAGGCCGAAGACCTCGATCCGCGATGTGTCAGGCGCGGTCAGGCGTCGATGCGGTCGTCCTCGCGCGCCGCGGCGGCCGGCTCGGCCATGTGCGAGTACTGGCCGTTGCGGCGATAGGCGTAGAGATAGCTGTCGAGGATCGCCTCCATCGCCGTCGGCCGGATGCCGAGATCGGCAAAGCCGCGGGCGCCCTGCGAGACGACGTTGTCGTGCTCGAGCAGCCGCACCTGGTCGACGGTCAGCATTGGCTTGACGCCGATCATGCCCGTCAGCTGCAGGACGCGGGCCTGCAGCCGGGCCAGCGGCGAGGGGATGTTGGCGATCGCCCGGCGGCGGCGGATGACCTTCAGCATCAGCTCCATGAGCTCGCGGAAGGTGGCGACGCGCGGACCGCCCAGCTCGTAGAGGCCGGCATCGGCCTCGCCGGTACAGCCGCGGGCGGCGGCCTCGGCGACGTCCTCGACCCAGACGGGCTGAAAGCGCGTGTCGGCGCCGACCAGCGGCAGCACGGGCGTGAACCGCGCCATGCCGGCGAACTGGTTGAAGAACTCGTCCTCCGGCCCGAAGATGATCGAGGGGCGGAGGATGACGGCCTCGGGGAACGCGTCGAGCACCGCCTGCTCGCCCGCCGCCTTGGTGCGGCCATAGGCCGACGGGCTGTCCGGGTCGGCGCCGATGGCCGAAATCTGGACGAAGCGCGAGACGCCCTCGGCGGCGGCGAGGCGGGCGGCGCGGCCGGCGCCCTCGGCCTGCACGGCGTCGAAGCGGTTCTTACCGGATTCCCACAGCACGCCGACGCAGTTGACGACGGCGTCCGAGCCCATGACGACGCGCCTGGTCGACTCCTCGTCGCGGATGTTGCACTGGACCGGCAGCACCTGGCCGACGACGCCGTAGGTCTGGACGAACAGCGCCTCGTTCGGCCGGCGGCAGGCGACGCGGACGCGCCAGCCGCGATGCGCCATGCGCTGCGCGACATAGCGGCCGACAAAGCCCGAGCCACCGATCACCGTGACGAGGCCGTTCGAGAAGGTCGGTGCCCAAGCCATGAGGGCTTGTCTAGGCGTTCGGGCCGGGCGGGGCAAGGGCGCGCGGCAGCCCTTCGCGTCCGCGCACCTCCCTCTCCAGCCTTGCATCCGGTCGGGTGCCGACGGCGCGCTGCCGGACATCGGGCCGGCCGTGCCCGCGTCGCCGATCAGTGCCCGGTCAACGACTTGGTGATCGCCCCGTTCTCGATGACTTTGGCTCCGACTTTGGCTACCGGCAAGGTCGCAGAGGCCACGGCATCGTGACGAGGTCGGGCCGATCCGACCGGTGCGGCGACAGGCCACCTTTCGCGGTCGGCTCCCGATGCGGGGCCGCCGCCATCCGGTGCGGCAGTATAGCTGGCCGGCATAGCTGGCCGGCGCGAACGGCACCGGAACTGCCGTCACGAGGTTCGCTCGGAGGCCGTCGGGCGGGGCGCGCCCGGCCCGCGCGTGCTGACGTTGACAGCCGCGGGGCGCATCGTTATCTGCCGCTCTCACGCGGCCTGCCCAGGTGGCGGAATTGGTAGACGCGCTAGCTTCAGGTGCTAGTGCCCGTATGGGCGTGGAGGTTCGAGTCCTCTCCTGGGCACCATCCGCACCAGTGCGGGCCGCGACACAAGCCGCCGGGAAAGCGCGGGAATGTCGATCACCCTTCATCAGCGGGACCTGCCGGACGGGCTCGATCTCGGGCCGGTCGTCGCGGTGGACACCGAGACCATGGGGCTTAAGCCGCACCGCGACCGGTTGTGCCTGGTGCAGCTCTCGGCCGGCGACGGCACGGCCCACCTGGTTCAGGTGGCGGCGGGTCAGCGCACGGCACCCAACCTCTCGCGAATGTTGCTCGAGCCGGGCGTCGAGAAGCTGTTCCACTACGGCCGGTTCGACATCGCCGTCCTGGCGCACGCCTTCGGCGCGGTCGCGCGCCCGGTCTGGTGCACCAAGATCGCGTCGAAGCTGACGCGCACCTTCACCGACCGGCACGGGCTGAGGGATCTCTGCCGCGATCTGATCGGCGTCGACATCTCCAAGGCGCAGCAGTCGAGCGACTGGGGCGCCGACGAGTTGACGCCGGCGCAGATGGAGTACGCCGCCTCGGACGTTCTGCATCTGCATGACCTGCGCGAGGTGCTGGCGCGGCGGCTCGAGCGCGAGGCGCGGTCGGCGATCGCCGATGCCTGCTTCCGTTTCCTGCCCGAGCGCGCGATGCTGGATCTTGCCGGCTGGCCGGAGGAGGACATTTTTGCCCACTGAGCCACTGATCGCCGAAATCGCCGGCCGCCGCGCCGACCCGGAGCGCCGGCGCGCTGGAGACCGGCCGTCGCGTCCTGCGCGTCGAGGCCGCGGCGCTGGAGGCGTTCGCGGCGGCGCTGGATCAGCCGTTCGCCGATGCCGTCGACGCGATCCTCGGCGCCGAGGGCCGGGTGATCTGCTCCGGCATGGGCAAGTCGGGCCACGTCGCGCGGAAGATCGCCTCGACGCTGGCCTCGACGGGCACGCCGGCGCAGTTCGTCCATCCGGGCGAGGCCAGCCATGGCGATCTGGGCATGATCACCGAGCACGACGTGGCGCTGGTCATGTCGAACTCGGGCGAGACGCGCGAGCTGGCCGACATCGTCGCGCACTGCAAGCGCTTTTCGATCCCGCTGATCGGGGTTGCCGGGCGGGCGGACTCGACGCTGCTGCGCGCCGCCGACGTGGCGCTGCTGCTGCCGCCGGCGGAGGAGGCGTGCTCGGTCGGGATGGCGCCGACCACCTCGACGACCATGACGCATGGCGCTCGGCGACGCGCTGGCGGTCGCGCTGATGGAGCGGCGGCGCTTCACGCCCGACCGGTTCCGCGCCTTCCATCCCGGCGGCAGGCTGGGGGCGCGGCTGTCCACGGTCGAGGCGCTGATGTCGTCCGGCGAGCAGGTGCCGCTGGTCACCGAGGCGACGCCGATGACCGAGACGCTGCTGGTGATGACGCAGAAGGGCTTCGGCGTCGCCGGCGTGGTCGATGCCGACGGGCGGTTGACCGGCATCATCACGGATGGCGACCTGCGCCGGCACATGGACGGGCTTCTGGAGAGCCGCGCCGCCGATGTCGCCACGCGCGACCCGCAGACCATCGCGCCGGGCGCGCTGGCGCAGGAGGCGCTGAAGCTGATGAACCAGCGCAAGATCACCTGCCTTTTCGTCACCGCGCCGCGAGACCGCCGCGCCCGCTCGGCTTTCTGCGCATGCATGACTGCCTGCGCGCCGGGGTGGACGCCGGGCTGGAGGGGAGCCGAGCGTGCCGACCGCCGAGGAGCACCAGCGCAGCCGCCGCCAAGCCGCGCGTCGAGCGCTACTCGCGCACGGTGCGCCAGCTGAAGGTGCTGCTGCCGATCGGCGCGGTGCTGCTGATCGGCATGATCTTCATGTTCGGCCGCGAGCGCGCCGGCGTGATCGACGCCGAGCAGGCGGCCGACATGGCCGCGCTGGGCGCCGGGCTGAGGCTCGACAATCCGCGCTTCGCCGGCGTCACGGAGGACGGCGACCCCTTCGTGGTCACCGCCGACTGGGCGCTGCCGGACGGGCCGAGCCCGACCGGGTGGACCTCGAGAAGCCGGTCGGCGAGCTGCACCTGGCCGACGAGAGGGTGCTGACGGTGCAGGCGGCGACGGGCGAGCTCTTCCGCGGCGAGGAGCGGCTGAACCTGGTCGGCGCGGTGGTGCTCGAGACCTCGGACGGCTACCGGGTCGAGACGCCGCGGGTCGAGGTCGACCTCGGGGCCAAGGTCGCGGTCGCGCCCGAGCGGCTGCACGCCACGGGTCCGCGCGGCGCGCATCGACGCCGACCGGGTGCGCGTCGTCCGCGGCGAGGACGGCGGGGCTGCGACCATCCGCTTCGAGGGCGATGTGCGCGTCACCTGGCGGCCCGGAAACGGCGGCAACGGCGGCCGGGAACGCGCCATGCGTTGAGGCAGGGTCAGCATCGCCGGCCGCGCTCGGCGCGGCTGGCCGTGGCAGCGGCGAATGCCGATCGGCTATAGAGCGCCGCAATCGACGGAGGTGCGTGCTTGCGCGCAACGAAGATTGCCGGAGCTCTGGTCGCCGGCCTGCTTGCCGCGTCGGTGCTGCGGCCGGGCTGCCCGCGGCCGCGCAGACCGACCAGGGCCCGTTCGGCGGCTTCAAGCACGACCGCACGGCGCCGATCGAGATCACGTCCGACGCGCTCGAGGTGCGGCAGGCCGAGAACCTCGCGATCTTCTCGGGCGAGGTCGTGGCCGGCCAGGGCACGCTGCGGCTGACCGCCGACCGGATCGACGTCGCCTACGACGAGGCGGCCGAGGGCGACGCCGAGACCGGCGCGATCCGGAACATGCAGGCGCAGGGCAACGTCTTCATCTCGAACGGCGCCGAGACGGCGCAGGGCGAGCAGGCCGAATACGACGTCGAACTCGGGCCTGATCACGATGACGGGATCGGTGGTGCTGACGCAGGGCAAGAACGTCATCTCCGGGCCAGAGGCTGGTGATAAACCTCAACGACGGGCAGGGCAGGATGGAAGGCAGGGTGAAGTCGATCTTCACGCCGCAGCGGAGCGGCCAGGGCACGAACTGATGTCCGGCGAGGACGACGACGTCGCGGATGCGCCGCGCGCGCCGGACCGGTCGCGCCTGCGGCTGATCGCCGGCGGCGGGCGCGCCGGGCTGACCGTCACGGGGCTCGGCAAGAGCTATCGCCGCCGCCCCGTCGTGCGCGACGTCTCGCTCAGGCTGACGCGCGGCGAGGTCGTCGGCCTGCTCGGCCCGAACGGCGCCGGCAAGACGACCTGCTTCTACATGGTGATCGGGCTGATCCCCTGCGATGCCGGCGACGATCGAGGTCGACGGCGTCGACGTCAGCGCGCTGCCGATGTACCGCCGGGCGCGGCTGGGCCTCGGCTATCTGCCGCAGGAGACCTCGATCTTCCGCGGGCTGAGCGTCGAGGACAACATCCGCGCGGTGCTGGAGCTGGTCGAGCCCGACCGGCTGGAGCGGGCGCGCCCGGCTGGACGCGCTGCTCGGCGAGTTCTCGATCACGCACCTGCGGCGCGCCCCGGCCTCGGCGCTGTCGGGCGGCGAGCGGCGGCGTGTCGAGATCGCGCGCTGCCTGGCGACCGAGCCGGCCTATGTGCTGCTCGACGAGCCCTTCGCCGGCATCGACCCGATCGCGGTCGGCGAGATCCGCGATCTGGTCCGGCATCTCAAGGACCGTGGCATCGGCGTCCTCATCACCGACCACAATGTGCGCGAGACGCTCGAGATCATTGACCGGGCATACATCTTGCATGAAGGTCGGGTGCTGATGGATGGCACGCCCGACGAGGTGGTCGAGGATGCCAATGTCCGGCGGGTGTATCTCGGCGAGGGTTTCCGGATTTAGTAACCGGCCCGAACGAGACTGCGCCCCGCGGTACGGCGGGGTAGTGTAATGGCGATTGGTCTTCGGCTCGATCTGAGGCAGACGCAGCAGCTGGTGATGACGCCCCAGCTGCAGCAGGCCATCAAGCTTCTGCAGATGTCGAACCTCGAGCTCGCCGAGTTCGTCGAGCACGCCGCCGAGCAGAACCCGCTGATCGCGATCGAGCAGGGCGACGGGCGGCGTCGGCGAGACCGACGCCGCCCCCGAGCCCGCCCCCGCGGCGGAGCCGCTGGCGACGGACCAGCGCGTCACCGCCGACGGCGACCATGCGCTCGGCGACGAGACCTTCGACACCGGCGCCGAGAACCTGCACGACGGCGCGGCCGGACGGAAGCGGACACGAAGGCGCCGCACCGCCGTCGGGGAGTTCGCGCGCGGCTGTCCGCGGCAGGCTCGGCCACGCAGGACGGGCCGAGCCTCGAGGAGCGGCTGGCGAGTCGGCCCGCCCTGCGCGACCATCTGCGCGCCCAGCTCGGCCAGGCGCGCGACCGACGGCGACCTGCCGCTGATCGCGCGCTACCTGGTCGAGGAGCTGGACGAGGACGGCTATCTGCGCGCCGATCTGGCCGAGATCGCCGCGCGGCTCGGCATCGCGCCGGCGCGGGCCGAGGCGGCGCTGGCGCTGCTGCAGGGCTGCGACCCGACGGGCGTCGGCGCGCGCAGCCTCGGCGAGTGCCTGGCGCTGCAGCTGCGCGAACGCGGGCGCTTCGACCCGGCGATGCAGGCGCTGATCGACAATCTGGACCTGCTGGCGCGCGGCGACTGGAAACGGCTGCGCGCCGTTTGCGGCGTCGACGCCGAGGACATGGCGGACATGGTCGACGAGCTGCGCCGCCTGAACCCGCGCCCCTGCGCCGAGTACGGGGCGGCCGAGCCCGAGACGCTCGTGCCGGATATCCTGCTGCGGCGCACCGACCTGGGGCGGCTGGCATCTCGAGCTGAACCCGGAGACGCTGCCGCGCGTGCTGCTCGACCGCGACTATGCCGCCGAGATCGGCGCCAGGGAGTGCGCCGAGACGCGCCGTTTCCTCGGCGACTGCATCACCAGCGCCAACTGGCTGATCCGCAGCCTGGACCAGCGCGCGCGGACCATCCTGAAGATCGCCTCGGAGATCGTCCGTCACCAGCAGCGCTTCTTCGACGAGGGCATCGCCGGGCTGAGGCCGCTGAACCTGCGCACGGTCGCCGAGGCCGTCGGCATGCACGAATCGACGGCCAGCCGGGTGACCTCGAACAAGTACATCGCGACCGAGCGCGGCATCTTCGAGCTGAAGTTCTTCTTCACCAACGGGCTCGGCGGCGAGACCGGCGACGGCATGGGCGGCGTTGCCGCCGAGAGCGTTCGCCACCGGATCCGGGCGATGGTCGATGCCGAGCCGCCGGCGGACGTGCTGTCCGACGACGAGATCGTCGACCGGCTGCGCGCCGAGGGCATCGAGATCGCCCGTCGCACGGTCGCCAAGTACCGCAAGGCCCTGAACATCCCGTCGTCGATCGAGCGTCGGCGCCAGAAGTCGCTGCGCGAGGCGTCGTGAGCGCGCGCTGCCATCCGCAGCTTGACCGTCCGGTCGCGCAGGCGCAATCTCGGCACCGCGATGATGGCGGTTCGGCACCGACTCGGCCCCTCGCAGCGGCACGGAGCGTTTCCCGGTCAGACGGGCAGCCGCGCCGCGCTCCCCAGCTTGACAGGTCGCAGGCCGGCCCATAGGCAGGCGGCCCCTTTGCCGAGGGCAGGGACTTGCCGATCGGGGCGGCGCCCCGAGCCGCCGGCTTCCCAGGTCAGGAGGGCAGATGCGTATTCAGGTCCAAGGCAAGCAGATCGATCTCGGCGACGCGCTGACCGAGCATGTCACGCGGGAGCTCTCCGCCGCCGTGGAAAAGTACTTCGACCGGCCCGTCGAGGCGATCGTCACGTTCTCGCGCGACGCTCGCGCCTATCGCTGCGACGCCCACGTCCACCTGCCGACCGGGCTGACCGCCGCGTCCAGCGCCACGGCGAACGACGTCTATGCCGCCTTCGACCAGGGGGCGCAGCGCATCGAGAAGCAGATCCGGCGCTACAAGCGACGGCTGCGCGACCATCACCAGAATCGCGGCAAGCCGATTGAAGCGTCCGAGACACCGGCCTATGTGCGCGATGCCGGCAACGGCCGGGACGAGTCGGACGAGCCCGAGCTCCTCCAGCCGGTGATCATCGCCGAGATGACACAGTCGATCCAATCGCTCGGCGTCGGCGAGGCGGTCATGCAGATGGAACTGGCGAACAAGGCTTTTCTGATGTTCCGCAACGACGCCACCGGCCACTTCAACGTGGTTTACCGTCGCGATGACGGCAACATCGGCTGGATCGACCCGGCAAATCTATCGGCGTCCTGAGCGTCCCGCTCGCAAAACCCATCGGGTGTGTTCATGGAAGTTTCGGATCTCGTTTCTCCGCAGGCCGTGCTGTGCGGGGCAAAGGCGGGCAGCAAGAAGCAAGCGCTGCAGGAGATCGCGCACCGGGCCGGCGACGCCTACGGGCTGGAGGTCCGATCGGTCGTCGAGGGCCTGCTGGCGCGCGAGAAGCTCGGCTCGACGGCGATGGGGAACGGCGTGGCGATCCCGCATGCGCGCCTTCCCGGCCTGACGGGGATTGTCGGCGTCTTCGCGCGGCTCAACCGCCCGGTCGATTTCGAGGCCGCCGACGGACAGGGCGTGGACCTCGTCTTTGCCCTGCTGGCACCGCATGAGGCGGGCGCCGACCATCTGCGCGCGCTCGCCAAGGTGTCCCGGCTGATGCGCGATGCGGGCGTGCGGAAAAAGCTGCGCGAGACCGACAGCGAGGTTGCGCTCTACGCGCTGCTCACCAACCTCTCGACATCGCGCGCCGCGTGACGAACAAAGCCCGGGTTTCGCACCCGGGCTTGATCGGCAAGGCCACGAAAGTTCAGCGGAAGACCTTCGTGCCAGCCCTCAGTGGACGCTGACGGGCACCAGGTCGTTGCGCTTGGCCAGCGCGAAGGCCTGCCGACGGTCCGGCGACAGCGCCAGGCAATTGCCCTCGGGATCGTGCACCGCAAAGATCTTCCCCGGCACCTTGCGCAGATGCTCGGGCAGCCCGGCGCGGTCCGCCTCGCGCACATAGACGATGGCGCCGGCGCCGGGATGAATGAAGGCGTTCTTGTCGCTCATACCGCTCTCCTACTTACTTGACGGCGCCTTGGGCGCCTGCCCGCGGGCCAGATGGGCCGATACTGCCAGAAGGCCCGACGCCGGACTGCCCGATGCGGATCGTTTCCACGGTCGCCTCGCGCTTGCGTCGGACAAGGTCTATGTTCAGCAGCCCGCGGTCCAGCCGCGCCTCGGCCACCTCAACGCGGTCGGCCAGAACAAAGCTGCGCTGGAACTGGCGCGCGGCGATGCCGCGGTGCAGGAAGACCCGCCCCTCGTCTTCGTCGGCCTGGCGACCGCGGACGATCAGGTGCCCGCTTTCCAGCGTGATCGCCAGATCGGCCTCGGCAAAGCCGGCGACCGCGAGGGTGATGCGGTAGGCGTCGTCGCCACACTGCTCTATGTTGTAGGGCGGATACCCGTCCGAGCCGGATTTCGCCGTGCGCTCGACCAACTGGTCGAGCTGCTCGAACCCGAGCAGGAACGGATGCGACGTGAAAGAAATTCGAGACATGCGCGAGCGTCCTCCTGCGAAGCGACCTCGATCCCCGACGGCCTGCATGGCAGCACCGTCCTGACGGAGGTGGTGTTCCCGGCGCGTTCCGGCAAGAGCAACGCCCGCAGAAAGGCTTCTTGGGGCCGGACCGGCGCCGTCGGCAGGGGCGCCGATGCATCCACGGCGAAGGCGACGCGGCCATGTGCGGCACGCCGCACGAGCTGTCGTCCCGTCAGGCGTCAGATCGAGATCGCCGCCTTGCCGCCATGCGCGGCCGACCAGTCGAGCGGGGCGTCGAGGAACGCCGCCACCTCGTCGAGCGTCGCGGCATCGAAATGGCCGCCGGCGCGCGCCTCGGCCAGCACGTCGCGCCAGGTGGCAAGCCGATGCAGCGTCAGCCCGTGCTCGGCCAGCCGCTCCGGCACCTCGGGGAACACGTCGTAGTAGAAGACGACGATCGTGTGGGCGCATTGGCCGCCGGCCTCGCGGATCGCCTCGACGAAGCGCACCTTGGAGCCGCCATCGGTCGTCAGGTCCTCGACCAGCAGAACGCGGGCGCCGTCGCGCAGGTCGCCCTCGATCCGGGCGTTGCGGCCGAAGCCCTTCGGCTGCTTGCGGACGTAGAGCATCGGCAGGCCGAGGCGCTCGGCGATCCAGGCGGCGAAGGGGATCCCGGCGGTCTCGCCCCCCGCAATGACGTCGAACGCCTCGTAGCCGGCGTCCTGCATCAGGCGCGCGCAGGCGAAATCCATGCACGCAGCCCGGATGCGGGGGTACGAGATCAGCTTGCGGCAGTCGATGTAGACGGGGCTCGCGAGCCCCGAGGTGAACATGTAGGGCGGGTCCGGCCGGAAGTGCACCGCCCGGATCTCCAGCAGCATCCGGGCGACCTGGCGCGCAACCTCCGCGCGATCCGGCAGGGCGGTGAAGGTCATGGCGGCGCCTCGATGCGCCAGTGGATCGGAAAGCCCGGGTCGAAGACCGTGACCGGACCGGCGCCGGTCGCGACCTCGGCCGGATAGGCGACCGGCTCGTCCTGCCGGACGAGGCGGACCCGATCCTCGTTCGGCTCCATGCCGTACCAGGCGGCGCCGTGCAGCGCGACGAAGCCCTCCAGCCGGTCGAGCGCGCCCTCCTGCCTCGAAGACATGCGCGAGGCAGGGCAGCGAGACCGGCGCGGTGAAGCAGCCGGCGCAGCCGCAAGCGCTGAGCTTCAGCGGGTCGGCATGCGGCGCGCTGTCGGTGCCGGAGAAGAAGCGCGGGTCGCCCGAGACGGCGGCGGCGCGCAAGGCCTGCCGGTGGCGCTCGCGCTTGGCGACGGGCAGGCAGTAATAGTGCGGCCGGATGCCGCCGGCGAGGATCGCGTTCCGGTTGATGATCAGGTGATGCGTCGTCAGCGTCGCCGCCAGCCCCATCTCGGCCGAGCGGACATAGTCGACGCCCTCGGCCGTCGTGACGTGCTCGAGCACGATGCGCAGGCCCGGCAGCCGCTGGCGCAGCGGCTCGAGCATGCGCTCGATGAAGACCGCCTCGCGGTCGAAGATGTCGACGTCCGGTTCGGTGACCTCGCCGTGGACGAGCAGCGGCAGGCCGATCTCGGCCATGCGTTCGAGCACCGGCAGGACGCGGGCGATGTCGCGGACGCCGCTCTCGGAGTTCGTCGTCGCCCCGGCCGGGTACAGCTTCACGGCGTGGATCAGGCCCAGCTCGGCGGCCGCGGCGACATCGTCGACCTCGGTTCCCTCGGTCAGGTAGAGCGTCATCAGCGGCCGGAAGGCGGTCGCTTGCGGCAGCGCCGCGAGAATGCGCTCGCGATAGGCGACCGCCTGCTCGCCCGTGACCACCGGCGGCACCAGGTTCGGCATGACGATCGCCCGGGCGATATGGTCGGCCGAGTGGCCGACGACGCCCGCCAGCATCGAGCCGTCGCGCAGGTGCAGGTGCCAGTCGTCGGGGCGGCGGATGGTCAGCATGGGCGGCCCTGGCATCGGCGGCGGCATCTGCGGCGGGTACGCCCCGTTCTAGGCGGGCCGGCACTCCCCGGCAAGCCGGCGTGGCGCGACGTCTGTCCGAAACTAACCGGCTTTCGCTTTCCAGCGGCAGGGCAGCCGCGGACCGCCCGGCGGCGTCTCGCACAGCGCGCCGGCCGCCGACAGCGCGTCCATGACCAGGGCGACATAGTCGCGCGTCTCGGCATAGGGCGGCACGCCATCATGCCGGCGGACCGCGTTCTCGCCCGCATTGTAGCCGGCCAGCGCCAGCAGGCCATCGCCGCGGAACTCGGCCAGCAGCCAGTCGAGATAGGCCGCGCCACCGGCGATGTTCGCGGCCGGCTCGAAGGCGTCGGCGACGCCGAAGCGCCGCGCGGTCGCGGGGATCAGCTGCATCAGCCCCTGCGCGCCACGGGGGCTGACGGCGCCCGCCCGGCCGCGCGACTCGACCGCGATCACCGCCAGCAGCAGCGCGGCCGAGACATTGTGCCGGCCCGCCGCCGCCTCGATCTCCGCGCCATAGGTGGCGCGGATCCGGTCGAGCGTGCCGCTGTCGAACAGGCCGAGCCCCCGCGCGCGCCGTTCGCGCACCGTCGCCAGCACCGCCGCCCAGCGACCGGCCGAACCCGCCGTTCCCGCCGCCGACTGCGCATCCCAGAACCAGGCCTGGCTCTCGGCCTTCGGCTGGGGCACGGGCGTCTCGTGCCGCGCGGGCGGCCGGATGCGCAGCCGCGTGCCTGCCGGCGGCGGCCGCAGGAGCTCGACGCGGCCGTGCTGGCCGGGTCGCAAGCCGTTCTTCAAGAAAGTCGCCGCCGCGCCTGATTCGCCGGCATCCGCCGAGGCCAGCGTCAAAGCGGCCAGTCCCGCCAAGACCGCGCCCCTACCCCGCATGGCCGCGCCGCAATCCGGCCACAATCCGCCCTGATCCGTACACAATCATCGCAGTCACTGCCGCCTTTCTGCCAAGATCGGCCCCGACCAGCGGCTTTTGTCGGCGGCCACCGGGAAAAATCAATTCTTTATTTGAGCACGACCTGCGCGGATGCTATTCCAGTTTGCCAAGGAACGGGCTGACAAGTCTAGCCCGTGCGTCTAGGTCCCGCCGCGACGGGGTGCTGCATTCGCGGACGCCACCACTGGGCCGATGTCCAGAGCACCAAACGTTGAATTCCTGGAGGGTCAAGCATGCTCAGTAAGTTCCTGGGCGACGATACTGGCGCCGTGACAATCGACTGGGTGGCGCTCACCGCAGGCATCCTGCTTCTGGGCATCGCCGTCGTCTACGGCGTCTTCGAGGGTGGCGTGAAGCCGCTGACCGAAAGCATCAACAAGAACCTGGGCATCGCGGTGCAGGTTCCCGACGCCGTCAGCAAGGGACCGCCCGATGATTTCAGCACGACTGGCGGCGCTTCGGGCGGCGGCTAGGCCCTCTCCACCACCGCGCGGGGTCCGACGGCTCGATCCCGCGCGCACTCATGCGGGTCGAGTGACGCAATTCGGGTGACGCTATGCGGATCGTGGCCATTCTGGTTCTTTGCCTCGGCCTCGCTCTGGCAGGCGCCGCGACCTATATGCTGCGCGAATTCTATGCCAGCCAGGCCATGATGGCCGCGCAGCCCACCGGCCCGGCGACGATCAGGGTGCTCGCCGCCAAGAAGGCGCTGAAATACGGTGACAGGCTCGACCTGGCACTGGCCGAGGAACGGCTGCGCTGGGTCACCTGGCCGGAGAACGCCGTGCCCGAGGGCGCGTTCACCACCGCCGAGGAGCTGCTCGGCCCCGAGCGCGCCGAGATCCGCACCGTGCTGCGCGCCGTCGAGCCGGGCGAGCTGGTCCTCAAGTCGAAGGTCACCGGCTTTGGCGAGATCGTCCGCGTCGCCGCGCAGGTCACCGAGGGCAAGCGCGCCTTCACCATTCCGATCAACGCGGTCAGTGGCGTCGGCGGGCTGGTCGCGCCTGGCGACCGCGTCGACATCCTGCTGACCCGTTCCATCGAGCGCGACCTCGTCACCAGCACCATCCTGCAGAACGTGCTGGTCATCGCGACCGACCAGACGTCGAACACCGAGACCAGCGCGACCAGGGTCGCCCGCACGGCAACGGTCGAGGTCGAGCCGGCGGAGGCGTCCAGGCTGGCGCTGGCGCAGCAGGTCGGCAAGCTTTCGCTGTCGTTGCGCGGCGTGCACGAGGGCCTCGCGGCCAGCTTCGCGCCGGCCAGCGTCGCGCCGGTCGGCATCGGCGACCTGCCGGACCAGCCGGAGATCGTCCCCCCGGCGCCGGTGCCCCTGCCGCCGGCGCCCAGGACCGTGACGGTCCGCGAAGGGCACCGATGTCAAGGAAATCGAACTGCCGCAGTAACCGGTTGTTTCCGGATTGCGCATTCGCTTGATTCGCGCGCGGTTTCGCGCTGTAGTGGCAATCGCTCGACCAAGATGCCGGCGGACGGCGCAGATGCGGGCGGGGGATGGGACGGAGATTTCTAACAGCCCTTTGGCTCTTGCCGCTGTTGGCGGTCGTCGCCGTGCCGTGCGGCACCGGCGCGCAGCAGGTCCTGCGCACCGCGCGCGGGCTCGAGGCGAGCGTCGTTCCCGTTCTCATCGACCGTGCCGTGGTGCTGGACAGCGACGTAGAGTTCGCCGAGGTATCGGTCGCCAACCCTGAGATCGCGGACGTCCAGCCGATCTCGAACACGCACCATCTACATCTTTGGACAGCGGCGCGGCTCGACCTCGCTGACGCTGTTCGGCGCGGATGGAAAGCTGATTACCAATGTCGTCATCCGGGTGCTGGCCGATCTGTCCGAGCTGAAGGAGCGGCTGCGCCAGCTGCTGCCGGGCGAGGCGGTCGAGGTGCGCACGGCCGGCGACACGATCGTGCTGTCGGGCGTCGTCTCGGGCGCGGCCAAGATCGACAAGGCGCTGTCGCTGGCGCGCGCCTATGCGGGCGACTGCGGTCGTCAACATGATGTCGGTCGGCGGCACCCAGCAGGTTCTGCTGAAGGTCAAGGTGGCCGAGATCAACCGCGCCGTCGGCAAGGACCTCGGCGTCAGCTTCACCGCGCTCGGGCGAGGCAACGCCGCGCCCTTCATCGACACCGGCGAGAACACCCGGACCAGGACCGACGACAGCGGGACGAACGTGATCGAGAACCTGTCTTCGGCGCTCGGCACGTTCTCGGGCGTCTTCGGCGCCATCTTCACCATCGCCGACAGCTTCATCCTGGACGTCCGCATCGATGCGCTCGAGGCAAAGGGCTTTGCCAAGACGCTGTCCGAGCCGAACCTGATTTCGCTCTCGGGCATCGAGGCGAACTTCCTGGCAGGCGGCGAGGTGCCGATCCCGGTGACGGGCATCGACGGCACGGTGACGGTGACGTTCAAGCCGGTCGGCGTGAGCCTGAACTTCCTGCCGGTCGTGCTGGACAACGACATGATCAACGTCTCGGTCTCGGCCGAGGTCAGCCAGGTCGACCCGAACATCTCCACCGTCACGAATGGCGTCGAGGTCGTCGGCTTCCAGACCCGCCGGGCGACGACCACCGTCGAGCTGCGCGACGGCCAGGCCTTCGCCATCGCCGGCCTGCTGCAGGAAAACTTCGAGGACACGCTCAGCCAGGTGCCCTGGCTGGGCGACATCCCGGTGCTGGGGGCGCTCTTCCGCTCGGTCAGCTACCAGCGCGGCGAGACCGAGCTGGTGATCTTCGTCTCGGTCTACCTGGTCAACCCGGTCGACGACGCATCCGAGCTGGCGCTGCCGACCGACCGCATCGCGATCCCGAACGAATTGGACCTCTTCCTGCGGGGCAAGGTCACCGGCGCCGTCGTCCCCGGTCTCGGCATCGCCGGCGTGGGGATAGACGGCGACTACGGCTATGTGCTGGATTGACGGGGCCCGCGGTCTGCTGTGCGTCGCCGGCCTGCTGGCGGCAGCGGCGCTGTCGGGCTGCGCCGAGCCCGCGGGCGAGCGCAACCTGATGCCGCTGCACGGCGCCGCGATCCAGACCAACCTCGCGATCCAGGCCGATGGCGTCGGCGCGGCCGGACTTCTCGCGCGCGACTTTGCCGACAGCGCCGACCCGACCGTCACCTTCGCCTTCGACGATGCAGCGCTCGATGCCGCGGCGCGGGCGATCCTCGAGGGCCAGGCGGATTGGCTGCGCGCGCATCCTGGCGTGCGCATGACGATCACCGGCCATGCCGACCTTGTCGGACCCGAGCGCTACAATTACGGGCTGGGCCTGCGCCGGGCCGAGAGCGCCAGGGACTACCTGGTCGCCCTCGGCGTCCCGACTGATCGGCTGTCGGCGATCGAGTTCGGCAGGTGAGCAAGACCCTGTCGTGCCGACGACCGGGCGCGAGCGGAGCAACCGGCGCGCCGTGACGCACGTCGCTGGCGCCGGGCGGGCCGGTGCCGGACGGGCCGGAGAGGGGTCGGGGCTCGACGGTACCTATGCGGCGCGCCTCTACGACGCCTACCAGGCCGGCCGCATCGGCGCCACGGCGGCCGAGCCGATCGCGATTAACTAACGGATGCCGAAGTGGTATTCTTTCCCTCGATGGCCCAGTCCTGCGCAGGCAGGATGAGCGCCATCGGGCCAGGAACGAACGCGGATGGCATGGCTGGCGGCATTTCGGACGCATGTCGCGCGCTTTCTCGCCGATGAGCGAGGCGCGGCGGGTCTGGAATTCCTGTTCACCTCGCCCCTGCTGTTCGGTGTCCTGATCTTCACCGCCGAGTACGGCCAGGCGCTGCGCTACAGGATCGCGCTGGACGGCGCCGTTCAGGACACGGCGCGCTTCCTGGCGCGGGCGCCGGCCGACTCCGCCGATGACGGGTCCGGCAACAAGACGATCGCCATCTATCCCGCCTTCATCGCCGAGGCGCACGCCATGCTCGATTCCAGGCTGGGCCGCGATGTCGCCATGCAGGTCGGCGTCGCCACGCTGGACACCGAGCGCTTCAGGACACCGTTCCACGTCGTCGAGGTGACGGGCACGGTCGACCTCGACCTGCCGATGCTCGCCTTCATCAACATCGGACTGAAGGACGATATCCCTGAAACCCTGACGCTGACGGCCTCGCAGCAAGCGCGCTGGGGCGGCGGCGACATCCCGGGCCACGTCGCCTGCGCCCGCCTCGACAGGATCCGCGGGAGATGCTGAGCCGTGCCGCCACCGCCCGCGCGCTGCGCCGCTTTCTCGGCGACGAGCGCGGCGCCGTGGTCGTCGACCAGCTGCCGGTGCTGTTCCTGTCGATGGTCCTTGTGCTGCTGATCTTCGAGGTCGGGCTGGCCTATTTCCTGAACCTCGGCACGGCCAAGGCGGCGCAGCTCGGCGCCCGGGTGGCCGTGACGCTGCCCGCCGCGCATCCCGGTGTGCCGACGCTCAACCTGCCGCGCCCGGGCGACGTCGAGAACGGCGTCTGGTGCTATCAGCCGGACGGCAGCGATGCCTGCGCCGATCCGGGCGGCCCCTGGGTCTGCGACGGCGCGAGCCTCGGCGGCTGCAACGGCCTGCTCTTCGAGCGCATCGTCGCCGACATGCGGCGGAGCTATCCGCGGCTGGCGGCCGAGGACGTCGTCGTCACCTATGCGTACCGGCGCCTCGGCATCGTCGGCGGCGACTTCGTCCCCGAGGTCAGGGTCACGGTCAGGGCGCAGAGCTACGCCTTCCTGACGCTGATCCTGTCCGACGTGATGGGCGCGCTGTCCGAGAAGGACGCGATCACCTTCGCCGGCGCCTCGGCGAGCGCTTTCGGCGAGCACATGAACTGGGGTAGCTGACAGCGGATGGTTCTGTCATTCCGACGCGACCCGGGCGGCACGCCGGTCGAAGCCTACCTCTTCGCCGAGGGGTTCACCGACCTGCGGCCGCTGGCCGAGGATCTCGACGCCGATTTCGGCCGCGACGGCTGGCGGCAGGTGGACGGTGCCGGCGCCCCCGCTGTGCTGCGCGAGCGGGGCAATGCCGGCGCTTTCGCCATCTTCGCCGTCTCGACGGATGCGGCGGACATGGTCGATCCGGTGGCCCGGATGATCCGCCAGGCGCGCGAGACCGGCATGCCGGTGCTGCTGGTCACCGGCGAGCTGTCCTCGCGGACGGTGCACCGGCTGATCCGCGAGGGTGTCGCCGAGTTCACCCCCTATCCGGACCCGGACGGCGCCCTGCACGAGGCGATCAATCGCCTGCGGCTGCTGCGCGCCGGCGCACCGGCGGGGCTGGCGGCGGGGCTGGCATCCGGCCCGCCCGGGCAGGCGCGGCGCGGCCGGGTGATCACAGCCTATGGCGTCGCCGGCGGCGTCGGCACCAGCACCTTCGTCGTCAACCTCGCCTGGGAGATCGCCGCCGCCGTGCGCAGACAGGGCCAGCGCGTCGTCCTGCTCGACTTCAATTTCCAGTACGGGTCGATCGCGACCTATCTGGACGTGCCGCGGCGCGAGGCGGTCTACGAGCTGGTGTCCGATGCGTCGTCGCTCGACCAGACGGGCCTGAAGCAGGCGCTGAGCGTCTACCAGGAGAAGCTGCACGTTCTGACCGCACCGCGCGACGCCCTGCCACTCGACATCGTCTCGCCGAGCGACGTCACCGCGATCATCGGGCTGGCCCGCGAGGCGTTCGACTATGTGCTGATCGACATGCCGCAGGTCCTGATGAACTGGTCCGAACAGGTCTATACTGCCTCGGACGAGTTCTTCGCGCTGATGGAGGTCGACATGCGCTCGGCGCAGAACATGTTCCGCTTCCTGCGCACGCTGAAGGCCGAGGACATGCCGCTCGACAAGATCCGCTTCGTGCTGAACCGTGCGCCCGGCCTGACCGATCTCGGCGGCAAGCAGCGGGTCCGCAGGGTGGCCGCGAGCCTCGGCATCGAGTATGCGTACCAGATGCCGGATGGCGGCAGGCAGGTCGTCAACGCCTGCGACCAGGGTGTCCCGCTGGCCGACGCAGCGAGATCGAACCCGCTGCGCCGCGAGATCGCCAGGGTCGCCCAGTCGAGCCTCGCAGCCGGGCGGGGCACGACGACAGCGGCCCAGTGACCGGCGGGGCCAGTCGGAGGGCGCAGTCGGAGGGTCAGTCGGAGGGCCGTTCGGAAGTTGGAAGCCGGTGGGCGCGACGGTGGCAAGAGCGGTGGAAAGGATGGCAGGCGCGACGCCGGCGACGACTGCCTGACAGGGGATCGGGATGTTCCGGAAGATCAGACAGACGCATCCGCCTGACGAGACGCTGCCGGGTCCGCCCGCGGCACCCGCCGCGCTGCCGACACCGGCGCGGCAGGCCGCGCCGGTGCCGGCGTCCGATGATGCCGTCCATGCCCCGTTCGAGTGGGCCGATCTCGCCGACGCCGAGCCGCACGCTGCCGCCTTTCCGGCGCGCGGCGATCCCCGCCGCCATGCTTCACCCGAGCACGAGGTCGAGTACAAGCGGCGCCGCCGGCTGCTGGCGCTGCGCGTCGACCTGCACAAGCGCCTGCTCGAGGAGCTGAACCTCGCCGTCATCGACAAGGTCAGCGAGCGCGAGCTGAAGACCGAGATCGGCGCCGTCGTCCGCGAGGCGATGGCCGAGAGCGACCTCGTGCTCTCGCGCCCCGAGATCGAGCGCCTGACCGACGAGCTGGTCGACGAGGTGACGGGGCTCGGCCCGCTCGAGCCGCTGCTGAAGGACCCGACGATCACCGACATCCTCGTGAACACGCACGAGCACTGCTATGTCGAGCGCAACGGCATGCTGGTGAAGACCGACGTGCAGTTCAAGGACCAGGCGCACCTGATGCGCGTCATCAACAAGATCGTCAGCGCCGTCGGCCGGCGCGTCGACGAGAGCCAGCCCTGGGTCGACGCCCGGCTGGCGGACGGCAGCCGGGTCAATGCGCTGGTGCCGCCCTGCGCCGTCGACGGGCCGCTGCTGTCGATCCGCAAATTCGCCAAGATCCCCTACACGGTCGAGACGCTGATCTCGACGGGGACCTTCTCGGAGGAGATGGCGCTCTATCTCCGCGCCGCGGTGCGCTGCAAGCTGAACGTGCTGGTCTCGGGCGGCACCGGATCGGGCAAGACGACGACGCTGAACGCGCTGTCCAGCTTCATCCCGCCCGGCGAGCGCATCGTCACCATCGAGGACACGGCAGAGCTGCAGCTCCAGCAGGAGCATGTCGGGCGCATGGAGAGCCGGCCGCCGAACATCGAGGGCAGCGGCGCGGTGACGCTGCGCGACCTGCTGCGCAACGCGCTGCGGATGCGGCCCGACCGAATCATCGTCGGCGAGGTCCGCGGCGCCGAGGTGCTGGACATGATGCAGGCGATGAACACCGGCCACGAGGGCTCGATGACGACGCTGCACGCGAACACCGCCCGCGATGCGCTGTCGCGGCTCGAGAACATGGTCGGCATGTCCGGCTTCGACATGCCGCTGAAGGCGCTGCGCTCGAGCATCTCGTCGGCCATAAACGTCATCGTCCAGATCAGCCGGCTGACCGATGGCCGGCGCCGCGTGACGTCCGTGCAGGAGATCGTCGGCATGGAGGGCGACGTCATCACCATGCAGGAGATCTTCCGCTTCGAGCGGCAGGCCATGGAGCAGGGCGGCACGGTGCGGGGCCGCTTCGTCGGCACGGGCATCCGCTCGGCCTTTGCCGACCGCTTCGCGTCCTGGGGCCACGAGCTGCCGGCGCGGCTGTTCCGGCCGGGACCCTGAGCCGAAGGGGCGCGCCATCAGATGTTCCAGCCGATCGTCTACGGGCTGATCTTCCTCGGCGTCTACCTCATGCTGGCCGGGATCTACCTGCTGTTCTTCGGCAGTCGGCTCCGGCGCGGCCGGCGGATCAACCGTCGGCTGGCGCTGCTGCACGAGGGCCGCGACAGCGAGGAGGTGCTGGCCATCCTGCGCCACGAGCGCGAGGGGCAGGCGCGGGCGCGCGCGTGCCGATCATAGGCCAGCTGGCCGAGATGGCCCGCCACGGCAATACCGTGCTCTCGGCCCGCGCGATCGGGCTGCTGCTGGCGCTGCTGGTCGCGGCAGCGTTCCTGTTCCTGTCGATCTTCACCGATGCGGGCGCGGCCCTGCGCCTGGCCGCCGCCGCCGTGATCGGCTATTCGGCGCTGTACTTCTGGCTGCGCGGCAGGGCGCGCAAGCGCATCGCGCTGATCGAGGAGCAGCTGCCCGACGCGCTGGACCTGATGGTGCGCAGCCTGCGGGTCGGCTACCCGATCAACGGCGCCATCGGCATCGTCGCCCGCGAGATGCCCGATCCGCTCGGCACCGAGTTCGGCCTGCTGGCCGACGAGGCGACCTATGGCATGAGCATCAACGACGCGCTCGACAAGCTGACGGTGCGCATTCCGGTGCCCGATCTGCGGTTCCTCGCCATCGCGGTGAACATCCAGGCAAGCTCCGGCGGCAACCTGGCCGAGGTCCTCGAGGGGCTCTCGGCCGTCATCCGCTCGCGCTTCAGGCTGTTCCGAAAGGTTCGAGCGATCACGGCCGAGGCGCGGTGGTCCGGCTGGTTTCTCTCGATCTTCCCGATCGTGGCGCTGATGGCGGTGCAGCTGGTCGACCCGAACTACTATGATCGGGTCGCGGACCATCCGCTGTTCGTGCCGGGCACGATCATCACCTTCATCTTCCTGGCCGCGAACGTGCTGTTCATGCGCGTGCTCGCGGACATCAAGGTCTGAGGCGGGCGAGCATGCGGGCCGAGTTCTTCACGGCTGTGGACAGGGCTTCGATGATGCTGGAGGCCGCACGGGCGGCGCTGGTCCAGAACCTGGGTCCGGCCGGTCCCGCCTATGCCGCGGCGGCGCTGGGCGGGCTTCTGGTGCTGCTGGCGCTGACGGCGCTCGCCCGGCGCACGCGCGACCCGCTCGAGCGGTTCTCGTTCAGGGACACCCGCCTGGAAAGCGAGCTCTTCCGGCTGCGCAGCGCCCCCGATACCGGAAGCCTGCACGGGCTGGCGCCGCTGCTCGAGCCGTCCGACAAGGCGGAGCTGGGCGCCACCCGGCGCGAGCTGCGGCAGGCCGGCTACAAGGAGCAGGCGGCGGTCCGCGTCTTCTACCTGGCGCGCGCCGCGCTCGGCATCGGCTTTCTCTCGCTCGGCCTGCTTTTCCTCTTCGTCCTGCCGGACGCGCCGAGGCTCGTTCCGGCGCTGGCGATCTCGGGCGCGCTCGGATTCGCCGGCTACGCCCTGCCCTACTACTGGGTGCGCCGGCGCATCGCGGCGCGCCGGCAGGAGATCCAGAACGCCTTCCCGGACACGATGGACATGATGCTGGTCTGCATCGAGGGCGGCCATTCGCTGGACCAGGCGATCGCCCGCGTGGCCGCCGAGTTCAAGGTGACGGGATCGCCGCTGGCCGAGGAGCTGGAGACGGTGACGAACGAGTTCCGCGCCGGCAAGGAACGGGCCCAGGTGTTGCGCGATCTTGCCGAGCGCTGCGCCGTCAGCGACGTGTCGAGCTTCGTCACCGTGCTGATCCAGTCGACCGCCTTCGGCACCTCGATCGCCCAGGCGCTGCGCGTCTATGCCGCCGAGATGCGCGAGAAGCGCCTGATGCGCGCCGAGGAGAAGGCCAACGTTCTGCCGACCAAGCTGACGCTCGGGACCATGGCGTTCACCGTGCCGCCGCTGGTCCTGATCCTTGCCGGGCCGCCCTTCATCCAGATCGTGCGCTCGCTGACGCAGTTCGGCGCCGGCCAATGACGCGGCCCCTGCCCCAGACGGTGGCCTGTCTGGCGGCTTGCGCGCTGGTGCTGTCGGCCGCGGGCTGCGAGTCCCTGCCGAGCAGCCCGCCTGTGACGCTCGACGCGCCGCCCGCCCTGCCGCAGCCGACAACGACCTGGCTCGATCTCGGCCGCCGCCTTCTCGCCGCCGACCAGCCGGAGCAGGCCGAGAACGCCTTCATCCGCTCGCTGCGCGTCGAAGGCGTGACCGCCGCGGCGCTGACCGGCGCCGGCGTCGCGGCCGAGCGCCAGGGGATGCTGACCGAGGCCAGGCGGCACTTCGAGGCGGCAGGGCGGCGCGCGCCCGGATCGGCCGTGGCGCAGATCAATCTCGGCGTCGTTCTCTACAGGCTCGGCGAGCTGTATGCCGCGCGACGCGCCTTCGAGCACGCGCTGGAGCTTTCGGGCGGGACGAACGAGATCGCGGCGCGCAACATCGCGGTCAGCGAGGCGGCGATCCGGCAGGCCGAGATCGCCGCAGCCGGGCAGGCCGACCGGCCGCAGCCGGAACTGACCCCGCGCTGGGTGGAACGCGTCGGGCCGGCGCGCTATCGCCTGTCGGGGCTGTTGCAGATCCAGGAGGACGGATGAGAAGGCCCACCCGGCTCGTCCAGGCGGCATTGCTCGCGGCGCTGCCGGCCGTGCTCGGCGCCTGCGAGGGCGGCATCGCCGACCGGCAGAGCCCGCTGGCCGGCAACATCATCGACGAGGCCGAGCTCGCCGATCTTCTGCTGACGACCGGCGATCCGGAGGAGGCGGTCGCCTATTTCCGAAACGCGCTGGCCGAGGCGCCGGAGCGCGCCGATTTTCGCCGCGGCCTCGCCCTCTCGCTCGTCCGCGCCAACCGTTATCCCGAGGCGGCGCGCGTCTTCGGCGAGATGGTCGCGCTCGGGCAGGCCGAGCCGGCCGACCGGCTGGAATACGCCATCGTCGAGGCGCGGCTCGAGCAGTGGGACGACGTCCGGACGACCGTCGCCGAACTGCCGCCCGGCCTCGACACGTCGCGGCGGTATGTGATCGACGCGATGCTGGCCGACCACGAGCAGAACTGGGCCGCTGCCGACGCCGACTATGCGCGCGCCGAGACGCTGGCGGCGAACCCGGCAGCAGTGCTGAACAACTGGGGCGTCTCGCAGATGTCGCGGGCGACCTTCCGGCCGCGGCCGAGATGTTCGAGCGGGCGCTGTCATACGATTCCCGGCTGTTCAGCGCCAAGAACAACCTGGCGCTGGCGCGCGGGCTGATGGGCGACTACCAGCTGCCCGTGGTGCCGATGACCGAAACCGAGAAGGCCTATCTGCTGAACAATCTCGGCGTCATCGCGCTCCGCCGCGGCCAGCGCGAGGTGGCGCGCGGGCTGTTCGCCGCCGCGGTCGAGACGCATCCGCAGTACTATGCGGCGGCGGCGAGCCGCTTGGCGTCGCTGGACCCGGCCGAGTACTGAACCGGCGTGATCGCGCCGCCCGCCCTCTGGTTCGCCATCGCCGCCATGCTGCCGCTGATGCTGGCGACCGCCTGGTACGACCTGAAGCACCTGCGCATCCCGAACGAGCTGTCGCTGGCCGTGCTGGCCGTCTTCGTGGTCACCGGCCTCTGGGCGCTGCCACCGGAGGCCTTCCTCTGGCGGCTCGATCGTCGGCGCGGCGGTGCTCGCGATCGGCTTCGCGCTCTTCACGGCGGGGCTGATCGGCGGCGGCGACGCCAAGATGGCGGCGGCGCTGGCGCCATTCGTCGCGGCCGAGGACGTGCCGGCGCTGCTGGTGATCTATGCCGCGGTGGCGCTGGCGCTGTTGCTGGTGCTGCGCCTCGCCATGCAGCTGGCGCGCCACCGCGAAACCGGCTGGCGCGCGGTCGACCAGTATGCCCGTCCGGCCCGCGAGCGCGTCTTCCCGATGGGCCTGATCTTCGCGATCACCATCTCGGTCTACCTGCTCGCCAAGGGCGCCGGCTCCGGCTGAGCCGCCGACCGGGTGCCGGTCAGCCCGCGGCCCAGGCCGCCCAGGCCGGATCGTCCAGGAACAGCGGCGGATGGTCGGTGATGACGCTGGTCAGCCCGCTCGCGGAACGGCACCATGAGCTCCGGCTGGTTGATCGTGTAGACGCGCACCCGAAAGCCCGCATCGCGCGCCTCGGCCAGCAGACTCGGCGTGCAGCTTGTCGAACCGCAGGTGCAGCGCCTCGGCGCGCAGCGCCGTCAGACGGGCCAGCCAGTCGCGCGGCGGGCGGGTGTAGAGCACGGCGACGGGCGCCTCGGGCATCGCCTCGCGGAAGGCCGACAGCTCGTCGAGGTCGAAGCTCGACACGACGATCCGCTGGCGCGCCCAGGGACGGCGGCGCAGCGCCCGCGCGACCGCGGCGGCCGTCGCCCCGAGCGGCCTGTCCTGCGGCTTGATCTCGAGGTTGGCGAACAGCCCCAGCGCGTCGATCAGCTCGAGTGCCGCCTCCAGCGTCGGCATCGGCTCGTCGGCGAACCGTGCGCCATGCCGCACGCCGGCATGGATGCGCGCGAGGTCGGCGCGGCCGATGCGCCGAGAGCGGGCCCGCCGCGTCGGTGCAACGGTCGAGCGTCGCGTCGTGGAACACCACCGGCGTGCCGTCGCCGAGCAGCGAGACGTCGAACTCGATCCAGCGCGCCCCCTGATCCGCCGCCGCGCGAAAAGCCGCCAGCGTGTTCTCGGGCGCCACCCGGCTGGCGCCGCGATGGGCGATGACGCGGCCCGGCTCGATCGACGGCCGGCCAGCTCTCCGGTACCCTCGAGCGCCCTGCCATTCGCTCCCCCCGATCCGCAGACGGCGCTTGCCTGCCATGTCGGTCCGGCGCGCGCCACGCGGCATGATGGCCGTCGCGCAGTGCCGCTGCGGTGCCGTAGCGGGGCCGTCCCGCCGCTTGCCTCGCTGCGCCCGTTCGTGCGATCCATCGGCCGGTCGGGAACGGGACCCTGCGTGTCGTGATCCGCTATCTCCTTTTCGCCGCCCTGGTGGTCGCGATCGGCTTTGGCTGCCATGACCTCGGCCAGCGCGGCGCGCGCGCCTTCGAGCGGCTGCTGGTGGCGCGCGTCGCCAACGGGCTGGACGTGCTCGGCCTCGGCTGGGCGCGCATCGAGGCCGACGGCCTGAGGCTGCGGCTGTCCGGTCATGCGCCAGACGTCGCGGCGCGCGATCTGGCGCTGCAGACCGCGCGGTCCGCCGCGCCGCTGGCGCGCGTCACCAGCTATGCCACGGCGACGCTGGCGCCGCCCGAGCACCGCGACCCGGTGCGCGTCGAGCTGCTGCGCGATCGCGCGCGGCGTGACGCTGACCGGCCAGACCGCCAGTCGGGCGATGCGCGACCGGCTGGCCACCACACTGGCCGAGACCCTGGCCGAGGCCCTGGCCGAGGCGTCGGCCGAGGACGGGCCAGGCGTCGCGGTCGAGGACCTGACCGGCATCCAGGCGGCGCAGCCGCCGCGCGGCTGGGGCCCGGAGATCGCGGTGGCCAGCCTGGCCGCCAGCCGCCTGCCGAACGCCTATGTCGTCATGGAGCCCGGCCAGGTCACCATCGACGGCCAGGCGACGGACGCGGCGGATCGCCAGCATCTGACCGACGCGCTGCTCGAGCGCGCCGGCGACACGGTCGCGCTGGTGCTGCGCATCCGCATCCCGCCGCGGGTGATCGCGCCCTTCGCCTTCTCGGCCTTCAGGCAGGCGGGCGCCGGCATCCGGCTCGAACGCTGCGCGGCGCGCAGCTATGACGAGCAGGCGGCGCTGCTCGACCGGCTGACCGGCGCCGGCGTCGCGCACCCGCCCGACCCCTGCCCGGTCGGCCTCGGCGGCCCCGGCGGCGACTGGCCGGCGGCGGTGACGGCAGGGCTGCAGGCCCTCGCGGCGCTGCCGGCGGGACGGATCGACATCGAGTACAGGGACGCCCGGCTGACAGCAGAGCCGCCGACCTCGGCCGGCGAATTCGACGACGGCGGCGGCCGCCTTCCGATCGGCGCTGCCCGAGGGATTCGACGGCACGGCCGCGCTGCGCGAGCCGGATACGGCCGAGCTGGCCGCAGGCGAGCGCGAGCGCTTCTGGATGCACCTGGCGCGCGACCCCGAGCGCATCGTCCTCACGCGGCCAGGTGCCGGACACGTGCGGCGAAGCAGGCCATCGAGACCGAGGCCGCCGCGCTTTTCGGCGCCGACCAGGTCGAGAGCGCGCTCGCCATCGCCGGCGCCGACGCCGCCGCCGGAATGGGAGGCGGCGGCGCTGCACGTGCTCGGCTACCTCCGGCGAAACGGACAGAGGGCGAGGCCGACCTCGCCGGCGCCACGCTCTCGCTCGCTGGCCGCGTGACTCGAGCCGGCTTGGTCCGGACGATCCACGACCGGGCGCTGGCCGAGCTGCCGGACTATCGCGTCGAGACGGCGTTCGTCGTCGATCTGCCGGCGGCGCTGCGGACGATGCCGCTGCCGCCGGCGCGCTGCGCCGCCGAGATCAACCGGATCAACCGCGACCCGGCGATCGACTTCGCGACCGGCAGCGCGGTCTTCGCGGCCGACAGCGAGCAGGTGCTCGACGCGCTCGCCCGGGTGCTCGACCGCTGCGTCGGGGGCGCGATCGAGGTCGGCGGCCACACCGACGCGCAGGGCCCGGCCGAGGTGAACCTGCGGCTCAGCCTGGCCCGCGCCGAGGCGGTCGTGACCGCGTTGGCCGAGCGGGGCGTGCCGCTCGACCGGATCGTCGCGGCCGGCTTCGGCGAGGAGCGGCCGGTCGCCGGCAACGAGAGCGATGCCGGCCGGGCGCAGAACCGCCGGATCGATTTCGAGCCCGCCGGGTGAGCGGCGCCCGGCCGGCCATGCTGACGGGCGCGCAGCTCGCCACCGCGATCACCGCGGTGCTGGTCGGCGCCATCCTGCTCGGCTGGATCCTGCACTGGATCTGGGTGCGGCTGGCGGGCGCCGGCAGCGACGCGGCGCGCCTCGCCGAGGCGGTCGACCGCCTGCACGCAGGCCGACCAGGCGCGCGACGCCGCCGAGGAGGCGCGGCGAGCTGACCGAGACCCTCCTCGCCGAACGCGAGGCCGAGCTGGAGGCCCGGCTGGCCACGATGCGGGCGCGCCTCGACGCTGTGGTCCAGGACCGTGACGCCGAGCTGACCCGCGTGGTGCACGAGGCGCGGGCGGACGCCGAGGCGTCGATGGTCGGACTGCGCAACGCCAGGCGGCGGATCGCCGACCTCGAGGCCGAGATCGAGACGCTGCGCCGCGGCGAGGACGCCTGAGCCCGGCAGCCCCGGCTCAGCCTGGCCCCATTCAGCCTGGCCCCATTCAGCCTGCCCCGGTCAGCCTGGCCCCGGTCAGCCTGACTTCCATCTCCCGGCGGCGTCGTCGTCGGCCTGTCGCGCCTCGACCCAGCGCTGGCCGGTGGCGTCCGTCTCCTTCTTCCAGAACGGCGCGCGGGTCTTCAGGTAGTCCATCAGGAAGGCCGCCGCCTCGAACGCCGCCTGCGCGGTGGCGGCTGGCGGTCAGCACCAGCACGATGCGGTCGCCGGGGGCGAGCGGCCCGTGGCGGTGGATGACGCGCACGCCCTGCAGCGGCCAGCGGGCCCGCGCCTCGGCGACGATCGCCTCGAGCGCCCGCTCGGTCATGCCGGGATAGTGCTCGAGCTCCATCGCGGTGATGGCGTCGCACCGCCCGTCCCGCCGGTCATCTCGCGCACCAGGCCGGTAAAGCTGACCACGGCGCCGACGTCGTGGTCGCCGGCGACCAGCGCGTCGATCTCGGCGCCGATGTCGAAATCGCCCGTCTGCACCGAGACGCATGGCGCCGCCTCATGCCCGCCTCACCCGCCCGTCACCGGCGGGAAGAAGGCGATCTCGCGCGCGCCGGCGATCGGCGTGTCGAGGTCGGCCATCTCCTGGTCGACGGCGACGCGCAGCGCCGCGCAGATCGCTGAACGCCGCCGCATAGCGCTCGTCGCGGGCGACCAGCTCCCGGACCAGCTCGCCCGCGAGTCGCGGCGCCGGTCTCGATCTCCTCCGAGGCCGCGCCGACGCGCTCGCGCAGCCAGGAGAAATAGAGCACCTGCATCACTGCCGCTCCCTCGCGCGCAGGACCGCCAGGCCCTTGTGGAAATAGTCCCAGCCGGTCACGACGCGTCAGGAAGGCGGCGACCCACAGCAGCGCAAAGCCGACGAAGGTGCCGGTCCCCGGCCCGGCGGCGTCCGGCAGGAAGCAGCAGCAGCCAGCCGATCGCGACCATCTGCGCCGTCGTCTTCCACTTGGCCAGCTGCGTCACCGGCAGCTTCACGTCGCCGAGATACTCGCGCAGGCCCGAGACCAGCACCTCGCGCAGCAGGATCGCGGCGACGGGCACGACGTACCAGAAGCTGATGCCGATCAGCCCCGCCAGCACCGCGAGCGCGATCGTCACCATCGCCTTGTCGGCGATCGGGTCGAGCATCTTGCCGATCTCGGAGATCTGCTCCCAGCGCCGCGCCAGCCAGCCGTCGACATAGTCGGTCAGCGCCGCGACGACGAACAGCACGAAGGCCACCCAGTCGGCGAGCGGCCGGTCGACCAGCACGAAGACCAGCGCCACGACCGGCGCGGCCAGCACGCGGGCGAAGGTCAGGATGTTGGAGACGGTCCAGATCAAGCGCTTCCCGCCTGCAGCGTCTCCGCAGCCCGCCGAGGGAGAAGCACCCGCGCCTCCCGTTCGTCCCCGCCGTCTCGCGGCCGCGTGAGGTCCGGGCGGGAGGTCGGGGGATGTGAGCACGCTATCGATCACCATGGAAAAAGGCATGGATCGTCTCTGCCATGCTGGCCGAGATGCCGTCCACCGCCTTCAGGTCGGCGAGCCCGGCGCGGCTGACCGCCTTGGCGCTGCCGAAGTGCTCGAGCAGCTTGCGCTTGCGGCCGGCGCCGATGCCGGCGATCTCGTCGAGCGGCGTGGCGCCGACCGCCTTCGCGCGCTTCGCCCGGTGCGCGCCGATGGCGAAGCGGTGCGCCTCGTCGCGCAGCCGCTGGACGAAGTAGAGCGCCGGGCTGCGGTGCGGCAGCGCGAAGGGCGCGCGGCCGGGGCGTGGAACTCCTCCTTGCCGGCGTCGCGGTCCACGCCCTTGGCGACGCCGAACAGCGCGACGTCCTCGATGCCGAGCTCGGCCAGCACCCCCGCCGCCGCCGAGACCTGGCCCGCGCCGCCGTCGATCAGCACCAGGTCCGGCCAGGCGCCCGCCCGGCGGTCCGGGTCCTCCTTGACCAGCCGGGCGAAGCGGCGGGTCAGCACCTCGCGCATCATGCGCGTAGTCGTCGCCCGGGGTCAGGCTGCGCCGAGCGGATGTTGAACTTGCGGTACTGCGACTTCTCCAAGCCCTCGGGCCCGGCGACGATCATCGCGCCGACGGCGTGGGCGCCCTGGATGTGGCTGTTGTCGTAGACCTCGATGCGCGGCGGGCGGCGCGTCGAGGCCGAACGCCTCGGCCAGCGCCGTCCAGCAGCGTCGCCTGGCTGGCGCTCTCGGCCATGCGGCGCGCCAGCGCCTCGCGCGCGTTCTGCGTGCGCGTGCTCGACCAGCGCGCGCTTCTCGCCCCGCTGCGGCACGGCGACGACGATCCGCCGCCCGGCGACGGTGGACAGCGCCTCGGCCAGCAGGGCGGCGTTCTCGATCGGCCGAGCAGCACCATGCGGGCGGCACCGGCGTCGTCGTAGAACTGGCCGAGGAAGCCTGCGAGGATCTCGCCATCCTCCATGTCGGCCGGTGCGCGCGGGAAATAGGCGCGGTTGCCCCAGTTCTGGCGCGCGCGGAAGAAGAAGACCTGCACGCAGGCCTGGCCGCCCTCGCGTGCAGCGCGACGACGTCGGCCTCGCCGTCAGCTCGGCGTTGATGCCCTGGTGCGCCTGCACCTGGGTCAGCGCCCGGATGCGGTCGCGATAGCCGGCGGCGCGCTCGAAGTCCATGCCGCCGGACGCCTCCGCCATGCTGCTCGCCAGCTCGGCCTGCACCCGCGTGATGCGCCCCTCCAGGAAGCGCGCGGCCTCGTCGACCAGCGCCGTGTACTCGGCCTCGCTGACCAGGCCCGACGCAGGGCGCGCAGCAGCGCTTGATCTGGTGCAGCAGGCAGGGCCGGGTGCGGTTGGCGAAGACGCTGTCCGAGCAGGTGCGCAGCAGGAACGCCTTCTGCAGCGGGTTCAGCGTCCGGTTCACCGCGCCGGCCGAGGCGAAGGGGCCGAAATAGCGGCCCTTCTCGCGCCTGCGCGCCGCGATGCTTGCGCATCATGCGGCCAGCGTGGCCCTCCTCGATCAGGATGTGGGGAAAGCTCTTGTCGTCGCGCAGCAGCACGTTGAAGCGCGGCTTCAGCTGCTTGATCAGGTTCGCTTCGAGCAGCAGGGCCTCCGTCTCGGTCGCCGTGGTGACGAACTCCATCGCGGCGGTCGCCTGGATCATCCGGGCGATCCGGTTGGTGTGCCCGGCGGTCTTCGTGTACGAGGCGACGCGCTTCTTCAGCGTCCGCGCCTTGCCGACATAGAGCACGGCCCCGTCGGCGCCGATCATCCGGTAGACGCCCGGCCGGTCCGCCAGCGCGCCGACATAGCGCCGGATGACGTCCGGTCCCGTCTCCGGCCCCACCTGCTGCGCGGCCTGCTCCGCAGTCCCTGGCGACGCTTGCGACACTCCTTCTGACACCCTGGCCGATACCCTTTGAGATTGCACTTCCGACTATGCCGTAAACGGGCGCGGGGCAACGCCGAAGCTGTCCCCGACTCCTGTGGACAACTCTGTAGGCAATCCTTGGCGCACCGGCAATTCGCGTGGAGTCTCAGGGGGCTCCATCGGTTTGCCCAAAAAACCAGCATACCGCGCAAGTGATTGTTTTCACTTGACGAATTTTCCTGAGCACCGTCAAGACGCTGAATCCATTGCAGATTTTCTAAAGATTTATTTGGGTGATGAAACGGCGTGGACAACTTGGGCTCGAGGCCGCGCCCCATTAAGCTCGCGTTAACCGCGAGCGGCTTGACATCCAGCCGGGACTCAGCGGTCTGCACGCGGCCTCGACGCCCTTCCAGCTGACGTGCTGGCCCCCGTCGATCGCGAGCATCTGGCCGGTGAATGCCTTGTTCGCCAGGATGAACCGCATGGCGGCGACGATGTCCTCGGGATCCGAGCCGCGCCCGAGGATGCAGGCCGCGCGCTGGCGCATGAAATGCTCGTCGCTCTGCGCGCTGGCGGCCAGCGTCGGGCCGGGACCGATGCCGGCGACACGCACATGCGGGCCCAGCGCCTGGGCCGCCGCCCGCGTGAAGGCATAGAGGCCCGACTTCGCGACGAAATAGGACAGGAAGCTCGGCAGCGGCTTAAGCACGCGCATGTCCAGCATGTTGATGACGACCGCCTGCGCCACCGGCTCGCCGTGCGAATCGCGCGACCGCCCGCGGCGCCTGAGCGGCGAAGTCCTGGGTCAGCTTGATCGGCGCCCGCAGATTCGTCTCGACGCCGCGGTCCCAGCTTTCGCCGGGTCATCGTGCTCGATGCCGGTCGTTCTCGAAGATCGAGGCGTTGTTGATCAGCAGCGACAGCGGCCCGCCCAGCGCCTCGGCCGCGCGGCGCGACCAGGGTCGCGACCTCGGCCTCGACCAGCAGGTCCGCCTGCAGCGCGACCGCCCCGGCGCCGAGGGCCCGCGCCTCGGCGACCGTGCGCGCCGCCGCCGCGGCCGAGCCGTTGTAGTGGATGGCGACGTCCCAACCGCTGCCGGCGAGGTCCAGCGCCATCGCCCGGCCCAGCCGCTGCGCCGCCCCTGTCACCAATGCGCGCCGCCGGTCCATCCGTCCCTCCGCGAAAGCATGGACACCAGCGGGAAGATAGCGCGCCCGAGACCCGGGGAAGGCGCCGGCTCAGGCCCGCCCGGCGCAGTCGCAGCCCTGTCCGGCCGGCAGCCACAGGCCGCAGCGCCCGCACCTGACCAGATCGTCCGCCAGCGGCACGCGGGCCGGCGCTCCCGGCTGGGTCGCGCCGAGGCAGCGCTCCGCGGCGGCCGGTCAGCGATATCGCCGCCGCCGCCAGGATCACGATGACGATAACGTCAACAGCTTGAGGAACATGGATGCCCGCTGCCAGTCCCTTTTGCGCGACCCTAGCGGCCGCGCCGCTCGCGGACAACCGCCGATCCGCCGTGCCGGCACGAACGCAGCGACCGTTGCGGCGGCGCCGTTGTCAGTTCGCCTCGCGCCGCCGATCGTGTATGGTGCGCTACCCGGCGGTTGAGACGCCGCCGATGAGACTCGCCGGTGCATGATGAACGACATGAGCGACGAACAGCTTCTGCGCGCCCAGCTCGACGAGCTCCGCCGCGAGCACCGGGAGCTCGACGCGCGCATCGGTGCGCTGCACTCGGATCACCTGTCGGACCAGCTGACGCTGAAGCGGCTGAAGAAGCGCAAGCTGTGGCTGAAGGACCAGATCGCCCGCGTCGAGGACCAGCTCTACCCCGACATCATCGCCTGAGGCCGCCTTGCCGGCCTGCCTTGCCCGGGCGCGGTCCCCGGCTATGATGCGGCTCGCCTCGGGCGGGGATGAAGATGATCCTGGTCGGCATCGTCATGGGCAGCCAGTCGGATTGGCCGACCATGCGCGCCGCGGCCGAGGTGCTGCAGGCGCTGGCGGTGCCGCACGAGGTGCGCATCGTCTCGGCGCACCGCACGCCCGACCGGATGTTCGCCTATGCCGAGGCGGCGGCCGGGCGGAGGCCTTCGCGTCATCATCGCCGGGGCCGGCGGCGCCGCGCACCTGCCGGGCATGCTTGCCGCCAAGACGCGCGTGCCGGTGCTCGGCGTGCCGGTCGAAAGCCGGGCGCTGGCCGGCCTCGACAGCCTGCTCTCCATCGTCCAGATGCCGAAGGGCGTGCCGGTCGGTACGCTGGCCATCGGCCCGGCCGGGGCGGCGAACGCGGCGCTGCTGGCGGCGGCGATGATCGCCACGACCGACGCGGCGCTGGCCGGTCGGCTCGACGCCTGGCGCCTGGCGCAGACCGAGGCGGTGGCCGAGGCGGTGGCCGAGACGCCCGCAGATGCGCCGCCCGGGCCAGCGATGCCTGATCAGGCGCTGCCGCCCGGCTCGACCATCGGAATCCTCGGCGGCGGCCAGCTCGGCCGGATGCTGGCGATCGCCGCGGCGCGGCTGGGGCTGAGGTGCCATGTCTTCGAGCCGGGCGCCGCGCCGGCCGGCGACGTCGCGCGGCTGACCACGGCCGGCTATGACGACCCTGTCGCGCTCGGCGCCTTCGCCGGGTCCATCGATGTCGCCACCTTCGAGTTCGAGAACGTCCCGGCCGCGGCGCTGGACGCGATCGAGGGCATCGTGCCGATCCGACCCGGTCGCCGGGCGCTCGCCGTCTCGCAGGACCGGCTGGACGAGAAGGCGTTCCTCGCCGGCCTCGGCATCGCCGTCGCCGACCACGCCCCGGTGGACAGCCGCGAGGCGCTGGACGCCGCGCATCGCCCGGATCGGCCCCGGCATCCTGAAGACGCGGCGGCTCGGTTATGACGGCAAGGGCCAGGCACGGGTCCAGGGGCCGGGGGATGCCGCCGCGGCCCTCGACGCGATGGCGGGCGCCCCGGCGATCTACGAGGCCCTGGTTCCCTTCGAGCGCGAGGTCTCGGTCATCGGCGCGCGCGGGCTCGACGGCCGGGTCGTCTGCTACGATCCCGGCGAGAACGTGCACCGCGACGGCATCCTGCGCACGACCGCCGTCACCGGCGCCGTCGGCCGCGGCATCCGGGCCGACGCGGCGCTGATCGCCGGCCGCATCCTGAACGCGCTCGACTATGTCGGCGTGATCGGCGTCGAGATGTTCGTGGCCGGGGGCCACGCCGGGGGCGGCCGGCTGATGGTCAACGAAATCGCGCCGCGCGTCCACAACTCGGGCCACTGGACGATCGAGGCCTGCGTCGTCGACCAGTTCCAGCAGCACGTCCGCGCCATCTGCGGCTGGCCGCTGGGCGACGGCGCCCGGCATTCCGACGCATTGATGGAGAACCTGATCGGCGAAGAGGCGGCGCGCTGGCCCGTGCTGGCCGCCGAGCCGTGCGGCCTCCACCTCTACGGCAAGGCCGAGGCGCGGCCGGGCCGCAAGATGGGCCATCTGACGCGGCTGTCGCCGAGAAGCTGAGGGCCGGCGCGCCCGCTCAGTCCACCACCCTGGTCGCCAGCCGGTACTCGAGCAACTCGTCCTCGACCAGCAGGTAGATGTCGTCCGGCGCCGTCTTCAGCACGTGGACCAGGATCAGCGGGTCGATGCCCATCTCGCCGAGATAGGCCAGCGTGTCGCCCTGCCCGTCCTGGATGCCCCGCACCGCCATGAAGGCCGGCAGCAGGGACTTCTCGTCGAGATAGTGCTGGTGCAGCCCGACCCAGCCCGCGCGCGAGACGGTGCGCTTGACGCCGCCCGCGAGCATGTAGGGGCAGGACGACAGGCAGGCCGCGTCTGGTGACACCAGCGTCGCCAGGCCCCGCTCGCGGATGAAGCTGCCGATCCGCTGCGCCTCGGCGACGCGCCCGCCCGGGCTGTGCAGGGCAATGGTCTGCGGCAGATCGGGCAGGTCCTGGACAAAGGCGATGAAGCGGAGCGCATCGCCCTCCTCGATCGAGCCGGCGAGCAGCAGAACGCGGCCGTAATCCGCCGTCTGGTGCTCGGTGAAGGTCAGCCCGACCGGCAGGGTCTCCGGCAGGCGGAGCGGCGAGTCGACGCCGAGCCCGGGTCGGTGCGCGGGCACCGCCGCCGGCGCATAGGGGCGCGTCTGGTCGCCGGGCGACACCGGCTCGGTCGGCACCCGCTCGATCCCGCCCTGCGCGAGGCGGAGCCGCATGTCCCAGAGGTGCTCCGAGACGATGGCGCCCGCCACAGCGACCTGCGCGGCCAGGCAGAGCCAGACGATCAGGCGGATCGACGGCAGCCAGCGCGGCGCCCGGGCCCCGGCGGTCCCTTCCGCCATCTAGTCGCGCACCGGCCGGATGCCTGCGGGCCTCAGCGTGCCCTCCGGTTCCGCCCCTCTCTCGGGCACCCGCTCTGCCTCCGGTCCGCGCAGCCGCGCCTGCAGCTCGCGGTCGGCCGAGCCCATCGACGCCTCGATGTCCTTCATCGCCCGCATCGCGGCGCGCAGCTCCGCCAGTGACAGCGTCTCCTCGACGCCGACGCCGTCCCGGTCGCGGCGGATCGCCGCCTGCGTCACGGCCAGGATCATCACCAGCACGCCCGGCAGCAGGTCGATGGCGATGGCGCCGGCCCAGGACGGCACGAAGTTCCCGGCATAGCGGATGACCGCGTCCGCCGCCGAGATCGGCGTATATGTCGTCTCCTCGGGCGGCGGCATGGCGAGGATCTCCTCGGCGGCGTTCTTCAGCGTCGCAGCGCGCAGGTCCAGCGCCTCGCGCACCGAGGTGATCGTCGCCGCCTGGTCCGAGCGGATGGCGGCGCTGCGGCCGTCGAGCTCGGGCAGCACCACCGAGGCGCGCAGATCCTCGGCGGCGCGCGCGACCAGCGGCGCCACCTGGAGCTGGCGCAGCCGCGTGATGACGCCGGCCAGCCGCACCGATTCCTCCGAGAACAGCACCGAGCGCGCCTCGACCGGCCCCTGCTCGACGATCAGCGTGCGCATCCGGCTGAGGATCTCGTTGCCCTCGGCGAAGGCCGCGGCGATCGGCGCCGCCTGCGCGGCGATCTGCTCCTCCAGCGCGCCGAGCTCGTCGGTCTTCTGCGTCAGCAGGCTGAAGACCGCGCCCCGCCCCGCCGCGCCCGACAGGCCGCCGGCGCTTTCCTGCTGGGCCAGGCTCTCGAAGTTCTGGCGGGCGCGCGCGACGTCGCGCTGCAAACCTTGCGCGGTCTCGGCGATCAGGTTCGCCCGCTCCAGCGCCGACTGGTATTCCTGCACCGTCTCCTTCAGGTGCTGCTCGACCGCCGCCGAGCCGGCCAGTGCGGCCGCGTTCAGCCAGCTCGACATGGCGACGATGGCCGCCGAGCCGAGCAGCATGGCGAGGACAAGGCCGAGATAGCTGCCGGCGCCGCGCATGGCCGGCAGCAGCCGCATCATGTAGCTCCAGAAGACGAAGATCGCGACCGAGACGGCGATCGAATAGGCGATGGCCGCCAGGAACACCATCGGCCCCGTGCCGTCGAGCAGCGAGGTGACGCCCAGATAGGTGTAGATGCCGGAGGCGACGGCCAGCACCCCCAGCGCCGCCGACGTGAAGGTGCCGAGCCAGGACAGATGCCCCTCGAGCTCCTTCGCCGCGCGCAGACCGACGGCGTCGGCATGCGACAGGTGATCGTCTGACAAGATGCGCTCTCCCGAACTTGCCCCAACCGGCTTGCGCTCGCCCGCCGAAGCTAGCGCGCCCGGCCACCCGTTGCCACGCGAAAACGCGCGGCGGCAAGCCCGCCCCGGCAGAGCCGTCAGTGCGGCGGATACATCGTATCGCGATGCGCGGCGGGCGCCCTGATCATGCCGAGGAGCCGGGTCGGCCCCCACATCACGGCGCGCGCCAGAGGGTTCTTCTCGACCGCCGCCTTGGTCTTCTCGAACTGCATCACGTCGTCGATCCGCCGGTCGAGGAAGGCCCAGGTCGAGGCATAATCGCTGCTCTGGTCGCCCAGCCAGTAGAGCTTGGTCGCCGAGATGACCGAGGCCAGGATCATTCGCTTGGTGTACCAGTTGTAGTCGGTCGCGGTGTCGCCGCAGCGGTTCCAGATCAGGTCGGCCGTCTCCCACAAGGCGCGCATGCCCTCCGGCGCATTGGTCGGCAGCGCGAAGAGCGACGCGCCCCGCCGCACCGCCTCGCGGTGCTCGGCGACCACCTCGATGCGCTTGCGGACGCAGAAGGCGACGCGATCGCGGATGCGCAAGGACGACAGGTCCGCCCGGTCGAGCGCCTCGGCGAGCAGACGGTTGGCCCGCTGGTTGAAGGCCAGCGCCATGTCGATCCCGCCGCGCGGAAAGGCCAGCCGCGCGAGCTCGCGGTCGATGCCGGTCTGTCTCACAGCCGCGCGCAGGGCCGACTCGGTCCAGCCGTCGAAGGCGACCTGCGGCAGAACGGCGTCCAGAAGACTTTCGCGCGCCTCGGCCAGGCGGTCGTCGCCGATGCCTCCCGCGGCGCCTCCCGCAGCGCCTCCCGCAGCGCCTCCCGCGGCGCCTTCCGTCCCCGTATGCGTCCCGCCACCGTCGGGCCCGGTGCTGCCGGGCTCGCTGCTGTCGGCTCGTTCCATGTGCATGATTCCCCGCCTCGCCTCGCTGGACAGAATGCCACCGCGACTGTATATGGTTCCATCCCTTGCAACTCGAAGCACGGAAGGACCCACGTGCAGGTACTTGTTCGCGACAACAATGTCGACCAGGCGCTGCGGGCGCTGAAAAAGAAGATGCAGCGCGAAGGCATCTTCCGCGAGATGAAGCTGCGGCAGCATTACGAGAAGCCGTCCGAAAAGCGGGCGCGCGAGAAGGCCGAGGCGATCCGCCGGGCGCGCAAGCTGGCGCGCAAGAAGGCGCAGCGCGAAGGCATGGCCTGAGCATCGGCCGTCGCCCGGCCGCGCGCCGGGCATACGACTGTCCCCGGAGCGGCCGCTGCCGGGGATTTGCGTTCCGGGGAGTTGCGTTTCGGGGAGTTGCGCTTCTGCGGACACTGCACGGATCTCGCCAGGTCGTCCGGCCGCTTCTCTCCGCCCGGGCCGATCATGCAGGCGCATTCACCCGCAACCGAGGGAGCTGAGGCGTGGTCTCGCTGCCGGATGCCCGTGCGCCCGAGGGCCTGCGTCTCTACGCCATCGGCGACGTGCATGGCTGCCTCGACGCACTCGAGGGCGTGCACCGGGGCATCGTGGATGACCTCGCAAACCGTCCGCCGTCCGACTGGCGGATCATCCATCTCGGCGACTATGTCGACCGCGGCGTTGACTCGCGGGGCGTGATCGACTTCCTCCTCGCGCGCATTGCCGACGACCGGCGCGTGCTCTGCCTGCGCGGCAATCACGACGAGATGTTCGCGGCCGGCCTCGATGGCGAGCCTCGCGCGGTGCAGCTCTGGCTGAGCAATGGCGGCGACGAGACGCTGGAGAGCTATGGCGTCTCGCTGACCGCCTTTCTCGACGCCGTGCGGGCGGGCCGGTCCGGCTCCGACACAATCCCCAGGACCCACAGGACCTTTCTCGACGGGCTGGCGAACAGCGTGCGTTTCGGCGATTTCTACTTCGTGCATGCCGGCATCGATCCGGTACACCCGCTCGACGCGCAGGAGGTCGAGGCGCAGCTCTGGATCCGCGAGCGCTTCCTGACCAGCGGGCAGGAGTTCGACGCCGTCATCGTGCACGGCCACACCCCCGTGCGCCGCGTCGCCGTCCGGTCGAACCGGATCGGCATCGACACGGGCGCGGTCTTCGGCGGAGCGCTGAGCTGCCTGGTGCTCGAGGGCGACTCGAAGGCGCTGCTCTCGGGCGGCCGGCTGGAACCGCTGCCCTGCATGACGTGAGCCGGCCGTCCCGCGGCGCGCGCCGCGCCGGCGACGCCGGACAGGGTTCCCGACGCCTCAGCCGGTCGCGGTCTTCTCCCTCCGGGCAGCCTCGGGCGCCTCGCGCCGGCGGGCGAGCAGCTGGATGCCCAGCACGGCCCCGCCGACGGCGATCCCCGCCAGATCGGTCGCCAGCCCGGGCTTGATCAGCGTGAAGGCCGCCGCGACCAGCAGGAATCGCTGCAGCAGCGAGGCCCGCGTCAGCAGGTAGCCGTGCAGGCCGCCGGCCAGGAAGATCACCCCGATCGTCGCCGTCACCGTCGTCGTCAGCACCCAGGCCCACGGCGCCGATCATCAGCAGCGACGGGCCGAAGACGAACATGAACGGGATGATGTACCCCGTCGCGCCCAGCTTGACCGCGGCGACCGAGCTTTCCCAGAGGCCGGCGCCGGACAGCCCGTTGGCGGCATAGACGGCGATCGCGACCGGCGGCGTGATGGCCGACAGGATGGCGAAGTAGAAGACGAACATGTGCGCAGCCTCCATCGGCACGCCGAGCCGCACCAGCGCCGGGACGAGCAGCGAGACCTGGATGATGTAGGCCGGCGTCGTCGGCATGCCCATGCCGAGCATGATGCCCGCCGCCATCGTCAGCAGCAGCGCCGGCAGCAGCATGTCGTTGGCGACGCCGAGGACGAAGCTGGTGAAGGTCAGCCCGACGCCGGTCAGCGCGATGACGCCGATGACGATGCCGGCGGAGGCGCAGGCCAGCGCGACGATGACCGAGTCGATCGCGCCCGCCTCGAGGCTGTCGACGATCATGCGCAGCGATGAACTCGCGCCGCGTCGTCCTGCGGAGCAGCGCCGTCGGCACGACCGAGACGATGCCCAGAGCGCCGCGAAGGGGGCGCTGTAGCCGACAGCAGCGTGGCCGATGATGATGACCAGCGGCAGGAACAGGTGACCGCGCTCGCGCAGCACCTCGCCGAGCCGCGGCAGGTCGGCGCGCGGCAGGCCCTTCAGCCCGTCCGCTTCGCCTCGAAGTGCACGGCCACGAAGACGGCGACATAGTAGAGCAGCGCCGGGAGCAGCGCGTAGCCGGCGACGGTCAGGTAGCTGACGCCCAGGAACTCGGCCATGACGAAGGCGGCGGCGCCCATGATCGGCGGCATGATCTGGCCGCCGGTCGACGCCACCGCCTCGACCGCGCCGGCGAAGCCGGGCGGTAGCCGATGCGCTTCATCAGCGGGATGGTGAAGGTGCCCGTCGTCATCACGTTGGCGACGGCCGAGCCCGAGACCGAGCCGAAGAGCCCGCGGTGACGCAGGCGACCTTGGCCGGCCCGCCGACGGCGTGGCCGGTCAGCGCGAGGGCGAAGTCCATGAAGAGCTTGCCGACGCCCGAGCGCTCGGCGAGGGCGCCGAACATGATGAAGAGCACGACATAGGTCGCCGAGACCTGCGCCGGGATGCCGAAGATGCCCTCCGTCGTCATGTACTGGTACTCGAGCAGCAGGAGCCGCGCCGTGTCGGTGAAGAACGAGCGCATAGATCAGGAAGATGAGCGCGGTTATCGGCAGCACCAGGCCGATCGCGCGGCGCGTCGCCTCGAGCACCAGCACGATCAGGACGATGCCGAGCACGCCTCGACGGTGCGCAGATCGGCGACATAGACCATGCGGGTGTTGATGTAGTCCGTCGACATCACCGGATAGACGGTGGCGGCCAGGCTGAGCGCGATCAGCAGCCAGTCCAGGGCCGTGGCCCCCGGCCGGCGTCGCGCGCCCGCAGCGGCAGTGTCAGAAAGCCCAGCACCAGCGCGAAGCCGACATGCGTCGCGCGAAGGCGTGAAGGCGTTGGGCGGGCCGAAGAAGCCGACATAGAGGTGAAAGAGGCTCATCGCCAGCGCGACGCACGAGCGTCAGCCGACGGGTGGCGGTCAGGTAGCAGGAGCCGGACTGCATCGGCGCGTAGCCCTCTCGGCGGAAAGGCGGCGACCGCCCGGATGGTGCTCCGGGCGGTCCGGTACGGGGCGTCAGCTCGCGCCCTGCTCCTCGTAGAAGGCCTTGGCGCCCTCGTGCATCGGCACGCCGACGTCCTGCCCCATCTCCTTCGGCGTCACGCCCTTCATGGCGCTGGCGATCGCCTGCAGGTCGCCGATGTTGGCGCTGATGTTCTGCCAGGATGCCCTGGACGGTGTCGGCCGGCAGGTCGCAGCGGGCGATGACGTGCGTCGCATAGCCGACCGCCTTCACGTCCTCGTCCTGGCCGGGATAGAGTCCGCCGGGATCGTCAGCGCCTGGATAGCCCGGGTTGATGCTCCTTCATCTTGGCGATCAGCTCGCCCTCGACGCGGACCAGCGTGATGTCGGCGGAGTTGGCGAGATCCATGATCGCCGAGGCCGGCACGGTCGTGCCGAGCGTGAAGACGTCGGCGTTGCCGTCCTGCATCAGCGACACGCCGTCGGAGTAGGAGACGTAGTCCACCGTCGCCAGGTCGTCATAGGTCAGGCCCGCCGCCTCGAGCACCTGGCGCGTGATCTCCTCGCCGGTGTTGCCGATGGGCTGGGTGGCCAGCGCCTGGCCCTTGAAGTCCGCGACCTTCTCGATGCCGCTGTCCTGTCAGCGCGACGATCTGGAAGTACTGCGGATAGAGCGTGGCGATGTTGCAGACGTTGTCGCCTTCTCCTCGAACGGCTCGCGGCCCTCGATGGCGTCGACGGTCGAGACCGAGTTGGCGAAGCCGATGTCGGCCTTGCCCTGCTCGACCGCCTTGACGTTGGCGATGCCGCCGCCCGGCAGCACCTGGATGCTGATGCCGGGCATGGCCTTCTGCACGATGCTCTGGATCGCGCCGCCGAGCGGATACCACGAGCCGCCCTGCGGGCCGGTCATCAGGCGCAGTGTCTCGGCCGACGCAGTGCCGGCGCCGGCGATCGCGCCGGCCGCGACACCGGCCAGCATCAGCTTGCTCATCCTTGTCATTGTCGTTCCTCCCGGATCCGTCTTTTGAGATGCGGGATTCATGCCCCTTCCTCGCAGGAATTGAAAGCCGTCTCGGCGCCCGGGCGCCGGCACTGCCGATCCGGATCCCCGTGCCGACGGCAGTCAGCCCGGACCGGCGGCGACGACGCACCCCTCGTGCGCTCGCAGGGAAACCATGCCGCCGACCGGTGCCCCGGCGCGGTCGAGATGGGTCGACAGCAGGACCGATCCGCCGCCAGAGGGGCCGTCGATCTCGGCAGGCTCGCCGCCGAGGTTCAGCGCGACGAGCAGCCGCCGGCCCGGCTGCCCGCGCGCGTAGGCGAGGACGCGATCGGTCGCCGCGACCGGCTCGACGCTGCCGACGGCCAGAGCGGGCTCTGCCCGGCGCAGGCGCAGCAGCGCGCGGTAGAGCGACAGCATCGACCCCGCGTCCTCGGCCTGCGCCGCGACGTTCGCGGCCAGGTTCCGCTGGCCCAGCGGCAGCCAGGGGCGCCCTGTCGTGAAGCCGCCGCCCGGCCGCGCCCGTCCACGGCATCGGCGTCCGCACCGGGTCGCGGCCGAGCCCCAGACCCGGCACGTTCCGCTCCCACGGGTCCTGCACCAGCTCGGGCGGGACGGCGACGTTCTCCATGCCGATCTCCTCGCCCTGGTAGATCGTCGGCGTGCCGCGCAGCGTCAGCAGCAGCATGGCGGCGACCCGCGCCTGGCTCGCGCCGATGCGGCTGGCGACCCGCGGGCGGTCGTGGTTGCCGAGCACCCAGTTCGGCCAGGCGCCCGGCGGCAGAGCCGCCTCGTAGGCCTCGATCAGCGCGGCGATCGCGCGGGGCCGCCAGTCCGTGAAGATCAGGTGGAAGTTGAACGGCAGCTGGAAGCCGCTCAGGTCGGCGCCGTAGTAGCCCATCATCCGGTCGATCGGCAGGTAGGCTTCGCCGATCATGACCCGCCCATCTTCCTGGCCGCCCTCCTCACCGCCGAACTCGTCGGCCACGCGGCGCATCGCGGCGATCGCGTCATGCACCTCGGGCTGGTCCATGGTGCGCATCCGGATGACGCTGCGCGCCGGCGACATGCCTGGGCGCCAGTCCGGGTTCGGCGGGTTGTCGCGGAGCCGCTCGTCCTCGATCAGGTGGTGGATGGCGTCGACCCGAAAGCCGTCGACGCCGCGCCGGAACCAGAAGCGCAGCACGTCCAGCATGGCGTCCGCGACCGCCGGATTGCGCCAGTTCAGGTCCGGCTGCTCGGGCAGGATAGGCGTGGTAGTAGTACTGGCCCGTCGCCTCGTCCAGCGTCCAGGCCGGGCCGCCGAACTCGCTCAGCCAGTTGTTGGGCGGCCCGCCGCCGGGCGCCGGATCGCGCCAGATGTACCAGTCCCGCTCGGGCAGCGTCGCGCGAGCGCCGGCTCTCGCGGAACCAGGGGTGCCGGTCGGAGGTGTGGTTCGGCACGATAGTCCAGGATCACCTTCAGCCCGCGCTGCGTGCGCGGCCGCGATCAGCCGGTCGAAATCGGCGATCCGTGCCGAAGACCGGGTCGATGTCGCAGTGATCGGCGACGTCGTAGCCGAAATCCGCCATGGGCGAGGGATAGACCGGCGAAATCCAGACCGCGTCGACGCCCAGCGCCACCAGTGGTCGAGCCGGCGGCGATGCCGTCCAGGTCGCCGATCCCGTCGCCGTCGCTGTCCTGGAACGAGCGCGGATAGATCTGGTAGACGACGCCCCGCTGCCACCATGTCCAGCTGCCCTGCCCGCCCGCCATCCGCGCCTCCGTCCCGTGCTCGAACGATGCGGGACGCGAACGGTTCGGTATGGCCAAAGGCGGGGCGATGTCGCCTTCCTGCCCCCCCGGCGCCTGCCGTCAGCGGTGCAGGCCGCGCCGGCAGACCATCAGCCCGGCGCGTGTCGCGGCCCGATATAGGTCTCGTCGAGCGCATAGCCGGCGGCGCGCACCGTGCGGATCGGGTCGCGCTCGCCGCGCCGGTTCAGCGCCTTGCGCAGCCGCCCGATGTGCACGTCGACCGTGCGCACCTCGACATAGACGTCACGGCCCCAGACCATGTCCAGCAGCTGCTCGCGGCTGTACACCCGTCCCGGCCGCTGCAGCAGGCAGTCGAGCAGGCGGAACTCGGTCGGGCCCAGATGCACCTCGCGGCTGGCGCGGTGGACGCGGCGCGTCTCGCGGTCGAGCATCGAGTCGCCGAAGGTCGCCACCTCGGACGAGATCGTCGGCCGCGCCCGGCGCAGCAGCGCGCGGACGCGGGCGATCAGCTCGGGAATCGAGAACGGCTTGGTCAGATAGTCGTCGGCGCCGGTGTCGAGGCCGCGGATGCGGTCGGCCTCCTCGCCCCGCGCCGTCAGCATGATGACCGGCATGTCGCGCAACTCGGCCCGCGCCCGGATGCGCCGGCAGATCTCGATGCCGCTCAGGCCTGGCAGCATCCAGTCGAGCAGCACGAGGTCCGGCCGCTCCTCCTCGATGGCGATCATGGCGTCGTCGCCGTCGGCGCTGCCATGCACGTCGAACCCCTCGCGGGTGAGGTTGTACTCGAGCAGCGCGAACAACGCCTCCTCGTCCTCGACGACCAGGATGTGCGCGCCCATCAGCCGGTGCTCTCGCCCGGACCA
>CAVUWP010000001.1:0-102545 GCA_963745085.1 uncultured Alphaproteobacteria bacterium | reverse complement strand
GCGACGGCCTCGCCCGACGCGCTGCCATTGGCCGAGGTGATGGTGCGCCCGATGATGCCGTCCGCCTGGGACAGCGCGGACGAGGTCAGCATCGCGTCCAGCTTGGCATTGGTCTTGATCGCCTGCTCGACCTGCGAGAACGAGGCGAGCTGCGCCAGCTGGTCGGTCGGGTCGACCGGATCGGTCGGATCCTGGGTCCGCATCTGGGCGAGCAGCAGCTGCAGGAACGCATCATAGTCCAGCGAAGCCTTGCTGGCCGCCGCGTTCGCGGGCGCCGCGGCGGACGCCGCTGTGGTGCCTTGTATCTCCATCGCGCGAACTTTCCTATGCTGCCTTGGTTGCCGGAGTCTTGCCGTCCAGGATGCGATCCTCGATCGGCAGCATGACCCTGATCGTCTTCATCGCCTCGAGCGTCCGGCCAGCGTCCATCAGGCGGCCGACGGTCTCCAGCCCCTCCAGTATGTCACGGTCCGTGAAGGTCCGGCAGAGCAGGCGATAGCTTTCCTCGAAGACGATCCGGCAGCCATCCGCACCTGCGGGATCCATGAGGATCGTCTGCACGACGAAATAAAGCTGCCGCAGCGGCGTCGTGGCGTCCGCGGCCTGCAGCACGTGCTGCTGCAGCAGGAAGGTCGCGTCGTTCAGGATCTCGATCGACGTCTTGCGATCGGCGCGCAGGACGGCACCGTTGATGTAGATCTTCTCGCCGGCTCGCAGGGAAAGGCGGATCGTCATTTCAGGCCACTCCGAATGGTGTCACAGATCCCGATCAGCCCTGCGAAGTTGTCGGATTCCTCGCGGCGGATGCGCTCGGCTTCCTTCAGCACCCAGATGCCGATCGAGATCAGGTTGGCGCGCATCTCGACCGGCAGCGTGTTCTCCGACGACGCCAGATCCTCCAGCAGCAGGTTCCAGAGCCGGCTGACGAACAGCAGCGCGTCGATCGCCTCGCGCGACCGCCGCCCGCGCTTTTCCGCAAGGGTCAGCAGCTCTATCGCCCGGTCGAACGCCTGGCGCTCGTGCGACCGCACGACCGAACTGGCGTCATCCAGAACTTCGGCATAACCGGCTTGGTACATTCGTTTCTCCCGTGGTCAGCAGCCGAGAAATTCGGCGGTCGTCAGAGATAGTTGAGGATGCTCAGGCGCTGGATCCGCGCGGTCAGCGCATAGCCGGTCTCGAGCTGCGTCATCAGGGTCGAGACGCGGGTCGCCGCCTCGAAGGGATCGACCGTCTCGAGGCCGGAGATGTCCTTCGACATGATGTCCACCTGCATCGACAGGCGCTCGTTCACCTGCGTGATTCGCGCTTGCGCGCCGCCGACCCGCCCCTGCAGCGCCGTGATCTCGTGGATGCCCTCCGAGACCAGGCGCGTCGCGGTCTCGGCCACCGCGCGGAAGGCGCCCTCGTCCAGGCCCGCCGCGCCCAGGTCCGCGACCATCGTGTAGGCCATGGTCAGCTTGCGCATGCCCAGCTCGTTCGCATTGACCGAGGTGTCGACCACCTCGGTCGAGGAAATGCGGCTCTGCATGTTCTGCGACGAGGCGGCGGACCAGCCGGCAGCCCACGGCGCATCGTCGAACAGGGCCTTGAAGCCGCCGTCGAGAAACGTCTGCATGTCGGCGGCGGTGATCGTCGCCACGCCCGGATCGCTCTGCGCCATGCCGAAGGCGGCGACGAAGGCCGTGTCCACGGCCTGCTTGTTGGCGGCTGGCGGCGTGGCGAAGTAGTCCGCCATCGGCTTCACGTCGGCGTTGATGCCGCCGAAAAGCTGCTGGCCGCTCGCCGACGAGTTCAGCGACGCGATCAGCCCCTTCAACCCCTCGGCGGCCTGCTGCTGCAGCGCCTGCGCCCCGGTCTTGGTGTCGCCCGCCGCGATCAGCGCGCCGAGAAAGCCGTCCGCCGTCGCGCGGAGCTGCTCGAGCGTCAGCTGGGTCGTCTCCAGCCGCGAGCCCGCCATGCTGTTGGTCGTCATGATGGTGCCGAGCCGGGCATGCTCCTGCCGCAGCGACACGGCCTGCCCCGTCCGGTTGCCCAGCGACAGGCCGACATCGGCCAGCCGGCCGGTCGACACCTCCTTCTGCGCCGTGACGAGGTCGCTCTGCGTCTTCAGCACCGACTGCCGGGTGATGCCGGCGATGGCGGCTGTCGAAACGAAGGTCGTCTTCATGATATCACCTCACCGCCTGCAGCAGGCTGGCGAACAGACCGTCGATCGTCGAGATCAGCTTGGCCGACGCCTGGTAGGACCGTTCGAGCTCCAGCATGGTCGTCATTTCCTCGTCGATGTTCACGCCCGTCGCGTTCGACAGCGCCTCGGAAGACCGGGCGAGCAGCGTCTGCCGGTAGTCGAGCTCGCCGGTCGCGCTCTGGCGCGATGCCTCGAGCCAGCCGACCGACGAGGCGGCAAAGCCGATGACGCCGGCGCTCTGGTCTGCGCCCGCCGCCGGATCGAAGGCGCGATCGGCGTCCAGCGCGTCGATCATCTGCTGCAGGCGCCCCGAGAACGCGCTCGCGCCGGTGGTGTTCGAGACGTAGGCCGGCTGCGCCGGATCGCCGATCCCGCCGTCGCGCAGCCGCAGCAGGCTGCCGCCACGGGCCGGATCGACGGTCCGATTGACCACGATATCCGAGGCGAGGCCGGTCGAGACGGTGCCGCCTGCCGGCATCGCCGGTGCACCGGAATAGGTGAAGAGGCCCGGCATCGCCGGCAGGGTCGCCGGAACACTTTGATCGGTTTCGGCGAACGCCTCGACCAGGCCACGGGCGATCTCGTCGAGCTGGTTCTGGTAGGTGACGGCGACCGTATCGCGCAACGTCGCGAGGCCCGCCAGCCTTCCCGTCTCGATCTGCATCGTCGTCGAGCCGCCCACCACCGGGACTCCATCGACATAGACCGAGTTGCCGGCGCTGCTGGCCTGGAAGCCCTGTGTCGGCTTCATCGTGACCGAGCGTGCGGTCGTCTCGAAGAGCGTGACGCCGCTGTCCGTATAGAGCGCGATGTCGTTGCCACCGCGCCCGACGACGCGGATGCCGATCTCCTCGGACAGCCCGGCGAGGATCTGGTCCCGCGCGTCCAGCTTGTCGGTGACGTCGGCCCCTGTCTGCGTGCCGCGGACGATCTCGTTGTTCAGCGGCTCGAGACGCGCGAGCAGCTTGTTGATCTGCCCGACGGACGCGGACATGTCGGCATCCGCCTGCTGGCGGGTTTGCTGGACGACGGCGCTGCCCGACCGCAGCGCCTCGGCGACGTCCTGCGCGCCGCGCAGCACGGCCCACGCGCTGGTCGAGTTGTCGGGCGAGGACGCGTGCTGCTGGATCGCGTCGCGCAGCACGCCGATCAGCGCGGCCGGCGAGCGGTCGGACTGCGGATCGCCGACCGTCTGCTCGATCTTCTCCAGCCCGTCGACGATGGCCTGCTGCCCCGCCGCCTGCGAGGTCGCGCCGAGCGTCGTGTGGAGCAGCGCCGGGTTCGCCGCCCGACCGATGGATTCGATCCGGACGCCGCCCTGGAAGGTCGCGAGATTCGCCGATTTGCGCGTGTAGTTCGGCTCGTTCGCGCCGGCGAGGTTGCGCGAGATCAGCGACGTCTGGCTCGCATTGGCGGCTAGCGATGACCGGGCTGCGTTTAACGCGGCAGAGAGGCTCATTGAGGTGTCCGCCTATAAAGAGAACTGTTTCCGAAGCCGGCGTGGCGATCAGCGCTTGAGGCTGATCAGCACGTCCAGGAGCTCGGCGCCCGTCTGAAAAACCTTCGAGTTGGCGGAATACGCCCGCTGTGCCTCGATCATCGACACGAGCTCCGATGCCATGTCGACGTTCGACTGCTCGAGCGCGCCGCCAACCAGCGTGCCGAATTCGCCGGTGCCGGGGGTGCCGACGCGTATGTCGCCCAATTCGTTGGTCGGCAGGTAGACGTTGCCGGTCACCGAGCGCAGGTTGTCCGGGCTGGTGACATCGGCCAGCGCGATCTGGAAGATCGGCCGGCGCGTGCCGTTCTCCATCAGGGCGACGACCATGCCGTCCGCGGCGAACTCGATATCCGCGACCGCGCTCGGCGCGTTGCCGTCCACTTCCGCGGCCATGACGGTGAAGCCGGCGGCGAGCTGCGTCATCTGCGACAGGTCGAGGTCCAGCACGGCGCCGTTCGGCACCGGCACCGAGACCGCCGTGGCGCTGGCGCCGGTCAGGTCGCCGGTCGCCGGATCGAAGGCCAGCGCCGTCGTCGCCAGCGGCCCTGCGGCATAGGGGAACCCGCCGCCGGCCGCCGCGTCTGCCTTGTTGTAGACCGCAACCTCCCAGTCGCTGGCCGCCGTCTTCGCGAAGTAGACGTCCAGCAGGACCTCGTTGCCGAGATTGTCATAGCTGACCAGCGATGTCTTTGCCGCCGGCATCGCGGTCGCCGCATTCGCCGACGGCAGATCGGCAGCCGCGGTTATCCCGGCATTCGACGGCAGGTTGGCGAAGAACCGCCCCTCGACCGACGGCGTCGCCTCCAGCTGCGCCTGCGTGATGTTGACCGGCTGCAGGCCGGCGAGCCCGTTGGCGACCGAGTTCGCGCCGCCATTCGCCACCGGATAGCCCATCAGCGTATAGCCGCCGGCATTGATCAGGTTGCCGTCGCCATCCGGCACGAACGAGCCGGCGCGCGTCATGTAGGGCGTGCCGCCCATGTCCGTGACGACGAAGAACCCCTTGCCCTCGATCGCCAGGTCGGTGGCCGAGGTCGACTGCAGCAGGCTGCCCTGCTGCGAGACGGCCGAGCGGACGGTCGATGTGACGCCGCCCGCGTTATAGCTGCCCTTCTTCTCGCCGATCACCAGCGTCGAGAACTCGGTCGATGCTCGCTTGTAGCCGGTGGTGTTGGCGTTCGCGATGTTGTCCGCGACCGTGCCGAGCTTGCTCGCTTGCACCATCAGACCGGAAACGCTGGTCCGCAGAACTCCGTTGAGAACTCATGTCAGGGCTCCATACTTGATTGACGCCGTCCGATCCGGGCCGTGGCACGGTCGAGCGGGCGGGAACGGATCAGGCATCGCAGAATGACTTGGAGTTCGGGGTCCAGGCGCCGAAACCGCTGGCGACCATGTTGCGAATGACCATGCAGACATAGCGCTTCTGCGCCGGGTTGTTGTTCGGGCCGGCGTGGTAGCGGGCCACGGCCAGGGTCCAGCTGCCCTCCCGCTCCCGCAGCTCGCGAAGGAAGCGTGCCGCGTAGTCGACGTTCTGGGCCGGGTCGAGCATCGCCTCGACCGAGGCGAACTTCTCGCCGTGGAAGTGGTGGTTGATCTGCATGCAGCCGAGGTCGATCAGCTTGGCACCGCTGCTGCGCGCCGCCCTGAACTCGCGCACCGCGTCTGCGGCGCTGTCGGCGAAGTGCGGCCGCCCCTCGATGTTCATCGCATAGGGCTGCAGCGAGCCCTTGCGCCCGGTCTCGGTCATGCCGACGGCGTAGAGCACGCCGAGCGGCACGTCGAAGCGCTGGGCGGCCCGCGTCATCTCGCGCTCGCAGACGCTCTGCTCGGCGGCATGCGCGGCACCCATGGCGCTAGAGATACAAGCTGCCGCGAGGGCGGACATGAGCAACCGGCTGATACTGGTCATCTTTCACCTGATCGAACGCATGCCCGCTTTCCGGGCGCGAAGACGAGCGGTCGTCGAACCGCCCGCCCTGGTCTTGGGGCGAGCCCGACTGGGTATCGGGCCGACCGCCGGATGCCGGCGGCTGCCAGCCATCCTGCGCCTGCTGCCCGGAGGCGCCGCTCTTCTCCGAAAAGCTGACGGACACCGCGTCCAGCGAGTGACCGGCGCCGCGGAGGACGCTGGCCAGTGCATCCTGGTCGCTCTTCAACAAAGCGAGGGTCTCGTGCCTGGTGGCCGCGATGTGCAGCTCGAGGCCGGCATCGCCCAGCTTCATCCTGACCTCGAGCATCCCGAGCTCGGCCGGGTGGAGCTGGATGTGCAGCACCTTCACCGGGCCGGCACTGGCCGGCAGGCCCGGCGGCGCGGCGACGGGCTGCGTGGCGGGCGCGCCGGAGACGGGGATTGAAGCGGGACCGGGCGCGCGCGCGTCGCTGCCGCCCGTAAGCGCGAAGGCACCGTCGAACGTCGTGCCGCGCGCGCCGTCGCCGCCCGGTTGTAGCGCCGGGCCGGCCGGCTTCGTCTCTTCCGCAGCCGGCCGGGCGGCGACATTGGCGACCGGCCCGGGCACCTTCGCCGGGCCGCGCATTGCTGCGGCGCGGTCGGCGATCATCACCTGCTCGGCCCTGCCCTGCCGCACCGCGCCCGGCCCCGCATCGAACGGCGACCCGTCCGCGTCGGCCGGGGTGGACACCGCGTCGCCGTCGCCATCTGCCGCCGCAGCCGCCGCGCCGGCCGCGGCCAACACCGGGCCGAAATGCGTTTCGCGCTTTGTCACGGAGAACGCCGGCCCGCTTGGCGCGGCGCCAGCCCTGTCAGCCTTGCCGACCGTCGCCATCGCGAGGGCCAGCCGCGCCGACAGCGAGCGCTCGCTCCGGCTCGGACCGGTCTCCGCCGGGGCATCGGCCTGATCGTCTGCCTGTTTCGCCGTCGCCTGCCCCAGCGAAGCGGTGATCCGCTCGGCGACGAGGCCGGCGAGGGACTCGCCCGGCTGGACGGGGCCGAGCGTCGCGACCTCTGCCGCTCCCTCCTGCCCGGCACCGCCTTCCGCGCCATCCCGAGGTGCGGTCGGAGCGGCCATCCTCGGTTCTCCGACATTCGCCTTGTGGAAACGCCCGAGCGGGCGTGCTTCGCCGCCTTCCGCCTTGCCGGTGGCTGCTTTCGCACCGGCGCCGGCCAGAACCGCCTCGAACGGCGGCGCGGACGTCTCCGCCGCCCGCGCACGCTTGCCGTCCGGCGACAGCCGCGAACCGGTGCTGTCGGGAACGGCCGAGTTCAGCCGGATTTCGGGCCCGCCGCTCATCGCGTCCTCTCCAGCAGAGCGTCGGCTGCCGCGAGCGTCTGCCGCGCCTGCTCCAGAACCTCCGCCGCCTCCAGATCGCCTGGGTCGACGCCCTGGTCGACGTCCAGCCGCGGCGCGGCGTCCGACGGGCGCTGCACCTCGCCGGCAACGGCGAGCGCCGCGGCGTGCAGCTCTGCGTCCGCGCCCGAAAGCAGCGCCGGATCGAGCGCCTCGAGCGCTTCGAGCGCCAAGGCGGATGCCTTTCCGGCGACGCCCGCCGCGGCGCTGTAGAGCCCGGCGCGCGCGGCCGCGGTGCTGTCGGCACCGGCGATCTCCGACGCACCGATCGCCACCAGGCCGGCGGTCTCGGTGTCGCCGGCCAAGAGGCGGTCGTGGGCGAGCGACAGGTAGAGCGCGCGCCGATCCTCGGGCTCGAGCCCGGCCACCGTCGCCTCGAGCTTGGCGAAGCTGTCGGCGGTGGCGGGCATGTCGAGATCGGCCCAGAGCTTCGGGAACGCCCGCAGGAAATTGCTCGCATAGACCGAATGCGGGAACCGGCGGAAATACTGGCGGGCGAGCGCCATGAAGCTCTCCGCATCGGCCAGGGCGCTCTCGACCGAAAGCTGCCGGCGCAGCGCCGCCTCCTCGACCAGCGTTCCCGGTGCCAGCAGGCGCGCCGTCTCGAGGTGCCCGACGGCGATCTCCGGATCCGAGTCCATCGTCAGGCTCGCCTGGACGAGCGCGATGTGCGCTCCGACCGAAGCCGGCAGGGCGCGCGCGTCGACATCCTCCAGCAGTGCCCGCGCCTCGTCGCGCCGGCCGGTCGCATAGGCGAGTGCGCCCCGGGCCAGGTCCGCCTCGGTCGGTGGCAGGTTTTCCTCCTGGATCAGCTTGTGCAGCAGCTGCGGCCGGCCGCCGCTCAGCACGTAGACGATCGCCGCCCGGGCGTTCGCCGGCTCGCGCCAGAGCTCCGGGTCGGCGGCCAGGAACTGCTCGCCGATATGGATCAGCAGCGCGCGTTGCGCCGAGGTCGCGGCCTCGCTGCCGATGGCGATCTGGTCCTGCAGCGCCTGCAGCGAGCGCGTCAGCTCGAAAGGAGGAGGCGCCGCGTCAGCGGCGGATGTCTCCACCTCCTCGGCGAGCGCGCCGCCGCCGACCAGCAGCAGAGCGCCCGCGGCGCGGCTGAGGGCGATTCTCACGAATGAACCTCCTGCACGAGGATGTCGATGCGCCGGTTCTCCGCCGCCTCGGGATCGTCGGGCAACTTGAGCTGCCGGTCGGCATAGCCCTCGATCCGCTCGACCCGCACCTCGTCGAGGCCGCCCCGCACCAGCATGTGATACGCCATGTGTGCGCGCGCCGACGAAAGCCGCCAGTTGTCGGAACCGCCCGAGCGGAACGGGCGGGCGTCGGTATGGCCGCGGATGATGACCTTGCCCGGCAGGTCGTTCAGCGCCGTGGCGATCTTCTCCATGACGGCGATCGTCTCCGGCAGCGGCTCGGCCGAGCCGATGGCGAACATGCCGAAGTCCACCTGATCGGCCAGGCTGATCAGGACGCCGCCATCCGCCCTCTCGACAGTGACGCGCGGCGAGCGGCCCGGGACCGCGCCCAGCGCCGCCGCCAGCTTTCCCCGCAGCGACGGGGCCTCGGGATCCGCATCGGCGCTGGCGCCGTCGCCCTGTCCGGCCGCCTCGTTTTCGCCCGCAGCCGGCGCAAGCGCAGGCGCAGGCTCAGGCTCTGCCGGCAAGGCTTCGCCGGCGGTGTCAAGCTCCGCGACGAGCCCCCGCGGCGACGGCTGCGGCCCCGCTTCGGCGGCGGCCTGCGTCGCCGCCTCGGCCGGGGCGGTCTCGGCCGGCAGGTCCCGCTCGGCCAGGACCGGTCGCGTGTCGACGAACCAGGCGCCCGGATCGAAGGGGTCGCCATAGGTCTCGCTGCCGATCCGATCGTTCCCGGACCCGCCGATGTCGCCGGTGCCGCTCCGCGACACCATCGAGGTCGTGCCTTCGGCTTCGGCGGCAATGGCGGCCAGCACCGCATAGGGATCGCGAAACAAGGCATCTTCGGAAAAGCGCGCGAGCCTGCCGGGCACCTGCTGCTGCCCCGCCCCGTCGCCTCCATCGGCGTCCGCACCGACGGTGCCTTCCCCGGAGGCTTGCCCGGCAGCATCCGTCTCGGCGGCAGCCGTCTCGGCGGCAGCCATCTCGGCGGCATTCGGCTCGGCCGCATGCGCGTCGGTTTCGATATGCGCCAACTCCGCCGCCTCGTCCTCGGTCCCCTCGGCAACCTTGAACTCTTCGTCTTCGGGGTCGTGCAGGCCCTTGCGCGGCAGTTGCATGCCGTCGGCCAGCTTGATCGGGTTGAAATAGTTCGCGACGCCCGTCTTCGTCGTCTCGCTCGTCGCGTTGATCAGCCACATCACCAGGAAGAAGGCCATCATCGCGGTCATGAAGTCGGCATAGGCGATCTTCCAGACGCCGCCCTTGTGGGCTTCGGCCTCGGCCGCGCCGCCCCGGCGGATGATCAGGAGATCCGCCTCCCGCGTGTTCGCGTCGCTCATCCCTTTGCCCCGGCGATGCGCTCGATCCAGCCCTGGATCTCGGTCTCGATCACGCTGTCATCGGCGGACACGGTGACGTCGACCTGCCCGTTCGGCTGCCATTCGACGGTGTCGGCCATGGCACCCAGCCTCTCGCGCAGCGCCGAGAGCAGATCTTCCGGCCCGCTGACGCGCAGCGTCGGCCGGCTCGCGCCGGACAGCAGCGTGCCGATGCTCTCGGCCAGCGCCTCGACGCTGCTGCTGCGCAGCTCGTCCGTCACGAAGGGCGTCAGGACGCGGCCCACCGCCTCGGCGATCCGCGCCTCAAGCGCCTCCACCGCCGATGTTAGATGCGCGGCCAGCGCGCCGGCCTCCTCGCACGTCCAGCGCGCGCGCTCGGCAGCATGCTGCTCGTCGGCCCGCGCCAGCGCTTCCGCCAGCTTGTGCTCGAGCTCGGCGTCGGCGGTCATCCGCGCCTCGTCGGCGCCGCGGGCATGCGCCTCCGCCAGCTGGGTCGCCATGTCCTTGACCGGCTCGCGCACCGGGATGATCGGAATGGGCGAGCCGGATTTCGGCGCAGGACCGATCTTGCCGGCGCCGAAGTCAACCAGAACGCGTGAAAGCGGAATACCCATCAGACCTTCTCATCCTGGTAGACCCACTGCCGCAGGAGCGCGGCGGCGCGCTGCTCGTCGAAGTTGACGATCTGGGCCAGGCGCTTCTGCGGCGATCGCTCGAGCTTCTGCGTGAGGTCGCCGATCAGATCGGAGCCCTCGCCCGCGGCGAGTTCACGCGCCGCGCCGTTCGCCGCCGCACCGCCTTCCGGCGCCGGCAAGGCGTTCGCGTCCGCGGCACGCTGCTCGTCCGTACGGGCCAGCAGCGCCTTGGTCGCCGGCCTGAGGCCGAACCAGATGACGAGCAGCGACACGAGCAGGATCGTTCCGGCGTTGATGAAGGTCCCCGACTGGCGCGCCATGACCTCGATCAGCGAGGGCGGCGGCACCGGCTCCAGATCGCGCGCATCGTCGCGGAACTCGACCGCAGTGACCTCGAGCGTGTCGCCGCGCTGCTCTTCCAACCCGGCGGCCGAGGCGATGAGGCGGCGGATCTCGACGAGCCGAGCGTCGATCTGCTCGTCGGTCGGATCCTCGCCGAGCGTCGCCGCGAGCTGGGCGCGGTGGATCAGCACGGCGATCGACAGCTTGTCGATGCCATAGCCGTCGCTGACCGTCGTGATCGTCTTCGACGAGAGCTCGTAGTTCGTCAGCTCCTCGCGACGCTCGTTCTGATTGCTGGACTGCTCGCCGGTGCTTGGCAGCTGCCTCGCTCTCGGGCAGGTTCTGCTCGACCGTCGCGGCCGTCTCGCTGCTGCGGTTCTGCGCCAGCTCGTTCTGCTTTATGACGCGTGTCGAGCGTTCGACGCGCGAATTCCGGATCGAAGATCGTCTCGCTCGATCTGCTGTTTGTCGCTGTTCAAGCTGGCCGCAACGCTGACCTGGAAGTTGTCGATTCCCAGATAGGGTGTCAGCGTCTGCCGGATGTTCTCGCGGATCTCGCGGGCGATGGTCTGCTCCAGCCCCACCATGTTGGCGGGCGCGGCGCTGTCGCCTTCGCCACCGGCCATCAGAACGCCGTCCGTGTTCAGCACGGTGACCTGGGCCGTCGTCATGCCCGGAACGGCGGCGGCCACGAGGTGCTGGATGGCCCGGGCCGAGCTCATGTCGTCGGCCGATTCGATTCGCAGGATGACCGAGGCGGATGGCGGCCGGCGATCGCGCCTGAAGGATCCGTCGTCGGGCAGGACGAGGTGCACGCGCGCCGCCTTGACCCCTCGCATGAGCTGGATCGTGCGGGCGATCTCGCCTTCCATCGCGCGAACGCGCGTTACCTCCTGCATGAAGGAGGTCAGCCCGAGCGAGCCGAGTTCGTCGAAGAGCTCGTAGCCGGCGCTGGCGCTGTTCGGCAGGCCCTTCTCGGCCAGCAGCATGCGGGCGCGCCCGGCCTCGCCGATCTTGACGAGCACGGTATCGCCCTCGGAGTTCACGTCGAAGGCGATCCCGGCCTCGTTCAGGGCGGCGCCGATCCGGCCGACGTCGCCGCGCTCCAGTCCGGCGTAGAGGGTCTCCTGCTCGGCGCCGCTCAGGTACACCGCACCGAGCGCCACGACGCCGAAGACGGTCGCACCGATGATGCCCAGTGCCGCCAGCCGTCGCTTGCCGAGTCCAAGCACGTTCGAGATCAGCTGTCCTGCGTCATCGCGAACTGCCATTCTGACCTCTCCATGCACCGTGCTTCTGGACGGAGACCGTTTAGCTTGCAAATCCTTGCAGCAGGCTTAATGAAAAGGGTCGCGTTCTAATAAAGAACGCGACCCCTCTAGTTCAGTTGTATCGAATTAGATCAGCGGAACAGCGACAGGATGTTCTGGCTGTTCGAGTTGGCGATGCTCAGCGCCTGGATGCCGAGCTGCTGCTGGACCTGCAGCGCCTGGAGCCGGGTCGACTCCTCGTTCATGTCGGCATCGACCAGCTGGCCAACGCCGCGCTCGACCGCATCCATCAGGTTCGAGACGAAGTCCTTCTGCAGGTCAACGCGCGTCTTGATGGCGCCCAGATTCGTCGCTGCATCGGTCATCTCGCCGATCGCAGTGTCGACCAGGCCGATCCAGGCGTCGAGCGTCTCGAGGCCGTCCACGCTGTCGGTGATCGCGGAGATGTCGATGTCGGCGATCGACGTGGTGACGTCGGTGGCCGCCGTCGCGGTGGCGGCGGTACGATCTTTGTCCAGCATTCCGAGCGCGCCGCCGGCGGCTGTCGCACCCGTATCGTAGAGCTTCGTCGAACTCGGTATCGACATCGACCGTCCCGATCGAGACCGCGCCGCCAGAGCGGGTGAACGACGCCACGATGCTCTTGGTCGTGTTGTTGCCGGCGACGGTGGAGTCGCCCACGTCCAGCCAGTTCTCCTCATTGAACGAGGCCGACCCGGCGATGCTCTTGAGCTGGTTCTGCAGCTCGGTGATCTCGCTCTGGATCTTGCCGCGATCGACGCCGGGCGTCTTGGCAGCGACCAGCTTCGTCTTGATCTCGTTGGCCACGTCGATGGAGCTTTCCATCGCAGTGTAGGCGACGTCCACCGTCGCGGCGCCCAGCCCGAGGGCATCGCTCACCGCCGACATCGCCTTGTTGTCCGAGCGCATCGTCGTCGCGATCGACCAGTAGGCGGCGTTGTCGGACGCGGTCGCGACGCGGTAGCCGGTCGAGATGCGGCTCTGCGTCGTCTCCATGTTCTTGTTGATGTTGTTCAGCGTCTGCAGCGCAGTCATCGCCGAAGTGTTGGTCATGATGCTCGACATGGGATGTCCCTTCTCAAACTGAAACTTTCCGGGGACATGCCGGACTGGAACCGGCAGGGCAGAGCGGCATCATGCCTATCAACCGGCGCTCACGCTCGGTTCAACCTGCCATGGCCAACTCTATAGCGGAAGAATCTTGTGCAGAGCTTAACGAGGCCGAGGTCGGTCAGAAGAACGACCGCACCAGGCCGCCGGCGAGCAGGTTCCAGCCGTCGATCAGCACGAAGAACAGGATCTTGAACGGCAGCGAGATCACCGTCGGCGGCAGCATCATCATGCCCATCGACATCACCAAAGTGGCGACGATCAGGTCGATGACCAGAAAGGGCAGGATGATCAGGAACCCGATCTCGAAGCCGCGCCGCAGCTCCGAGATCATGAAGGCCGGGATCAGGACGCGCAGGTCGACCGTCTCGGCCTCGCCGGCGCTTTCTTCTGCGGCCTCTTGCGGCAGGGCGGCGGCGCCTTCCCGGCGGAGGTCGTCGAACATCGCCAGGTCCTTCTCGCGCACGTGCAGCAGCATGAACTCGCGGAACGGCTCGACGATTCGCCCGAATGCCTCTTCCTCGCTGATCCGATTCTCCATCAGCGGTTGCACGCCGTCGTCCCAGGCGCGGGTGAACGCAGGGGTCATGACGTAGAAGGTCATGAACAGCGCCAGGCTGATCAGGATCAGGTTCGCCGGCGTGCTCGGAACGCCGAGGCCCGAGCGCAGGAACGAGAGCGCGACGATGAAGCGCGTGAAGCTCGTCACCATGATCAGCAGGCCGGGAGCCACCGACAGCACGGTCAGAAGCGCGACGAGCTGGATGATGCGCCCGGTCGCCGCCCCGCCTTCGGGAATCAATCCGCCGAGATCGATCTGCTGTGCGGCCGCGACGGACGGCGCCAGAAACAGAACCAGGAACGCCAGCGCGCGCGTCACTGCACCACCAGGGTTTCGATGATCAGCTCGCGGACCTGGTCGTTCGAGCGGATCGCCACGCGGTCGTTCAGGTCCTCGCGCAGGTGCAGCAGACCGCTCGGCCCCTCGATCTGCTGCAGCGAAACCGTTCGCAGATAGGCGACGATGTCGCCGGCGATCTCGCCAGCCAGCACGTCCGGGCTGGCGATCTCTTCGTCGGCGACGATGATCGACGCCTCCACCCGAACCCAGACGTCCTGCGGCGACGCCAGGTTGGCGACGACCGGCGGAACCTTGAGCAGGCTGGTACCGGTCGCATAGCGCGCTTCCGGCGGCGGCGGCTTGCCTTCCGCGGCCCTGGACTTCATGGCATTCTCGACACTGCCGACGAGGTGGAAGCCGAGCAGGGTTCCCGACCCGGCGGCGACGACGGTCAGGACCGCCAGCGCCGCAGCAGATTGCAGGAGAGAACCCCGGCCCGACGCGGGAGGGTTCTCCGACCCGCCATCAGGCGCTGCCACCTCTTCCTTTCTTGCGCCCACGGCCAATGTCCGTCTCGTCAGAACGGGACGACGAGATCGTAGATCTGCTGCCCGTAGGCGGGCTGCTGGACCTCGCTCAGCCGGCCGCGGCCGCCATATGCCAGACGCGCCTCGGCGATCTTCTCGTAGGCAATGGTGTTGTTCTTCGAGATGTCGATCGGTCTGACGATGCCGGCGATGTTGAGAACGCGCATCTCGTAGTTGACCCGCACCTCCTGCGATCCGCTGATCACCAGGTTGCCGTTGGGCAACACCGAGGCGACGACCGCTGCGATCGAAAGATCGAGCGCCTCTGACCGAGCGATCGAGCCGCGGCCGACAGAATCCGAGTTGGAGCCGATGTTGCCGGCGACGCCGGTCGAGAAACCGACGGACGGCACCGTGACGCCGGCATCGAGCCCGACGCTCGAATCGCGCGAGCGATCCGAGCGGTTATCCAGCTTCGCCCGGTCATCCAGCGAGATTTCCACCGTCAGCGTATCGCCGACATGCAACGCCCGCGGATCGCCGTAGAGGCTTCTGGTCGTCGTGCTCCAGAGCAAATCCGGGTAGCGCGGCGCCGAAGCGGGGAAGGCGGCGAGCGGCGACGGCACGTCATGCGCGTTCAGGCCGCTGCCGACGGCCGTCAGCGGCGGCTCGCGATTGATGTCGCGCGGGTCCGCGGCGCAGCCGCCCAGCAGCAGCGCGATCCCGATCAGGCGCGGGGTCATCATTTGCGTGGCTCCTCCTGCCGCTTTTCCAAAGGCCCGGCCATCGCGAGGGCCAGCTGGGCCGCCCGCTCGGGCGGCATCTCGTTCAGGATCGCGCTGGCCGACCTGGGTACGAGGTTCGACAGCACTGACGCGGCTTCCTCGTCGCCCAGGATCGCCAGCTGCTGCGCCGCCGCGTCCGGGCGCATGTTGGCGTAAACCGCGACGAGGTTCTCCTTGGCCCTGGCGACGAACTCCTCGCGCCGCCGCAGCCAGTCCTCGAACTCTGCCTGGCGGGTGTTCAGATCGGCGATCCGCTGCTCGATCTGCGCCTCGAGCTCCTCGAGCGCCTGCATCTGCCACTCGAAGCGCGCCTCGGCCGCCGCGTCGCGGATGTTCGTGCAGTACTGCTGCACGACGCTCGCCGCATCCGGCGGAGAGGACTGCCTCGCCCGTTTCAGGCGTCTCGCCGGGCCGGGCCGATGTCGGGGTGGCAAACAGGCAGATGGCAGCCAGACAGGTCGCGAACAGGGACGCTGACAAGGTTCTCATGTCGACTTTCCGCAGGAGTTATCCGATCGTCGGGTGAGGGCACTATTGCAGGACGAGATCCGCCTGCAGCGCGCCCGCGGACTTGATCGCCTGGAGGATCGCCATGATCCCGGTCGGCTTCAGGCCGATCTGGTTGAGACCCCGGACGAGCATCTGCAGATCCGCACCTCCGACGATCGCCAGAGACGCCTCCGGCTGATCGGCGGTCACCTCCGTCCGCGGCACCACCGCCGTGTCGCCCTCGGAGAATGGCCCCGGCTGCGACACGATCGGCGTCTCGGAGATCCGCACCGTCAAGGTGCCGTGCGTCACGGCAACCGGCGAGATCTGCACGTTGTTGCCGATCACAACCGTGCCGGTGCGCTCGTCGATCACGACCCTGGCAGGCGTATCGGGCGTCACGCGCAGCTCGCCGATCTCGGCGACGAAGCGGGCCGCGCTGATCTGCTCCGGCTTGTAGAGCGTCAGTTGGCGCGAGTTGTCCTCCCGCGCGACCTGGGTGCCATATCGCGCGGAGGTGTACTTGTTGATCTCGCGGGCCATCTCGACGACCGTGCCGAAGTCCGGGTTCCGCAGCTCGAGCACGATCGGCCCGGCGGTGTCGAAATTGCCGGGCAGGACCTGCTCGACGACCGCGCCGTTCGGGATCCTGCCGCCGGTAGCGACACCCTGCGTGACGCTCTCGGCCGCGCCTTCCGCCGAAAAGCCCGAGACCGAGACCGCGCCCTGCGCAACGGCATAGACCTGCCCGTCCGCGCCCTGGAGCTGGGTCATCAGAAGCGTGCCGCCCAGCAGCGACTTGGCGTCGCCGAGCGACGAGACGCCGACATCGATGCGCGACCCGCGGCCGATGAAGGCCGGCAGCTCGGCCGTCACCATCACGGCCGCGACGTTGCGGGTGCGCAGCGCCGCATCGCGCACGTTGACGCCGAGCTGATTCAGCATCGACTGCAGCGACTGCTCGGTGAACGGCGAGTTGCGCAAGGTGTCGCCCGAGCCGGCGAGGCCGATCACCAGCCCATAGCCGATCAGCTGGTTCTCGCGGACGCCCCGGATCGAGGTGATGTCCTTGATGCGAGCTGCTGCGACCGCGTCCGCCGCGACGAGCGCGAGGACGACGGCGAGAAGGATGCGGAGCATCAGGGCGCTCCTACCCGGACCGTCCCGTCCGTCTGCACGCTTGCCTTGATGATCAGGCCGCTATCGAGATTGCGCACCCTGATGACATCGCCGGCGGAGCCCGCCTCGAGCGACATCGCCTGGGCGAGGATCGTCAACCCGCCTTCCCGGAAGACGAGCTCGACCGGCGCGCCGCGCGGCACCAGGTCGGGGACCGCGACCGCGACCAGCGGCACCGGCCGCCCGGGCAGAAGCGTCCGCCGCGCCACCTTGCCGACCAGCTCGGACCGCTGCGGAACGATCACGAGGCGGCCGAGCTGCGCCGGCTGCACGGACCTCTCTGTGATCATCCCGTCGTCGATGATCTCGCCTGGATAGATCGTCGTCGAGGGGACGGGGATGAACATGCCCGCCGCAGCCGCGCCCATCTGGGGCGGCCCGAGGTGAAGGACAACCGTAAGGGTCGCGAGGATTCTTCTTCGCCAGCGCATCATCAAAAACCTCGAAACTCCGCAGCTTCAGCGGATGCCCTTGGAGACAGTGCCGGCCATTTCGTCGGCCGCCTGCAGGATCTTCGAGTTCATCTCATAGGCGCGCTGCGCCGTGATGAGCTCGGTCAGCTCCTTCACGGGGTCCACGTTGGACGATTCCAGATAGCCCTGATGGATGCTGGCGAAGCCGGCATCGGCGGGGACGCCGATGACCGGGGCGCCGGAGGCAGGCGACTCGCGATAGAGATTGCCGCCGATCGGCTCGAGGCCGGCTTCGTTGGCAAAGTTGGCGAGCGTGAGCTGACCGAGCTCCTGCGGTACCGGGTCCGTGCCCACCTGGGCCAGCACCTGCCCGCTCTCGTTGATCATGACCTCGACCGTCTCGGCGGGCACTATGATCGCCGGGTCGACGGTGTAGCCGTCGATGGTGACGAGCTGACCCTGGGCGTTCGTGTTGAACGCGCCGGCCCTCGTGTAGAGCGTCTCGCCCGAGGCGCCGATCACCTGGAACCAGCCTCGGCCGTTCAACGCGAGGTCGAGCTTGTTCGACGTCGCCGCCAAGGCGCCCTGCATGTGCAGGTTGCGGATCGCCGCGGCGCGGACGCCGAGGCCAAGCTGCGCACCTTCGGGGATCGGCTCCTGGCCGCCCCTGTTCGGCACGCCCTGCAGCCGCTCGGACTGATAGAGCAGGTCGGTGAACTCGGCCCGCGCCCGCTTGAACGAGGTCGTGTTGATGTTGGCGATGTTGTTGGCAATGACTTCGACGTTCAGTTGCTGTGCATTCATGCCGGTGGCGGCGATCGCGAGCGCTCTCATTGTTCAGGTCCTCAAATCGGCATTCGGCTGATTTCTTGGTAGGCCTGCACGATCTTGTCGCGCACGGCAGTCGCGGTCTGCAGCGCCTGCTCGGCCGACTTGATCGCCTCGACCACCTCCATGGTCGAGGCCTGGCCCTGCAGCGCAGCCACGGACGTCGCCTCGGCGGTCCGGAGCGAGTCGACCGTCTCGCGAGAGACCTGCTCGAACACCTCGCCGAAGCTCGGAGCGCCCGCCTCCTTGACGGCAGCGGTCTCGGCGCCCGGCACTCGGTCGATCCCCTGCGTGGCGGCCGGCGCGATCCGCGACGAGAACCACGAAACAGCGTCAATCATCGTCAGTTCCTCAGCAGATCGATGGTCATCGAGACCATGTCGCGGGCCTGCCGGATCACCTGCAGGTTGGCCTGATAGGACCGGTTCGCCTCGCGCATGTCGGCCATCTCGACCAGCATGTTCACGTTTGGCAGCTTGACGAACCCGGCTGCATCGGCCGCCGGATGGCCGGGATCGTGCTCGATCCGGAAGGCCGAGCGGTCCTCGCCGATGTTGCCGACCCGGACGAGCGTGACGCCCGAGACGCGGTCCAGCTCGTTCTCGAAGGTGACCGTCTTGCGGCGGTATGGGTCGGCGCCCGGCGTTGCCCCGGTCGACTCGGCATTCGCCAGGTTCTCCGAGACGACGTTCATACGCGATGACTGGGCCTCCAGACCGGAAGCCGCAATTCGCAAGGAAATCTGCAGTGGGTCAATCATTGACTACGCCTTTACACTCATCATGAGCATTTGATAGAATGACTTCTGGATGGCGTTGTTGAGGGAAAAGTCCCGATTGACTTCGCCCGACTTCAGGAGCTCGGCCTCCAGGGTCACGGAGTTGCCCGAGTTCTTGATCACCCAGCTCTCGCCCTCGGCGACCGCGGTCGCGTCCGACATCGTTCCGCCGCTCGCCATGTGCCGAGGAGCCGTCGCCGCAAGGGCGAGCTGCGTCTTCTCGAGAACCTCGGCGAAGGGCTCGACGTCCTGAGACTTGAACCCCGGCGTGTCCGCGTTGGCTATGTTGCCCGCGATGGTCGCCTGTCGGGTGGACAGCCACTGGGCATGCCGCGATGCCAGATCGAACAGGTAGATAGGACTCACTTGACGCTCCGGTTTCTGCGTCGACGGGTGGTGACTTAACCGCGGAATGTTACTCAAAGCTTAGGAGTGCGGCCGCCATGCCGGCGCCGATAGTCGCCGCTTTTCAGTGCTTTTGCCGGCATTCACTTCCGAACAACCATTCTCGGGCATGAGCGGGCAACACACGACCGGAAAGAACGATGACCAGAACGGCGAGCGTAGGCGCAGTACAGCGCAGGGACGGACGAGATGTCGGGTTCGCCCTTGGCATCGTTTTTATCCTTACCGTCCTCTTCCTGCCCATCCCGCCGGCCCTGATCGACGTCGGCCTCGCTCTCTCGATCGCCTTTTCGGTGCTCATCCTGATGGTCGCGCTCTGGATCGAGCGGCCGCTGGAATTCTCGGCCTTTCCCATCGTCCTGCTGATCGCGACCATGCTGCGGCTGTCGCTGAACATTGCGACGACCCGCATGATCCTTTCGGAAGGGCACGAGGGCGTCACCGCGGCCGGCCATGTGATCGCCGGGTTCTCGACTTTCGTGATGAGCGGCGACTTCGTCATCGGCGTGATCGTCTTCGTGATCCTGATCACGGTGAACTTCCTCGTCATCACCAAGGGCGCGACGCGAATCGCCGAGGTCGGCGCGCGCTTCACGCTCGACGCCATTCCCGGCAAGCAGATGGCGATCGACGCCGATCTCTCGGCGGGCCTCATCGACGACAAGGCGGCACAGTCGCGGCGGCGCGAGCTGGAGGAGGAAAGCGCGTTCTTCGGCTCGATGGACGGCGCGTCGAAATTCGTCCGGGGCGACGCCATTGCCGGGCTGATCATCACCGCCGTCAACATCTTCGGCGGCATCGTCATCGGGGTGACCCGGCACGGGCTGGAGCTGGGCCAGGCTGCCGACGTCTTCACAAAGCTGTCGGTCGGCGACGGTCTCGTCTCGCAGATCCCCGCCCTGATCGTGTCATTGGCGGCGGGCCTGCTGGTCTCCAAGGGCGGCACCCGCGGCCCGGCCGAGCAGGCGGTGCTGGGTCAGCTCAGCCACTATCCGCGGGCGCTCTTCGTCGCCGCCTTCCTGATGATCGTGCTTGCCGTTCTGCCTGGTCTGCCGCTGCTGCCATTCGCCCTGCTCGGCGCGCTGATGGCCTTTGTCGGCTACATCATCCCGAAGCGGCTGGCTGAGCGCGGGGCAGCCGAGCAGGCCAAGGCGCTCGCCCAGGAGCGCGAGGCCGAGGAAGAGGCCCGCCAGTCGGTCAAGGAGTCGCTCAAGATCGCCGAGGTCGAGCTCGTGCTCGGCAAGCAGCTCTCGACCACCCTGGTCAGCGCGCATGGCGAGCTGGCGCACCGGGTCGGCAAGATGCGCCGCAAGTTCGCGCAACAGTACGGCTTCGTCATCCCCGAGATCAAGCTGTCGGACAGCCTGTCGATCCCGCCGAAGACCTATCAGGTCAAGATCCATGGAACGGTCGCCGCCAGCCACGAGCTCCGGGTCGGCGATGTGCTCGTCCTCACCGGTCAGGGCCGCAAGCCGGACGTGCCCGGCGACGAGACCCGCGAGCCGGCGTTCGGCATGCCCGCAATCTGGGTGCCGCGGGCCTTCGAGGACGAAGTCAAGCGCGCCGGGTTCAGCTCGGTCGACACGATCTCGATCGTGCTCACGCATCTGAGCGAGGTCGTCAGGAACAACCTGTCGCAGCTGCTCTCCTACAAGGACGTCCGAATCCTGATCGATGGCATCGACCCCGAGTATAAGCGCCTGGTCGACGACATCTGCCCGGCGCACATCTCGTATTCGGGCCTGCAGACCGTCCTCAAGCTGCTGCTGGCCGAACGCGTCTCGATCCGCAACCTGCCACTGATCCTCGAGGCCGTGGCCGAGATCGCGCCGCATGCCCGGCGCTCCGAGCAGGTGGCAGAGCATGTCCGCATGCGAATCGCCCAGCAGATCTGCGGCGACATCACCAAGGGCGGCGAGCTCAAGGTCCTGCGGCTCGGCAATCGCTGGGATCTCGCCTTCCACCAGAGCCTCAAGCGCGACGCCAAGGGCGAGGTCATCGAGTTCGACATTGATCCCCGGCTGATCGAGCAGTTCGGCACCGAGACGTCGACCGCCGTGCGCGAGCGAATCGACCAGGGCCACGAGTTCGTGCTGGTCGCGGCGCCCGACGCCCGCCCCTACGTGCGTATGATCGTCGAGCGCCTGTTTCCGACGCTGCCGGTCCTGTCGCATGTCGAGATCGCCCGCGGCGTCGAAGTAAAGGCTCTGGGCACCGTTTCGTGATGCCCATCGGGCCGGACTCGGTTCTCGGCGTCTTCATTCTCTTCTGCCGGATCGGCGCCACCATGCTGCTGATGCCCGGCATGTCCAGCAGCCAGATTCCGACGCAGGTGCGGCTGTTCCTGGCCTTTGCCGTCTCGCTGGCACTCGCCCCTCTTCTGCTCGAGACCGTCCGCCGCGTCGTGGCCGGCGCCCAGCCGACGGGGTTGCTGTGGCTGATTGCCGGCGAGCTGCTGGTCGGGCTGCTGATCGGCCTGCTCGCGCGAATCTTCCTCATCGCACTGCAGGCGCTGGCGTCGGCGGTCGCCGCCTCGATCGGCTACGGCGGCATTCCCGGCTCGCAGATCGACGAGGCCGAGCCGGTGCCGGCGCTCGTCTCGCTGATCACCGTCTCGGCCGTCGTGCTGATGTTCCAGACCGACCTGCACTGGGAGGTGCTGCGCGGCCTCGCCGCATCCTACTCGGTCCTGCCCCCCGGATCGGCGTTCCAGAGCCGCTTTGGCCTGATCGAGGTCACCAATCAGCTTTCGGAAACGTTTTTCATCGCTCTTCGGATCAGCAGTCCGTTCCTGATCTATGCTGTCATCGTCAATTTCGCCGTCGGCATCACCAACAAGCTGATTCCGCAAATCTCAATCTATTTCGTGTCTCTTCCGGTCGTTCTGGCAGGCGGCCTCATCGTCCTCTACCTGAACATCGACGAGCTTCTGCGGTTGTTCACCGCCGAGTTCCAGCGCTGGGCAACGACAGGGTAGCTTGGATGCGAATGGAGAAGATGCGCCGCTTCGTCGATGTCCAGCGTCAGCTGCAGCGTGCCGCCGAATGGGAGCTGAACGATCTGCGGCAGGAAGAGCATCGGTTGCAGCGTGCCCAGCAGGAGGTGTTCGCCGCGCTCAATCGCGACGACGCGCTGAGCATATGGCTCGCGCCCGCCCTGACACGACAGCTGGGAAGGCTGGCGGCCGATGTCGACGCAGCCGTCGCCGCGGGCGAGCAGCAGGTGGAGGTGGTTCTCCGGCAGGCCGGTCGCCTCAAGCACGCCGAACGCATCGAGAGCGCACTCGCGGCCGAGGACGACCGGACACGCGAAAAGAACGCGCTCGGCGACATCGTCGACGTGATCGTTGGCCGCCGCGGCACAACGGTTCGGTAAGCATTCTCCGGCACTTTCCGCCGGCGCGAGGGGTATTTTTCACCATGTCGATCAAGCCGATCTCCGATATCGTTCTCGAGGTCGCCAAGGCGGCCGACCCCGTCAGCTACAAGTCGGCGGCAGAGCGGCTGGGGAACATCGCAGGCGCCGCGTCGTCCGTGCCAGAGAAGTTCGCCGGCACGTTCCCGGGGACGTTCGTGGAGACGCTCGGGGGCATGCAGCCCCGCAAGCCCGCCGCTCCGCACCTGCCGTTCGATCCGGCACTCGCGCTCGTCCACATGCAGAACCGCGACGCCCTGGCCGCGGCGCCCGCCAGTGCCTACGAGAAGTTCGAGGGCTTCGTCCTGCAGACCTTCATCGAATCGATGCTGCCAAAGGGCGAGGCGTTGTTCGGCGGCGGCACGGCCGGCGAGATCTGGAGATCAATGCTTGCGGAGGGGCTGGGGGCGCAGCTGTCGCGCGTCGGCGGCATCGGCATCGCCGAGATGCTGTCGCACGCAGGCACGGAAAAGGACGGCACGACCGACACCGCGGATGGATCCGCCGGGTCGGTCTCGTCATCGTGAACGAGGCAGGAGCCTGATGCCAGCAGAGCCAACGCGAGCCGCCCGCCCTGACGCCGCAGCCACGGATCAGAACGCGGCGCTGAAGGGCGCCGTCGAAAGACTTCTCCTGCTGCTCGACCGCGAGACGACCGCTCTCCGCACGCGCCGGTCGGTCGACATGGGCGATCTCTGCGACCGCAAGAACCAGGCCCTGCTCGAGCTCAGCCGGATCGGCCGGCGGCTCGAGGGCGAGCCGGTCGATGCCGCAGCGCGAGCGCTGCTCGCGGATCTGCGCGTCAAGCTCGAAGAGAACCGGACAGTTCTGAAGTTCCACCTCCAGGCGGTAGGAGAAGTCGCCGACATCCTCGCGACGGCGATTCGCGACGTCGAGTCCGACGGAACCTACTCCACCGGCGCGAGCCAGGGATGGCGCGCGTGAAAAAGCTCCTGCTTGGCGGCATCTGGGTCTGTGTCGTGACGAGCGCCGCCGTGTATTTCGCATCGCTCAACGCGGGCGGCGCCCCTGCAGCGTCGGAAGAGGACTATCTCCAGGGCATCGACTACGTGAAGACACGGCAGATCACCGTTCCCAGGATCTCGCAGGGCAAGATCCAGGGCTATGTGATCGCCCGCTTCGTCTTCACCGCCGATGCCCAGGCACTGCGGCAGCTCGCGGTACCGCCCGAGGTCTTCGTCGTCGACGAGGCGTTCCGGACCATCTATGGCGACGACAAGCTCGACTTCGGGAACCTCCAGAAGGTCGACCTGTCGGTCCTGACCGACGCGATCACCGCGAAGGTCAACGAGCGCGTCCAGCCCGAATTGGTCAAGGAAACGCTGGTCGAGCAATTCGACTATGTCCCGTACAGCTCGATCGGCAGCAGCACGCTCGTCCCGGGCGAAGTCGCGAGAACCGCTGCGGACGATGCCACGCAGCACGGCGCGGGACACTAGGCCGCAGTCCCGGCTTCCTTCCGGCCCATCGCCGTCGATCTGACGCCACCACCGACACTCTCGCTCCTAAAGGCCGATGCAGCGAGACGATCGCCCGGCGGCGGCGAGCTTGCCCGGCGCATGCAAGCCTCTCGACGCGGTCGGCGCGAGGTCGTACTCCGGTCCCGGACCAAGAGGGAGGGACCCGAGCCATGGACAAGGAGATCAGGATCCGGACGACTGGCGGGCGCGGCAAGCTGTTCGACAGCGTCGTCGATACGATCGGCGACACGCCCTGCATCCGCGTCAACAACATCGCGCCCGGCCACGTCACGATCTACGTCAAGGCCGAGTTCTTCAACCCTGCCGCTTCCGTCAAGGACCGCCTCGCCATCGGCATCATCGAGGCGGCCGAGCGCAGCGGCGCGCTCAAGCCCGGCCAGACCGTCGTCGAGGCGACCAGCGGCAACACCGGCATCGGCCTCGCCATGGTCTGCGCCCAGAAGGGCTATCCGCTCGTCGTCACCATGGCCGACAGCTTCTCGATCGAGCGGCGCAAGCTGATGCGGATGCTGGGCGCCAAGGTCGTGCTCACGCCGCGCGCCGCCAAGGGCCTCGGCATGTACCGCAAGGCCGTCGAGCTTGCCGAGGCGAACGGCTGGTTCCTCGCCCGCCAGTTCGAGACCGAGGCGAACGCCGACATCCACGAGGCGACCACGGCGCGCGAGATCCTCGGCGACTTCGCTGGCCAGCGGCTGGACTATTTCGTCACCGGCTATGGCACCGGCGGCACCGTCACGGGCGTCGGCCGGGTTCTGCGCCGCGAGCGACCGGAGACGAAGATCATCCTCAGCGAGCCGGCCAATGCGCAGCTCGTCGCCAGCGGTCACGCCCAGGCGCGCGACGAGAACGGGTCGCCCGCGGAAAGCCACCCGTCCTTCGAGTCGCACCCGATCCAGGGCTGGACGCCGGACTTCATTCCGCTGGTGCTTCAGGAGTCCATCGACCGGAACCTCTATGACGATCTCATCCCGGTGGCCGGCGCCGACGGCATCAAATGGGCGAAGGCGCTGGCGCAGAAGGAGGGCATCTTCACCGGCGTCTCCGGCGGCTCGACCTTCGCCGTGGCCATGCAGGTCGCGGAGAACGCGGCGGAGGGCTCGGTGATCCTCGCCATGCTGCCCGACACCGGCGAACGGTACCTTTCCACGCCGCTCTTCGAGGGCATCGCGGAGGACATGACCGAGGACGAGACGGCGCTGTCGCGCTCGACGCCGGGCTACCAGATGGCATGACGCGCCGCCGCGCCGGCGCCGCCGAGATCAGCGGCGGGACGCACCCGGCAGGCCGAGAGCGCCCAGCAGCGCGAGGCGCATCAGGCGCTCCCTCGCACCGGCGGGGCGCTCGAGCGACATTCGGGCCAGGCACGCGCGCTCGGCCGGATCCGGTCCGCCGCCCGTCAGCCCGGTCCAGGCGAGGCGCGCCAGGCCGGTCTTCGACCGCGCACGGCGCCTCAGCGCCGAGAGGGCGGGCATCAGACGCTGCTCGGTCTCGGTGAAATCGGTCCCGAAGGGAAATGCTCGGCAAGAGATCGTCGCCCGCGCGATGCCAGCGGCTCGCGCAGGCGCTCGGGCGTGTTCCGCCGATGCGTCTCGGGCAGCCGGAAATCGCGCCGCGATCTTGCCGGCCCGCTTCGCCTGCGCAAGCAGCTCGTCCTGGAACCGGCTGTCGGTGATCGCCAGCATCGCGGCGATGCAGTCCGCGTCCGATCGTCCAGCGCAGGTCGGCGACGCCGTACTCGGTGACGACGATGTCGCGCAGGTGGCGCGGGATCGTCGCCCTGGCGTGCGACCAGACGATGTTCGAGGCCGGCCCGCCCGCCTGCTCGCGCGTCGCTCGCAGCGCGATGATCGAGCGCGCGTCATCGAGCGCGAACGCCTGGGTCGACGAAGTCGTACTGCCCGCCGACGCCGCTGACGACCCGCCCATCGGCCGAGCGCATCGGAGACCGCGGCGCCGAGCAGCGTGACCATCATCGCGTTGTTGACGAAGCGCGCGTCGCGGCGCGCCGCGCGCTTGGCCGCGCTCGTCGCCGTAGAGCGTGTTGGTGAAGGAGACCGTCGTCATGCGCGATCCTGGCGCGCCGATCCGCCGGCATCTCGCGCAGGCGGCGTAGAAGTCGCGCGTGTCGACGAAGAAGCCGGCATGGATCGCCGCGCCGTCGACCTCGCGCCGGACCACGCCGGCCTCGAAGAGCTGCAGCAGGCCGTCGACCAGCATCTCGGTCGCGGCGTAGAGACCCGTCTCGAAGGGCGCGTCGTCCCCCGCATCTGCCGGCATCTCGCCCGGCAGGACGGCGACCAGCATCGCGGAAGTCGCCGTTTCGCGCATGGCGCAGGAGCAGCGCGTATGCGATCGCGTCGCCGATCGAGCCGATGCCGATCTGCAGCGTGCCGCCGTCGCGCACCAGCCGCGCGACGTGCAGCCCGATGGCATGCTCGGCGAGGCGGACCGGCCGCTTCGGCACGGAAAAGAGCTCGAAGTCGCATTCGGGGCTGTCGAGCAGAAGATCGACCTCGCTTCGCCCAGCGCGGCGCTGCCCTCCATGAACGGCAGCTCGGAATTGACCTCGCCGGCGAAGTGGAAGTCGGCTCGCTCCTGGCGGCGCGCCGCGAGAAGGTCGAGCGGTCAGTCGGTGTTGCAGCCGAGGCTGAGCCGGCCTGCCCGTCCCGCGCGAGCAGCTGCGCGACCACGTTCGGGCGCCGATCGCATCAGCACGGCGGAGGCCTGGCTGTAGTTGATGCTGACATAGCTCTGCTGCATCTGCCCGACGCCCAGCCAGCGTCCGGCGAGCAGGAAGAACTCGCTGACCCGGATGTTCGCCGGCAGCTCGCCACTGCGCAGCAGCCCGGCATAGAGCAGCGGCGGATAGCGGCCGAACAACCGGTCGAGCGCCGGTTCCAGGAACCGCCTCTCCATGTCGCCGGAGGGCGCGGGCCGCTCGAGCGTCAGCGCCGTGAAGATCGACAGATCGATCGAGCGATCCGCCAGCGCCGCACGCGTCAGCGCATTGGCGATGGTGCACGCCTTGCCGAGACCGAGCGGCAGCGCCAGCCGGATGCGTCCGCCGGTCCGCTCGATCAGACTTCGGGCCAGCGCGTCGGCATCGTCGAAGCGGCCGGGTTGCGGCTCACTCAAGCCGGGACCAGCCCGCGTCCGGCTCGAAGCGCGGCCCGTGCGCCTCGGCGAGCTGCCGCAGGCGCGCGACGATCTCGTCGCCGCCGCGCCGGCGGGCATAGTGCATCGGCCCGCCGCGGAACGGCGCGAAGCCGGTGCCGAAGATCATCGCGCCGTCGACGACCTCCTCGCTCTCGACGACGCCTTCGCGCAGGCATTCGACGCAGGCGTCCAGCATCGGCAGGATCAGGCGGTCCGTCAGCTCGTCGGGCGCATCGCCGCCATTGCCGCGCTTCTGCGCCTTGCCGTCCTTCCAGACATAGAAGCCCTCGCCGGTCTTCTGCCCGAGCCTGCCCTGCTCGACCTTGTCGCGCAGCCAGCCCGGCACCTCGGGCATCGGCTTGCCCAGGTTGGCGCGCAGGCTCTCGCCGACATCGACGCAGATGTCGAGGCCGACCTGGTCGGCCAGTTCGACCGGCCCCATCGGCATGCCGAAGCGCTCGGCGGCGGCGTCGATCGTCTCCTTCGGCCACGCCCTCGTCCATCAGCACGATCGCCTCGAGCAGGTACGGCGTCAGCGCGCGGTTCACGAGAAAGCCCGGATAGCTGCGCACCGGCGCCGGCAGCCGGTCGATCCGCGCGGTGAAGGCGCGCAGCCGACGCAGCGGTCTCGTCGCCCGCCGCGGCGTGGCTGACCACCTCGACCAGCTGCATCTTCGAGACCGGGTTGAAGAAGTGCAGCCCGGCAAAGCGGCTCGGGTCCGTCAGGCCCTCGGCCAGCTCGGCCAGCTGCAGGCTGGAGGTGTTGGTCGCCAGCATCGCGCCCGGCTTCATTCGCGGCTCGACGCGCGGCGTGGATCTTGCGCTTCAGCTCGGGCTTTTCCGGCGCCGCCTCGATGACCAGGTCGGCAGCCGGCACGCCGAGCCCCTTGGGGTCCGGAATCAGCCGGTCGAGCGCGTCGCGCGTCTCGATCGCCGAGAGATGCTGGTCGCGACAGAGCTTCGCCGCGTGCGGCCACCGCCTTGCCGAGCGGCTCGGGCTTGACGTCGCCGAGCGTCACCGTCAGGCCCGCGGATCGCGCACCAGGCGGCGATCTCGCCGCCCATCGCGCCGGCGCCGATGACGTGGACGTGGGCGATGCCGGGGTCGCCCTGCCCCGAGCGACTTCATGTGCTCGCGCAGGAAGAAGACGCGCACCAGGTTCTGCGCGGTGTCGCCGGTGATCAGGCTGGCGAACGACTCGATCTCGCCCCGCTGCATGGCGTCGCGGTCGCCGCCGTGCCGCCTCCCAGAGGTCGATCAGCGCGTAGGGAGCTGGATAGTGCTCCTGCGGCGCCTGCTCGGCGGTCTTCTGCCGCATCTGCCGCGCGGCATAGCGCCCGCGCCGGCTGCAGCGCGAAGGCGCGCGCCTTCAGGCCGGGCTCGCGCCGGCCGAGCTCGCCGGCCGCGGCGGCGCGGACGGCGGCCTGCACGTGCCGCTCCTCGGTCACCGCGTCGACGATGCCGAGCTTCCTGGCCCTGGCCGTGTGCGCCGTCCGGCCGGTCAGCATCATCGTCATCGCCTCGACCGGGTCGATCAGCGCCGTCAGGCGATAGCTGCCGCCGAGCCCGGGATGCAGGCCCAGCCGCACCTCGGGGAAGCCGAAGGAGGCGCCGTCGACCGCGATGCGGTGGTCGCAGGCGAGCGCCAGCTCGAACCCGCCGCCAAGCGCAGAAGCCGTGCACGACGGCGACCGTCGGGAAGGGCAGCGCCTGCAGCCGGTCGAGCACGGCATGGCCGTCGCACAGGCGCTCCTTCACCGCCTCCGGCATCGTCCGGCCACGCCGCGGAACTCCGCGATGTCGGCGCCGGCGGCAAAGCCGTTCGGCTTGGCCGAGCGGATCACCAGCGCCTTCGGCGGGTCCGCCTCGACCTCGCCGAGCCGCTCGGCAAGGTCGCTCAGCACCTCGCCCGACAGCGTGTTCGTGGCCGTGCCCTTGCGGTCGAGCACCAGCCAGGCGATGTCCTCTGCGTCGCGCGCCAGGCGCCAGTGGCGCTCGGTGAACGCCTCGCGCGCCGGCGCCGAGCTCGAGCCGCGTCGCGCCCAGATGCGAGAGCACCGGGCCCGGTCATGCAGCCACCCTCTCGACCAGCATCGCGCCGCCCTGCCCGCCGCCGATGCACTCGGTGGCGACGCCGCGCGCCTTGCCCAGCCGGTGCATGCGCGTTGACCAGGTGCAGGACGATCCGGTTGCCGCTGGTGCCGACCGGATGGCCGAGCGCGATCGCCCCGCCGTCGACGTTCAGCCGGTCGCGGTCGATCCGCCCGAAGGCGCCGTCGAGGCCAAGCACGCGCGCGGCAGAAGCCCTCGCTCTCCCAGGCCGCCAGGCAGGCGAGCACCTGCGCCGCGAAGGCCTCGTTCAGCTCCCAGAGATCGATGTCGTCGCGGCCGAGCCCGCGCCGGCGCAGCATCGGCGTGACGGACACCACCGGACCGAGCCCCATGATGGACGGATCCAGCGCCGCCCACTCGCTGTCGACGATTCGGGCGCGCGGGGTCAGCCCGTGCCTCTCGACCGCCGCCTCCGACGCGAGGATCACCCAGGACGCGCCGTCGGTGATCTGCGACGAGTTGCCGGGCGTGACCTTGCCATAGGGCCGCTCGAACGCCGGCTTCAGCTTGGCAAGCTTTTCGACGGACGAATCCGGCCGGACGCCGTCATCGTCGGCATAGACCTTGCCGTCGCGCCCGAAGGCCGCCTCGACCTCGTCGCCGAGCCACCCCTCGCGCTGGGCGCGCGCCAGCCGGTGGTGGCTCTCGACGGCGTACTCGTCCGCCTCGCGCCGGCCGATGCCGAAGCGATAGGCCAGCACCTCGGCGGTCTGGCCCATGTTCAGATCGGTGATCGGGTCGGTCAGCCCGCGCTCGAGCCCGATGATCGGCTTGAAGAAATCCGGCTTGACGCCGGCCATCGCCCTGGCGGTGTCGAGCGGCCCGCGGGTCCTCGCCAGCCCGGCATACCACTCGACCGCCTTCCGGCGCAGCACCAGCGGCGCATGGCTCAGCGCCTCGGCGCCGCCGGCCAGGATCAGGTCGGCATCGCCCTCCCTGATGTAGCGGAAGGCGGTGTCGATCGACTGCATGCCCGAGCCGCAATTGATCTGCACCGTGAAGGCGACCATGGCCTCGCCCATCCCCAGCCGCAGCGCCGCGACGCGGGCCGGGTTCATCTCGTCGGCGATGACGTTGACGCAGCCGAGGATCACCTGGTCGAAAGCGTTCGGGGCGAAGGGCTGGCGCAACAGCAGCGGCCGGCCGCACTGCACGGCGAGATCCACAGGAGTGAATGGACCCGGGCCGGAGCGCGCCTTCAGGAACGGCGTGCGCGCCCCATCGACGACAAAGACCTTCCGGCCATCGCTCATGCCGGATGTCTGCCGCCGCTATCTCTGCCGCTGCGAGATCTTCCGCCGCGAGGTTTGGCGCTGCGATCGCTCACCGATGCTCCGGAGTCCTGCTGACAGGCGGCAAACGCCGGCTGCTCGGCAAGGTTCCGCCGGCACCCGGCGTTTGCGGCGCGCGACTGCCCACCCCCCGGTCGAGCGGCCGCGCGCCTGGGCGGTGGCGGAAACCCGCCCACGCCCTCGTCAGTGGGCCGATCGCGCCCCCGTCGCTTGCCCGTTCGAGCGCTCGTAGAGCGCGGCGACATCCTCGTCGCGCGTGTCGTCGACATCGAAGAGGCCGCGATCGGTCCTTTCCAGCGCCCGCAGGACGGCTGAATCCTGATCCATGTACTCACGAAACGGATCTGCGAACTTGTACATCGGTCTACCTCCTTCCGCGACTTTCTGCCGCTGGAAGAAGATTGACGCGATCGGCCATCTGATTCTGTGAAGCTTCTCACAACTTACAGGAATGGATCGCCTACGTCAGATTGAGGCAAGGCGCCCGCGACGATCAGCGAGCGGCGCTCATTCCGGGCGGTCCTGCCACCATGCCGCGGGGCCGGCCCACCAGCCCCACCAGCCATAGAGGCTCGGCTCCTCCGGATGGCCGAGGCCGGCGCGCCAGGCGATGCGATCCTGCGGCAGCACACCGAACGGGATCACATAGATGCCGGCGCTCAACACCCTGTCGAGCGCCCGAACGGCGGCTTGGAAATCCACCGGCTGCTCGGATGCCAGCATCGCCTCGATCGCCGCGTCCACCGCCGGATCGGCGACGCCCATGTAGTTGCGGGTCCCCGGCGCCGCGCGCCCGGCCGAGCCGAAATACAGGCGCTGCTCGGTGCCGGGGCTCAGCGACATGGCCCAGCGGTTGACGATCATGTCGTAGTCGTACTCGGCCCGCCTGGCAGTGTACTGCGCTTCGTCAACCAGCCGCACCGTCACGGGCACGCCGACGCGCGCCAGCAACTCGCGCCACAGGCTCGCCAGCGTCTCGTCCCGCGTGCTGGCAACCAGGATCTCGAAGCCGAGCGCCCTGCCCTCGCCGTCGCGGCGGACGCCGTCGGCGCCGACCGGCCAGCCGGCCGCGTCCAGCAGCGCCCCGGCGCGGCGCAGGTTGCGCCGGTCGCGCCCCGACCCGTCGCTGTCCGGCGGCCGCCAGCCGGCGTCGAGCGTGCCATCGGGCAGCGACCCGGCGAAGGGCAGCAGGATCTCGCGCTCGCGCCCCTTTGCCGCCCCGGCGAAGCCCAGCGGCGAGTTGTCGAAATAGCTCTCGATGCGCTTGTAGCCGCCGCGGAACAGGCGACTGTTGATCCATTCCCAGTCGAAGGTCAGCGCCAGCGCCTCGCGCACCCGGCGGTCGGCAAAGACCGGCCGACGCGTGTTGAAGACGAACCCCTCCATGCCGGTCGGCCGCTGGTGCGCGATCTCGGTGCGCTGCAAGGTCCCGTTGCTGGCGGCCGCGAAATCGTATCCTTCCGTCCAGCGCACGGGGTCGTGGTCGGCGAAGATCGAGATGTCGCCGCCCTTGACCGCCTCCCACAGAGCCGCCTCGTTGCGGAAGTACTCGAAGCGGATGCGATCGAAGTTGTGCAATCCGCGGTTGACCGGCAGGCGGTCGCCCCACCAGTCCTCGTCGCGGCGGAACTCGATGAAGCGTCCGGGTTCCCAGGCATCGATGACATAGGGACCGGAGCCGATTACCGGCGTGTTTGCTGCGCTTGCGAAGTCCTCCGCCTGTCCCGGTTCGCCGTCGGTCCACTGCGCCTTCTTCAGCACGGGGCGCAGACCCAGCAGCAGCGGCAGCTCGCGGTTCGGTTCCGAGAACTCGATTCGCACCGTGCGCGGCCCGGCCTGCCGCACCGCCTCCACCCCGGCCCATGCATTGCGATAACGCGGGTGCCCCTGCGTGCCCAGGGTCTGGAAAGACCAGATGACGTCGTCCACCGTGACGGGCGTGCCGTCCGAGAACCGCGCCTCCGGCCGCAGCGTGAACTCGACCCAGCCGCGATCGGGCGGCGTCTCGACCAACTCGGCCAGCAGCCCATAGAGCGTGAAAGGCTCGTCATAGCTTCGCGCCATCAGCAACTCGACCGTCAGGACGCCGATCGGCCAGGGCGCGTTGCCCTTGAGAATGTAGGGGTTAAGGCTGTCGAAACCTCCCGTCTCGCCGAGCACGATCCGGCCGCCGCGCGGCGCATCGGGATCGGCGTATGGCAGATGCAGGAAGCCAGCGGGCAGTGCCGGCTCGCCATACATGGCGATCCCGTGCGTGGGCTCGGCCAGCACCGGCGTGCCCGCCGCCACAAGCATTGCGGCCAAGGCGAGGACGGCACACGAGAACTCGCATGCGGTGCGCCGGGCCCATGCACGCGAAAAGACACTCTTGTCGGGACCGCGCGAATCCCGTAGGTTACCACCACTGCTCGATAGGTTTCTTGCCTGTATGAAACCTGCCTCAACACCTAATGCGCCTCCTTCGGGAGGCGCTTTTTTTATCCGCGGTTCCGACCCTTGGCCCGGATAGGTGATGTCACGCACGCGCTTTATACTCCCGATCTTCGCTCGCCTTCCCGCAGTGCAGCATCTATAAGCTGCGGTCGAGGGCGCGCCTAGCCCCGGAACCCACGAAAAGGAATGGCCGATGTCGCTTGCCGAGAAATGCGCCGTGGTCACCGGATCGACCTCCGGCATCGGGCTCGGCATCGCCGAGGCGCTGGCCCGGCAGGGCGCGAACGTCGTGCTGAACTCGTTCACCGACAGGCCCGAGGACCATGATCTCGCCGACCGTGTCGCTGCGATCGAGGGCGGCGGCAAGGCACGTTACCTGAAGGCGGATATGGCCGACCCGCAGGCGTGCCGCCGGCTCGTCGAAACGGCGGCGGAGCTTTTCGGCAGCGTCGATATCCTGGTGAACAATGCCGGTATCCAGCACGTCGCGCCGATCGAAGAGTTTCCGGTCGAGCAATGGGACCGGATCATCGCCATCAACCTCAGCTCGGCCTTTCACACGACCGCCGCCGCACTGCCGCTGATGCGCCGGCGCGGCTGGGGACGGATCGTGAATATCTCGTCAGCGCATGGGCTTACGGCCTCTCCCTTCAAATCCGCCTACATATCGGCAAAGCACGGGATCATCGGGTTGACCAAGACCGCGGCGCTGGAGACGGCAGGCCAGAACATCACCGCCAATGCGGTCTGTCCGGGCTATGTGCTGACGCCGCTGGTCGAAGCCCAGATCCCCGACCAGATGAAGGCGCACGGCATGGACCGCGAGACGGTGATCCGCGAGGTCATGCTCGAGCGCCAGCCGCCGCCAGTTCGCCACCGTCGAGCAGATCGGCGGTACCGTGGCCTTTCTCTGCTCGGCTGATGCCGCGCAGATCACCGGCACGACGATCAGCGTCGACGGCGGCTGGACGGCGCTGTGACGCCCTTTGCAGTTCTCACGTCGACGGGCGGATCCCAATAGCGCCGAGGGCGGCGAGACAGCCGAGCCCGAGCGCCAGCACGATGCCCTCCGGCCTTGCCGGCAGAGCACTTATCACCGGCCCGACGCACAGCGGCGTCACGCAGAGCGGCGCCGGCAGGCCGGCAAAGAATCCGGTGGCCGGCGATCCGGTCGCGCGCATGTCGAACGGCTGCGCGCCAGCATCCCCTCCGGCCGCGTTGCCGCGATCCTCGGCGGACATGAACTGGCGGTCGCTGCTGCGCGCGCCTATGCCCCCCGCATCCGCCACATCATGGATCAGACCGGAAGCGCGCCCGCTGCCGACGGCGGGACCGCATTCCCTCCCGGTCAACGCCCGATCGCAGCTCGTCGGCTGAAGCGCGTCCAAGTCGGACACGGCCGGGATGCTGACAGGCACCGAGTGCGCCGCCCCGAATGACATCGCTAACGCGAACACAGCGGAAGAAAGCATTCGCGCCATTCAGTTTCCCCCTTGTACGCACATTATTTTCCCGCACGCGCCGCACTCTGCTCGGCGAGCAGCATCCGGCCCTGCAGGTTGAAGGCGAACATAGCATGGGACCCGGCATGGATGTTATATTTTTGACATACTCGCTGGCAAAAATGCGACGCCGGACGGGTTCCGCCGAGCGCCTGCCTGCCCTAAGTCCATGGGCATGATCCAGCTTGACATCATATCCGACCCGATCTGCCCCTGGTGCTATATCGGCAAGGCGCAACTCGACCGTGCCATCGCCGAGATGGGCGCCAACCCGTTCGAAATCGGCTGGCGGATCTTCCAGTTGAATCCGGAGATGCCGGCCGAGGGCATGGACCGCAAGCAGTACCTCGAAGCAAAGTTCGGCGGTCCTGACCGGGCGCGCGCCGTCTATGACCGGATCGAGGCCGCCGCGTCGGAGGCCGGCATCGAGATGCATTTCGACCGGATCCGGCGGACACCGAACACGATGGACGCGCACCGCGTCATTCGCTGGTCGCGCACCACCGGCAATCAGTCGGCGCTGGTCGATTTGCTGTTCCGGCAGTACTTCGCCGAGGGCGGCGACATCTCGGACCATGAGGTGCTGCTCGACGCCGCAGAGACGGCGGGCATGGAGCGCCCAGTCGTCGCCCGGCTGCTGGCGGGCGAGGCGGATCTCGACCTGCTGCGCGAGGAAGAAGCCGCCGCCCGCGGCATGGGCGTGAACGGCGTCCCCTGCTTCATCGTCGGCGGTCGCTATGTCCTGCAGGGCGCCCAGCCGACCGAGACGTGGGTCCGGGTGATCCGCGAGTTGTCGGCCGCCCAGTCAGAGGCGCAGTTGCAGGCGCAATCCGGACAGCCGGGCGTCTGACGTTTTTCGGGTGCCGGCTCCGCGCATGCCCCGACCGTCAGGCAGCCTGCAGCCTGTCGCGTCCGTGCGGCATCTCGAAATCGACCACCGGCCCCTTTGGAACGATGCCATGCGGGTTCACCGTCTTGTGGCTGGCATGGTAGTGGAACTTTATGTGGTCGAACCGGACGGTCTCGGCCACGCCGGGCACCTGGTAGAGCTCGCGCGCATAAGGCCATAGCGCAGGGTAATCCACCAACCGCCTGATGTTGCACTTGAAATGCCCGACATAGACGGGGTCGAAGCGGACCAGGGTGGTGAACAGCCGCCAGTCGGCCTCGGTGAGGCGGTCGCCAGCCAGATATCGCTGCCGCGCCAACCGTTCGTCGAGCCGGTCGAACTCGTCGAAGAGCGCCGTCACGGCCTCGTCATAGGCGGCCTGTGTCGTCGCGAACCCTGCCTTGTAGACGCCGTTGTTGACGTTGTCGTAAACAGCGTCGTTGATCCCGTCGATCTCGGGCCGCAGCGCCTGGGGGTAGAAGTCGAGCCGGTTGCCCGTGATGCCGTCGAAGGCGCCGTTCAGCATCCGGATGATCTCGGAGGACTCGTTCGACACGATCGTCTGCCGCTGCTTGTCCCAGAGGACTGGCACCGTCGCCCGGGTCGTCGCCTTCGGGTCCGCCGCCTGATAGATCTCGTACAGATACCTCTTGCCGAGCAGCGCGTCGCCGGTCGCGCCGTCGAAGTCGGGCGAGAACGTCCAGCCGTTCTCCTTCATCAACGGATGCACGACGCTGACGCCGATGTGTTCCTCCAGCCCCCTGAGCCTGCGGAAAATCAGCGTCCGGTGCGCCCAGGGGCAGGCGTAGGAGACGTAGAGGTGATAACGTCCGCTCTCGGCCGGGAACCCTCCCTCGCCGGAGGGGCCGGCGCTGCCATCGGCCGTCACCCAGTTGCGGTAGGCCGACTGCTGGCGCTCGAACTTCCCGCCAGTGCTCTTCGTGTCGTACCATTTGTCGTGCCACTCGCCGTCGATCAGCAGGCCCATAGCGCGCTCCTTCCGTCGCCTTCCGGAGAGATACGCCCGAGCCCGCCGTTGGGTACCGCCGCCGTCGAGCAATCACCGTTGCCCGCGGCGCAACGCCATCAGGGCACCATCTTCAGCACTCGCCCGGCATAGGGCGCAGCAAGCGCGACCAGCGCCGCCGCCACAGAGGATATTCGCATCTCGCTTCCCTCGCATCTCAGCATGCCACGGCGACGCGCGCCGGCCAGTGCCGGGGCTTGGCGGCCAGGCGGCGACGGATAGTGTGGGCCGTGCGAGTCGCGGAGGGGAGCCATGCCGAAGATCGCCGAGATGCAGGTCGAGCACTTCTACGTGCCGCTGGCCGAGCCGATCGAAGCCTATGCGGCGGGGTTGATGACGGCCTTCGACATGGTCGCCGTGCGGATCGCCGATGCCGACGGGGCGCAGGGCTGCGGCTATACCGTCGTGCACGAGGGCCAGGGAGCGGCCATCGCCGCCATCGCCGACGGGCCGTTCCGCGAGACGATCATGGGCGAGGACGTCGACCGGATCGAGTGGCTGTGGCGCCGCATGTACCGGCGGGTGCACTATGCCGGACGCGGCGCTCCGGCCAGCTTTGCGCTCGCCGCGGTCGACGTGGCGCTGCACGATCTGCGCGGCCGGCGGCTGGGCCAACCGCTCTGGCGGCTGCTCGGCGGCTACGATCCGAAGGTCCGCGCCTATGCCGGCAACATCGACCTGAACTTTCCCGTCGAGAAGCTGGTCGACGGCGCCCTGCGCAGCGTCGATGCAGGCTTCGGCGCCGTGAAGATGCGCCTCGGCCGGCCCACGCTTGCCGAGGACGCGGCGCGCGTCGCCGCCGTGCGCGAGGCGCTGCCGCCCGGGACAGAGCTGATGGCGGACGCCAACGAGGCGTGGCGGGTCGATCAGACGGCGCGCGCCATGCACATCCTGCGGCCGTTCGACCTCGTCTGGCTCGAAGAGCCGATCGCCCCCGACAACGTCGCCGGCTATGCGCATCTGCGCGCGCTCGGCCTGGTGCCGCTGGCGGCGGGCGAGAACCTGCACACCCTGCCCGAGTTCGCGGCGCTGATCGGCGCCGGCGGCGTCGATTTCCCCGAGCCGGATCTCACGACATGCGGCGGCATCACGCCCTTCATGAAGGTGGCGCGGCTGGCCGAGGCGCACGGCCTGCCGGTGACCAGCCACGGCGCGCACGAGGTGCACGTGCATCTGCTCGCCGCCTGCCCGAACGCGGCATACCTCGAATGGCATGGCTTCGCGCTCGACCGGTTCATGGCCGAGCCGCTGACCGTCTCCGGCGGCTTCGCGACGGCGCCTGAGCGCCCCGGGCATGGGATCGACTTCGACTGGGACAGGCTTCGGGCGCACCAGGCCGGTTGAACCATCCTGTACGGGCGAACGTGCAAATGGCCGAGAATACGGCCTGACGAGACTTATCCGGGCTTCGCCACTCCTATATGACGGATGGCACCCGTGGCGGGGCAGGCATCCGGAGGAGAGAGACGCGTGCGCTGGTCCCTGAAGATTGCCCGGCTCGGCGGGACATCGCTCTACATCCACCTGACATTCTTCCTGCTGATCGCCTGGATCGCCTACACCGGCTGGCAGCAGGGCGGGCCGGGGGCCGCGGCCGAGGGCGTCATCTTCGTGCTGCTGGTTTTCCTCTGCGTCGTTCTGCACGAATACGGGCATGTCGGCGCGGCGGCCTATTACGGCATCCGCACGCCCAGCATCACGCTGCTGCCGATCGGCGGGCTGGCCAGCCTCGAGCGGATGCCCGAGCGGCCGGGCCAGGAGCTGGTCGTGGCGATCGCCGGGCCGATGGTCAACGTGGTGATCTTCGCCATCCTGCTGCTGTTCCTGGACGCCCGCTTCGACTTCAGCCAGATCGGCGCGATCGAGCGGGCCCAGACCTCGCTCGCCGGCCGGCTCGCCGGCATCAACGTCCTGCTGGTGCTGTTCAACCTGATCCCGGCCTTTCCGCTGGATGGCGGGCGCGTGCTGCGGGCCCTGCTCGCCATGCGCCTCGACCGGTCGCGCGCGACGCAGATCGCGGCGCGGATCGGCCAGGCGTTCGCCGTGGTCTTTGCCGTCGTCGGTCTGGTCTACTATCCGCTGCTGCTGCTCATCGCCGTCTTCCTGTTTTTCGCGGCCGAGGCCGAGGTCGGGCAGGAGAAGATGCGCGCCTCGTTCAGCGGCTATCGCGCGCGCGACGCCATGATCACCCGCTACGAGAGCCTGCCGCCCGACGCGACCGCCGACGAGGCGGGCCGACTGCTGCTGCAGACGACCCAGCAGGAGTTTCCCGTCGTCGCGCCGGGCGGGGCGCAGGGCACGCGGCTCGTCGGCATGGTGACGCGCCGCGCGCTGGTCGAGGCGATGCGCAGATCCGGCGGGGCGACGCCGGTCAGCGCCTTCATGGTGGCCGACCTGCAGATCGTCCCCGAGGACGAGCCGCTGAAATCCGTGATTGCCAAGATCTCGAAGAGCGCGGCGCGCGCCGTCGCGGTGATGAACCGGGCGCGCGGCTTCGTCGGCTACATCAACGCCGAGAATGCCTCCGAACTCTACATGCTGACATCGGCGTCGCGCAACGGCGGCGGCTGAGCCGGAGGGTCCGGTTCGGCCGGTCTTGCCGCGGCCGCCGATTGCCGCCAAGTTCGGTCTCTGCCGCAAGAGAGAAGCCGCGGCCGGCAGGGAGTGGATTTGGTCACTGAAACGACGGAAGCATGCGCGACTTGCGGTGAACGGACGCCCGCGAGGGCGCGATTTTGTCCGTCCTGCGGCGCCAGGCTGGCCGAGCATGCGGCGCTGAAGCCAGATGAGGGCGGCGAGTACCGGCAGATTACGGTTCTTTTCTGCGATCTCGTCGGGTCGACCAGCCTTTCATCCTGCATGGATCCCGAGGACCTGCGCGAGCTGCTGCGACTTTACCAGACGGTCTGCGCCACGGCGATCGAACGACGCGGCGGCATGATCGCCCAGTACCTCGGCGACGGCATCATGGCCTATTTCGGCTACCCGCGGGCGCACGAGGACGCGGCCGGCCGCGCCGCCGACGCGGCGCTCGAGATCGTCGACGAGATCGCGGCGCTCGGCGAGACGCTGAAGGCCGAGCGCGGCATCGACTTCGCGACCCGGCTGGCGATGCACACCGGCCGCGTGCTGATCGGCCAGATGGGCGCCGGCCGCATGCACGAACCGCACGCCGTGACGGGCGTGGTGCCGAACCTTGCGGCGCGCCTCGAAAACCACGCGCCGGTGAACGCGATCGTTCTGTCGGAGGCGACGCGCGGGTTCATCGCCACCACGCACGACGTCGAGCGTCTCGGCCCGGTCGAGCTGCGGGGGGTTCCCGAGCCCGTCGAGATCCACCGGCTGGTGCGCCGGAGACAGGCGCTGGGCGTGCTGCCGTCGGCGCCCGGCCCGCTGGTCGGCCGCGAATGCGAGCTCAGCATGTTGCGCGACGCCTGGCGCCGTGTCGGTGCGGGCGAGAGCATCCGGGTCTCGGTCGCCGCCGAGCCCGGCGCCGGCAAGTCGGTGCTGGCCAGCGCCTTTCTTGCCGAAGCCGGCATCGACCGCGAGACGATGCTGGAGTTCGCGGGTTCGACCGCCACCCGGAATACGCCCTTCGCGACGCTGCGCGAGGCGCTCGGCCGCTGGCTCGAGACGCCTGGAGGGCAGACCGCCGCGCGCGCGGCTCGCCGGGTGGCTCGGTCCCGGACCCGAAACGGAGGCGCATGCCGCGCTGCTGCTGCGGCTGTGGCAGGGCGACATCGAAACCGGGCGCGAGGGGCGCGAGGCGACCTTCGCGGCGGGCACGGCCCTGCTCGGAGCCTTCGGCGTGCCGCTGCTCGCGGTCGTCGACGATGCGCATTGGGTCGACGCCTCGACGCTCGAGCTCATCGATCGCTTCTTCTTCGCCCGCCGGGTGCCATGCCTGCTGCTGGTGCTGTCGCGGCCGGGCCTCGAGATGATCTGGAGCGACGCCGAGGAGCTGTCGATCGCGCTCGGCGGGCTGGACGAGGCCGCCTGCGGCCGGCTGATCCAGGCGGTCGCCGGCGCCCCGGCCGAGGCGGCGCTGGCGCGGCGGATCGTCGAGGGGACGAACGGCCTGCCGCTCTATGTCGAGGAACTGACGCGCGGCCTGGTCGCCTCGGGCCGCGTGCGCGAGGAGCGCGGCGTCTTCCGCGCCGTCGACCTGACGCTCGAGACGTCGACGCCGGACTCGCTCCTCGATCTCATCATGGCACGGCTCGATACGCTGGGCCCGGCAAAACCGATCGCGCAGATCGGCGCGGTGCTCGGCCGCAGCTTCGAGGTCGCGGCGCTGGCCTCGGTCAGCGGCAGCCCGCCGGAGGAAATCGAGACGGCGGCGTCGGCGCTTCTCGCGGCCGGAATCCTGACGGCGGCGCGCGGCGGGCGCCTGGAATTCCGCCACGCCCTCTACCAGACCGCCGCCTACGAGAGCCTGGTCCGCCGCACACGGCGCGTCTGGCACGAACGCTACCTCGACTGGCTCGAGAGCGACCCCGACCGGCTGGCGCGGGCGCGGCCCGAGACGATAGGCTTTCACCTCGCGCGCTGCGGGCGGCTGCGCGAAGCGGCGGAGCGCTATCTCGAGGCCGGGCTGGCCGCGAACCGCAGCTCGGCCAGCCTCGAGGCGTCGGCGCATTTCCGCAACAGCGCCGACCTGCTCGCCGGCTTCCCGGCCGAAGGCCGCGGCGGCGCCGAACTCGCGGCGCTGCGCCTGCGCGTTCAGGTGCTGCTGGCCGGCGCGTTGCTGTCGGCGCGCGGACCGGGCGCGCCCCCGACCCGCGCCGCCTACGATGCGGCGGTCGACCTGGCCGAGGCGACGCCCGAGTTGGAGTGGCACTTTCCCGCCTACTGGGGCTGGTGGCGCGTCTCGGACAGCTTCGCCACCATGGCCCGGCGCGCCCGCCGCCTGCTCGGCGGTCTCCGAGCGGATGCAGGGGCAGGAGTTCAAGCTGCAGGCCAAGCACTGCGTCTGGGCGAACGCCTTCCAGATGGGCGAGCTGGCCGAGTTCGATCGCCAACGCCGCGCGAGGGGCTCGCGCTCTACGAGGCCGGCCGGCTTCGAGGACCTCGGCACGCTCTATGGCGGCCACGACTGCAAGGTCTGCGCGCTCGGCGAGATCGCGCTTGCCGAATGGCTGCAGGGGCGCCGGCGACGCGGCGGCCCGGCAGGCCGAGGCCGCGATCGAGCACGCCGGCCAGCTCGAGCATGTCGGCAGCCTTCTGCATGCGCTCGACATCGCCGTGATGCTGCACCACTATCGGCGCGACGGCGCCGACGTGGCGGTGGTCGCCGCGCCGGCTGCTGCGGCTCGCCGACGAACGCGACCTCGAAGACTATCTGCGCCAAGGCCGAGATCTTCCTCGGCTGGGCCGACATCGACGCCGGCAGCGATCGACGAGGGGCTCGACGCGCGTCGACCGCGGCTTTGCGGTCCTGCAGGAGATCGGCACGCCGGAGGATTTCCCGGTCTACCAGTGCATGCGCGCCGAGGCCCTGCGCCGTCGTGGCGACCCGAAGAAGCGCGCTCGGGTGCTGGCAGAGGGCCGGTCGATCATCGAGGACCAGGGCGTCAACTACTGGGGCGCCGAGATCGCCCGGCACGAGGCCGAGGCCGAGATGGCGCGCGACCGGCCGGATCCCGACGTTCGTCGCGCCGGCTGGCCGAGGCGCACGAAGTCGCCGCGGCCAGGGCGCGCTGATGCTGAGCTGCGGGCGCGCCTCAGCGCGCTCCGCTGGGTACGCCGGCAGGGCCGCCGGCGCGGACCGCCGAAGCGGCGCTGGCCGAGCCGCTCGGGCGCTTCGCGCCCGAGCGCGCCAGCGGGCGCGACCTGACGAGGCGCGGCCGATGCTGGCCGGCGCGCCCGTCATGAGGCGCTGCCGAAAGGCTGGCCGAGAAGGGCTGGCGCGACGGCGGCCGCCGCAGCCTGCCCGCCGGCCGAGACCTGGGCGCGGCTGAGCCCGCTGCTGCCCGTCTTCGGCATCGCCCGCGTCGGCAGCATCACCGGGCTCGACCGGATCGGCATCCCCGTATTCACCGCCTGCCGCCCAACGCGCGCTCGCTCTCGGTCTTCCAGGGCAAGGGGCTGACCGCGGACGCCGCCCGCGTCTCGGCGGCGATGGAGGCCTGCGAGACCTGGTGCGCCGAGACGCATCGACCGGCCGCTGAAATTCGCCAGCATCGACGAGCTGCGCTTCTCGCATCCGCTGGCCGATCTCGACCGCGCCTGCCGCTGACGGCGGTCGAAGGCGTCGACCCGCAGCTGCCGTTCCTGTGGATCGAGGGCCACGATCTGATGGGCCACGATCTGTCGGGCGGCGGCATGATGGGCGGCGGCGTGCTGGGCGGTGGCGTGCTGGGCGGTGGCCGCGTCGCTGGCTGCCTTTCGAGCTGGTGCACGCGCAACTATGCCCTGCCCGAGCCGGCGCATTCCGGCGCCTTCGCGGCGACGACCAACGGGCTCGCCTCGGGCAACACGAAGGCCGAGGCGCTGCTGCATGCGCTGATGGAGGTGATCGAGCGGGACGCGATCACGCTCTGGAAGCTCGGGCCCGGGCCTGGGGAAATGCCACCGCCCTGCGGCTGGAGACGGTCGAGCGACCCTGCCTGCCGCTGGCTGCTCGACCGCTTTGCCGCGGCCGGGATCGAGGTCGCGGCCTGGGACGTCCGCTCGGATCGTCGGCGTCCCCGCTTCCTGGCCCTGATCCAGGATCGCCACCGGCGAGACGGGCGCGGCCGAGCTCGGCGGCGGCGCCCATCCGGCGCCCGAGGTGGCGCTGGCCCGGGCGCTGACCGAGGCGGCGCAGGCGCGCGCCACATTCATCGCCGGCGCCCGCGAGGACATCCCGGACGCCGACTATGCGCCGAGGCGCTGGCCGAGCGCCGGGCCGCCGTCGAGGCCATTCTCGCGACGCTGGCGCCGGAGCGCGATTTCCGGGGCATCCAGAGCACGGAGACCGAGAGCTTCGAGGGTGACGTCGCCGCGGCGCTGTCGGCGTTGCGCCGTGTCGGGATCGACGAGGCGATCGCCGTCGACCTGGCCAGACCGGCCTTGCCCTTCGCGGTCGTTCGCGTCGTCGTCCCGGGACTCGAGGCGGCGCTGGAGGGCCCCGCCTCGGCCTACGTGCCGGGCGCGCGGGCGGCGGCGCTGCTGACATCCGAGGCGGCGGAGTGAGCCCCGGATGAGCACGGTCGTCTTTCTCGGCCCCAGCCTGCCGCTCGCCGAGGCGCGGGCGATCCTCGACGCCCGCTACCTGCCGCCGGCCAGGCGCGGCGACATCCTCGCGGCCGCGCGCGGCCACCGGCCGGAGACGATCGCGCTGATCGACGGCTATTTCGAGCAGGTGCCATCGGTCTGGCACAAGGAGATCCTCTGGGCGCTGGACCAGGGCATCCGCGTCTGCGGCGCCGCCAGCATGGGCGCGTTGCGCGCGGCCGAGCTCGCGCAGTTCGGCATGATCGGCGCCGGCCGCGTCTTCGAGGCCTACCGCGCCGGCCGGTTCGCCCCCTTCGACGATCCGTTCGAGGACGATGACGAGGTGGCTGTGGTGCACGGGCCGGAAGATGCGGGCTATGCGGCAACGGACGCTCTGGTCGATATCCGCGCAACACTTGCCGCGGCCGCCGATGCCGGTATCCTTGACCCTGCCGAACGCGATGCGATCGCCATGGCCGCCAAGGCGGCTGTTCTACAAGCGGCGCACATGGGCCGCGGTGCTCGACGGGTGCGCGCAAGCACGCACCCTGCGATCTTGGCTGCCGGCGAACCGTGTCCGGCAGAAGGCGCTCGACGCGGCGCTGCTGCTCCGGCAGCTCCGCGACGGGCTGCCGCCGGCCGAGCCGCCGCCGTTCCGCTTCGAGCGGACCATGCTCTGGGAGGCGGCCATGGAGAGGGACGCTGGATGACGTCGCTGGACGACATCTTCCGCCGGCGCGGCACGCCGTTCCGGCTATATGCCCAGTCGCCCGTGCTGGAGGGCTTCGCGGAGCCCGAGACCGTCTGGGTCTCGACGCCGCGCGCAGTCATCGGGCCGGGTCCGTCCGACCACCGGATGTACGTGATCCGGCCGGACGGCAAGCAGCCATACGGCGCGCGCGACCTGCCGCCACTGGCGCGGCCGCGTGGCGCCGCCGGCGATGCCCTGCAGCTCCGGGCACCTTCGACCATGTGGCGAGCCAGCGACCCCGCCTTCCTGGCCGTGCACATGTTCGGGACAGTGCGCCGGGTGCTCGACGTCTGGGATTGCTATCTCGGCGGCCCGGTGGCCTGGCCGTTCGCCGCCAGCTATCGCCGGCTCGAGATGATCCCGCACGTGCCCTGGGACAACGCACAGTTCGGCTGGGGCTATATGGAGTGCGGCGAGGGCGCCGACGACCAGGGCGTGCAGCGCCCATTCGCGCTGAACTTCGACGTTCTGGCGCACGAGACAGGGCACGGTCTGCTCTATGCGCTGGTCGGCATGCCCCGGCTGAGCGCCCTGACCGCCGGCTTCCGCGGCTTTCACGAGAGCGCGGCCGACTGCGTCGCCATGCTCGCGGCGCTGCACTTCCGGCGCGTGCTCGCGCGCGCGCTGGAGGACACGGAAGGCAGCCTCTACGTGGCGAACGAGCTTAACCGCATCGGCGAGCTGTCGCGGACGCGGCAGATCCGCTCGGCCTCGAACGCGCTGAAGATGACCGACGTGGCCGATCCGGAGACGCCGGCCGACGAGGTGACCGGCAAGCAGGTGCACGAGCTGGGCCTGCCGCTGACCGGCGCGATCTTCGATATCCTGGTCGAGTTCTTCCTCGACCGGCTGGTGGCCGCGCGGCTGATTGCGCGCCGGGATGCCGACGGGCTGCGCCGGGCGGCGGCCGAGGGCGCCGAGGACACGCCCGCCGAGGCACGCTGCAAGGCGGCGTACCACGCCGACCCGGAGGGATTCCGCGCCGCGCTGGCCCGGGCGCGCGACATGACGGGGCTGCGCCTCGCCGCCGCCTGGCGACGGCTGGACCCGGACGGGGCGGCCTTTTCCGGCGTCGCGGCGTCGTTCGGCGCCGCCGACGCCGCGATCAGCGGCGGGCGGCATGCGCAGATGATCCGCGACTGCTTTGCCTGGCGCGGGATCCTGGCGGAGCCCGCCATGGCTCGGGGGTTTTTCCGCGTGGTATAGTCGAGGCACGGCCGGAGGCCGTCTTGGAAGGGACAGAAGATGACCACATCGACAGGGCTGGTCCCTGGCAGGCGCATCGTGATCTACGGAAAGACGGTCGACGTTCTTTTCGCGGACGGCTCGCTGCCGCCGGCGCTGATGCGCGACAACGCCGTGGACCTCGATCTCACGGTCGATCGCGGCGGCGCCAGCCAGACATTCAAGCGGCTGTTCTCGGGCCATCTGGTCAGCGTGCACGGCTACAGGCATGCTGGCGTGGTCGTCAGGCTGCCGGTGCCGGTCAGCCTGGTGCTGCCGGGAGCCGGGCAGGAGATCCGCAAGGCGAAGCGCGACGCGCACGGCCTGCCCGAGGAACACGGCCCCGAGTTCGAGACGAGCGGCGATGCGCTGCGCAGCTTCCCGCCCGGCGACTTCCTGTGGTGGGAGACCGATCTCGACACGAAGACGCTTGCGATCGACAGCGACGAGACCAGGGTCGGGGTCGCGCTGGGGCTCGACGTCGCCGAGGACGGCGCAGCCGAGCAGCCGCCTGGCGGCGGCGGCTTCACCCTGCGCGGCGCGGACGGCAGGCTCTACTACGTGCCCGCCGACCTCGACGGCTTCCTGATCGTCGAAGAGCCGGACCGGTCGACCCTGATGACCGCGCCCGGCGTGGACCGCAGCGATCTCAGCCTGCGCGAGCTGATCGACGATGGCACCGGCGGCACCATCCAGGCGCGCGCCATGATGCAGAGCCGGGCGATGATGCAGTCGCGCGCGATGATGCAGAGCCGTGCCATGATGCAGTCGCGGGCCATGATGCAGAGCCGGGCCATGATGCAGTCACGGGCGATGATGCAGAGCCGGGCGATGATGCAGAGCCGGGCGATGATGCAGTTCAACCTGCACAGCACCGGCCATCGCGGCTCGGACGGCGACGAGGAATAGCCGGCAAACCGGCCTTGCCTCGGTTTGTACTGGCCCTCGCTGCGCTGCCGCCCTAAAACCTCGGGAGAGGAGCCCACGCAGAGGGAACGCGCATGGCCGACGTCAACCGTGGCAAACGTCCACTGTCGCCGCACATGACGATCTATCGCCGGCAGATCACCTCGATGCTGTCGATCGCAAACCGGATCACCGGGGTCGGAATGGCGCTCGGCGCGGTCATGATCGTCTGGTGGCTGCTGGCCGCGGCGACGGACCCCGGCTATTTCGACACGATCGACGATCTCTGGACGTCGTGGCTGGGCCATCTGGTCTGGCTGGTGCTGACGCTGGCCTTTTCCTATCACCTGCTGAACGGCATCCGGCACCTCGCCTGGGACACCGGGACCGGCCTCGACCTGCCGAGCGTCGAGCGCGGCGGCAAGGCGGTGCTGATCGGCACGGTCGTCCTGACACTGTTCATCTGGATCGTCGCCTGAGGAGCGCCAATGGCCCACAAGACACCGCGCGGCATGGCGATCGGTCTGGGCGCCGCCGGCTCGGGCGTGCACCACTGGTGGTCGATGCGGGTCGGCTCGGTCGCGCTGATCCCGCTGGGGCTGCTGTTCGTCTTCCCGTTCGCCGGCGCCCTCGGCGAGGGGCACGCGGCCGTCGTCGCCGTCTATTCCAACTGGTTCAACGCGGTCGTCGCGGTGCTCTTCCTGGCCGTCACCTTCCACCACCTGATGCTGGGTGTGCAGGTGGTGATCGAGGACTATGTGCACGACAAGGCGTGGCGGACGGGCCTGCTGATCGGCAACCAGATGTTCTGCGCCTTCTTCGGGCTGGCCGGCATCTTCGCCGTGCTGAAGATCGCGCTGGCCGGCTGAGCGATGAGCGTCGCGCGTGGCATCCCGGCCGTCGGCCGTTCGTGTGACACGCCCGCCGGAGCGCTAGGTTGCGACTGGACCGTACCTCCCGTGCAGCCGACAGCCGCCGGACTTTTTGCAGAATAGGACCCGTCAATGGCCGCCTACGAGTTCATCGACCACAGCTATGATGTCGTCGTCGTCGGCGCCGGCGGCGCCGGCCTGCGCGCGACGCTCGGCATGGCCGAACAGGGGCTGAAGACCGCCTGCGTCACCAAGGTCTTTCCGACCCGCAGCCACACCGTCGCGGCGCAGGGCGGCATCGCCGCCAGCCTGCAGAACATGGGCCCCGACCACTGGCAGTGGCACATGTACGACACCGTCAAGGGGTCGGACTGGCTCGGCGACATGGACGCCATGGAGTACCTGGCGCGCGAGGCGCCCAAGGCGGTCGTCGAGCTCGAGCATTACGGCGTGCCGTTCAGCCGCACCGAGGACGGCAAGATCTACCAGCGCCCCTTCGGCGGCCACATGACCGAGTTCGGCGAAGGCCCGCCGGTGCAGCGCACCTGCGCCGCCGCCGACCGCACCGGCCACGCCATCCTGCACACGCTCTACGGCCAGTCGCTCAAGCAGAACGCCGAGTTCTTCATCGAGTATTTCGCCACCGACCTGATCATGTCCGAGGACGGCGCCTGCCAGGGCGTGATCGCCTGGAAGCTGGACGACGGCACGATCCACCGCTTCTCGGCCAAGATGGTGGTGCTGGCGACGGGCGGCTATGGCCGCGCCTATTTCTCCTGCACCTCGGCGCACACCTGCACCGGCGACGGCGACGGCATGGTGGCCCGCGCCGGCCTGCCGCTGCAGGACATGGAGTTCGTGCAGTTCCACCCGACCGGCATCTACGGCGCCGGCTGCCTGATCACCGAGGGCGCGCGCGGCGAGGGCGGCTACCTGACCAATTCCGAGGGCGAGCGCTTCATGGAGCGCTATGCGCCCACCGCCAAGGACCTCGCCAGCCGCGACGTCGTCAGCCGCTGCATGACCATCGAGATCCGCGAGGGCCGCGGCGTCGGGCCGGAGAAGGACCACATCCACCTGCACCTGAACCACCTGCCGCCCGAGGTGCTGCACAAGCGCCTGCCCGGCATCTCGGAAAGCGCGAAGATCTTCGCCGGCGTCGACGTGACGCGCGAGCCGATCCCGGTGCTGCCGACGGTGCACTACAACATGGGCGGCATCCCGTCGAACTACTGGGGCGAGGTGCTCGACCACAAGGATCGGCGACGACCGGCTCGTCCCCGGCCTGATGGCGGCGGGCGAGGCCGGCCTGCGCCTCGGTGCACGGCGCCAACCGGCTGGGGTCGAACTCGCTGACGGACCTCGTGGTCTTCGGCCGTGCCTGCGCCATCAAGGCGGGCCAGGTCGTCGAGCCGCAACGGCGCCAACCCGGATCTGAACCCGGCCTCGGTCGAGAAGGCGATGGACCGCTTCGACCGGCTGCGCCATGCCAAGGGCGGCAGCCCGACGGCGCGCATCCGCTCCAGCCTGCAGAAGTCGATGCAGGAGGACGCCGCCGTCTTCCGCACCGTCGAAGACGCTGAAGGAGGGCTGCCACAAGGTCAGCCGCGTCGACGCGATGTTCGACGATGTGCGCGTCACCGACCGGTCGATGATCTGGAACTCGGACCTGATGGAGACGCTGGAGCTCTCCAACCTGATCCCTAGCGCGCTCGCCACCGTCTACTGCGCCGAGGCGCGGCACGAGAGCCGCGGCGCGCATGCGCACGAGGACTTTCCCGAGCGAGACGACGTCAACTGGCGCAAGCACAGCCTCGCCTGGATCAACGGCGAGGTGCGCATCGACTACCGCGACGTGGTGACCGAGCCCCTGACCGGCCACAACGAGGGCGGCATCGACCCCGAGCGCATCAAGCCGAAGGCGCGGGTGTACTAGGCCGGTGAGCGACGCCTGCATGATCGAAAGACGACCGCCGGGCGAGATCGCCGAAAAGGTGAAGCTTCGGGCCAGACGGGCGATCGACCATGTCACGGCGCTGGCCTGGGGGCGGACGCCGCGCGAATGCCCGATCTGCGGTTATCGCGGCATGTTCTCGCCCGTCAAGCACAAGCCCGAGATCTGGTGCCCGGGCTGCGACTCCCGGCCCCGGCACCGCCTGCTGAAGCTGTGGATGGACCGCGAGATGCGGCTCGACGCCGGCGCCCGGGTCATCCACTTCGCCGCCGAGCCCTGGGCCCGCGCCGAGATGGTCGCGCGCGGCGCCGACTACCGGACGGCGGACATCAACGACAGGTTCGAGCTGAGGCTCGACATTTCTGCGATCGACCTGGCGGATGGCTCGGTGGACATGATCATCGCCAACCACGTGCTCGAGCACGTCGACGACCATGCCGCCTTCGCCGAGATGCACCGCGTGCTGCGGCCGGGCGGGCGGGCCGTGATCACCGTGCCGATGATCGAGGGCTTCGACCGCACCTACGAAGACCCCGCCCATGACACGCCCGAGGCGCGGCACATATACTATGGCGATGCGGAGCACCTGCGCTGGTACGGGCGCGACCTGCGCGACCGGTTCGCGGCGCCGGGCTTCCACGTGAGCGAGTTCACGGCACTCGAGCCGGACGCCGCCCGCTATGCCCTGCACCGGGGTGAAAAGGTTTTCATCGGCCTGAGGCCCGCGACCGGCACAGGACGCGAAACAGGACGCGACACAGGAGACGCATGATGGTGGAACTGGCCCTGCCGAAGAACTCTCGCGTCCAGCAAGGCAAGACATGGCCCAGGCCGGAAGGCGCGACGCGGCTGAAGACGTTCAGGATCTATCGCTGGGACCCGGATACGGGCGAGAACCCGCGGGTCGACACCTATTTCGTCGATCTCGACGATTGCGGACCGATGATCCTGGACGCCGTCATCAAGATCAAGAACGAGATCGACCCGACGCTGACCTTCCGCCGATCCTGCCGCGAGGGCATCTGCGGCAGCTGCTCGATGAACATCGACGGGGTCAACACGCTCGCCTGCACGACCGGTATCGACGAGGTCAAGGGCGACGTGAAGATCTACCCGCTGCCGCACATGCCGGTCATCAAGGACCTGGTGCCGGACCTCAGCCACTTCTTCGCCCAGCACGCGGCGATCCAGCCCTGGCTGGAGACCAGCTCGCCGGCCCCGGAGAAGGAGTGGCGGCAGTCGATCGACGACCGCGACAAGCTGGACGGCTATTACGAGTGCATCCTCTGCGCCTGCTGCTCGACCGCCTGCCCGAGCTATTGGTGGAACGGCGACCGCTATCTGGGGCCGGCGGCGCTGCTGCACGCCTGGCGCTGGATCGACGACAGCCGCGACGAGGCGACGGGCGAGCGGCTGGATTTCCTCGAGGACCCGTTCCGCCTCTATCGCTGCCACACCATCATGAACTGCGCCAAGACCTGTCCCAAGGGCCTCAACCCGGCCAAGGCGATCGCCGAAATCAAGAAACTGATGGTCGAGCGCGAGCTTTAGTCCTGCCGCCCACGCGGCCGGCGGGGCACGCTACGGATCGGGGCCGCCCTGCCCCGATTCGGCTGCGTTCAGTGCCTTGAGGTAGCGCTCTGGCGGCGGGTCCGCGGCATCAACCAGCGCCTTGAACGCAGAGACGGCGGCGCGCTCGTGCGGCCGCGCCGTCAGCTTGCCCAGCGTGTCCGTCAGGCCGGCGATGTGGCGGACGGTCGCACGGTCGCGCGCCGCTTCGAAGATCGGCGCGACGGCGTGCTCGAGGATGTCGACCAGCCCGTGCGGTGCCCGCAGCACCCGCGCTCGGCCGTCCTTCGACTTCAGCGCGCGCGGCTTTTCCGGCAGCGAGGCCAGCACCGCCAGCCCTTCGAACAGCCGGTTGGCGCAGGACCGCGCCGTCGCCGGGTCGTTGATGCCGGGCGAGAGCGCCCGCACGGCCGCTTCGCTGAGCGAGCTCGCCTCATAGTCGGCCGTCTCGCCGATGACGCGCCGGTCGGTCAGATAGGCATAGCGGGTGACGCGCCGGGCGACCTCGTCCATGTCGAGATCCCGCCCGGCAACCCTGGCGAGCGGGACCCCTGCCAGCACGAAGGCGTTCTCGCGCCAGAGCAGCTCGACCAGCAGGTCGTTCTCGGCGGCCCAGGCGAGCAGCCCGGGATAGATCACCGCGCCGACATAGCCGGCCTCGGTCGCCGGCACCGTCGGCGCATCGGCCAGCGCCGCCTCCAGCTCGGCAGCGGCGCCGCGGTCGGCGACGACCATGTCCTCGTCAATCGAGCCCGGCCCGTCGCGGATCGCCTCGACGAACGCGTCGCCGAGCCACGCCACCATGTCCTCGGCGCGCATGATGCGGGTCATGCGGTGCGAGAAGATGACGACCATGGCCAGCGAGGCGGCGCCCAGCGTCAGGGCGACGAAGGCCGACGCGGCCAGGCGCACCTCGCCGCCGGTGATGCCGAAGGACAGCGTGATCGCCGAAAAGAGGAAGGTGGCGAGCGACAGGCCGACCAGGAACTGGGTCACCCGCTCCTGTACAACGAAGTCCAGGATGCGCGGGCTGAGCTGCTGCGCCGTGATGCTGAGCGCGATGAAGCTGAGCGAGAAGACGAGGCTGGTGATCGTGATGATGCCGCCGGCGACGACCTGCAGCGTCGCGCGCGCACCGGCGACGTCGATGTCCGGCTTTTCGCCGCCGAACAGGACAGCGATATGCTGCTCGGGGATCATCTGGAACGCGAACGGCGCGACTATGCCGGCAAAGCCGAGCGCCAGCGGAAGGGCCCAGAACGCCTCGATCAGACGCAGGATCGAGCCCGAAAAGACCCGACGCGCCAAGCGCGACGGCATGCGCAACAGTTCGGCGAGACGGCCCTGGTCGCTTCGCGCGCTATTCATCGGGCCACCCGGCGCCCTGCATCTCGGCCAGCCGCGACGCCGTGCGGGCGAACTCGAACGCGCCTTCGCCAGCGGTGAAGAGCGCTTCGGGCGGCGCCTCGGCCGAGCAGTAGAGCTTGACGCGCGCCTCGTAGAACGCGTCGATCAACGTGACCAGACGCTTGGCCTCGTTGTGCCTGGCCTCGCCCAGGCGGGGAATGTCGTCGAGGAAGAAGACCCGGAACTGTCGGGCGATCTCGAGATAGTCGCCGGGCCCGAGCGGCCTCTCGCAAAGCTCGGTGAAGCTGGCCCGCCCCGCCTCCTCGGCGGCCATCGGGATGACGACGCGCCGGCCGCGGACCGAGACCGTCAGGGCCGCGGCCGCCTCGCCGTCGACCTCGCGATCCCACGCGGCATCCATCGCGGCGCGCGCCTCGGCGCCCACAGGCGAATAATAGCGCGCCTCGTCGCCGGCAAGTCCCTGGCGGTAGTCCGTCGGGCCGGCCAGCTCGTGAATGTCGAGCCGTTCCTCCAGCATGGCGATGAACGGCAGGAACACCTGCCGGTTCAGCCCGTTCCGGTAGAGATCGTCCGGCGGCCGGTTCGACGTCGCCACGACGACGACGCCGCTGTCGAACAGCGCCTCGAAAAGCCGTCCGAGGATCATGGCGTCGGTGATGTCGCTGACCTGGAATTCGTCGAAGCAGAGCAGCGTCGCGCCCTCGGCGATCTCGTCCGCCACCGGCCTGATCGGGTCCTCGACATTCGATTCACGCGCCACGTGGATGCCGACATGCACCTCCTGCATGAAGGCGTGGAAATGCACGCGCCGCTTCGCCGCCACCGGGGCGCCCTGGAAGAAGACGTCCATCAGCATCGACTTGCCCCGCCCGACCCCGCCATAGATGTAGAGGCCGGTCAGGTACTTGTCCTGCTTGGCCGCCTTGCGGCCAAAGCCGAGCCAGCCGAGCGCCACCATCTTGCGCCGGCCGGGATCGTATCCGGCGAGGCGCATGTGCAGCAGCTGAAGCTTCTCGACGGCGGCGCGCTGGGCCGGGTCAGGCCGGATCCGCCCCTGCTCGACCAGTTCGCGATAGCGTGACATCGGCCCGGAAGTCATGCGCCATCCCTGAGCCCCCCTGTGAAGCGGCGCCACACTAATGCGCCGCCGCTGCGCCGCACAAGGGTGCGCGGCAGCGCGCGCCGCCTTCAATCCCGCTGATCCGATGCAGCAAAAACATTTGATTGTCGGCGGCCGGCAAATGTCGTCTCTGGCATCGGCACGCAGGGCGCAATTTCTCGCGCCGTGCCACCCGGGGTCCGCCATGTCGCGCCTGTCGAACACCACGATCATCATCGCTGCCGGCTCGGTCGTGCTGACGATCAGCTTCGGCATCCGCTCGGTCTTCGGCATCATGCTCGACCCGATCTCGGAGACCTTCGGCTGGCCGCGCGAGGTCTTCTCGCTGTCGATGGCCATCGGCATGGTGGTCATGGGGCTCGGCCAGCCGTTCTTCGGCTGGATCGCCGACCGGGTCGGCGACCGGCCGGCGATCTGGCTGGGCTTTTTCGTCTATCTCGCCGGCATGCTGCTGACGACCTACGGCCAGTCGCCGCTCGCCATGCATGCAGGCGCCGGCGTGCTGGTCGGGCTCGGCATCTCGGGAACGTCGTTCGGCCTGATCATGTCGGTCGTCGGCCGCGCCGTGCGCGAGGAGAAGCGCGGCCAGGCGATGGCGCTGACGGCGGCGCTGGGCTCGATCGGGCAGATGGCGCTGCCGGCGATCGCCGGCGCGCTGGTCAGTGCGTATGGCTGGCAGAACGCCATGCTGGTGATGACGGCGCTGCTGCTGCCGATGGCCGCCTGTATCCCTTTCCTGAAGGCCGAGATCCCGCTCTCGGCGGCCAGCCCGAGCGACGATCTGAGGACCGGCGCGCTGCTGCGCCGCGCTTTCGGCCATTCCTCGTACACGCTGCTCAATGCCGGGTTCTTCGTCTGCGGCTTCCATGTCGCCTTCATCGCGGCGCACTTCCCGGCCTTTGTCGCCGAGATGTGCGCGACGCCGGACGGGCCGGCGACCGAGCTCGGCGCGTGGACGCTCTCGATCGTCGGGCTCGCCAACTTCATCAGCACGCTGCTGGTCGGCCGGCTCGGCGCGATCTTTCCGAAGCCCTACATCCTGTCGGCGATCTACACGCTGCGGGCGCTGGTGATCGCCGTCTTCATCTCGTTGCCGATCACGCCTGCATCGGTCGTGGTCTTCGCCTTCTCGATTGGCATGCTGTGGCTGACCACCGTGCCGCTGACCTCTGCCCTTGTCGCCACCATGTTCGGGCCGAGGCATGTCGGCACGCTCTTCGGCATCGTTCTGCTCAGCCACCAGGTCGGCAGCTTCCTCGGCGTCTATCTCGGCGGCGTCGCCTACGACCTCTACGGCACCTACGAGCCGATTTGGTACGCCGCGATTGCGCTCGGCATCTTCTCGGCCATCGTCCACCTGCCGGTGCGCGACCGCGCCTGGAGCGCGGAGCCCGCCTGAGACGGCGCCGAGATGGCGGCGCGGGGCGTGCCGCGACCGGTGGCGGTCAGGCGCAGGACGCGCAGCGCGCGGCGTGCGGGATGATCTCCAGGCGCCGTTCCGGGATCGGCTCGCCGCAGTGCACGCAGAGGCCGTAGCTGCCCTCGTCCATCCGGGCGAGCGCGGCATCGATCTGCCGCAGTTCGGTCAGGCCCGAGCTGCCGAGCCCCTCCAGCACCTCGTCCTCCTCGCGCTCGGTTGCGCGATCCTCGGCGTCAGGGTTCACCGGGCGGTCCAGCGCCGCCTCGAACCGGTGCAGCGATCGCTCAAGATACGCCTTGCGCTCGCGCAACTGTCGCTCGAATTGCGTCAGATCAGCCATCGGCCGCTCGCCTCCCGTCTTAAGCTCGGCGATCTAAGTATTCATGCTGCACGGCCGCGTTGACTCATGTCAAAGGCCGCGGCCGGCGCCCTGCATGATGCGCCATGACACACCGGCCGGACTTGACGCGCAAGGTCTGAGGCCGTACTTGCAGCCTTGAATCCGGAAGTTTAAGGCTTCCGGTCCCGGGGACGCCCCGGGATCGCCGCCGGTCAGCGCGTTGCGCCCACCGGCGCCGTCGGTGTTTGCGCGGGCGCCTGCCAGGCCCGCAGGAGGCTTGGCGATGTTCGAAGCGCTGTCGGACCGTCTCTCGGGGGTGCTCACCCGGCTGACCGCCAAGGGCGCGTTGACCGAGGAGGACGTCCAGACGGCGCTGCGCGAGGTCCGCGTCGCGCTGCTCGAGGCCGACGTCTCGCTGCCGGTCGCGCGCGACTTCATCAAGGGCATCGGCGAGAAGGCGACGGGCCAAGCCGTCCTGAAGTCGGTCACGCCCGGCCAGATGGTCGTCAAGATCGTCCATGACGAGCTGATCCGCGTGCTCGCCGGCGACGATCCCGAGCCGGGGCGGCTGCGCATCGACAGCCCGCCGGCGACCATCCTGATGGTCGGCCTGCAGGGCTCGGGCAAGACGACGACGACCGCCAAGCTGGCCAAGCGCCTGTCCGAGCGCGAGCGCAAGCGCGTGCTGATGGCCTCGCTCGACACCCGTCGCCCGGCGGCGATGGAGCAGCTGGCGATCCTCGGCGTGCAGACCGGCGTCGCGACGCTGCCGATCGTCCAGGGCCAGGACCCGGTCGCGATCGCCAGGCGGGCCAAGCAGCAGGCGACGCTCGGCGGCTATGACGTCGTGATGCTCGACACGGCCGGCCGCCTGTCGATCAATGACGAGCTGATGGCCGAGGTCGAGGCCGTGCGCGACGTCGCCCGTCCCAACGAGACGCTGCTGGTCGTGGACGGCCTGACCGGCCAGGACGCGGTCGCGACCGCCGAGAACTTCGACGGCCGCATCGGCATCTCGGGCGTCGTGCTGACCCGGATGGACGGCGACGGCCGCGGCGGCGCCGCGCTGAGCATGCGCGCCGTGACCGGCAAGCCGATCAAGTTCGTCGGCCTCGGCGAGCGCATGGACGCGCTGGAGGAGTTCCACGCCGAGCGCATCGCCGGGCGCATCCTCGGCATGGGCGACATCGTCAGCCTGGTCGAGAAGGCGCAGGAGACGATCGAGGCGCAAGAGGCCGAGCGCATGATGAAGCGGTTCCAGAAGGGCCGCTTCGACATGAACGACCTGGCCATGCAGCTCGACCAGATGCTGAAGATGGGCGGCATGTCCGGTATCGTTTCGATGCTGCCCGGCATGGGCAAGCTGCAGAAGCAGATGGACGAGGCCGGCGTCGACGACAAGGTGCTCAAGCGCCAGATCGCCATCATCCGCTCGATGACCAAGCAGGAGCGCCGCAACCCCGACCTGATGAAGGCCAGCCGCAAGGAACGCGTCGCCAGGGGCGCCGGGCTGGAGGTGCAGGAGGTCAACCGTCTTCTCAAGATGCACCGCCAGATGGCCGATATGATGAAGAAGATGGGCCGGATGGGCGGCAAGAAGGGCATGCGCGGCATGCTCGGTCAGATGATGGGCCGGGGCGCGCCGGGCGGCATGCCGCCGATGGGTCCGGGTGGTCCGGGCGCCCCCGGCCTGCCGGGCGGCGGCCGGCCGCCGGGCTTTCCCGGCCTCGGCGGCGGACCTGCGCTGCCGCCGGGCCTGAGCGGGCTGGGCCGCAAGAAATGAGCTTCGGCATCCCCTTGCTGGAGACTGAACGGCTGCGCCTGCGCGCGCCCGAGATCGGCGATTTCGAGCCCTACGCCGCCTTTCTCGCCTCGGACCGCGCGATCCACGAGCGCGGGCCGATGGACGCCCGCGCCGCCTGGCGCGAGTTCTGCGCCTCGCTCGCCTGCTGGAGCTTGCGCGGCTTTGGCGGCTGGTCGGTCGCCGATCGCGACCGCGGCGCCTATCTCGGCGAGGTCGGGCTCTTCCAGCCGGTCGAGTACCCCGAGCCCGAGATCGGCTGGATGGTGGTGCCCGACGCCGAGGGCCGCGGCATCGCGCACGAGGCGGCGCTGGCCGTGCGCGCCTGGGCCTACGGCAGGCTCGGCCTGCGCACCCTCGTCAGCTACATCGCTCCGGCGAACGCCCGCTCGATCCGGCTGGCCGAGCGGCTCGGCGCGGTGCTCGATTCGGACGCTCCCGGCATAGATCCCGGGGACCTGGTCTTCCGTCATCCCGGTCCGGAGGCAATGCCGTGAACGCGCCGCTCACGACCCCGCCGGCGCTTGTCGGCGTTCCAGTGCTCGAGACCGAGCGGCTGGTGCTGCGCGCACCGCGGCCAGAGGACTGCGAGGGCGTCGTCGCCTTCCACGCTTCCGAGCGCGCCCGCTTCATGGGCGGCCATTCCGGGCGCGACAAGGCGTGGCGCACCTTTGCCGTCCACATCGGCCACTGGGTTCTGCGCGGCTATGGCAACTGGGCGGTAACGGTGAAGGGCTCGGACGACTGCGTCGGCGTGGTCGGCTGCTGGTACCCGGAGGGCTGGCCCGAGCGCGAGATCGGCTGGTCGCTCTTCGACGGGGCCGAGGGCAAGGGCATTGCCCGCGAGGCGGCGCTGGCGGCGCGCGACCACGCCTACCGCGCCCTCGGTTGGACGACCGCCGTCAGCTACATCGACCGCGGCAACGCCCGCTCGATCCGACTGGCCGAGCGGTTGGGCGCCACCCTCGACGCGCGGGCCGCCAGCCCGGGTTCAGGGGAGCAGACGCTCGTCTTCCGCCATCCGGGCCCGGAGGCGCTGGCATGACCGACGCCGAGCGCGCCGACGCCCTGCTGGGCGACCTGCGCCACACGATCGACAACCTCGACGCGGTGCTGGTCCACACGCTTGCCGAGCGCTTCCGCTGCACTCAGGCCGTCGGCCGGCTGAAGGTCGAGCACGGGCTGCCGGCCGCCGACCCCTCGCGCGAGGCGCGGATGATCGAGCGGCTCGAGCGGCTCTCCGCCGAGAGCGGGCTCGACCCGGAATTCGCCAAGAAATTCATGCGCTTCATCGTCGATGAAGTGATCCACCATCACCGTCAGTTGCAGAAATAGCCCCGCGGCCGGCTGCGGCACGGGCAACGCCATCGAAGGAGAGAAAACATGGCCATGAAGATCAGGCTGGCGCGCGGCGGCTCGAAGAAGCGGCCGTTCTACCGCATCGTCGCTGCCGACAGCCGGAGCCCGCGCGACGGGCGCTATATCGAGCGGCTCGGCACCTACGACCCGCTGCTGCCGCGCGACAACGAGAACCGCGTCAAGATGGATGTCGAGCGGATGCAGCACTGGCTCGAGCGCGGCGCCGAGCCGACCGATCGCATCGCGCGGATGCTCGAGGCCGCTGGGCTGCGGCCGGCGAAGACGCGCGCGAACCCGCAAAAGGCCGAGCCGGGCGAGAAGGCCAAAAAGCGCGCTGACGAGCGCGAGGCCCGCGCCAAGGCCACCGAGGAGGCCGCGAAGGCTCCCGCCGAGGAACCGGCCGCGGAATCGACTGCGGAATCGACTGCGGAACCGGCCGAGGAGCCGACCGCGGAATCGACGGGGCAGCCGGCGGAATAGGCCGTTGGGCGCGCTCGACGGCAGGATCGCGATCGTCACCGGTGCCGGGTCTCTCAACGGAATCGGCGCCGCGACTGTCAGGCGGCTGGTTGACGACGGCGCGGTCGTCTACGCGACGGACCGCAGGGCCGAGGATTGCGGGGCGGTCGCGGAGGCGACCGGCGCGCGCTCGCGTGCCGTCGACGTCACCGACCGTGCCCAGGTCGACGACTGCGTGGCGGCGGTGCTGGCCGACGCCGGCCGGCTCGACATCCTTGTCAACAACGCCGGCATCGCGGCGGGCGGCAAGCCGTTCCTCGAGATCACCGATGCGGACTGGCGGGCCAGCTTCGCCGTCAACATCAAGGGAACCGCCGACTTCTGCCAGGCGGCGATCCCGCCGATGCTGGACCGGGGCGAGGGCTGCATCGTCAATCTCAGCTCGATGGCGGGGCTCGGCGCGCAGCGCGCGTTCGGCGCCTATACCGCCTCGAAGCACGCGGTGATCGGGCTGACCAAGACGATCGCCGCCGAGTTCGGGCCGCAGGGGCTGCGCTGCACCGCCGTCTGCCCCGGCTTCATCGCCAGCGACATGCACGAGGGCGTCAACCGCCGGCTGTCCGCCGAGCAGGGGCTCGAGCTCGACGACTTCAAGGCGCGCCGCTACGAGACGGTGGCGCTCCGCCGCGCCGGCACGCCGGACGAGGTGGCGGCGCTCATCGGCTTTCTCTGCGGGCCGGGCGGGTCCTACATCACCGGCGTCGCGATGCCTGTCACCGGCGGCGTGCAGCTCGGGCTCTGAGCGTGCCGCCGCCCGGCATGGTCTGCGTCGGCGCCATCGCCGGCGCCTTCGGTGTGCAGGGCGAGGCGCGGATGAAGAGCTTTTGCGCAGAGCCTGCTGAGATCGCGGGATATTCCCCTCTGGCGACAGAGAACGGGCAGGCGTTCCGGCTGCGCATCACCCGGCCGGTCAAGGGCGGCTTTGCCGCTCGCCTGTCCGGCGTCGAGACCCGCGAGGAGGCGGAAAGCCTGCGCGGCACAAGCCTCTACGCGCCGCGCGAGCGGCTGCCGGCGCTGGACGAGGACGAGTACTATCACGCCGACCTGATCGGTCTCGAGGTCGTCGACACCGGCGGCGCAGTGCTCGGGCGGGTGCGCATGGTCCACGACTTCGGCGCCGGCGACGTCATCGAGATCGCCGGCGAAACCGAGCTGATGCTGCCCTTCACCCGGGCCGCGGTGCCGACGGTCGATCTCGGCGGCCGGGCGGCTGGTCGCGGATCTGGGCGAGGTCGGGGGTGAGTGAGCCGTTCGCGCGCGCGCGTGCTGACGCTGTTCCCGGAGGCGTTCCCCGGCGTGCTGGGCGTCGGGCTGACCGGGCGGGCGCTGGCGGACGGGCTGTGGCGCCTCGACGTCCTTGACATCAGGGGCTTTGCCACCGATAGACACCGCACCGTCGACGACACGCCTGCGGGCGGGGGGCCGGGCATGGTGATGCGCCCGGATGTGGTCGCGGCGGCGGTGGATGCGGCGCAGGCGGCGGTGCCCCCGGCAGATATCGGGGCGCGCTGGCCTGTTATCTATTTGTCCCCGCGCGGGCGGCCGCTCAGTCAGGCGCGCGTCGCGGAGATCGCGGCCGGAGCGGGCGTCACGCTGCTCTGCGGCCGCTACGAGGGCGTCGACCAGCGGGTGCTGGAGGCGCGCGGGATCGAGGAGGTCTCGATCGGCGACTATGTGCTCACCGGGGGTGAGCCGGCGGCGCTGGTCCTGATCGACGCGGTCGTCAGGCTGCGCCCGGGCGTGCTCGGCAACGCGGCCTCGACCGAGGAGGAGAGCTTCGCGGGCGGGCTGCTCGAGCACCCGCACTATACGCGGCCGCAGGCCTGGGAAGGGCGCGCGGATACCGGAGGTTCTGCTCTCCGGCCACCATGCCCGCATCGCCGAATGGCGGCGCGCCCAGGCAGAGGCCATCACACGGGACCGGCGTCCCGACCTCTGGGCGGCCCGTATGGACCGGGCGAGCGCCAGAGCAATCGGACGCCCCACCCGCCGGCCCGACGCGCGGAACGGCGGACAACGAGAAGGAAAAGGACCGATGAACCTGCTGCAGCAGCTCGAGGCCGAGCACGTCGCCGAACTGGGCCGCGCGATCCCCGACTTCGCGCCGGGCGACACTGTGCGCGTCGGCTATCGCGTGACCGAGGGCACCCGCACCCGCGTGCAGAACTATGAGGGCGTCTGCATCGCCCGCAACGGCGGCCACGGCATCGGCGCCAGCTTTACCGTGCGCAAGATCAGCTTCGGCGAGGGCGTCGAGCGCATCTTCCCGCTGCACTCGCCCAACATCGACGCCATCACCGTGGTCCGCCGCGGCAAGGTCCGCCGCGCCAAGCTCTACTACCTGCGCCAGCGCCGCGGCAAATCGGCCCGCATCGTCGAGAAGACGAACTACAAGGCCCGCGAGGGCGCCGGCGAGAAGGCGGGGGCGGAGTAGCGTTCGCGCGAAGCGCCCGCCTTGCGCGGGCGAGGGCGCTGCGCAGGCTGATCGCTCTTCCGGCCCAGATTTCCGGACGCCGATCTCTCCGGTCACACGAGTGCGGCCGCTACAGCGCTTTGCAGTTTTCCCCCGCTCTGTCGGAGAAGGGCGCCCGCACTGGCCGATATCGCGCTTTCCTGCCGCTGCGGCGCCGTACACGGCGCCCTGTCCGATGTCGGACCCGACCGCGGCACCCATGTCGTCTGCTACTGTTCTGACTGCCAGGCGCTGCAGAGCCACTTTGGCCGAGAGGACACGCTGGATAGCGCCGGGGGGACCGGGATTTTCCAGACCTCGATCGGGCGCCTGGCGATCTCCACCGGGCACGATCGGATCGCTTGTCTCAGGATGACCCCGCGCGGACCGTTTCGCTGGTACGCCTCCTGCTGCGCGACAGCGCTCGCCAACACGCCTCCGCTACTCGGGATTCCATTCGTCGGCGTCATCGTCGCGGCGCTGGCCGACCCAGCGCCGCTGGGGCCGGTCACGGCGCGGGTCTTTACCGATGGCCGGCCGCGCGGCGCCGTCGGCCGACCGAGGCAGTTCGGCATGGTCCCGCTGCTGTGGCGCTTTGTCAGCCTGTCAGTCGCCGGGAGGCTCGCGGGCGAGCATCGCCGATCCCCGTTCGTGCGCGGTGGGATACCGATCGCCGAGCCGCACCTGCTTACCGCCGAGGAGCGGCGCGCTGCCTACGCCGCCTGAAGCCCGGGTCCCGGCCGGCTTGGCCGACCACACGGCGGGCGTTTCGCGCTGAACTGCGACACGAGCCGGAGGTCCCGCACTTCTGGCCGGGTTTGACGGGCATCAGCTCCGGATGCTGTGGTTGATGCGGTAGACGCCGTGGGCGATGCGGGTGACGTGGCCGGTGGCTTCCAGCTTGGCCAGCGTCGCGCCGCCATAGGTGTGTTTCACGGGCTTGCCGAGGGCGCGGATGTGGCGGGTCACCTCGCTGGCGCGGATGGTGTCGGTCTCGCAGGTGGCGAGGAAGGCGACGACGTCCCGCAGACTGCCCCGGAGGGTGCGGGACGGTGCCTGCGGCCGCTCGGCGACCGCAGCGAGACGCAGGGAGAGGCGCTCGCGGGCGTCGGACGGCAGGGTGCGCAGCAAAGCCTGGAGCGCGGCGGCGAGCTCGGCGCGGCGCCGGGCGGCGGTGGCGCGCTCGGCGTCGAGCTCGGCGATCCAGCGCGTCGTCTCCTCCAGGTCTTCGAGCAGGAGGGACGCGGCCTGCTCGGCGCGCGCGGCTGCGGGCGTCGGCATGATGTCTTCTCCGGTCGGGAACATCCGAGCGGTAACGGATTTGTCCGAATGTTCCCTGAACGGCGGCAGAGATGCCCGGCGCGTTCGGGGGCGAATGCCCCCTTGCAGGATCGCTAATGCCGTATCTGCGTCGGGCAGGAGATCATTTGGGGACAAACGCCCCCGTGGGCGCGGGCCTGCGCCCTCGTTCGGGGACATCGGAGCGTTGCGGGGGACAGCTCGCCTTGCCTTGCACGGTCGCCAGACCGGACATCACCAGACCGGACATCACCAGACCGGGCAGCACCAGACCGGGCAGCACCAGACCGGGCAGCGCCAGACCGCCCAAAGGATCAGCCGGCGCGGATCTGGCTGAGCGTGCGGCGCGGCGTGATCGCCTCGGGGTCGATGACCAGCTCCAGGACGGCGCCGGTGGCGGACCCGGCGGCGCGGGCGAAGGCGGGAGCGAACTCGGCCGTCGTCTCGACGCGCTCGGCGTGGTAGCCGAAGGCGCGGGCCAGCCCGACGAAGTCGGGGTTGGTCAGGCCGGTGCCCGAGACGCGGTCGGGGTACTCCCGCTCCTGGTGCGCGCGGATGGTGCCGTACATGCCGTTGTTCAGCACCAGCACGATCGGTTGGCAGCCGGCCTGCAGCGCGGCGCCGAGCTCCATGCCGGTCATCTGGAAATCGCCGTCGCCGGCGAAGCAGACGACGGTGCGGTCGTGGAACTCGGCCTTGGCGGCGACGGCGGCGGGGATGCCGGCGCCCATGGCGCCCGACTGCGGCCCGAGCAGGCGCTGGCCGGCGCCGAAGCGGAAATGCTTGTTCGGCCAGACGGCGAAGTTGCCGGCGCCGTTCGTCAGGATGGCGTCGGCGGGCAGCGCCTCCTGCAGGTGCGCCATGACCGCGCCCATGTCGAGCCGGCCCGGCTGGGGCGGCAGCTCGTGCGTCGCCAGCCAGCCGGCGCGGCCATGTGCGGTCCAGCCGGCGCGGCCGTCGGACGCCGGCAGCCAGGTCGCCTCGACGGCGGCGAGGAAGCTTTCGGGATGCGCGTGGATGGGCAGCTCGGGCGCGTAGAGCTTGCCGATCTCGCGGTCCGAGGCGTGGACGTGGATCAGCCGCTGCCGCGGGTTCGGCGCCTGGAACAGCGTGTAGCCGTCCGTGGTGGCCTCGCCGAAGCGGGGGCCGAGCGCCAGGATGACGTCGGCGCCGCGCATCATCTCCTTCATGTGCGGCGACATGCCGACGCCGGCATCGCCGACATAGGAGTCGGAGTGGTTGTCCATCAGGTCCTGGAAGCGGAAGACGCAGGCGACGGGCAGGCCGTTGCGCTCGGCGAAGCCCATGAGCAGCTCGCGGCCCCGGTGGGTCCAGCCGCCGCCGCCGGCCAGCACCAGCGGGCGCTCGGCCGAGGCGAGCATGGCCATGGCCTCGTCGACGGCGGCCTGGTCGGCGCCGGGCCGGGCGATGCGGACCGGCTTGCAGGGCGGGGCCTCGGCGGGCGCGGCCAGCATGTCCTCGGGCAGCGCGACGACCACCGGCCCCGGGCGGCCGGACAGCGCCGTGGCAAAGGCGCGGGAGATGGTCTCCGGCAGGCGGTCGGGCCGGTCGACCTCGGTCACCCATTTGGCGACGGTGCCGAAGAAGGCGCGGTAGTCGATCTCCTGAAAGGCCTCGCGGTCGCGCATCCAGGTGGCGATCTGGCCGACGAACAGGATCATCGGCGAGGAATCCTGCATCGCCGTGTGCACGCCGATCGAGGCGTTGGTGGCGCCGGGCCCGCGTGTCACCATGGCGATGCCGGGCTGGCCGGTCAGCTTGCCGTGCGCCTCGGCCATGAAGGCGGCGCCGCCCTCGTGGCGGGCCTGCACGATCTCGATCTCGTCGGCGTCGTAGAGGCCGTCGAGCACGGCGAGATAGCTCTCGCCAGGGACGACGAAGACGCGCCGCACCTTCTGCGCGCGAAGGCACTCGACGAGCAGCGCGCCGCCATGCCGGGTCCGGTTCGTCTGGTCCATGCGCGTCTCCCGAGTTGCGCGGGTCAGTGCAGCGGCAGAGCCGCGGGCTGTCAAGCGGGCCGCTCGGCTCGGTTCAGGTCGAGCGCCAGAGCGGGCCGCTGGGCTCGCCTCGGACGTGCGGCAGCTGGATCCAGGGCCAGGGGCTGGGATAGCGCTCGGGCACCGGCACCTCGATGACGGCGGGGCCGCCATGCCGGAAGGCCTGGCGGAGCGCGCTGCGCAGGTCCTCGGGCGTCTCGGCGCGCAGGCCCATGGCGCCGAAGCTCTCGGTGTACTTGACGATGTCGGGGTTGGTCAGCGCCGAGGCGATGCGGCGATTGTGGCCGAAGCGGTCCTCCTGGATGCGCTGGACGTTGCCGAAGGCGTTGTCGTTGTAGACCACCGTGACCAGCGGCACGTCGTACTTGACGGCCGTCGCCAGCTCGTTCGAGGCGTACATGAAGCCGCCATCGCCCTGGACGTTGACGACATGCACGTCGGGCCGGGCGATCTGCGCCCCCAGCCCCGCCGGCAGGCCCCAGCCGAGCGTGCCGGCATAGCCGGCCGAGAGGTAGCCGCGCGGACGGGCCACGGGGAAGGCATAGCGCGCCGCGAAGGCGACCTGCGTCAGGTCGTCGAGGAAGACGTCGTCCTCGCCCATCTCGTCGCGCAGGACTTCGAGCTGCGCGATCTGCGGCTGGCCCTCCAGCTCGCGCGCCAGATCGGCCTTCATGGCCGCCAGCTCGTCGGTTCGGTCGCGCCGCTTCTTCGCCTTGCCCTCGAGCGCCCGCACCAGCGCCGGGACGCCGTGCTCGGCCATTGCCTCGATCGGCACCGTGGTCCTGCCCCGCCGGTTCACCTCGCCCGGATCGGCGTTGATGCGGATCAGCGCCATCTCGTCGTCGACGCCCCAGCTCATCTCCTGCGTCTGCATGCGCGTGCCGATGCCGAGCACGACATCCGCCGTCTTCCACAGCTTGTGCGCGACCGGCCCCGGCACGGACAAGGGCTTGCGCTCGTCATAGGCGCCCTTGCCCTGGCGAAGCGCGGAGACCGGGGCGCCCAGCAGCTCGACGAGCGCCGCGATGGAGCCGGCCGCCGCGTGCGCGCCGCCGCCCAGCATGATCAGCGGCCGCTCGGCGCCGGCGAGCAGCGCGGCGGCGCGCTCGATCGCGTCGGTGTCGACCTGCGGATGTTCGGGCTCGGGCACCGGCACGGCCTCGGCCGGCGCCGTCCAGAGATCGAGCGGGCATTCCAGCGTCACCGGCGCCGGATGGCCGCTGACGAGCGCGTGCAGCGCGGCGGCGATCTGGCCGGGCGCCTCGGCCGGATCGCGCAGCGCGACGGCATGCTTCGATATCTGCGCCAGCACCGAGAGCTGGTCGGGGATCTCGTGCAGCAGCCCGTGCGCCTGGCCGAGCAGGTTCGAGCGGTTCTGCCCGATCAGCGCAAAGACGCGGCAGGCGGTGGCGAGCGCCGTCGAGTGCCCGGCGGCGGCGTTCAGCACGCCCTGCCCCGGCACCGTGCAATAGGCCTGCGGCCGGCCCGTCGCCTGCGCCGCGCCGGCGGCCATGTAGGCCGCGCCCTGCTCGTGGCGCGTGACGAAGGGCCGGAGCTCGGGGAAGTCGAAGAGCACGTTGTAGAAATCGTCGTTCTGCACGCCCGGCAGGCAGTAGAGCGCGTCGATGCCGGCGGCGATCAGCCCGCGGCAGAGAAGGTGCGAGATGGTGTCGGCCAAGGGGATGCCTCCGGAAGCGGATGGCCGCGACCCTAGGCAGGGGCGATCCGGCGCACAACCCCGACCGCCTGCCAGACCTCCGCCCAAGCTCCGGCGCCGGACTGGTGCAGCTGTCTCGGGCGAAACCGGATGACGGAGATCGATTCCCTTTCCCGCATGCTGCGGAATGAACGAATGTCGGCTTCGGTGGAGCCGTGCTGCGATCTTATATTAGCATGGTGGTGGCGCGCAATAATGACCCGAACACAGTGAGGGTGTACGTCGAAGAGCAATCATTTTGCGGTATGCGAGGGCTATGCGATGGCGGACGATGAAGGCGAGGCATCGAAGAAGAGTAAGCGCGTCGATCTGGGGAAGCTTGTGGGCGACGACAGCGCGACAGGGCGGCTGCGCAAACAGATGGAACGGATGGACGCCCTGACGGGCGGTAGCGGCGCCCATGTACCCGCCCTAGTCCCGACTAGCGCCGTCCAGAAGATGCTGGAATCCCATCGGTCGGCAATCGACGCGGCCCGCATTCTGCCCGATGTGTCGGCATTCACAGCAATCGCAGATGCGGCCCGGATCGCTGACGCATACCGCCTGCCCGAGATTGCAGGGCTCGGTGCGCTTGGGGAAGCCCATCGCAGTGTTGTCAATTCCTTCCGCGTCGGATCGCTCGCCGACATGATTGGCACCCAAAGCGCACTCGCCGCCTTTGCCCCGTCCCTTAGCTTGATCGAGAATGACACGATTACGCGGGTGCTAGAGGGTGTCCGCGCCCGTCAATTGGTGTTCGAGTTCGCCTACATGGATCAACATCGGACGCAGGCGGAACGCATCACAAGCATGGTTGAAGCGTTGGCGATGCCCCGAGTTGATCCCGCTCGCCTTTGGATCGGTAGCGCACTCGCGCTGGGCGAAACCAATGCATTCAAGCTTGCCGGTCTGACGCCCGACTATTCGGACCAATTTCGTTTCATCACCAGCGCGGTGAACGAGAGGATCAGCGCTTTCGCCGGGCTAGGATCGGCGATGCAAGCGTTCGCACTGCAGCCCGACTTGGTCGGCTGGATTGGCAGCCTGTTGGAGCGCGCATTAGCGCAGCAGGAAACCCTTCTAGAACAGCAGCGGCAGTTGGTCGAACAAGCAGCAGCGGATGTGCAGCCTCGGCGCCAAACGCTGATAGCGGAACGCCTAACGCTCATTGCCGCAATCGTCACCATTCTCCAATTCTGCATCTTCATTGCGCTTCAGATCGAAGAACGAATGATCGGCGGCGACCCCGCGACATTAACAAATACCGCCGCCATCGAAGAGAACACCCAAACCATTGGGCAGATGCGGGGATCATTCGACGCGCTCGCGGATCAGATAGAGCGGATGCGCGCCATGCAGGAAGAGGCAGGAGAAGAGGAAAGGGCCGCTGACGCGGCCATCGCTGCAATTCTGCGCGAGATAGCCGACACGTTGGCGCATCAGGCGGATGGGGGAGGAAGAGACCCCCCTAGGGTGGACGCCTCACCGTCCCGGATCATAACCTCTCAAACGCGCCAACTTCGTAGAGCGGCCATTGGAGCAGTCGCAGCGAAAGCTCGACTTCGTCCGCATCTCGGCCATTGGGCCAACCGCCAGAGTCACTGCCGGAGGGGCCGCCGGATTGACCGGGCGCGGGCGCGGCGCCTAGGGTGCGGCGCAGCATCAGACCACCAGCCGGAGAGCGCCCATGTCCTTCCACGTCCAGCCCAGCGCCCCGGCGCGGCCGAACCGGTGCCAGCTGTTCGGGCCGGGCTCGCGGCCGCAGCTTTTCCCGAAAATGGCGGCGAGCGCTTCGGACGTGGTGAACCTGGACCTCGAGGACGCCGTGGCGCCGGCCGACAAGGAGAATGCGCGGGCGACCATCGTCGAGGCGCTGAAGACGGTCGATTTCGGCGCCAAGACGGTGTCGGTGCGGATCAACGGGCTCGACACGCCCTGGTGGTACGACGACGTGATCCAGCTGGTCGAGCAGGGCGGCGACCGGCTCGACCTGATCATGGTGCCGAAGGTCGGGAACGCCAAGGACATCTATGCGGTCGACTGTCTGCTCTCGGCGGCCGAGGCCAAGGTCGGGCGCGGCAAGAAGATCGGCATCGAGGTCATCATCGAGACGGCGCAGGGCGCGGCCCGGGTCGACGAGATCGCCGGCGCCAGCAAGCGGCTCCAGTCGATGAGCTTCGGCGTCGCCGACTATGCCGCCAGCATGGGCATGCAGGTGACGGGGATCGGCGGCGAGCAGGATGACTATTACGCTCTGGCGCCCGGCGCACCGGGGGCACCGGGGGCGGCGGGCGGCGAGCGGGCGCGCGACTATCTCGACCCCTGGCACTGGCCGATCGTGCGCATGGTGGCGGCCTGCCGGCAGTACGGGCTGCTGCCGGTCGACGGGCCCTATGGCGACTTTTCGGACCCGGAGGGGTTTCGGGCGCAGGCGCTGCGCGCGCGGACGCTCGGCTGCGTCGGCAAATGGGCGATCCACCCGGGCCAGGTGGCGCTGGCCAACGAGGTCTTCACGCCGTCGAAAGAGCTGGTAGGGCGCGCGCGCCGCATCATCGAGGCGATGGCCGAGGCAGATCGCGCCGGACAGGGCGCGGTGACGCTGGACGGCAAGCTGATCGACCTGGCCTCAATTCGCCAGGCGCAAGTCATCGTCCGGCAGTCCGAGCTGATCGGCAAGGCGGGCTGACCGGACGCGGGCGGACGAGCCCAGGGGAACCCGCGGCAAAGCGTTCCGGCGACGCGCAGTGCTTGCGCGCCGCCGGGCCCCACCCTCAGCCGAACGTGAAGGCGTCTGCGCCGACCTCGCCGGCGCCGATGCCGACCAGCAGGATCGTGTCGCCGTCGCCATAGCCGATCGACGCGCCGAGCGACGTGCCGGTGACCGCAAGCTGCTCGAACGCGGTTGTCGCGGCGATGATGCTGATCATGTCGCGCGCCAGCTCGAAGCCCTCGATGCGGTCACTGCCGTCGCCCGCGGCGAAGACGAAGAGGTCGTCGCCGGCGCCGCCGTCGAGCGTGTCGGTGCCACGGCCGCCCGTGATGACGTCGTCGCCATCCCCGCCGACCAGCGTGTCGGCGCCGGCGCCGCCGGACAGCGTGTCGTCGCCATCGTTGCCTTCCAGCCGGTTGGCCGCCGACGAGCCGATCAGGACGTCGCCGGCGGCCGAGCCCGCGACGTTCTCCATGCCTCTGTAGGTGTCCCCCTCGGCCTCGCCGCCGGTGCCGCGACCGGTCGCCAGATCCACCGTGACCGCCGCCGCTGAGGCGGTGTAGACGGCCCAGTCGGAGCCGCCATCACCCTTCAGCCGGTCGGCGCCCGGCCCGCCTTCCAGCCAGTCGTTGCCGCCCTGTCCGGTGAGGAAGTCGTCGCCGTCGCCGCCGCCCAGCCGGTTCGCCGATCCGTTGCCGACGAGCGTGTCGGCATAGGCCGAGCCGTCCAGGTTCTCGATGGACGCCAGCCGGTCGCCCAGCGCATCGCCGAGCGCTCCATTGCCCGTCGTGAGATTCACGTAGACCGGCCCGCCGGCGCTGCGATAGCTGGCCGTGTCGCTGTTGGCGCCGCCGTACAGGAGATCGCGGCCGGCACCGCCCTCGAGAACGTCGGCGCCGGCGCCGCCGTCGAGGCTGTCGTCGCCATCGCCGCCGTACAGCATGTCGTCGCCATCGCCGCCGAGCAGCGTGTCGTCGCCGGCCAGTCCCTCGAGGCGGTTCGCCGCCGCGTCGCCGATCAGGAGGTCGGCGTCGTCCGAGCCGGAAGCGTTCTCGATGCCTGCATAGGTGTCGCCGCCGGCCTGGCCCGCCCCGATGCCGCCGGCGAGGTCCACGGTGGCCGCGCCGCCCGCCGCATCGTAGCGAACCCAGTCGGTGCCGGCGCCACCGTCGAGCGTATCGCCGCCCGGCCCGCCCCAGAGGACGTCGTCGCCTTCGTAGCCGTAGAGCGCGTCGTCGCCCGCGCCGCCGCGCAGCACGTTCGCGACGGCGTTGCCGACGAGCACGTCGTCGCCGCCGCCGCCGACGGCGTTCTCGATCACGGCGCCCCAGGCGATCGCCAGGTTCTGCGTCATTCCGCCGACCGAGGAGAAGGCGCCCTCGTTCAGGTCGACGCGCTGTTTCATGCTCCAGCCGGAGAGGTCGACCGTGTCGATGCCGCCGGCGTCCCAGATGGCGACGACCGGATAGAGATTGACGGTGAAGTCGAAGGCCGCCCGGCCGGCGGTCGACCCGAAGCCATAGGTCGTCGGCCCCGTCCGCGTCGTCTGGTCGGCGCCGTAGATCGCCTGGATCGCCAGGATGTCGTGGAGCAGCGGCGTCGAGCCGTAGCGGCGGCCGAGCCCGCCTGTATGGTCGGCGCCCGATCCGTTCTGGTCGGCGTCGAAGTAGGACATCACCGTGTAGGCGCGGCTGTCCTGGAAATACTCTGCGTCGGCGGCATAGCTGGCGCTGCCGTTGTACGGGCCCGGATGGCTGAGGCCGAGCGAGTGGCCGATCTCGTGGAGATAGCTGAAGACGCCATAGCCGCCCTGGTAGAGGTCGCTATCCTCGTCATGCGTCGGCCAGCCGGTGGCGAACCAGATATCCGCGTCGGCCATCGTGTGGTCGGCGCGGCCGCCGTTCAGATAATACGAGTACCGCGTGTAGGTGGCGTTGTTCGTCGCCGCCGAGTAGTTGAAGGTGACATCCGCATATGGGTCGTTCGATCGCTCGACCAGCTCGATGTCGATCAGATCGTCCCAGAGCCCGAACGCCTCGGCGGCCGCCTGCTCCATGGCCGCCGACATGGCGGCATAGCCATCATGCTCCTTGCTCCATTCCGGGTGGCCATAGGCGAGCTTGCCCGTCCCGATGGAATAGGTGACCGCGCTGCCGTTCCAGGCGACGGAGGCGTAGTTCCCGCCCATACGGGTCAGCGCGGCGATGACCGCGTCGCTGTCGTAGACCGGCTTGGTCGCGCCATCGGCGCCCGGCACCTCCGGCACGGGCGCGTGCCTTGCACCCGACCTTTCACCAGACCGTTGATCGGCGGCGGGTACATCCTGACAGCCGGGACACGCGCAGCCGTGCAGATGAAGCATTGTCATGGCCCCCTCCTCCCGAGATGCGCAAGCGCAAGGATGAGTTCCGTCGCGCCGGGGACCCGGCGCTGCCTGACGCAAAGCTCGGCTTAACGAGAGGTTAACGGCAGAATGCCGGAAACGCGAGGGTTGCAGACCAGGCACGGCCGATTGCATTGCCGCACCCGCCGGATTAAGTGCGGCGGGGTGCCGTGGCAGGGAGCGGATGCAGAGTTTCCTCGACTTCGAGAAGGGATTGGCCGAGTTGCAGGGCAAGGCCGTCGAATTGCGTGCGATCGCCCGCCAGGACCCGAACATCGACATGACGGCCGAGGCGGACCAGCTCGAGCGCCGGGCCGGCGAGTTGCTGACCAAGCTCTATGCCGAGCTGACGCCCTGGCAGAAGTGCCAGGTGGCGCGCCATCCCGAGCGGCCGCACGCCAAGGCGTATGTCGAGCGGCTGTTCACCGAGTTCACGCCGCTGGCCGGCGACCGGGTTTTTGGCGAGGACAGCGCGATCCTGGGCGGCCCGGCGCGCCTGCACGGCCGGCCGGTGATGGTGCTGGGTCACGAGAAGGGGCACGACACCAAGAGCCGGCTCGAGCACAATTTCGGCATGGCGCGGCCAGAGGGCTATCGCAAGGTCGTGCGCCTGATGGGCATGGCCGACCGCTTCGGCCTGCCGGTCGTCACGCTGGTCGACACGCAGGGCGCGTATCCCGGCAAGGGCGCCGAGGAGCGTGGCCAGGCCGAGGCGATCGCGCGCGCGACGGACACCTGCCTGTCGATCGGCGTGCCGATCGTCTCGGTGGTGATCGGCGAGGGCGGCTCGGGCGGCGCCGTGGCGATGGCGACGGCGAACCGGCTGATCATGCTGGAGCACGCGATCTACTCCGTCATCTCGCCGGAGGGCTGCGCGGCCATCCTGTGGAAGGACGCCGAAAAGGCGCAGGAGGCGGCGAATGCGCTGCGGCTGACGGCGCAGGATCTGGAGAAGCTCGGCGTCGCCGACCGGGTCGTGCCCGAGCCCGTCGGCGGCGCCCAGCGCGATCCGGCGAGCACGATCGACAGCGTCGGCACCGCCGTGACGGACGCGCTGGCCGGCTTTGACGGCATGACGGCCGAGGCGATCCGCGCCGAGCGCCGCCAGCGATTCGTCGAGACAGGCTCGAAGGGGCTGGGTTGACCGTCCGCTGGCACTCTGCGCGGCTGGTGCGAACCGCCACCCCCCCGGAGGATGCCGCCGGAGGATGCCGGCGGAGGATGCCGGCGGAGGATGGAGCGGGCAGCCGCTGCCGCACGTTGCACGCGCATGATTGACAGATCCAAAGGACCGGGCAGACGCCTGCGTCCCGTCATGCTGCTGGGCTTTGCACTGCTTCTACTGGCGCCGGCATCGGGCGCGCCGGCCGCGGAGACGGGCGACCTGCCTGCCCTTCGGCAGCGCGCGCTCGATCTGGTGAACGCGGCGCGGCGCGAGCAGGGACGCCAGCCGCTGACGCTCGGCGACACGCTCGACACCATCGCCCAGAACCATGCCGAGGACATGCTGGAGCGCGACTATTATGCGCATGTCTCGCCCGAGGGGCGGGATGCGCGGGACCGGTACCTGGCGCAGGGCGGCGACCGTTGGCAGCTGGTGGCCGAGAACATCGCCACCTGCTCGCCCTGCGCCGTCGTGCCAGACGACGATATCGTCGAGCAGATGCAAACGCGCTGGATGGACAGCCCGCACCACCGCGAGAACATCCTGCGCGCCGGCATCACGCAGTTCGGCTTTGGTGTCGTGGCCGGCGAGCAGGGGCCGCTCTATGCCGTGCAGACCTTCGCCGGGCCCGGCACGCCGCGCGGCGATGCAGGCGGTGACGGGGGCGAGCACGGGCGAGACGACCGGCGACGCGGCGGCCGCTCCGCTGGCGGCTGCCGACGCGGACGATGCCTTTGCGCGGGCGGTGAACGCGCGGCGGCAGGCGCAGTCGCTGCCGCCGCTGCAGGTCAGCGAGGCGCTCTCGGCGACGGCGGCCGGCCTGCTGCCGGCCACGGCGACCGCGCAGGTGACCCTCGGCGGCGGTGCGCTGGCGGACCGGATCCAGGGCGACTGGGCGTCGGTCGGGGCGCTTGCGGGAAGCTGCGGCGGTTGCGGCGCCGAGATCACCGAGGCCGACATCGACCATTTCCTGGATATGTGGCTGGACGATGCCGGTTATGCCGAGCGCCTGCTCGGGCGGGAACCGACGGCGCTGGGCTTCGCGCTGCGCGCCTATGGCGACGGCCGCAAGGTGGCGGTCGCCGTGCTCGGCAGCGCCCCATAGAACCGACATGCGACGGCCTTACCGGCCGGCATCCCGCCCTGCCCCGGCGATCGCCGCGGCGGCCTCGATGGCCAGGCGCTCGGACCCCTCCTCGATGCCGCGCTCGATGCGCCGCAGCAGCGTGCCGGAGGGGACGCCCGCGGGGATGGTCTCGAGGAACTCGACGACCGCCGTCCCGGGCGTCCGCCGCGTGCCGGTCCGCGGCCAGAACCAGCCGGTGTTCGCGGCCGCGGTGACGACCGGCAGCTCGAAGGCCGCGTAGAGCTTCAGCACGCCGCCGCGGAACGGCACGACCGCGCCCGGCGCCACGCGCGTGCCCTGCGGGAAGATGACGATCTGGCCGCGGTCGCCCGCCCAGGCGCCGGCGCCCGCCACCATGACCTTCGCCGCCTCGCCGCCGGCGCTGCGGTCGATGGCGATGCAGCCCATCCGCCGGGCGAAATAGCCGAGCACCGGCGCCCAGAGCAGCGAGCGCTTCATAACGAAGCGCGGCGCCGGCAGCGCGTTGACCAGCATCATCACGTCCAGGAACGACTGGTGTTTCGACGCGACGATGCAGGGGAAATCCGGCGCCGGGCCGCGCACCTCGCAGCGGATGCGGCACATCGCGCCCGCCAGCCAGCACGCCCAGCGGCAATAGCGCTTGACCCAGCCGAGCGCCGCGCGCCGCGACAGCGCCGCCGAGGGCAGCCCGACCAGCCCCATGCCGAGCAGCAGCGCATAGACGACGACGACGTAGGCGACGCCGCGCACCGCCTCGCCCGGCGAGCGATGCCCCTTCGGCGGCCGCGCGGCGCCCGCCGTCATGGCATCCGCGCCAGCGCCAGCCGGACCGTCACCCGCGCCGCGAGCCAGGCGACGAGCGTCCCGGCCAGCGGCACGCCGAGCCCGAGGACGAGCCAGCCCGCGCCCTCGGGGCGCAGCCGGACGGCAAGCCCGGCCTCGCCCCAGGCCACTGGCTCGACCGCCGGCAGCAGCGCCAGGGCACCGCAGCCGAGCGCCGCGCCGACGATGCCGCCGAGGGCGGCGCGGCGCGCCAGCCGGCGGACGAAGCCCGCCGAGATGAAGCGGTCCTCGGCGCCGATCAGGCGCACGATCTCGATGACGTGCCGGTTCGCCGTCAGCGTCGCGCGCGCCGCGAAGGCGACCATCAGCGCCGCCGTCGCCAGCACCAGCGCCGTCGCCGCGAAGGCCAGCCTCGTCAGCCCGTCGGCGGCGGCGACCAGCGGCCCGCGCCAGGCCGCGTGGTCGTCGTAGACGGCGCCGTCGACGGTCATGTCGAGCCGCCCCTGCAGCGCGCCCGCGTCCGGCCCGTCGCCGTCCAGCACGACGTCGATCAGCCGCGGCGACGGCAGATCGGCCAGCACCGCCGCGTCGCCGAGCCAGGGGGCCAGCAGCGCCGCCTGCTCGGCATCGGTCAATGGCCGCGCGGCGGCGATGCCGGGCGTGGTGCGCAGCACCTCGAGCACGGCGTCGAGGCGATCCGCCATGCCGGCGCTGCCCGGCACGCCGGCCACCCGGACGGTCGCGACCCCGGCCAGGTCGGCGCGCCACCGGGCGGCCAGCTCGACGGCGGCGATGCCCGATGCGAGCGTCAGCACGGCGAGGAAGCTCATCGCCACGGCGATCCAGGCGGTCAGCGCCGCCGACCAGCCGGACTCGGGCAGCAGCCGCAGCCGCGCCCCCGTCGTCCAGGCCGCCGCCTGCACCGACCGCGTCGCCTGCGGCGCCCCGGACTGCTCCGCCTCCACGCTCACAGTGCCGTCGCCGCCTGCGCCAGACGGCCGCCCGACAGCCTCAGGATGCGCGCCTCGACAGCGCCCTTGGCGCTGCGGATCAGGCCGAGATCGTGCGTCGCCAGCACGACGGTCTTGCCGAACCGGTTCAGCTCGATCAGCAGGCGAAGGATGCGCGCGCCCATCTCCGGATCGACGTTTCCCGTCGGCTCGTCGGCGAGGATCAGGTCGGGCGCGTTGGCGACGGCGCGAGCGATCGCCGCACGCTGCTTCTCGCCGGCGGAGAGCTGCGGCGGCAGGGAGTCGATGCGGTGCTCGAGCCCGACCCAGCGGATCAGCTCGGTCATCTCCTCGGCATGGTCGGCGACGCGCTTGCCGGCGGCGACCAGCGGCAGGGCGATGTTGTCCAGCACGCTCAGATGGTCGAGCAGCCGGAACTCCTGGAAGATGATGCCGACGCGCCGGCGCAGGGCGGCCACCCTGTCGGGGCCGAGCGACGCCGGCGCGTCGCCGAACAGCTCGAAGCGCCCGCGGTCCGGCCGGTGCTCGAGGTAGAGCAGCTTCATCAGCGTCGTCTTGCCGGCGCCGGAGGGGCCGGTGAGGAAGTGAAAGCTGCCGGGCGCGATCCCGGCCGAGAGATCGGCCAGCGTCTCGCGGCGGTCATAGCCGAACGACACCCCGTCAAGCAGGATCACCGGGTCGAGCAGGATCACCGGGTCGGCATGATCACCGGGTCGGGCAGGTTCATCGGTCCGAACAGGTCACGGGGCGCGCACCGTCCGCTCCCTGGCCGCGTGCACGCCGAGCATCGCAGAGCACGGCCGCACCGGCAATACCGCAACCTGCCGCAAACCGGCTGCGAACCGGTTGCACCGGCAATTGCGTCGCCGATCCCGCGCGGTATAGATGCGGAGCGCCATGCGCCTTGGTGCGGGCAACGGTGGAGAACGCGAACCATGGAGCTGACCTGCCCCTCCTGCGAGGCGCGCTACGGCGTGCCGGACGGCGCGATCGGCGAACGCGGCCGGCAGGTGTCGTGCTCGAACTGCGGGCATGGCTGGCGGGCCGTCCGGCAGCGGGCGCCGCGAGACGCGGCGGCGACGGCGGGAAGCGGCGCGGCGGCGGCACCCGCGGCGGGCGACGCCGCCCACCCTGCGCGGCAACCGGGCGAGGCGGGGCAGACCGCCAGCGCCGAGATCCGCGCGCTCCACCCGTCGGATACGCGCATCGCACAGCTCGCCGAGATCCGCGAGATGATCGCGCAGGTGCAATCCGAGGACGGCACGACCGCCGAGGTCCGCGGCCACGGGGCCGCCGATGCCGGGTCTGCCGGCACCGCACGGAGCGCGCCCGCCCTTTCTGCCGGCGCCGCGGCGGGCGCGGCGGGGCAGAGAACCGAGCTGCGCCGCAGCGGCGATGCCGACGACAGCGACGAGGCGCCGACCGAGGACCCGCTGCGCCGGCGCATGGCCGAGCACGATGCCAGGGCGGCACGCGAGCGCGACGAGCGCGAGCGGCTGCGCCGCAGCATGCAGGACCGCAGGACCGAACCGGCGTCGGGCTCCGGCGCCTTTCTGTCCGGCTTCCTGCTGGTCGTGCTGGTCGCTGCGGTACTGCTAGGCGTCTATGCGATGCGGGACGAGGTCGTCGCCCGCGCTCCGCAGAGCGAGCCGATGGTCACCAGATACGTCGACGCGGTGAACGACGCGCGCGACGCGGTCCGCGACAGCTATGAGCGGGCCCGCGCCTGGGTGGTCGACGTCATCGCCGACAACGTGTAGCCGGGGCGTGACGGGCGCAGGCGGCTCTTGTCTCGCCGCCGGCGCTGCTGCAGCCTCGTCGCATGTCGGACACCGCAGCTGGAACCATCCGGATCGGGATCGGCGGGTGGAGCTTTGCCCCCTGGCGGCAGAGCTTCTATCCGAAAGGGCTGCCGCAGAAGGACGAGCTGTCCTATGCGGCCGGCCGCCTGACGGCGATCGAGATCAACGGGACCTTCTACCGCTCGCAGAAGCCGCAGACCTTCGCGGCCTGGCGCGACGCCGTGCCGGACGGCTTCGTCTTCAGCCTCAAGGCGCCGCGCTATGCCACGAACCGCAAGGTGCTGGCCGAGGCCGGCGAGAGCGTGCTGCGCTTTACCGGGGACGGCGTGACCGAGCTCGGGGACAAGCTGGGGCCGATCCTGTGGCAGCTGGCGCCGACGAAGCGCTTCGACCCCGACGACGTCGCGGCGTTCCTCGCGCTGTTGCCGCAGAAGGCGCAGGGTCTCCGGCTGCGCCACGCGCTGGAGGTCCGCCATGAGAGCTTTCGCTGCCCCGAGATGGTGGCGCTGGCGCGCCGGCATGGTGTCGCCATCGTCCGGGCAATGGACTCGCAGTACCCGGAGATCGCCGACCCGACCGCGGATTTTCTGTATCTGCGGCTGATGGGGACGCGGGAGGACGAGCCGCTCGGCTATGACGAGGTGGCGCTCGACCGCCATGCCCGGCAGCTCGCGGCACTGGCAAGAGGCGCGGCCCCGGCCGGCGTCGAGCTGCTGGCGGAGCCGGCCGAGCCAGCGCCGCGCGACGTCTTCTGCTTCGTCATCAGCGGGCACAAGGCCGCCAACCCCGCGGCGGCGATGGCCCTGATCGACCGGCTCGGCTGAGGGGCGCGGCCGGCTACTGGCCGGCGTTCAGGCCGACCGGCTCGCCGACGACGACGACGGACAGCGCGTCCGGCTTCAGCAGGCGCCTGGCCACCCGGTTCACGTCCTCGAGCGTCACCGCCTCGATCAGGTCGTTGCGCCTGTTGATGTAGTCGGCGCCGAGGTTCTCCATCATCACGAACACCAGATAGTCGGCGATCTTGGCGTTCGAGTCGAACTGCAGCGGGAACGAGCCGGTCAGGTAGGTCTTGGCCTTGTCCAGCTCCTCGGGCGTGATGCCGTCCTCGGCCATGCGCGCCCACTCGGCGCGGATCAGATCGATGCTCTCGGCGATGCGCTCGTTCGCCGTCTGCACGCCGCCCATGTAGAGCGCGGCCGAGTCCATCTCGGTCAGGTACGAATAGACCGAATAGGCCAGCCCGCGCTTCTCGCGCACCTCCTCGGTCAGGCGCGAGGTGAAGCCGCCGCCGCCGAGGATGTAGTTCATCACATAGGCCGGGATGAAGTCCGGGTCGTCGCGGACGATGCCCTCGTGGCCGAAGACCGCGACCGACTGCGGCACGTCCTGCTCGACGACGTGAATGCCCGGCGGCGGCAGCGTCTCGGCCCTGTCGGCCGTGACGGCCTCGCCCTCTGGCAGTCCGGCGACCAGCCGGTCGACGAGCCTGCCGGCGCGCTCGGGCCCGACGTCGCCGACGATGGCGATGTTCGCGTTCGCCCGGGTCATCAGCTCCTTCTCGGCGGCGCGCAGGTCCGCGACGTCGATCTCGGCGACGCTCTCGCGCGTGCCGGATTGAGGGGTGCCGTAGGGATGGTTCGGGAAGGCCCGGGCGAACCACTCCTTGCCGGCGACGTCGCCGGGATCGTTCTCGGACTGGGCGATGCCGGACAGGATCTGGCCCCGCACCCTGGCGACCGGCTCGGGATCGAAGCGCGGCGCCGCCAGCGCGGTGGCGAGAAGCTCTGTGCCCTCGTCCAGCGTCTCGGTCAGGAACTGGCCGCTGACCTGCACGGCGTCACGCTTGGCATCGAAGCCGAGGCGCGCCGAAATGTCGTCGGCGCGGTTCGAGAAGGCGACCGCGTCGAGGTCGCCGGCGCCCTCGTTCATCAGCGCCATGGTGAACTCGGCGAGCCCGGCCTTGTCGGCCGGATCGAGCCGGCTGCCGCCGTGAAAGCCCATCTCGAGCGAGACGATCGGGATTGCATGCTCCTCGACCAGCCAGAAATCCTGACCGCCGGGGCTTGTCAGCTGCTGGATGTCGACATCCGCGGCAGCCGGCAGGGCGACGACGGAGGCGACGCCGACCGACAGCGCGGCGGCGCGGAAGAGACTGCGGATGCTCATCAGCTCTTCTCCCCGCCGCGCATCTGATCGGGTGAGGGGGCGCGCGTCAGCCGGCCGGTCACCGAGGTCTCGGGCCGGATGTAGTCGGCCGCAGCCTGGCGGACGTCCTCGGCGGTGACCGAGTTCGACCACCTCCGGCCAGCGCCGCACGTCCTCGACGTCGAAGCCCATGGCCAGCGCCGCGCCATAGAGCCGGGCGAGGCCGGACTGACTGTCCTCGGCGAAGATGCGGCTGGCGTCGGCGACCCGCTTGGCGCGCGCCAGCTCTTCCTCGGTCGGTCCGCTCGCCGCCATCTTGGCGAGCTCGGCGTCGATGGCCGCCTCGATCTCGTCCAGCGAATGGCCCTCGGCCGGGACGCCGTAGACCATCAGCGTCGTCGCGTCGTGCGACATCGGCGTGTACCAGGCGCCCGTGCCGATGGCGATCCCCTGGTCGATCTGCAGGCTCTGCGACAGGCGCGAGGCGACGCCGTTGCCGAGCACCGCCGCCAGCATGTCCAGCGCCGCCGACTCCTTCGGGTTCTCCGGGTCGTAGCCCGGCACGAGATAGGACCGCGAGACATAGTCCTGGCCGACCCGGGGATCAGCCATCTGCAGCCGGCGCGCCGCCAGCTGCGGCGGCTCCTGCGGGCGGGCGTCGGGCGGGTTGTTCGAGGGCTCGAGCGGCCCGTAATACTCCTCGGCCAGCGCGCGCACCCTGTCCGGCGTCACATCGCCGGCGACCACCAGGATGGCGTTGTCGGGCGCGTAATAGCGCCGGTACCATTCCAGCGCATCGGCACGCGACAGCTGCTCCATCTCGCGCCGCCAGCCGATCACCGGCACGCCATAGGCGTGGTTCAGGTACTGGGCCGCGTTCATCTGCTCGGAGAACAGCGCATCGGGCGAGTTGTCGGTGCGGCTGTTGCGCTCTTCCAGGATGACGTCGCGCTCGGTCCGCACGTTCTCGTCGGTGATGCGCAGGTCGCGCATCCGGTCGGCCTCCATCTTCATGACGATGGGCAGCCGATCGGCGGCGATGCGCTGGAAATAGCCGGTATAGTCGTACGAGGTGAAGGCGTTGTCCTGGCCGCCCTGGGCCGCCACCAGCTTGGAGAAGGCGCCGTCCGGGATCTCGTCCGTGCCCTTGAACATCAGGTGCTCGAGGAAGTGGGCGACGCCCGACTTGCCGCGCACCTCGTCGGCCGAGCCGACGCGGTACCAGACCATGTGCGTCACGACCGGCGCACGATGATCCTCGATGACCACCACCTCGAGGCCGTTGTCGAGGTCGAACGTCGTCACCGGCGGCTCGGCGAGAGCCGGCGCCGCGCCGATGGCGACGGCAGCGAGCGCCGCCGCGCCCAGCGTCTTCAGATGCATCATGTTCTCCTGGTCCTCCCGGGACACCCCGTCATATAGGGCGAGGCTCGGGCTAATCGTAGGCCGGCTCGACCGTCGAGAACGGTCTGTTGTTCTGCCGGCGGTCCAGGCCGACCTCCGGATAGGGCGACGGCTCCTCGACCACGATCTCTTCCTCGATCACCGGGCGGTCGGCGGGATCGATCGGCGCCGCCGCGACGCCCTCGCTCTGCAGACGGCGCGACTCCTGCGCCGGGTCGATCACGTCCTCCGGCGGCTCGTCGGAGGTGCCGAAGAGCTCGAAGATCGACGGCGGCTCGTACGGGCTCGTTGCTGCCGCCGTAACCCTCGGCCGCCAGCGTCGCTCGGATCTCCGGGTTGCTGGCGGTGACGTCCGCCGCAGAGAGCAGCGCCTGCTCACCGCTGCTGGCCTCGGCGCCGAGCGGTGCCGCATCGCTGCCGAGCAGCGCCACGACCGCGTCGCGGTTCGGCGTCGGGTCGAGCGGTGACGGCGCGCCGGGACGCGGCTCGGGCAGGCCCGCGGTCGCCGGCATCAGCAGCGGCTTGCGCTTGATCACCTGGAACTCGTCCGGCGCCGGCGGCTTGCTGCCGAGCACCACGAAGGGGTTGCCGATCGGTCGCAGCCGAGCAGTGCGAGCAGCGCGGCCGCCGCTGCCGCCTGCGCCAGTCGCCGGCCCGTTCCTTGTCGCATGGTCATCGCTCTCTCCGGTGCTCGCGTGGCGGCGCATTCTGGACCCGGCCACCCACCAGCGCAATGCCGCGTCGGGTCGGCGGCGGGCGAAACGAGGGTCATGCCTTCAGCGCGATCCAGACGGCGCCGGCGAAGATCGCTATGTCGGCCACGTTGAACGAGAAAGGGTTGTCGATGCCGCAGCAGCTCGTGTTCAGGAAATCGGTGACGGCGCCGCGCGTCAGCCGGTCGAGCGCGTTGCCGAGCGCGCCGCCGACGACCAGCCCGGCGCCGAGCGCCAGGGTCGCGCTCTGCCGGCGCACACCCACCAGACCAGCGCCGCAGAGACCGCGACGCTGACGGCGATCAGGACCAAGCGCGCGACCCCGTCCCGCCGCCGAACAGGCCGAAATTGATGCCGGTGTTCGACGCCAGCCGGAAGTTCAGGAAGGGCGGCAGCACCGGGCTGGAGGCGCCGTGCTGCAGGCGCAGGCCCTCGACCACCCACCATTTCGACAGCTGGTCGAGCATCAGCACCAGGACGGCGACGACGACGACGGTGCGGACGAGCCCCAGGAGGTGACGGTCGGCGAGTGGACTGGCGGAGTCATGGGCGCCCCTTAGCGCGATCGCCGGCGGCCGGACAAGCGGCCGCGCGCTCCCCTGCAGGCGGCACGCTCCGTGGCGTCCGGTCGGCCGGCCCACCCACCCGCGCGCGGCCGCCCCGGAAGCGCCGGGTCTGCAACGCCGCGGCCGGTCGAGCCGTGCACGACCTGCTGACAGCGCCCGCAGAGGTGCGGATCGGGCTGGGCGCCGACCTCGGGCAGGATGCGCCAGCAGCGCTGGCACTTGGCGCCATCGGCCGGGGCGGGGACGACGGCGACGCCGGGCACCTCGGGCAGGCGGAAGGCATCGGCCGGCGCCGGCGCGTCCGTGACGGCGATGCCGGAGGTGATGCACAGATCGGCGAGATCGACCGGCCGAGCGCGGCGCGGCGTCGCGGCGTCCTCGACATGGACGACCGGCGCCGCCTCGAGGCTGGCGCCGATGCGCCGGCGCGCCGCTCGATCTCGAGCGCGCCGGTGACGACGCGGCGGATGCGCCAGATCGCCGCCCACTCCGCGGCCAGCGCATCGTCGCGCCAGGCCGCCGGCGTGGCCGGGAAGTCCTCGAGATGCACCGAGCTCTCCTCGCCCGGATGCCGGGCGAGCCAGACCTCCTCCATGGTGAACGGCAGGACCGGCGCCAGCCAGGTCGTCAGCCGGGCGAACACCTGGGCCATCACGGCGAGGCAGGCGCGGCGGCGCGGGCTGTCGGGCGCGTCGCAGTAGAGCGCGTCCTTGCGGATGTCGAACCAGAACGCCGAAAGATCGCCCGTGCAGAACTGGAAGAGCCGCTGGTAGACCTCCTGGAAGTCGTAGCGGCGATAGCCGTCGCGCACCTCCGCGTCGAGTTCGCTCAGCCGGTGCAGCACCCAGCGCTCGAGCTCGGGGCAGTCGGCAGGCGCGACCGGGCGGCTGCTCGCCCTGCCCCAGCGCGCCCAGCATGTAGCGGAAGGTGTTGCGCAGGCGGCGATAGCTGTCGGCCGCGCCCTTCAGGATCTCGGGGCCGATGCGCAGGTCGACGGTGTAGTCGGACTGCGCCACCCAGAGCCGCAGGATATCGGCGCCGTACTGCTTGGTCACGTCCTGCGGGCGCGACGCCGTTGCCGAGCGCCTTGGACATCTTGCGGCCCTGCTCGTCGAGCGCGAAGCCGTGCGTCAGCACGCCCTCGTAGGGCGCGCGGCCGCGCGTGCCGCAGGCCTGCAGCAGCGACGAGTGGAACCAGCCGCGGTGCTGGTCGGTGCCCTCGAGGTAGAGCGAGGCCGGCCAGGTCGCCCCCGGCCGGTCGCGCAGCGCGAAGGCGTGCGTCGAGCCGGAATCGAACCAGACGTCGAGGATGTCCGCCACCTGCTGCCAGTCGTCCGGGCTGACGCCATCGACATTGCCGAGGAAGCGCTCCTTCGCGCCCTCGGCGAACCAGGCGTCGGCGCCCTCGTCGCGGAAGGCGGCGACGATCCGGCGGTTGACCTCGTCGTTCTGCAGCACCTCGGCGCCGTCCGCCGTCCGGCGCGCGAAGCAGGTCAGCGGCACGCCCCAGGCGCGCTGGCGGCTGAGCACCCAGTCCGGGGCGCCCCTCGATCATCGCGTGCAGCCGGTTGCGGCCCGATGGCGGCGTCCATGTCACCAGCTCGTCGATGGAGGTCAGCGCGCGCTGGCGGATCGTGTCGCCGTACTCGCCCATGCCGTCGTCGAGCGGCCTGTCGATGGCGACGAACCATTGCGGCGTGTTGCGGAAGATCAGCGGCGCCTTCGAGCGCCAGGAATGCGGATAGCTGTGCGTCAGCCGCCCGCGCGCGATCAGCGCGCCCGCCTCGGCCAGCTTGTCGATGACGCGCCTGTTCGCGTCGCCCTCCTTGCCCTTGTGGTCGAGGATGACGGCGCCGCCGAAGAACGGCAGGTCGGCGCGGAAGGAGCCGTCCTCGCAGCACGTTGTGCGTCATCGGCAGGCCGTACTTCTGGCCGACCTCGAAATCGTCCGCGCCGTGGCTCGGCGCCGTGTGGACGAAGCCGGTGCCGGCCTCGTCGGTGACATGGTCGCCGGGCAGCAGGGGCACGTCGAAGTCCCATTCGCCCTCAGCGCCGTCAAGCCCGCGAAGCGGGTGGGCCGAGACCATGCTGGCGAGTTCTTGCGCCGGGACCGCCCGCACCTTCTCCCATGCCTCGACCCGGGCCTTTTGCATCACGTCGTCAGCCAGGTTGTCCGCCAGCAGATAGAGGTCGCCGGTGCGCGCCCAGTTGCCTTCGGGCGCGTCGGTGACGCGATAGAGGCCGTAGCCGAGCTGGGGATTGAAGCAGATCGCCCGGTTCTGCGGGATGGTCCACGGCGTCGTCGTCCAGATAACGACCTGCATCTCTACCGCCGGCCCGCCCGCGGTGACAGGAAACTTCACCCACACCGTGTGGCTCTGGTGGTCGTGGTACTCCACCTCGGCCTCGGCGAGCGCGGTCTTCTCGACCACGGACCACATCACGGGCTTCGAGCCCTGATAGAGCGTGCCGTTGGCGATGAACTTCATGAACTCCTCGGCGATCACCGCCTCGGCGTCGAAGCTCATGGTCAGGTACGGATGCTCCCAGTCGCCGATGACGCCGAGGCGCTTGAACTCCTCGCGCTGCACGTCGACCCAGCCGTCGGCGAAGGCCCGGCACTGGGCGCGCAGCTCGTTGATCGGCACCTCGTCCTTGTTCAGGCCCTTGGCGCGGTACTGCTCCTCGATCTTCCACTCGATCGGCAGGCCGTGGCAGTCCCAGCCGGGCACATAGCGGCTGTCATGGCCCAGCATCTGCTGGCTGCGGACGACGAAATCCTTCAGCACCTTGTTCAGCGCGTGGCCGATGTGCAGGTGGCCGTTCGCGTAGGGCGGCCCGTCGTGCAGCTCGTAGGGCGGCCGGCCCTCGCTTCGCGCGCAGCCGGTCGTAGATGCGCATCCGCTCCCAGCGGGCGAGCCATTCCGGCTCGCGCTTGGGCAGGCCGGCGCGCATCGGAAAATCGGTCTGGGGCAGGCGCAGCGTCGACTTGTAGTCGACGCCCGGATCAGTATCGGCGGTATCGCTCATCACGCACCTCGGGATCGGGCGTTGCTCCGGAAAAACGGATCGGTGGGCAGAGCGCAGCCACCTTGGTCCCGGCACCGCGTCAGCGGGCCGGGCCGATAATGAGGATGGCCAAAAGCGCCGTCATGCGCGCGCGTATACGCGCGACGGCCGCCGGCGTCCAGCGACCAGCGATCGGTGACCAGCGACCAGCATCGGTGGCCGGGCGCCAGTCGCCGCGGCGATCAGCCGGCGATACGCACCGGCAGCCGGGTGATCCCGTGGACGAAGTTCGAGTGCAGGCGTCCGGGCGCGCCGACGACCTCGATGCGGTCAAAGCGGCGCAGGATCTCCTCCCACAGGATGCGGAGCTGCATCTCGGCGACATGGTTGCCCATGCAGCGGTGGATGCCGAAGCCGAACGCGACATGATTCTTCGCGTTCGGCCTGCCGATGTCGAAGCGATAGGGGTCGTCGAACTTCGCCTCGTCGCGATTGCCGGAGACGTACCACATCACGACCTTGTCGCCTTGCCGGATCGCCTTGTCGCCGACCCGCGTATCGGCCAGCGCCGTGCGCCGCATGTGCAGCACCGGCGTCTGCCAGCGGATGATCTCGTGCACCATGTTCGGCACCAGCCCGGGATCGGCGCGCACGCGGTCGTACTGATCCGGGAACTCGTTCAGCGCCAGCAGCCCGCCCGAGATCGAGTTCCGCGTCGTGTCGTTGCCGCCGACGATCAGCAGCAGGATGTTACCGAGCAGGTCGAGCGGCGAATGCACAAGGTCGCGCGTGTCCGGGTGGTGCGCCATCAGCGACAGGAAATCGAAGCGCTTCTCGGCGCCAGCGGGATCGGGGGCGCGCTCGCGCCAAAGCGCCGTGAAGACGTCCAGGCACTCCATCAGCACGCGCTTGCGCTCCTCGTGCGGCACGCCGGTGGCGCCGACCTGCGACGTCGCCGTCGCCATGTCGGACCACCGCGTCAGCAGGTGCCGGTCCTCCCAGGGAAAGTCGAACAGCGTCGCCAGCATCTGCGTCGTCAGCTCGATCGAGACGCGCTCGACCCAGTCGAATTCCTCGCCGCGCGGCAGGCCGTCGAGGATGGCACCCACGCGCTGCCGGATCAGCGCCTCGAGCTCGCCGAGCCGCGCTCCGCCGACGCCGGGCATCACCGGCTTGCGCCACTGGCTATGGATCGGCTCGTCCGCAGCGATGAAGTTGTTCAGCAAGAAATCCTCGAGCCGGTCGCCGACGAAGATGCCGTCTTTCGACGAAAAGACCCGGTGATTCGTCTCGACGGCCAAAATGTCCTGCCAGCGCGTGACCGACCAATAGGCGCCGAAGGCGCTGTCGGCGCAGAAATGCACCGGGTCCTCGCGGCGCACCCGGTCGAAGAACGCCCAGTGCGTGCCCGCCTCGAACCGGCGCGGATCGGCCAGGTCGATCTGCTCGAGCGGCAGCGCCGCCGCATCGCCGGCGCCGCTGCCGTCTTGGACGTCGTGGACGTCGTGGACTTCTGCGATTGTCATGGCCTGCGGACCCTGCCCATGTGACGTTAACGTAAAGTGTCTCAGGCGGCGCACCGCGCGTCAAGCGCCGTCGGTGCGGCCGAGATCGCGGCGATGGGTTTCGCCCTGGGGTTTGCGCCCCGGGGTTTGCGCCCCGGGGGTTGCGCCCCGGGGGTTGCGCCCCGGGGGTTGCGCCCCGGGGGTTGCGCCCCTGGGTTGCGGCCTGGGCCGAACCCGGTCAGGCTGGCCGGCAGAGCGCAAGGAGGCCGCCATGAGCCACGTCTTTCACCGGCACACCAAGGTCCGAGCTGCCGACCGTCGCCGGCGGCGACGGGCCCTATCTGATCGACACGGCCGGCAGGCGATATCTCGACGCCTCCGGCGGCGCGGCGGTCTCCTGCCTCGGGCATTCCTGCCGGCCGGTGCTGGACGCCGTGAAGGACCAGCTCGACCGGATCGCCTATGCGCATTCCAGCTTCTTCACGTCCGAGCCGGCCGAGCGGCTGGCTGACCGGCTGATCGCCAGGGCGCCGGAGGGTATCGAGCGGGTCTATTTTCTCTCGGGCGGATCGGAGGCGATCGAGGCGGCGCTGAAGCTCGCCCGGCAGTACCATGTCGAGCGGGGCGAGACGGCGCGCCGGCACGTCGTCGCCCGCTGGCAGAGCTATCACGGCAACACACTCGGCGCGCTGTCGGCCGGCGGTAACCGCTGGCGCCGCGCGCAGTTCGAGCCGCTGCTCTCGCCCGCCACGAGCCATGTCGACCCGGTGCACCACTGGCGCTGGGGCGAGGCGGGCGAGAGCCCGGAGGCGTATGGCCGCCGCATCGCCGACCAGCTCGACCGGCGCATCCGCGAGCTGGGGCCGGAGACGGTCGCCGCCTTCATCGCCGAGCCGGTGGTCGGCGCGACGATGGGCGCCGTACCGCCCCCGCCGGGCTATTTCCGGCGCATCCGCGAGATCTGCGACGCGCACGGCGTGCTCCTGATCCTCGACGAGGTGATGTGCGGCATGGGGCGCACCGGCACGCTCTTCGCCTCCGAGCAGGAGGGCATCGCGCCGGACATCGTCGCCATCGCCAAGGGGCTCGGCGCCGGCATCCAGCCGATCGGCGCGATGCTGTGCTCGGCCGCGATCTACGAGGCGATCGAGGCGGGCTCGGGCTTCTTCCAGCACGGCCACACCTATATGGGCCACCCGGCGGCCTGCGCCGGCGGGTTGGCGGTGATGGACGAGATCGAGGGCCGCGACCTGCTGGCCAACGTCCGGGTTCAGGGCGAGTCGCTGCAGGCGGCGCTCGAAGCCAGGCTCGGCCAGCACCCGCATGTCGGCGACATCCGCGGCCGCGGCCTCTTCCGCGGCATCGAAATCGTCGAGGACCGCGACACCAAGGCCCCCTTCGACCCCAGCAAGGGCATCGCCGCCCGGCTGAAAAAGCGCGCCTTCGCCGACGGGCTGATGGTCTACCCGATGGCCGGCACCGTCGACGGCCAGCGCGGCGACCACGTCCTGCTGGCGCCGCCCTTCATCATCGGCGAGGAGCACGTGACCGAGATCACGGACAAGCTCGCAGCCGCCCTAGACGCGACGCTGGCCGAGGCCGCCTGAGAGCGACCGCCGCGCGGCACTTGCCGGCGCATTCCGCGGCTCCTGCCCACTCACTGCCGGGCAAGTCGGGGCGGCGGTCAAGGGTGCGAAGCACCGCCGAAGGCGGCTTGCCCTTGACGGCCGCCCCGACTTGCGGATGCTCGCGCCCGGCCGGACCGCCGGTCCGGCCTTCCCCAGCACCCTTCGACGACCGCGCGGCTCGGAGGCTCGCCCGAGGTCCTGCCCGACGGCGCGGCCGGGCGCCTCGGCCGAAAGCGGAGCGACAGGCCGAGGGCATGTCGCATGCGGGCGACCAGCCCGCATTCCGTCTGCTTCGCCGGCCCGCGAGGAGCGAGATGCGCCGGTCACGCCTCGGGCGCGGTCAGCTCGATCAGCCGGGTCAGGAACGCTTTGGCCTCCGGGCTGTCCCAGTCGGCGTCGCCCGTCAGGCGGGCGACCTCGCGGCCCTCGCGGTCGAGGATCAGCGTCACCGGCAGCCCCATGGCGCCGGCGGCGCGCGCCACCTCGCTGCGCTTGTCCTGGTAGACGGCCAGGTGACTCGACGCCGATCTCGTCGAAGAAGGACCTGATCCGCTCGGCGCCGAAGCGGTCGGTCGAGAGCGCGACGACGGCCAGCTCCTCGCCCGCCATCCCGGCGGCGAGCCGATCGATCGACGGCATCTCCTTCCGGCAGGGCGCGCACCACGTCGCCCACAGGTTCACCAGCGTCACACGGCCGGCGAAGTCCGCCAGCCGGACCTCCTCGCCATCGGCGTCGCGGAACGCCTCCTCGATCGGCGGGCGCGCCTCGTCATGGAGCACCAGCTTCGTCATCTCGCCCTGCCGCAGCGCGTCGAGCGCCGCCCGGTCGGCAGCCGAAAGCGGCCCCGCAACGGCATTTGCTCCAAGGGCACTCAGCCCGTATAGCAGGGCTGCGACGGCAATCAGGCGCATGGGGCTCTCCGGTGGCTCGCACGACATCCGCGACAGACCATAGCCGGCCCGCGCCGGCGGAACAGCCCCCGGCCGCCCGGCTCGGCGAACACGATGTGGGGAGGCCGGTTCGCCGGCGGCCCGGCGGCGGTCATGGAGGCGATCAACGCCTCGATCGACTTCGACCGCCGGATGGCGGCCGAGGACATTCAGGGCAGCCGGGCGCACGCCGCCATGCTGGCCGCCGCAGGCATCATCTCGGCGGCCGACCGCGACGCCATCCAGCGCGGCCTCGACCAGGTGGCGGGCGAGCTCGAGCGCGGGCGCGTTCGCCTTCGACCGCGCGCTGGAAGACATCCACATGAACGTCGAGGCGCGGCTGATCGAGCTGACGGGCGAGCCGGCCAAGCGGCTGCACACCGGCCGCTCGCGCAACGACCAGGCGGCGGTGGACATCCGCCTCTGGGTGCGCGCCCGCTGCGACGAGCTGGACGCCGCGCTCGGCCGGCTGATCGCCGCCTTCGTCGACCAGGCCGAGGCCGGCGCCGACCTGGTGATGCCCGGCTTCACGCACCTGCAGACGGCGCAGCCCGTCACCTGGGGCCACCACATGCTGGCCTATGCCGAGATGCTCGGCCGCGACCGCGGCCGGTTCCGCGATGCCCGCGCCCGCATGAACGAGAGCCCGCTCGGCGCCGCCGCGCTGGCCGGCACCTCGTTCCCGATCGACCGCGACGCGACCGCCGCGGCTCTCGGCTTCGACCGGCCGATGCAGAACTCGATCGACGCCGTCTCCTCGAAGGACTTCGCGCTGGAGTTCATCGCCGCCGCGGCCATCTGCGCCACGCAACCTCTCGCGGCTGGCCGAGGAGATCGTGCTCTGGGCCTCGGCCCAGTTCCGCTTCGTGCGCCTGTCGGACGCCTTCACCACCGGCTCGTCGATCATGCCGCAGAAGCGTAACCCCGACGCGGCCGAGCTGGTGCGCGGCAAGACCGGGCGGCTGATCGGCCATTTCACCGGCCTCGCTCACCGTCATGAAGGGGCTCGCGCTGGCCTATTCCAAGGACATGCAGGAGGACAAGGAGGCGGTCTTCGACGCCGCCGACACCATCGGGCTGATGCTGGCGGCCGCCGAGGGCATGGTGCGCGACATGGCGCCCGTGCCGGAGACCCTGGCGGCCGCCGCGGCGCTCGGCTTCTCCACGGCGACCGACCTCGCCGACTGGCTGGTCCGCGTCGCCGGGCTGCCCTTCCGCGAGGCGCACCACGTCACCGGACGGGTCGTCCGACTGGCCGAGGAGCGGGGCTGCGGCCTCGCCGACCTCTCCCTCGCCGAGATGCAGGCGGTCGACGCGCGGATCACCGGGGACGTCTTCTCGGTCCTCTCGGTCGAGGCCTCGGTCGCCAGCCGCACCTCCTAGGGCGGCACCGCGCCCGCCCGCGTCCGCGAGCAGGTCGCCGAGTGGCGCCGGCGGCTGGAGGAGACGCCATGAGCCCGCCCCGGCTCCTGGCGCTGGCGCTGCTGGCGCCGCTCCTCGCCGTCCCGGCCTGCGGCAGGAAGGGCGAGCCGATCCGGCCGAGCCCCGCGCCGTTGCTCGAGGCCACGCCAGAGGCCGCGCCCCCGCCGCCGCCCGGTCCCGCCCTGCCAGAGCCGGCGCCAACGACGACGCCCGGCGGAGCGGACATCTTCTGACGTGGACCATTTCGACTACCGCGGCGGCGTTCTGCACGCCGAGGACGTGGCCCTGCCCGAGATCGCCGGCCGGCGGTCGGCACGCCCGTCTACGTCTACTCGACCGCGACGCTCGAGCGGCACTACCGCGTGCTCGACGAGGCGCTGGCCGGCCTGCCGCACCTGATCTGCTATGCGCTGAAGGCGAACGGCAACCTCGCCGTCATCGCGACGCTGGCGCGGCTCGGCGCCGGCGCCGATGTCGTCTCCGAGGGCGAGATGCGCCGGGCGCTGGCCGCCGGCGTGCCGCCGCGAGCGCATCGTCTTCTCCGGCGTCGGCAAGACCGATGCCGAGATCCGCCTCGGCCTCGACCTCGGCATCCGCCAGTTCAACGTCGAGAGCGAGCCCGAGCTGGAAGCCATCAGCCGCATCGCCGCCGCGGATGGGCCGCAGCGCGCCCGTCGCCATCCGCGTCAACCCCGACGTCGACGCCCGCACGCACGCCAAGATCGCCACCGGCAAGGCCGAGAACAAGTTCGGCGTGCCGATCGGCCGCGCCGCGCGCGGTCTATGCCGCATGCCGCCGGCCTGCCCGGCCTCGAGGTGGTCGGCGTCGACCTGCACATCGGCTCGCAGCTGACCGAGCTCGCGCCCTTCGAGGCGGCCTTCACCAGGCTGGCCGAGCTGACGCGCCGGCTGCGCGCCGACGGGCACGCCATCCGCCGGATCGACCTCGGCGGCGGCCTCGGCATCCCCTACACGCGCGGCAACGATGCACCGCCGCTGCCCTTCGACTATGGCGAGCTGGTCCGGCGCACCGTCGGCGACCTCGGCTGCGAGGTCGAGGTCGAGCCCGGGCGGCTGATCGCCGGCAATGCCGGCGTGCTGCTGTCGCGCGTCATCTACCGCAAGGCGGGCGAGGGCCGCGATTTCCTGATGCTCGACGCCGCGATGAACGACCTGATCCGTCCCGCCATGTACGATGCCTGGCACGACATCGTGCCCGTCGCCGAGCCGCCGCCGGGCAGCCCGGTCGCGCCCGTCGACGTCGTCGGACCGGTCTGCGAGACGGGCGACACCTTCGCCCGCGCGCGGCACCTGCCGCCGCTCGCCGCCGGCGACCTCGTCGCCTTCCGCACGGCCGGCGCCTATGGCGCGGTCATGGCGTCCGAGTACAACGCCCGCCCTCTGGTGCCGGAGGTGCTGGTGACGGGCGACCGGTTTGCCACCGTCCGCCGGCGTCCCACATATACCGAGATGCTGGAGCGTGATACGCTGCCCCCCTGGCTCGAGGTGCACCAGATCGAGCGGGGCTCCTGAGCGCGGGAAGGACGGGCCTGATGCGGATATTCAAGGCCGGAGCGCTGCGCGGCGCCGAGATGCGGCGGCTGCGGCGCGAGCTTGCGCTGACACGCTGGGGCCTCTGGGCCGAATCGGCGGTGCGCGCCTTCTGGCCGGTCTTCGTCATCCTCTGCCTCGCCCTGGCGCTGGCGCTGCTCGGCGTCTTCGCCGCCTTCGGGCCGACCGGCCACCGTATTTTGCTCGGCGTGCTGGCGCTGGCGCTGATCGCCGGGCTGGTCGCCGGCGGCGCCCGGTTCCGCCGGCCGGACGAGGCCGCCGTGCGCGCCCGCCTCGACCGCTCGGACCCGCGCCGGCCGCTGGCCACGCTGGACGACGAGCTTGCCGTCGGACGCGGCGCCGGGCCGACGGAATCCGTCTGGCGCGCCCACCGCCAGCGCGCCGCCGCCGCTGCCGCCCGGCTGCGCGCCGGCTGGCCGGACCTGCGCCTCTCGTCGCGCGACCGCTGGGCGCTGAGGCTCTTCGCGCCGGCGCTGCTGATCACCGGGCTGATCGCCACCGGCGGCGACTGGACCGGGCGGATCGCGACCATCGCCGACCCGGCGCCCATCGGCGCCGCGCCCGCCGCCGGCAAGCCGGTTGCCATGGCCGAGGCCTGGGCGACGCCGCCCGCCTATACCGGGCTCGGCACGATCTACCTCCAGCGCATCGATGGCCGGACGGATCCGGACGAGGGCGCCGCCGCGGCCGCCGCGCCGCCGCCCGTCCAGGTGCCGCAGGGCTCCGAGCTGACGATCCGCGTCACCGACGCCGGCGACCTGCCGACGCTGGAAGGCGGCGCGCTCGCCGGCATCGAGGGCTTCCAGACGCTGGGCGGCGGGCTGGCCGAGGCGAGGGGCGTGCTCTCCACCTCCGGGCAGCTGGTCGTCGGCGGGCCGGATGGCGAGCTCGCCCGCTGGGCGATCGAGATGATCCCCGACGCACCGCCCGAGATCGCGCTCGACGGCACGCCGAAGGCGACGCTGACCCGCGCGCTCGAGCTGGGCTTTCGGGCCAAGGACGATTACGGCGTCACCGCCGCCTGGGCCGAGATGGCGCCCGAAGGCCACGATCCCCAAGCGGCCCGCGGCCTGCCGCTGCCGGTCATCAGCTTCGGCCTGCCGCTGCCGATCACCGGCCATGCCGCCGAGGTCGAGGAGAGCGCGATCCGCGACTTCACCGCGCACCCCTGGGCCGGCGCCGAGGTGATGCTGCGGCTCTATGCCGAGGACGGCGCCGGCCAGGTCACCGCCACCGAGCCGCTGCGCATCACGCTGCCGGACCGCCGCTTCAGCCATCCCCTCGCCCGCGCGCTGGTCGAGCAGCGCCGCGAGCTGGCACTCGACTATGCCGAGTCCGCCCGGGTGCTCGACGTGCTGCAGGCGGTGACGCGCCGGCCGGACGAGATCTTCGACGATCCGGGCGTCTTCCTGACCGTGCGCAGCGCCATCCGCCGGCTGGCCTACGGCATCGGCACCGAGACGGTCGCCGACGAGGCGCCGTCGGTGGTCGAGCTGCTGTGGCAGGCGGCGCTGGCGCTCGAGGACGGCGACCTCTCTGCGGCGCTCGAGCGGCTGCGCACCGCGCAGGAAGCAGCTGCGCCAGGCGCTGGAGAGCGGCTCGGACGAGGACATCCGCCGCGCCATGGACGAGCTGCGCGCCGCCATCGACGAGTACCTGCAGCAGCTCGCCCAGCAGCAGATGCAGAACCCGAACGCGCAGCAGCAGCCGTCGGACCCGAACCAGACGCTCAGCCAGCAGGACCTGCAGGAGATGCTCGACCGGTTGCAGCAGCAGGCCGAGAGCGGCCTGCGCGACCAGGCGCGCGACATGCTGTCCGAGCTGCAGCGGATGCTCGAGAACCTGCAGGCGGCGCAGGGCCAGAGCCAGATGGGCCCTGGCCAGCAGGCCATGCAGGAGCTGCAGGAGATGATCCAGCGCCAGCGCGACCTGTCGGACCAGACCTTCGACGAGCTCCGCCAGCGCCGGCGCGAGCAGCAGCTCGGCCAGGGCCAGCAGGGCCAGCAGGGCCAGACGCCCGGCCAGCAGCCCGGCTGGGGCGAGGGACAGGGCCGCGGCGACGAGCACGGCCGCCAGGGCCAGGGCCAGGGCGACGAGTTCGGCGAGGGCCAGCGCCCCGGACAGAGCCAGGGCGGCGGCGGGCTCGCCGGTCGAGCAGGAGGCGCTGCGCCGCCAGCTCGACGAGCTGACGCGCGGGCTCGGCGGCGGCGGCGACGAGGCAGCGCGCGCGCTCGAGGAGGCCGCCCGCGCCATGGGCGAGGCCCGCGACGACCTCGAGCAGGGATGCGAACTCGGACGCGGTGCGCGACCAGATGGAGGCGCTCGACCGGCTGAACGAGGGCGCCGAGGCGCTGGCCCAGCAGATGCAGCAGGGCCAGGGCGAGGGCCAGGCCCAGGGCGAGCGGCAGGGCCGCGGCGAGGGCCGCGACCAGACGCGGAACGACCCCTTCGACCGGCCGACCTCGAGCTATGGCGCGCTCGACGGGCGCTCGACCAAGGTGCCCGACCAGGCGCTGATCGACCGCGCCCGCGAGCTCATGCGCGAACTCCGCCGGCGCGCCGCCGAGCCGATGCGCCCGCAGCTCGAGCTCGACTATTTCCAGCGCCTGCTCGAGCGGTTCTGAACCGCCGGCCGCGTGTGTTCGGCCGGCGACGCAGCCGGAACGCGCATCCGTGGCTTGCTGACTCGCGCGATCCCGTGCTAGGTCTGGTGGCATGAATGCGGCTGCCCCCAAGATAAGCCCCGGAATCGGACCCGCGACCCCCGGCATCCGGCGCCTGTCGCAGGCCGCGGCCAACCGCATCGCCGCCGGCGAGGTCGTCGAGCGCCCGGCCTCCGCCGTCAAGGAGCTGGTCGAAAATGCCATCGACGCCGGCGCAGCCTGCATCGAGATCGCCATCGCCGATGGCGGCAGGTCGCTGATCCGCGTCGCCGATGACGGCTGCGGCATCGCCAAGGCCGAGCTCGCGCTGGCGCTGGAGCGGCACGCCACCTCCAAGATCGACGGCGACGACCTCGTCAACGTGCGCTTCTTCGGCTTTCGCGGCGAGGCGCTGCCGTCGATCGGTTCGGTCTCGCGGCTCGTTCTTGCCTCGCGCGTCCGCGGCGAAGACGCGTGGGAGATCGCCTGCGCGGCCGGGCTGATCGGCGCCCTTCGCCCGGCGGCGCGGGGTCCCGGCACCACGGTCGAGGTGCGCGACCTTTTCCACGCCACGCCGGCGCGGCTGAAGTTCCTGCGCTCGGACCGGGCCGAGACGCAGGCCGTCGCCGACATCGTGCGCCGACTGGCGCTGGCACGCCCGGACCTCGCCTTTCGACTCTCCGACCTTTCCGGCGGCGGCGAGCGGACGCTCTTCCGCGTGGAGGCCGAAGCCGGGGCCGAACCCAGGGCCGAACCGAGGGCCGAATCCAGTGCCGAACCGGTCGAGTTCGACGCAGCGATGGCGCCGGATCTGGCCCCGGATCTGGCCACCCATCTGGCCACCGATTCCGCTGTCGCCCGGCTCGCCCGTGCCGGCCGAGTGCTCGGGCCGGCCTTCGCCGCCAACGCGGTGGCGCTCGACGCCGAGCGCGACGGCATCCGGCTGACCGGCCATGCCGGGCTGCCCGCCGTCTCGCGCGGCGCCGCGGTCGCCCAGCACCTCTTCGTCAACGGCCGCCCGGTGCGCGACAGGCTGCTGATCGGCGCCGTGCGCGCCGCCTATTCGGACGTGCTGGCGCGCGACCGCCACCCGGCGGTCGTCCTCTTCCTCGGCTGCCCGGCCGAGGCCGTCGACGTCAACGTCCACCCGGCCAAGGCCGAGGTCCGCTTCCGCGCGCCGGGCGTGGTGCGCGGCCTGGTGCTCGCCGCCATCCGCCATGCCCTGGCCGAGGCCGGCTGCCGGCAGGCGACCACCGTCTCCGCCGCCGCGCTCGGCGCCTTCCGAGCCGATGCGACGCCGGGCGCCGGATTTGCACCCGGGCGCGGGCCGGGACGCGGCTGGTCGCTGCCCTCGGGCCGCGCCGTCGAGACGGCGCTCGCCATGCAGGCGCCGACACCGGCAGCCTTTGCCGAGGCGCCGCCCTCCGCCTGGCCCGATCCGGACGCTGCCCCGGCCGATTCGGCGGACCGGTCCGCGGCCGAGACGGCATCAGGGACTGAGGCAGAGCCCGCCGGCGACCTGCCGCTCGGCCACGCCTGCGCGCAGCTCCACGCCACCTACATCGTCGCCGAGACTGCCGACGGCATCGTCCTGGTCGACCAGCACGCGGCGCATGAGCGGCTGGTCTACGAGCGCCTGAAGCGCCAGCTGGCCGAGCGCGGCGTCGCCGGCCAGGGCCTTCTGGTGCCGGAGATCGTCGAGCTCGGCGCGCAGGCCGACCAGCTTCTCGAGCACGCCGAGGCGCTGGCCCGGCTCGGCCTCGTGCTCGAACCGTTCGGCCCCGGCGCCGTCGCCGTCCGCGAGGTGCCGGCGCTGCTCGGCCGGGCCGACCCGGCGGCGCTGGTCCGCGACGTCGCCGACGAGATCGCCGATCTCGGCACCGCGGACGGGTTGGGGGCGCGCCTCGACGCCATCCTGTCGCGCATCTCGTGCCACGGCTCGGTCCGCGCCGGCCGCCGGCTGACCCTGCCCGAGATGGATGCGCTGCTGCGCGAGATGGAGGCGACGCCGAATTCGGGCACCTGCAATCACGGCCGCCCCACCTGGATCGCCCTCGGCCGCGCCGAGATCGAGCGCCTGTTCGGCCGGCGCTGACGCACGGCAGCGCCCCGGCGCAACGCGCCGAGGGCGGTGCAGGGGGTGGGGGCGGGGCTGCGTCGGAAGCCCGGATGCGCCCGGTAAGGGCGCAGCGGGGCGCGCGACCGGCGCTGAAGGCGTCGTGCCGACGGCCCGGACGCCGCCGGCGCTACCGGCGCTACTGGCCGCCCTCCAGCAACAGCCGGGTCCGGTAGGCGTTCGAGATGTGCCGCTCGGCCGCCGCCTGCGCCGCCGCCTCGTCGCGCAGGGCGACGGCGCCGACGATGGCGGCATGCTCGTCCAGCGACTGCGATGCCCGGCCCGGCGCGGCCAGCGTCGTCGTCGACAGCAGCGCCATGGACCGCCGCATGCTGTCCAGCATCTGGATCAGGTACCGGTTGTGCGAGGCGCGGTGCAGCTGGCGGTGAAAGCGCCGGTTTGCCAACGCCAGCGCGCGCGGGTCGCCCAGGGTCTCGCGATCCGCCGCGACCATGTCGGACAGCACCGCGATCTCCTCGGGCGCCGCGTGCCGGGCGGCCAGCCGCGCCGCCAGCCCCTCGACGACGCCCCTCACCTCGTAGAGCTCGCCCAGCTGGTCGTGGTCCAGCGTCGCGACCCGCAGCCCGCGGCCTTCCCGCGCGACCACCCCCTGCGCTTCGAGCCGGCTCAGCGCCTCGCGCACGGGCGTGCGCGAGACGCCCAGCCGCTCGGCCAGCTCGGTCTCGACCAGCCGCTGGCCGGGCCTGACGTCGCCCCGGTCGATCGCCTCGAGGATCAGCGAATAGGCGTCGCCCGGCCCATCGCCCGGCCCGTCCCCCGGCCCGTCGCCCTGCCCGTCGCCGCGGCCAGCCTCTCCGCTCACCTGAGGTCGGGCAGCTTGTAGCCCCTCTCGTCCAGCTGCCGGCGGATCGTCAGCTTCGAGATCTTGCCGGTCGCGGTGTGCGGGATCTCGTCGACGAACAGGATCTCGTCCGGCAGCTGCCATTTGGCGAAGCCGGGCTTCAGCAGCTCGACGATGCTGTCCGGGTCGGGCGCCTTGCCGGGCTGCGGCACGACCAGCAGGATCGGGCGCTCGTCCCATTTCGGGTGCGGCACGCCGATCGCCGCCGCCTCGAAGACCTCGGGATGCTTCAGCGCCGCGTTCTCCAGCTCGATCGAGCTGATCCACTCGCCGCCCGACTTGATGACGTCCTTGAAGCGGTCGGTGATCCGCACATAGCCCAGGCGATCGATCGTGGCCGCATCGCCCGTGTCGAACCAGCCCTCCTGGTCCACCGCGTCCGTCTCGGTCCTGAGGTAGCGCCTGATCACGCCCGAGCCGCGGATCATCAGCCGGCCCTGCGTTGCGCCGTCCCAGGGCAGCTCGGCGTCCTCGTCGTCGCGGATCGCCAGGTCGACGGTGAAGGGCGGGTGGCCGACCGTCCCCTGCGCGTCGAGCTGCGCCGGCCGGTCGAGCGCCGCCACCTCGGGCTTGAAGCTGCAGATCGTGCCGATCGGCGACGTCTCGGTCATGCCCCAGGCGTGCAGGACGCGCACGCCGTACTCGTCCTGGAACGCTTCGATGACGGCGCGCGGGCAGGACGACCCGCCGATGACGACGCGGTCGAGCGTCGGCAGCGTCTCGCCCGTCTCGCGCAGGTGCTTCAGCAGCGGCAGCCAGACCGTCGGCACCGCCGCAGAGACCGTCACGCCCTCGGCGAACATCTCCATCAGCGAGCCCGGGTCGAGCTGGCGGCCCGGCAGCACCATGCCGGCGCCCGCCAGCGGCGTCGCGAAGCCGGTGCTCCAGCCATTCGCGTGGAAAAGCGGCACGACCGGCATCAGCACGTCGCGCGACGACAGGCAGAACATGTCGGGCTGCACCGTGATCAGCGCGTGCAGCACGTTCGAGCGGTGCGAGTAGACGACGCCCTTCGGGCCGCCCGTGGTGCCAGAGGTGAAGCAGACGCCGCAGGCGTCGTTCTCGTCGCCGTCGACCCAGGCGAAGTCGCCATCCGCCTCCGCCAGCAGGTCCTCGAAGCAGCGGACGTTCGCCAGCCGCGTCTCCGGCATGTGCGCGCGGTCGGTCATCACCACGTAGCCCTCGACCGTCGAGAGCTCGTCCGCCACCGCTTCCAGTACCGGCACCAGGTCGGCGTCGACCAAGATCAGCGGTCCCCGGCATGGTTGACGATGTAGGCCAGCTGCTCGGCCGACAGCCGCGGGTTCAGCGAGTGCAGCACGCGCGCCGGCGCCCGGCACGCCGTACCAGACCTCGACATGGCGCACGGTGTTCCAGGCCATCGCCCCGACCATGTCGCCGGGCCGGACGCCCAACCGCGCCAGCGCCTGCGCGAGCCTCAGCGCGCGCCCGCGCGCCGCTGCCCAGCTCGACCGGACGATCGGCCCCTCGACCGAGCGGCCGATGACCGGCCGCCCGCCGTGGTACTTCGCCGCGTGGTCGATGATCCGCGAGACCCTCAGCGGCCAGTCCTGCATCAGCCCGCGCATGCGCTGCCTCCCGGTTTCCGCGAAGCCTAGGCAGCTTCGCCGGTGCTGTGAAGGGGCTGTGGCGGGCCGTGCAGGTGGCGAGTGCTCTTGTCCCGTTCAGGTAGCGCGCGACGTGTCCGGTTTCTGAATTCCTCCGCGAGGTCATGGAGGGGCGAGGATGGGCCAGGCCCGGGTGCTGGAGGAGATCCGCGTGTCTCGGCCGCCGTGCCATCACGCCCCTGATCATCGTCGCACGGACGCTGGCCGAACCCGGCCCGCAGCGGCATGGTGGACGCAATGCCGGACCGGGACACCGGCCGGATGCCGGGAGAAGCCACATGACCGCCGCCAGATGACCGCCCCCAGATGACCGCCCCAGATGACCGCATTCGACTTCGCGCCGCTCTTCGCCCGCGACCTGCCGCCGGCCGCGCCGCGCTGGGCCGGCTTTCCGAGTACAACTTCGTCGGCGGCCACAACGACCGCGGCGGGCATCCCGGTCGAGGCGCTGATCGAGGCCGCGACGCGCGTGCTGCGGCGCGAAGGGCAGGACCTGGCGATCTACAGCGCTCGACAGCGGGCCGCAGGGCTACGGCGAGCTGCGCCAGTTCGTCGCCGAGCAAGCTACGCGCGGCCGCGGCATCGCCGCCGACGCCGACGACGTGCTGATCACCTCGGGCTCGCTGCAGGGCATCGACCTGATCAACCAGCTGCTGCTCGAGCCGGGCGACACGGTGATCCTCGAGGAGCACACCTATGGCGGCGCATCTGACGCGGCTGCGCCGGCGCGGCGCCAACATCGTCGGCGCGCCGCTCGACGAGGACGGCCTCGGGATCGACGCGCTCGAGGCGCTGCTCGACGATCTGAAGGCGCAAGGGCATCGACGCCGAAATACATCTACACGATCCCGACCGTGCAGAACCCGACCGGCCCGTCATGCCGCTCGAGCGGCGCGCGGGCGCTGCTCGCGCTCGCGCGCCGAACACGGCGTGCCGATCTTCGAGGACGAGTGCTATGCCGACCTGGTCTGGGACGACGACGGCCGCCGGCGCTGCACGGCTCGACGGCGGCGACGGGTCATCCACATCGGCTCGTTCTCGAAGACGCTCGCCCCGGCGCTGCGGCTCGGCTATCTCGTCGCCGACTGGGCGCTATGTCGCCGCATGCTGCGCGCTCAAGACGCGATGCGCGGCACCGGCGCGCTCGAGCAGATGGTCGTCGCCGACTATTTCGCGAAGCATTTCCACGACCACGTCGCGGCGCTGAAGCCGCGGCTCGCAGCGCCAAGCTCGACGCGATGGTCGAGGCGGTCGAGCGCGAGTTCGGCACCGCGGCCGAGTTCATGGCGCCGAAGGGCGGCATCTTTTTCTGGATGCGCATTCCCGGCGTCGACACCTCGGCGCTCTACCAGGCGGCCAAGTCCGGCGGGGTCGACTTCAACCCGGGCGCCGAGTGGTCGACCAGCCCGTCGGCGCGCGACTGCCTGCGCCTCTGCTTCGCGCTGCCGACCGAGGCCCAGATCCACGCCGGCGTCGCGAGGCTGGCCGAGATCTGCCGGCGCGAGACGGGCATTCCCGCGACCAGCGCCAACATCCGCCATGCCCCGGCCGGATAGGCGGCAGCGGAACGCCGGCCGGCCGCGCGCGGACGGCACGCTCACCCGGTGCCCGCCATGCTCGCGCCAGGCCGGATGCCGCGTCCGGCCTTCGCCGCCTTCTGCGACCGCGCGGGCCTGCGCATCGCCCTGATGTCGTGCCGGGCGGTGCGGCCGGGCGCCTCGGCCGAAAGCGGAGCGGCAGGCCGAGGGCATGTCGCATGCGGGCGACCAGCCCGCATTCCGCATGCCTCCGCCGGCTCCTCATGCCGTCTCGGCGGCCCGCCTGGCCTCGACGAAGCCCAGGCCCGCCTGCCAGCGGACCTCCCAGGCACCCGGCCGGCCGCGCTTGTTCTTGACGATCTCCCACCGCTGGCGGGCGGCGTCCGACCCCGGAACGCCGCCGCCATCCGGCACCGGCGCCACCACCGGCTCACAGCGCCAGCGGGTCTCGGCGGCGTTGCTGCACAGCCGCGCCTCCGGCAGCAGGCACAGCCCCCTGCCGCCGCCGGTGCCGGCGGCGAGTTGCAGGCGCCGGCTGGCCGTCAGGTCCGGGGCCTCGGCCAACTCGGCGACGACCAGGGGCACGGCGCCCGAGCGCAGCGCCTCCTCCACCGCCTGCAGCACCGGCAGCGCTCCCGTCGGCCGCGCCAGGACAAGCCTGGCGGGATCGAGGAACGCCGCCAGCCCCGGCGCATAGAGCCCGTCGCCCGCGCGCGCGTCGCGCACCCACAGCACCGGCCCGGCGAGCCGCCCGGCCAGCGCCAGCGCGAAGGCGAGCCGGCCCTGCCCGGTCGCCTCGTGCACGCGACCGGGGACCAGCAGGTCCGGATCGGGCAGCATGTGGCAACCTCCGTGTTCCTGATTTATTCTTATCGCTGCGCCCGATCATGTCCAGTCTGCCCGTGCACGCCCGTGTGCACGCCCGTGTGCACGCCCATGTGCACACCGTGTGCACGCCGGCGCACCGTCTGCTCGCCGCGCGCGGTTGTCCCGCCGGAGAAACTGCGGCAATCTGGCAACCGGGGAGTCCGGGACCTCGCCATCTCCGAGCGAGGCCGCCAGGAAGATCGTCGCCTTCGGCGGCGCGCTGGCGGCGCTGGTCTTCCTGCCAGGGCTGATCCTGGTCGCGATCTTCGACATCACGACGCGCCGGTTCCTCCAGTTCAGCTGGACCCCGCTGCAGGAGCTGGATGGCACTTCTTCTTCGCCTGCGTGATGCTCGGGATCGGCAGGGCCTATCTGGCGGACCGCCATGTCCGCGTCGATATCCTGCGCGAGCGGCTGTCGGCCCGCGCCAGGGCACGCCTCGAGCGGGTGCTGCTGGTCGTCCTGCTGCTGCCCGTCTGCCTGGTGCTCCTCTGGTTCGGCGTGCGCCTGGCCTGGCTTTCGTTCGAGCAGGGCGAGGCGTCGCGCGCGGCGCTCGGGCTGCCGTTCCGCTGGGTCGTCAAGGCGGCGCTGCCGGTCGGAACGCTGCTCCTGTTCCTCGCCGGCTGCTGCCGTCTGCTGCGACCGCTGCCGCCCGCGCAGGACGCGCCCTGATGCTGGTCGACTGGCTGCCGCACCTGATGCTGCTGACGCTGGTCGTCCTGATCTTCACCGGGTTCCCGGTCGGCGCGATCCTGGCGGGCATCGGAGTTGGCT